>CAVRCO010000015.1:0-183517 GCA_963719605.1 uncultured Verrucomicrobiae bacterium
CGTTTGGCATCTGGGAAACGATACAACCCTGTCACTAATTGATAGCATATCTGGTAATTCTCTTACAAATACAGGAACGGTAGGTGCTACTACTGGAATTATTGATGGTGCTGCCGGGACATTTAATGGTACCAGCCAGTCTCTGAATTCTCGACCCATTGATCTTACTAGTACGGGTCATGTCATGTTGACAGCCTGGGTTAATACGGCTGCATTTGCTAATGATGATGGTTTGTTTTTTGAGTTCTCTAACAACTTTAATCTTAATCCGGGAGGGTTTCTTGTCGATCCAAATGACAGTCCTACTAGTGAGTTTGTGGTTGGATTGTTAAATGATGGAGGGCATAATGAAGGATATTTTACCAGGCCATCTACAGGATGGCATTATTATGCCTTTACTTTTGATTTCACGGCTCAGGCAGGAGCACTGGCCACCGGAGCGTATGTTGATGCAATAGCGCAAGTTCTTACCCAGAATAAGTTTGTTACCGGTTCTCCTGGATTTCATGCAGGAAATTATCCGTTCTACATCATGTCTAGAGGCGCCACAACCCTGTTTCATCAAGGAGTAGTAGATGAAGTACGTCTGAGCAGTATATTCAGGAGCCCCGAGTGGATCACAACCGAATTTAACAACCAAAGTTCCCCGGGAACATTTATCACCATGGGCAGCGAGAGTTGCCCGACGACAACACCTACCCCCACCCCTACTGCTACTCCAATTGTAACTCCTACTCCCACTCCACCGCCACCTACACCTACACCAACGCCGACTCCGCCACCACCGACACCTACGCCGAGTGCAACAACGACACCACCTCCTACGGCGACACCAACCACGACCCCAACTCCTACACCCACACCGGCTACAGCTTGTCAACGAACCCTGACGATTGATCACACCAAGGTTCCCAGTACACAGTCCAATTTCACGGTACTGGTAAGCGTCACTGATCCTGCGCTCAAAACGGTCGCCAACGGTGGCCACGTAGCGAATGCCAACGGATACGACATTGGGTTTTACGCTGACTCCGGGGGGAATACGAAGCTCAAGTGGGAAGTGGAGAAATACGATGGCACAACCGGCAATCTGATCGCATGGGTAAAGATCCCCTCCGTGTCCAGTTCTAGCGATACGGTCTTTTACCTGATGTATGGCAATAGCGCGATCAATACAGACCAGTCCGATCCGCCCAATACCTGGGATTCAAACTTCAAAGGTGTGTGGCACATGAATGATAACGCGCCGAACACAACCATTAGAGAGTCCACTGTCACAGGCGCCAATGGCACGAACAACGCCAACACAAGTAGTAAGACAGCAGCAGGGCAGATCGGCAGCGCTCTGAGTTACAACGGCAACACGGACGGTTCATTTGCAGCCATTAATCTAAGCGCCACCAATATCGTCACCCTATCGTTTTGGATGAAGTGGACCACCAACGCGAACGACGATGATTTGGCCTTTGAATACACCCCCAACTATAACGTGAACGCTGGAGGTTTTATTGCCGACTGGAATTCCAGCAGCTTTGGTGGCGGAAAATTCGAGACGGGCATGGGCAATGGAAATCGCACCTACTGGACCGATCTTTTCACCAGACCGGCAGCAGCGACATGGCACCTTGTTCACCTGGTGTTCAATCGCTCCGGACCAACCGATAAGGTGTACGTAGACGGCTCCCTGCAAACGCTGACAACAGGCACACACACCGCTTCCGGCATGGGCAATTTTTCCAATAGCTCGCTCTATTTCATGTCCCGAGCAGCGAGCTCGCTCAATGCCGCCGGGACGCTTGACGAAGTGCGGCTGTCGACAATCGAACGCAATGCCGGCTGGGTCACTACCGAGTACAACAATCAAAGCTCGCCAGGAACATTTATCGTGATGGGGAGCGAGAATTGCGCTACCCCAACTCCAACGCCAATTACGGCGTGCCAACGATCAATGACGATCGACCATACGAAGGTTCCCAGCGCGGAGTCCAATTTCACGGTACTGGTAAGCGTCACTGATCCTGCGCTTAAGACGGTTGCCAACGGTGGTCACGTAGCGAATGCCAACGGATACGACATTGGGTTTTACGCTGACTCCGGGGGGAATACGAAGCTCAAGTGGGAAGTGGAGAAATACGATGGCACAACCGGCAATCTGATCGCATGGGTAAAGATTCCATCGGTGTCCAGTTCAACCGATACGGTGTTTTACCTGATGTATGGCAATAGCGCGATCAATACAGACCAGTCCGATCCGCCCAATACCTGGGATTCAAACTTCAAAGGTGTGTGGCACATGAATGATAACGCGCCGAACACAACCATTAGAGAGTCCACTGTCACAGGCGCCAATGGCACGAACAACGCCAACACAAGTAGTAAGACAGCAGCAGGGCAGATCGGCAGCGCTCTGAGTTACAACGGCAACACGGACGGTTCATTTGCAGCCATTAATCTAAGCGCCACCAATATCGTCACCCTATCGTTTTGGATGAAGTGGACCACCAACGCGAACGACGATGATTTGGCCTTTGAATACACCCCCAACTATAACGTGAACGCTGGAGGTTTTATTGCCGACTGGAATGCGAGCAGCTTTGGTGGCGGAAAATTCGAGACGGGCATGGGCAATGGAAATCGCACCTACTGGACCGATCTTTTCACCAGACCGGCAGCAGCGACATGGCACCTTGTTCACCTGGTGTTCAATCGCTCCGGACCAACCGATAAGGTGTACGTAGACGGCTCCCTGCAAACGCTGACAACAGGCACACACACCGCTTCCGGCATGGGCAATTTTTCCAATAGCTCGCTCTATTTCATGTCCCGAGCAGCGAGCTCGCTCAATGCCGCCGGGACGCTTGACGAAGTGCGGCTGTCGACAATCGAACGCAATGCCGGCTGGGTCACTACTGAGTACAACAACCAAAGCTCGCCAGGAACATTTATCACGATGGGCAGCGAGAGTTGCGGTAGCTAGACGCCGACGCTACCACCGCCAACCCCTACTCCGACTCTGACGCACACAGCAACTCCGACGCCGACTGCTACTCCTAACCCCACGCCGACACTGACTCCAACCCCCAATTGCTACGCCAACGCCGACGCCAACAACTAGTCCCACGCCTTCTCCAACACCTACCGCTGCTCCCAGAGTAACACCCAGGCCGCCCCGACGCCGCGTGGGCGACCGACCCCGCGGCCTCGGCCGCGGACCTGAATTCCCGGTGATGCGTGATTGGTGACGCGTGATTTTGAGAATTCGCGTGACAAGCACGGTTACAAATCAGCAAACGAGCGACCTACCCGGCTGATCATCTCGCTTCTTTCGAACAGGCGGCCAGAATCGTCTACCGACCTCAACGTGTGAACTGTAATGCCGACACCGGCGACATGGCTCAATGAGCTTCTCAAGGATGATCGCACCGACAAGGCAAGCATTGTCGGAAAACTTAACAAAGCGTTGTCTTTGCCCGCGCAAATTATTTGGCCATAGCGCTTGACAAGTAGCCAGCCCAGTGTGGTAGCAGGGAGCGCGGGAATATCGGAGTACGGACCTATGAAAGCTTTCTTTTCTATTTCCTCACTAGTCACTGCAGGTTTGTGGAGCGCGATTGTTCCAACAAACGCGCAGGTCAACGTAACCCAGTATCACAACCATAGTTCGCGTGATGGCATTTATGTCGATTCAGCCTTCACGCAATCGGCTGCCGCTAACCTAACGCGCGACTTAAACTTCGACGGTACGATCGTAGGCAACGTTTACGCGCAACCGCTTTACATCGAGGGCGGTCCAAGCGGCCCCATGATCATTGCGGTCACCGAATCGAATAATGTGTATGCACTCAACGCGGTGAACGGCAGCATTATCTGGCAGCGAAATGTGGGCGCTCCGGTGCCAGCAAACGATCTCTCCTGCACTGAGGTCGGCTCCATGGGGATCATCGGCACGCCTGTTGTCGATCTTGCTTCACGGGCGCTCTTTTTGGACGCAATGACGACACCCGATGGCGGCACGACCATCAAACATTACATCATTTCACTTAATGTGGACACGGGCGCCATCAATGCCGGCTGGCCGGTGGACGTGGAACTGACAGTCCAATACAACGGCACGGCCTTCACTGCAGCGATCCAACAACAACGACCGGCGCTCGCCATCGTGGGCAACATTCTTTATGTCGGGTATGGGAGTATGAATGATTGCAGCCGTTTTCATGGCTGGCTGGTGGGAGTGCCAATCAATAATCCAGCCAGCGTAACGGCATGGGCCGCCGGCGCCATCGGCAACGTTAGTATATGGGGCGGCTCTATATGGGGAGTTGGCGGCGTCGCCAGTGACGGCACCAATCCGTTTGTTACTACCGGTAACACTGTCTTTACTGGAGGGACCTGGTGCGGCGGCGAAGCGGTGATACGTTTTCAAGCGGGCCCGATTTTTAGCGGCAATCCCAGCGATTACTGGGTACCAACCAATTGGCTCCAACTCGACAATGACGACCTGGACTTGGGTGGCTCAGGTCCGTTGCTGGTGGACGTGCCCGGCGCGACGCCATCCAGCCTGGTGGTTGCGCTTGGGAAAGATGGCAATGCCTATCTGCTTAATCGCAGTAACCTCGGAGGCATCACTGCGCCGGTAGCCTCCTTCCAGGTTACCGTTCAAGCGATCACCCAGGGGGCGGCCACCTACCGTACTAACCAGGGAACGTATGTCGCTTGTCGCGCTAGCCAATACGAGCTCTCGACTTTCGGCATTACTGCAACCAATCCACCTACCATGGTCCATAGATGGAGTGTGGACACGAGCGGGGGGCACGGTTGCGGCTCGCCTTTCGTCACCTCGACTGACGGGACTAATAACATGATTGTCTGGATAGTTGGCACGGCGGATCAAGGCAGCCTGGGTGACCAGCGCTTACATGGTTACAACGGAGATACCGGTGCTGTTGTTTATGCTGGTGGCGGCGCGAATGAATTGATGGCGGGCACGCACTCATACAGCACTACCGGCATTGTGGCCCGCGGGCGCATCTACGTTGCTACTGATAACAAAGTCTGTGCTTTTAAGCTGCCGGTAGGAACGCCTACACCTACACCAACGCCGACTGCAACTGCAACACCCACGCCGACTCCGCCCCCACCGACACCTACGCCAACTGCAACAAGGACACCAACACCAACGCCCACAGCGACGCGAACGCCAACAGCTACGCCGACATCGACCCCTACTCCTACACCAACACCGGCTACAGCTTGTCAACGAGCGATGACGATTGACCATACCAAGGTTCCCAGCACGCAGTCCAATTTCACGGTGCTGGTAAGCGTCACTGATCCTGCGCTTAAGACCGTTGCCAACGGTGGCCACGTAGCGAATGCGAACGGATACGACATCGGGTTTTACGCCGACTCCGGGGGGACTATAAAGCTCAAGTGGGAAGTGGAGAAATACGATGGCACAATCGGCAATCTGATCGCATGGGTAAAGATCCCCTCCGTGTCCAGTTCAACCGATACGGTCTTTTACCTGATGTATGGCAATAGCGCGATCAATACAGACCAGTCCGATCCGCCCAATACCTGGGATTCAAACTTCAAAGGTGTGTGGCATCTGAAAGACGGGACTACATTATCCATGTCTGACAGCACATCGAACGGGAATACTTTGACCAATACTGGAAGTGTTGGAGCAACATCGGGACAAGTGGACGGTGCTGCTGGCGCGTTCAATGCCACTAACCAGTCATTAAATACGGCGTCGATCAATTTCAGCGGAACAAATAAGGTCACGCTTTCCGCATGGGTCAATTGGTCGACGTACGCTAATGACGACCACTTGTTGTTCGAGTTCTCGAACAACTTCAATAATAATCAGGCATCTTTCTTGGTTAATCCTAACTCAGTCACCCATTCGCCCGGATTCGATCTGATTGTAAACGGTAACACTGGTTACAACGGAGGTCATTTCACCAGACCAGCGACTGGGATGAAATATTTCGTGTTCACGTTCGACATGGGAACTGGCACAGCGTTGTCCACTAAAGCGTATGTGAATGGTGTCGTCCAAACCATGACTCAGGACAGGTCGAATAATAACACTGGAAACTTCGGGAATTACCCTCTGTATTTCATGTCACGAGGAGCGAGCAGTCTTTTTGCAGCAGGGACCCTAGATGAAGTTAGGATCTCAAATATCCTACGTTCCCCGGATTGGATCACCACGGAGTACAACAACCAAAGCTCGCCGGGAACATTTATCACGATGGGGAGCGAGAATTGCGCTACACCAACTCCAACCCCTGCACCTACGCTCACGCCAACTCCGACTCCGCCACCACCCACGCCTACGGCGACACCGACGCCAACGCCAACACCGACTGCGACACCTACACCGACAGCTACGGCAACGCCGACATCGACCCCTACTCCTACTCCTACACCAACACCGGCTACAGCTTGTCAACGAGCGATGACGATTGACCATACCAAGGTTCCCAGCACACAGTCCAATTTCACGGTACTGGTAAGCGTCACTGATCCTGCGCTAAGGACCGTTGCCAACGGTGGTCACGTAGCGAATGCCAACGGATACGACATCGGGTTTTACGCCGATTCCGGGGGGACTATAAAGCTCAAGTGGGAAGTGGAGAAATACGATGGCACAACCGGCAATCTGATCGCATGGGTAAAGATCCCCTCCGTGTCCAGTTCAACCGATACGGTCTTTTACCTGATGTATGGCAATAGCGCGATCAATACAGACCAGTCCGATCCGCCCAATACCTGGGATTCAAACTTCAAAGGTGTGTGGCACATGAATGATAACGCGCCGAACACAACCATTAGAGAGTCCACTGTCACAGGCGCCAATGGCACGAACAACGCCAACACAAGTAGTAAGACAGCAGCAGGGCAGATCGGCAGCGCTCTGAGTTACAACGGCAACACGGACGGTTCATTTGCGGCCATTAATCTAAGCGCTACCAATATCGCAACCCTATCGTTTTGGGTGCAGTGGACGGCCAACTCGAACAACGATGACCTGGCGTTCGAATACACCCCCAACTATAACGTGAACGCTGGAGGTTTTATTGCCGACTGGAATGCGAGCGGTTTTGGTGGCGGAAAATTCGAGACGGGGATGGGCACTGGAAATTTCAGCTACTGGACGGATCTTTTCACCAGACCGGCAGCAGCGACATGGCACCTTGTCCACCTGGTGTTCAATCGCTCCGGACCAACCGATAAGGTGTACGTAGATGGCTCCCTGCAAACGCTAACAACAGGCGCACACAGTGCTTCCGCCATGGGCAATTTTTCCAATAGCTCGCTCTATTTCATGTCCCGGGCAGCGAGCTCGCTCAATGCCGCCGGGACGCTGGACGAAGTCCGGTTGTCGACAATCGAACGCAATGCCAACTGGGTCGCTACCGAGTACAACAACCAAAGCTCCCCGGGAACATTTATCACGATGGGCAGCGAGAGTTGCGGTAGCTAGACTCCGACTCCGACTCCGACGCCGACGCCTACTGCTACCCCAACACCAACGCCGGCTCCTACGGTAGATCGAAACTTTAGAACGAAGCTAGTGGGGTGTTAACTAAAGAAATATAATGCCGGTCGTTTTTTTGGAGGAGCAGCACGAGTGTGAGAACATCGGTTGCGAGTTGATCTGATGTCAAGAGAACAACGTTTTCGTCAACCGCGCGTACGATCCAACGTTGCCGTCAGGCTGAAGCCTAATCGCGCTGTAGCGTGAAGTATCATTTACAACCCCCTGCTCGGTCTGAGACTGGGGAAGAACCGGTAATATATATATCATTACACGTATTCTTTTAACCGGAACGGAAGGGTATCTGGGTTCGTTGTTAGCACCGGAGTTGATCCGGCGAGGCTATGAAGTCATTGGCTTGGACACTGGCTTCTACAAAGAACGCGCGTTCTATCGCGACGGCGAAACGACGCCGCTGACCCTCGCGAAGGATCTTCGTCACGTCGGAGTGGAGGATCTGAAGGACGTGGAGGCCGTCGTTCACATGGCCGAATTGTCTAATGATCCGGCTGGCCAACTGGCGCCGAACATTACTTACGAAATCAACCACCAGGGTTCGGTTCATCTCGCCGAACTTGCCCGCAAGGCGGGAGTAAAGCGCTTCGTGTACATGTCGTCCTGCAGCGTATATGGTGTGTCTGAAGGGGACGATGTGACAGAGGAGTCCTCCGTTAATCCGCAGACCGCCTATGCCATATGCAAGACCTTGGTTGAACGCGATGTGAAACCGCTCGCCAGGAAGGGATTCTCGCCCACCTTCATGCGCAATGCCACTGCCTATGGCGCTTCACCGCGAATGAGGTTTGACATCGTCCTGAACAATCTGGCTGGGTTGGCATGGACCACCAAAGAGATCAAGATGACTAGCGACGGGACACCCTGGCGGCCATTAGTCCATGGGTTGGATATTGCGCGTGCGATTATCGCGGTGTTGCAGGCGCCCGCCGAAGCGATTCACAATGAAGTATTCAATGTTGGCGATACTTCTCAGAACTATCGCGTGCGCGAGATTGCAGAGATCGTGGGCGAAGTGTTTCCTGATTGCCGTGTGAGTTTTGGAGCTCCCGGCCAGGACAATCGAAGTTACCGCGTGTCTTTCGAGAAGATTCGCAAGCATTTGCCCGCGTTCCGATTCGTTTGGGACGCGCGACTCGGAGCAAGACAACTCTATGATCTGTTCAAGCGAATTGACATGACGAAAGAGGTCTTTGAATACCGGAGTTTCACGCGCCTGAAACAGTTGGAGTACCTGATACGG
Source organism: uncultured Verrucomicrobiae bacterium (assembly GCA_963719605.1). Classification (GTDB taxonomy): domain Bacteria; phylum Verrucomicrobiota; class Verrucomicrobiia; order Chthoniobacterales; family UBA10450; genus Udaeobacter. Next base: position 8,808 of record CAVRCO010000015.1, read on the forward strand.
ACGCAGCAGATCGACCCCCAGTTCTTCTGGACGAATGAGGATCGGCGTAGCACTTGATGGGAGGAAAGTTTTGAGTGACAGCGGGACGGCTCACAGCACGGATTGTCCTTTGCGCGATAAAGATCTTCGACTTGCCCTACATTTTCGCGAACTTCGCTCAGCAGTTCCCGTAGAAACCAAAGGAGAAACCGCCGTCGTTGGCGGATTCTTGTGATGTGCACGAACCACTTAAGCGCAAGCGCCAAGCCTTTATTTCTGGGAATGAGCCGAGTCAGCGCCATCGCGGGTTGGCGTGCCTTCTTTTGGGCAGAAATCTCTTTCCAGCGAGGGTGCCGGCGGGGTTTAATGAAACTGTGATCTCGGGACCACGGCTCAACGCGGTCGGAAGCGCTTTTGAAAGCAACGGGCGCATGTCATATGGAGTGTAGACCTTTGAAAACCGTATTTTCCATTTCCTCCCTTGTCGCTGCGGGTTTGCTGGGCGCAGTTGTGCCAGCGAATGCGCAGGTCAACGTAACCCAGTATCACAACCATATTTCGCGTGATGGCCTTTATGTCGATTCGGCCTTCACGCAATCGGCTGCTGCCAACTTAACGCGCGACCTGAACTTCGACGGTACGATCGTAGGCAACGTTTACACGCAGCCGCTTTACATCGAGGGCGGTCCAAGCGGCCCCATGATCATTGCGGTCACAGAATCGAATAATGTGTATGCGCTCAACGCCGTGAACGGCACCATTATCTGGCAGCTAAATGTGGGCGCTCCGGTGCCCGCACCCGATATCCCCTGCACTATAACCGGTTCCATGGGGATCATCGGCACGCCTGTTGTCGATCTTGCTTCACGGGCGCTCTTTTTGGACGCGATGACGACACCCGATGGCGGCACGACCATCAAACATTACATCATTTCGCTTAATGTGGACACCGGCGCCATCAATCCCGGCTGGCCGGTGGACGTGGAGCTGACAGCCCAATACAACGGCACGACCTTCACAGCAGCGAATCAAGCGCAACGAGCTGCGCTCGCCATCCTGGGCAACATTCTTTATGTTGGATATGGGAGCATTGATGATTGCAACATTTATAATGGCTGGCTGCTGGGCGTGCCGATAAACAATCCAGCCAGCGTAACGGCATGGGCCACCAGCGCCAGGGGCGGCGGTATATGGGGAGTCGGCGGTATCGCCAGTGACGGCACCAATCTGTTCGTTGCCACCGGGAACACTTACAACACTGGAGGGGTCTGGGGCGGCGGCGAAGCAGTGATTCGTCTTCAACCGGGCCCGATTTTTAGCGGATCTACCAGCGATTATTGGGCTCCCCTCGATTGGTTCACCAATCTCGACCGGTTGAACCAGGATGTTGGCAGCTCGGGCCCGTTACTTGTAGACGTACCAGGCGCGACGCCCTCCCAGCTCATTGTCGCAATGACCAAAGGTGGTTATGCCCATTTGCTTAACCGTAATAACCTCGGCGGGGTCAGCGCGCCGATAGATTCATTTGTGGCCTCCGGCAGCGGCCTGCTCCAGGCAGCGGTCACTTACCGAACAGCCCAAGGCACGTATGTTGCTTATCGACGCGATCGAGGAACCATACTCGGTGCTCTGGGTATTAGTGCAACCAATCCACCTTCCTTCATCCGCTTCGTATGGAGTGCGAGCCAGAACGGATGCGGGTCACCTTTCGTGAGCTCCACGGATGGCACTAATAACATGGTTGTCTGGGCTGTAGGCACGGGCACCAACGGCGACCAGCGCTTACATGGTTACGACGGCGATACTGGTGCTGTTGTTTACGCCGGTGGCGGCGCGAACGAAGTGATGGCGGGCACGCACTCGTACAGCACTACCGGCATTGTTGCCCGCGGCCGCATCTACGTTGCTACTGACAACAAAGTCTATGCTTTTAAGCTGCCGGGAGGAACGCCGACACCCACGCCTACTGCTACACCAATTGCAACCCCTACGCCGACTCCGCCGCCACCGACCCCTACGCCGACTCCGCCCCCACCGACACCTACGCCAACTGCAACAACGACACCAACTGCAACAACGACACCAACTCCTACGGCGACACCTACGCCAACGCCTACACCAACGCCCCCGACTACAGCTTGTGAACGCTCAATGACGATCGACCACACCAAGGTTCCCAGTACGCAGTCCAATTTCACGGTGCTGGTAAGCGTCACTGATCCTGCGCTTAAGACGATTGCCAACGGTGGCCACGTAGCGAATGCGAACGGATACGACATCGGGTTTTACGCCGACTCCGGGGGGACTATAAAGCTCAAGTGGGAAGTGGAGAAATACGATGGCACAATCGGCAATCTGATCGCATGGGTAAAGATCCCCTCCGTGTCCAGTTCAACCGATACGGTCTTTTACCTGATGTATGGCAATAGCGCGATCAATACAGACCAGTCCGATCCGCCCAATACCTGGGATTCAAACTTCAAAGGTGTGTGGCACATGAATGATAACGCGCCGAACACAACCATTAGAGAGTCCACTGTCACAGGCGCCAATGGCACGAACAACGCCAACACAAGTAGTAAGACAGCAGCAGGGCAGATCGGCAGCGCTCTGAGTTACAACGGCAACACGGACGGTTCATTTGCGGCCATTAATCTAAGCGCTACCAATATCGCAACCCTATCGTTTTGGGTGCAGTGGACGGCCAACTCGAACAACGATGACCTGGCGTTCGAATACACCCCCAACTATAACGTGAACGCTGGAGGTTTTATTGCCGACTGGAATGCGAGCGGTTTTGGTGGCGGAAAATTCGAGACGGGGATGGGCACTGGAAATTTCAGCTACTGGACGGATCTTTTCACCAGACCGGCAGCAGCGACATGGCACCTTGTTCACCTGGTGTTCAATCGCTCCGGACCAACCGATAAGGTGTATGTAGATGGCTCCCTGCAAACGCTAACAACAGGCGCACACAGTGCTTCCGCCATGGGCAATTTTTCCAATAGCTCGCTCTATTTCATGTCCCGGGCAGCGAGCTCGCTCAATGCCGCCGGGACGCTGGACGAAGTCCGGCTGTCGACAATCGAACGCAATCCCAACTGGGTCGCTATTGAGTACAACAACCAAAGCTCGCCGGGAACGTTCATCGCGATGGGGAGCGAGAATTGCGGTACGCCAACACCTACACCCACTCTAACGCCGACCCCGACACCAACTCCCACACCGACGGCAACGCCTACGCCAACTTCGACTCCGCCCCCACCGACGCCAACGCCGACTCCGCCCCCACCGACGCCAACGCCGACTCCGCCGCCACCGACCCCTACGCCGACTCCGCCCCCACCGACACCTACGCCAACTGCAACAACGACACCAACTGCAACAACGACACCAACTCCTACGGCGACACCTACGCCAACGCCTACACCAACGCCCCCGACTACAGCTTGTGAACGCTCAATGACGATCGACCACACCAAGGTTCCCAGTACGCAGTCCAATTTCACGGTGCTGGTAAGCGTCACTGATCCTGCGCTTAAGACGATTGCCAACGGTGGCCACGTAGCGAATGCGAACGGATACGACATCGGGTTTTACGCCGACTCCGGGGGGACTATAAAGCTCAAGTGGGAAGTGGAGAAATACGATGGCACAATCGGCAATCTGATCGCATGGGTAAAGATCCCCTCCGTGTCCAGTTCAACCGATACGGTCTTTTACCTGATGTATGGCAATAGCGCGATCAATACAGACCAGTCCGATCCGCCCAATACCTGGGATTCAAACTTCAAAGGTGTGTGGCACATGAATGATAACGCGCCGAACACAACCATTAGAGAGTCCACTGTCACAGGCGCCAATGGCACGAACAACGCCAACACAAGTAGTAAGACAGCAGCAGGGCAGATCGGCAGCGCTCTGAGTTACAACGGCAACACGGACGGTTCATTTGCGGCCATTAATCTAAGCGCTACCAATATCGCAACCCTATCGTTTTGGGTGCAGTGGACGGCCAACTCGAACAACGATGACCTGGCGTTCGAATACACCCCCAACTATAACGTGAACGCTGGAGGTTTTATTGCCGACTGGAATGCGAGCGGTTTTGGTGGCGGAAAATTCGAGACGGGGATGGGCACTGGAAATTTCAGCTACTGGACGGATCTTTTCACCAGACCGGCAGCAGCGACATGGCACCTTGTCCACCTGGTGTTCAATCGCTCCGGACCAACCGATAAGGTGTACGTAGATGGCTCCCTGCAAACGCTAACAACAGGCGCACACAGTGCTTCCGCCATGGGCAATTTTTCCAATAGCTCGCTCTATTTCATGTCCCGGGCAGCGAGCTCGCTCAATGCCGCCGGGACGCTGGACGAAGTCCGGCTGTCGACAATCGAACGCAATCCCAACTGGGTCGCTATTGAGTACAACAACCAAAGCTCGCCGGGAACGTTCATCGCGATGGGGAGCGAGAATTGCGGTACGCCAACACCTACACCCACTCCTACTGCTACACCCACTCTAACGCCGACCCCGACACCAACTCCAACGCCGACTCCGCCACCACTGACACCTACACCAACTCCCACGCCGAGTGCGACTGCGACTCCACCACTCACACCGACACCGACGGCAACACCAACCCCAACTCCAACTCCAACTCCAACGGCAACACCAACCCCAACTCCAACTCCAACTCCAACTTCAACGGCAACACCGAGCGCAACTCCTACAGCTACGCCGACGCCCACAGCGACACCAACACCTGGATTCGCGGCAGACGACTTCAATCGAGCGGATGGGGGACTCGGTTTGAACTGGGCCAAGCCAGTGCCGGCATCGGAACAGACGTTGGTCATCGTCAACAATCAAGTGACGCCCGACATCGAACAGGCGCACTGTTACGCATATTGGATCGGGAACACGTTTAGCCAAGACCAATATTCCCAAGTGCAGATCAGCAATGTGGGGCCGTGGAACGGGGTGATTGCCCGGGCGCAACCCGGCATTGACAGATTCTATATGGCCTTTGTATTTGGGCCCAACGACTACCGCCTCTATTTGCGGAAGGACGGGCTTTATTATGACCTGAGCAACGGCAATACGGAGACGTGGGTGCTTGGTGACGTCATCCGGTTGGAGGCATCGGGGTTGAGCCCGGTTCAACTGACGTTGCTCCGAAACGGGAATCCGGTTTTAACCTACACTGATACGACAGAGAACCTGGTTGGAGGGAGCCCGGGCATCGGGATCTATTCGCCATCTGGGGACGATCTAGCGATTGACAACTGGCAGGGTGGGAATCTCGGGGGGATGGGGATTCAGCTACCTCACACGCGGGCTCCAAGGGTGCCTGGAAATCTTGTGACCACAGCACTAGGGATGAGCCAGGTCAAGCTGACTTGGGCGGCGACAACCGACAAAGGCCGTTTGAGAAGATATGAGGTACAGCGGCGGGACCCCGGGAGCACGCGGTTTGTCCAAGTTGGAAAGACCACAGAAACGAGCTATAACGACACGGGATTGGCCGCGGGGAGCAGCTACAGTTATCGAGTATTGGTGAGGGATGCGACCGGGAGCCTGAAGGAGTATTCGGGAGTGGCGAGTGTGACAACAGGGTCGCCAACGATCGATCCTCAGGGATCACGGTAAGGAGTGCGATGGCCCACTTGGGGGCAATGTTGCACGGAACACATAACTCCTCGCTGGCATTCGGTTACTCAACTGTTTGCATTTCATGCTCGAAACCAAACGTCACTAACAAGTAACAAGATTTAGAATATCCCGTGCAATTCACTGAAACAAAACTCGCGGGAGCTTATATTGTTGAGCTTCAACGCAGGGAGGACTCCCGAGGCTTTTTTGCACGCGCCTTCTGCCAGAAAGAATTCGCCGCTCATGGACTTAAGTCGCTTATCGCTCAGACAAATGTCGCGTACAACTTTAAGAAGGGCACGCTGCGCGGAATGCATTTCCAATTTCCCCCATTGGCAGAGACCAAGCTCGTGCGTTGCACACGCGGCGCGATTCTTGACATCATCGTAGATCTGCGCCCGGAAAGCCCGACCTACCTGCAGAACATGGCCGTCGAGTTGAACGAGGAGAACGGCCGCGCTCTCTATGTGCCAGAGCGCTTCGCACACGGTTATCAGACGTTGCGCGACAACACGGAGACGAGCTACCAGGTCGGCGAGTTCTACGCGCCGGATTATGAGAGCGGCCTTATGCACAACGATCCGCGTCTCGGCCTCCAGTGGCCGCTGCCGGTGGCGGTAATTTCGGACAAGGACCAAAAGTTTAAGTTGCTGGATCATATCGAACCAGAGCTTAGGCGGCGTATGATCATTTGAAATGACACCCAGGAGCAATCATTCATGATCATCGTCGATAAGGCTTTGAAAGCACGGGCGGAGCAAGGTAACCCGATCAAGGTTGCGATTCTAGGAGGTGGGTTCATGGCGCAAGGGCTCACAAACCAGATTGTGAACAGCGTCCCCGCAATGAGCATGGTGGCCATCTACAGCCGCAAACCGCAAAAGGCGATCGGTATCCTGAACTATTCCGGCCTAGAGAATCCGATCGAAGCCGTCACACAGAGCCAGTTGGACAATGCTATCCACAACGGGACGCCAGTCGTTACTCAGGATGTCATGTTACTCGCGCGCTCGGAGCGTGTGGATCTAATAGTGGACACGACCGGCTCTGTCGAGTTCGGCGCGCGTGTCTTACTCGAGGCGTTCAAACACGGCAAAGACGTTGTGCTGATGAATGCAGAACTAGATGCGACCGTCGGCCCGATTCTCCAAACTTACGCCGATAAACATGGCGTCATTCTCTCAGCGTGCGACGGCGACGAACCAGGCTTGCAGATGAATCTTTATCGCTGGGTGAAGGGCCTCGGTCTTACACCGCGTGTCATGGGTAACGTCAAGGGGTTGCAGGATCCTTACCGCAATCCGAGTACGCAAAAGGACTTCGCTGAGAAGTGGGGGCAGAATCCTACGATGGTGACCAGCTTTGCCGATGGGTCGAAAATCAGTTTCGAGCAGGCGATCGTGGCAAATGCGACCGGCATGGCCGTGAAATCGCGCGGCATGTCGCGGGGCGTCGAGTACAAAGACGACGTCATGAAAATAGGCAAGCTCTATGACATTGAAGAGCTTCGCAGGCTCGGTGGTATTGTCGATTATGTCGTCGGTACGCCTTTGACAAAGGTCTATTGCCTCGCCGAGCATCCCGATCCAAGGCAGCAGCATTACCTCAATCTTTATAAGATGGGCGAAGGTCCGCTCTATTCGTTCTTTCTTCCATATCATCTGGTCCATTTCGAGGTACCGAATGCTATCGCTCGGGTTGCGCTGTTGCGGGATTCAGTTGCCAGGCCGCTCGGTGGGCCAGTGGTTGAGGTTTGTGCGGTAGCTAAATGCGGTTTGAAAGCGGGCGAGGTGCTCGACGATTACGGAATGTACATGACCTATGGTGAGGCGGTGAACACGGACGAAATGAGTAACGGCCGCTACCTTCCGGAAGGATTGGTCGAAGGCTGTAAACTGAAGCGCGATATTGTAAAGGACGCGGTACTCACGTACGACGACGTGGAATTGCCGCAGGGTCGGCTTGCGGATCAGTTACGCGCGCAACAATATCGCCATTTTCGCAGCGAGACATGGTTGGAGGAAAGGATCAAAGAGTCGCAACTGAGCCACGGTTTGTTTCAAAGGCACTCAACAGGTCAGCAATCGGAGAAGAGATTATGAAAGTGGTTTTATTTTGTGGTGGTTTCGGCATGCGTATGCGCGAATATTCCGAAGCTTTGCCTAAGCCGATGGTGCCGATTGGATATCGTCCCATCCTTTGGCATGTAATGAAGTATTACGCCCACTATGGACACAAAGACTTTATCTTATGTTTAGGTTACAAGGCTAACGTTATCAAAAAGTACTTCCTCGAATATGACGAGTGCGTGTCAAATGACTTTGTCCTCTCCCGCGGAGGCAAGAATGTTGAATTACTCAGTAGCGATATCGATGACTGGAACATCACTTTTGTCGATACAGGGCTTAGCTCGAATGTTGGTCAGCGTCTGAAAGCTGTCCAAAGACAACTCGAAGGAGAGGAGATGTTCCTTGCCAACTACACCGATGGCCTTTCGGACGTACCGCTCCCCGCAGTCATTGAATCTTTCAAGGATAGCGGGAATATCGCCTGCTTTGTAGGTGTGAAGCCGCGAGCCAGCTTTCATCTTATCACCATGGAACCCAGTGGCGTCGTCACGAGCATTGAGCACATCGCGAAATCCGGGGCGCGGATGAACGGGGGGTTCATGGTGTTGCGACAGGAAATCTTCAGTTACATGAAGGACGGTGAGGAACTCGTAGAAGAACCTTTCCGGCGAGTCATCGGCGACGGCCGTTTAATGGTCTATCCGCACGACGGCTATTGGGCGTGCATGGATACTTTCAAAGAAAAGCAGGACCTTGAAGACCTCTTCAGCCGGGGCAGTGCGCCTTGGGCAGTGTGGAATCATCAGCACGAAATCAAGAAATGATTTCGTGTAATCTGACTCGCGTGAAGCGGGTGCTGTGCCTTGGCGCGCACAGCGACGACATCGAGATTGGCTGCGGTGGCACAGTGCTGCGGATGATTGAGCACTCGAAGAGCATCGAATTCTACTGGCTCGTGCTCAGCTCCAATCCGAGCCGCGCCAAAGAAGCCGAGCGCAGCGCGAACGCCTTCATGAGCGGCGCACGGCACAAGACGATTGTTGTGAAATCCTTTCGCGATGGCTTTCTTCCCTACATCGGCGCGCCGGTTAAGGAAGTCTTCGAGGAGATCAAAACGAGCTTCGTTCCGGACGTCATTTTCACTCACTTCCGCGAGGATTTACATCAGGATCACCGAATGGTGTGCGAGCTGACCTGGAACACCTTTCGCAACCACTTTATCCTCGAATACGAAGTCCCCAAATACGACGCCGATTTACGGTCGCCGAATTTCTTTGTACCACTGAGCGATGGCCAGGCGCGTAAGAAGGTAAACAGCGCTGATGCGCTACTTTGCTACGCAACGAAGCAAGCAGTGGTTTTCGGAAGATTTGTTTTACGGTCTGATGCGGTTACGCGGCATCGAAGGCGCCACACCTACCCGGCATGCGGAGGCGTTTCATTGCCGTAAGGTGTTACTCGGAAGAACGAATTGAATACTTGGCGGACCTGCGACAGTTAGCGGTTGTATTCCTAGCCATGCATGACTACGTGATCATCGGAGGCGGAATCGTAGGATTGGCGACGGCTATGGCTCTGGGTAACAAGCATCCCAAGGCGAGCCTCCTCGTCCTGGAAAAGGAGCAGGAACTTGCGCAACATCAGACGGGCCGAAACAGCGGTGTTATCCATTCAGGTATTTATTACAAGCCAGGCAGTCTGAAAGCCAGATTCGCTCGGGAAGGCAACCGCTCAATGGTTGAGTTTTGCCGCGAGCACGGCATCAAACATGAAGTCTGCGGAAAGGTGATCGTTGCTACCAAAGCGTCGGAACTTCCGCTCCTTGAAAGCTTGTTTCAACGCGGCCTCGATCACGGGCTCGCCGTTGCGCGGCTTGCGCCCGAACAAGTGAAGGAAATTGAGCCACACGTGCGCTGTCTCGCTGGCGTCAAAGTTCTGTCAACGGGAATCGTTAACTACCGGGAGGTTTCTGCGAAATATGTTGAGTTGATTAAATCCCAGGGTGGAACGGTGCAAACCGGCACGCGCGTTGACCGCTTGCGTGAGGTGAATGGGACTCAAGCTATCGAAACATCTCACGGAGAGTTTAAGGCCGCATTCATTATCAATTGCGCCGGCCTGTTTAGCGATCGCGTGGCCCGCTTCGGTGGCCTCGATCCGGGCGCAAAAATCGTTCCGTTCCGTGGCGAGTACTACGAGTTGGTGTCCGAAAAGCGGTATCTCGTAAGGAGCTTGGTTTACCCAGTGCCCAATCCCGATTTTCCATTCCTGGGTGTTCATTTTACGCGCATGATTGATGGCTCAGTCCACGCCGGGCCCAACGCCGTGCTCGCCTTTAAACGGGAGGGCTATCACAAGACGGACATCAACTGTGCGGATTTGTTTGAGACCATCACATTCCCTGGTTTCTGGAAGCTGGCGCGGAAGTATTACCGAGATGGGATGATGGAGATGGTTCGCTCCGTGAGCAAACGCGCATTCGTGAAGGGTCTTCAACAACTCGTCCCTGAAGTAAATGAAGATGACTTGGTTCCGACGGATTCCGGAGTCCGAGCGCAAGCGTTGATGCCAGATGGGAAACTGGTGGACGATTTTCTGATAGTGAACGGGAAAAATTCCATTCACGTGTGCAACGCGCCTTCGCCGGCAGCGACGGCCTCACTTGAAATCGGACGCTTTATTGCGGATCAACTTCCCGAGGTCAAGCTGGCTCGGAGGTGAGTTTCTCTTAGATCCCTCGAAGTGCGATATCCAGCGAGCCGGTCAGGCCTGGAATAGTTTGGAAGCGCAAGGACGGAAATTCTTATCGTCAGCTTCGGTGCATTTATCTTGCCAACCAACAAGTGTGTAGAGTAAACGACATTGCATGAAACAGGACAGCAAACACATGTCGTACGATCGACAATTGCCGGACATTGCTACGGCTTATGGAAGATGTGAACCGGGTGGGACCTCTTTCCTGATCGCTCTTCTTGTTTTTGCCGCGCTCACGTGCGGCGGCTGCCAGAGCCCGTTACCGCCCTTGCCCAATCCGCCGGGTCCTAAGACAGCGGTGAGGCTCTCTCCCGGAGATGTGATCAAGCTTTCCTTCGCCGAGGAGAGCGATCTGGATGAAACCCAGAAAGTTCGCAGGGACGGAAAGATAAGTCTGCCGTACCTTGGCGAAGTGACGGCCGCCGGCAGGCGGGTTATCGATCTGCAACATGAGCTGACCCGCCGCTACGACGGGTACCTTGATAACCCCGAGGTGCTGGTTACATTGGAGAACGGTTCGGCCACCGTCGTCGTGTCGGGATTCGCCACTTATCCGGGCAAAATTACGTTTGATCGCCCGACGACTGTGTATCAGGCGATTATGCAAGCGGGCGGAGTAAGTGACTATGGAAGCCTCAGCAACATTCATCTCACTCGCATAATCAATGGAGTGGAGTGCACCGAGACGATTAATCTTCGGCCGAATATTCGCGGCAAGCCTACACAACCAAAATATGTCCAGGACGGGGACGTGATCTACATCTCGCGGAGCTTGTTTTGATCTTGATGCACCGGCCGGCCGCGACTTGCAAACATGATTTTGCCATGTCGAATTCACCAGCCCCGTAGACACCTTGGTTCGTTTCCTCTCGCGCTTCTGTTCGCCGCTTGCTTACTGGCTCCGGTCAGCAAAGTCTTGAGTCAGGAAGCGTTGAGTTCGGCGTCGGACGCAGCCGGGCTAGGCTGGCTGCCAGCTGTTCCAGTTCAAATCACCGCCGGCGTGGACATGGGCTACGATGACAATGTGACATTGAGCTCGTCCGGCCAAGGCTCAGTTTTCGCGAGAGAAAACGTTGTTCTCACTTATGCTCGTCCCTCAGAGCGCACACAAGTTAGTTTGATTGGTGTCGGACGCTTTAGCCAGTATTTCGATGTGTCGGGCGTGAACGAGACTGCCGGAAACGTCACTTTGTCCCTCACGCATGATTTCTCGAGTCGGCTTTCCTTCTACGCCAGCGTTTTCGGCACTTACCAGAACCAGCCCAATTTCCAATCCAATGTTGGGCCGCAGAACGTGGTCAGCCCGTTCTTCGACACAGTGGATATTTTTTCGCTTACTTATCATTGGTCTTCGCGACTTTCCTTGGTGACAAGCTACACGTTCGAGCGCGTTCAGTACTTTTCCTCGTCGAACGGAAATTCTCAGAACGGTGTTCAGAACACGCTTACTCAGAACCGTATTCAGAACACGTTTAGCGAGGAATTTCAATTTAGCCTCACCAGGCGCACGGTTCTTGTGGGCGAATATCGTTTTGAAGCGATAGATTACGATACGGCCCCTCTCAATTCCACGACTAACTTCCTCCTCGCCGGCATCAACCATAATTTAACCGAGCATTTAATGGTTCACTTGCGCGGGGGTGAATCGTTTCGTTCTCTCGAAAACGAGGGGAATATGACCAGTCCTTACCTTGAAGGTACGCTTGGTTACACGAGGAGCAATCACTCGCTGAACTGGACGACTAGCTATGGATACGAATCGCCTACGACGAACGGCGCGACGACCACGAAGACGTGGCGCACGGGTCTGAACCTGACGTACAGATCTAACTTCGCGGCTCAGTTCGACCACTGGCGTTTATTATCATCATGATGATAATTCAGGTGGAACCGGAACCGCAACCAGCTCCATAGGGACGCAGAATTCGTTAGATCTCACTCTCGGCCTCCGTTATACAGTCAATAAGCATTTTACCTTGAACCTCGACTACAACCATACCATGCAGAGTTCGTCAGGATCGACACCAGGTTACTCGCGAAATCGCTATTCCGGCGGAGTAACCTACACCTATTGAGAATCTCCAGACACGATAGCCCGGCTGCGGGGAGCTCAACAAAAATATGCGCAATTGCTCTCTGGTGCCGGCCTTAACACCTTGGAAATGCTGAAGCCATCAGACAGAGCCGTTGCTAGGGAAACAATTGTTCGCGCACCGGTAGAAAACGTTTCCGTATCTACTACACCAGGCCGTAGAACAATCTGGCGGCTTTGGAGAGGCGCTTGTTTCCTGATTTTGCTCCTGGCAGCATTTAGCCAGCCACTCCTGGCTCTGGCAAATTACGCAGGTCACAGCTCACTGGATTCCTACATCTTACTCGTGCCGCTTGTTTCTGCGTACCTGCTTTATCTCCAGCGCGATCAATTGCCAAAAAAATACGTCGTCGATCTTGTGCCGGGGATTGTGCTGCTGGCCTGCGGTCTTGGCATTTTGTTGTTCACTTCCTGGTTGAATTTCATCGGGCGAGCACCGGTAGAGAATGATCGTCTTGCGCTCCTAACCCTGTCATTCCTTTGTTGTCTTGCAGCAGGGGGCTTTTTCTTTTTCGGGCGCGACTGGATGCGAGCAGCGGCTTTTCCGCTGGCTTATCTCATTTTCATGGTGCCCATGCCGGATGCGATGGTGAGCACGCTGGAGACCGCTTCGAAATATGCTTCCGCGGAGGTAGCAAATGTTCTCTTCCATCTCACTGGCACGCCTTTTCTCCGCGCAGGCCTCGTTTTCCAACTGCCAAACATTACGATCGAAGTTGCGCAAGAATGCAGCGGCATTCGATCAAGCTGGGTCCTTTTGATGACCAGCATCCTGGCCGCCAATTTATTCTTGAAGTCATCGTGGCGGCGTCTTGTGCTTATCGCCTTGGTCATTCCGCTCGGCATTTTACGGAACGGATTCCGCATCCTCGTGATCGGACTTCTCTGCGTGAATGCAGGTCCGCAGATGATTCACAGTCCAATACACACCCGGGGCGGGCCTGTCTTTTTCGTGCTTTCGCTGATTCCGTTTTTGCTGCTGTTGTGGTGGCTGCGCAGGAGTGAGATCCCAACTCGCTCAGTGGAATCGCGCTGAGGCGCCGCATCGGGGTCGAACCTCCGCTTGTCTGCGTGTCTGCCTGCTTCGCCCTCTCTTCTTAATTTTTACGCAAGTTTTCGGGAACTTTGTCCTCCGGTTTCCGGAGAACGTTTCAGAGACCCTACGCTACGGCTCGCGCCCGCGCCCGGAGAGCGTTTTCGCTTAACGAATGAGATTTCGATTTAGTAATAGCCCGGAAACTTGTGCCGTAGCTGGGATCGCAATGCGGTTCAGGCCGTCAGCTCGGAGCGATTTGTGAGTCCGAATACCGTGTTAGCTTTGGCCGCGGGCATGTTCAGTGCCGCTCTGGCGGCAGCTGCTGCCTGTCGAAAGCAGCGTTCGCTTGCAACCTGGTGTTTCTCGGGCGGAATGCTGATTTTTGCCTTGGAAAGCCTCTTTGGCGCAATAGCAAACGATGCGCTTGTCCCTGGGAAGTCAGCCTTTTGGGAAACGCTTTCTCTGGTTACAAAATCATTTCTCCCGGGCGCCTGGTTGACTTTTAGCCTGACGTATTCCAGAGCAAATTACCGCGATTTCCTCGTCCGATCACGGTGGCTTGTTATTGGAGCTCTTTTGATTCCGCTGCTGTCGCTTGCGGCCTTTTACAGCCCCTTTTTCTACGTTGTCGCTTACACCTCACCTTTTCAGGGATGGGGACTCAGGTTGAATGAACCGGCAAAAATTCTAAACATCCTGCTTCTCGTTTCGACCGTGTTAATCCTGACGAATATCGAGCGGACGTTCCGAGCCGCTGTGGGAACGATGCGCTGGCGAATCAAATTCGTGGTTCTGGGCCTTGGCGTGGTCTTTGGTGCCCATATTTACACTCGAAGCCAGGCGCTGCTTTTCTCGGATTACAGCCCGAGTCAATTCGTTGTCGAAACGATTGGTCTTCTTATAGGATGTTCGCTCATCACCGTTGCTTACGTGCGCAGCGGATTCAGCGAGATTGACGTCTATCCGTCACGTGCCGTTTTACAGACTTCGGTGACAGTGTTGCTGACCGGGGCATATCTTTTTGTTGTTGGCGTATTGGCTCAAATCGTCGCCCGCTTTGGCGGTGCTGCCAGTTTTCCAATCGCAGCGTTTGTCGTCCTCCTTGGGGCGGCTATCCTGGCCGTTCTGCTTCTTTCTGACCGAGCTCGGCAAAGTCTGCAGCTCTTCGTCAGTCGCCACTTTAAAAGGCCGCAGCATGATTTCCGTCAGATTTGGGCGCGATTCACTCAAAGTCTCTCGGTTGCCCTCGATGAGACTGCGCTTGCCACGATCGCGTCGCGGTTGATTTCAGAGACTTTTGGTGCCCTGTCCGTCTCGACCTGGCTTTTCGATGAACAAGGAGAGCGCCTGATCCGAGTGAGCTCAACCTCCGATGCGGAGCAGGCGCCGAGCGACGATTCGACCAGCTCGATTGCGGGAAAGGAACTCAATTCAGCAGAGTTACTCAAGCTGTCGCGGCCTTTCGATCTCGGTAAAGCAAAAGAAAAGTGGGCACGAGACCTCATGGAGAGAAGCAGTGGACAATTCCGCACTGGGGGCAGCCCGATTTGTGTTCCGCTGGTCGGTGGAGAGAGCTGGCTCGGAGTGATAGTCCTCGCTGACCGCGTTAGAGGGCTCGGGTACTCGGCAGAAGAGATGGATTTATTGAAATGCATCGGCGAGCAAGTGGCGGGGAGCCTGCTGAAACTCCGACTCACAGAAGAGATCATGGAGAGAAGGGAACTGGAGGCGTTTCAAACCATGTCGGCATTCTTGATTCATGACCTAAAGAATGCGGCCTCAACCCTTGGCCTGATGTTGGAGAATCTGCCGACACACTTCAGCAATCCCGCCTTCCAGGAAGATGCATTCCGCGGGATCGGGAGCGCGGCTAACAGAATCAATGATCTTATCAACCGCATGAACGCCCTGCGCCATGAGTTGCGCCTCAAGCCCGCGGAATTGGATCTCAATCTCGTCGTTACCGAAGCTCTCGCCACCTTGAATGGGACACTGGAAAACAAATTGGTAACCAAATTTGATCAGATCCCAAGGATATTGGCCGATGGACAACAACTTCAAAGCGTGTGTACGAACCTCCTTCTCAACGCGTGCGATGCGGTCGGCATGAATGGCCGGATCACGGTGGAGACGACCCGGCAGGGTGAGTGGGTAGCCTTATCCGTAAGTGATAACGGCTGCGGAATGACTGAACAGTTCATCAAGAATTCCCTTTTCCGGCCGTTCCGCTCCACAAAGAAAAAAGGATTGGGCATTGGTATGTTTCAATCCAAGACGATTGTCGAAGCCCATCAGGGGAAGATCCACGTAGAAAGCGAACTCGGCGTCGGCACAACGTTCCGCGTCATGTTGCCTATGAAATGGCAAACAGTATGAAACCCACATTACTCATTGTGGATGACGACGAGGCCATCCGGACGCAGATGAAATGGGCCCTGAGCGAGCTTTACGAAGTCCATTTCGCCGAAGACCGCAACGCAGCGGTTGAAAGCTTTGAGGCTCACTTGCCAGCGGTAACATTACTTGATCTGGGTTTACCACCTCGTCCCAATGAATGCGACGAAGGCTTGGCCGTGCTATCTGACATACTTGCAATCGATAACACGGCTAAGGTCATTATTATTTCGGGGCAGGGCGAAAAACAGAACGCCATCCAGGCAGTTGGCGCCGGCGCCTATGATTTCTTGTGCAAGCCTGTGGAGATGGAAGAACTGAGGCTGCTCATTCGTCGCTGCATCCATGTAATGCAACTCGAGAAGGAATACCACAAGTTACAACAAAGCCAGCGCTCTGATGTCTTCGAGGACATGCTCGGCAGCAGTCCACAAATGCAGGCAGTCTTTACTTTGATTCGCAAGGTGGCCGGGACTAACGCTCCAGTGCTCTTGCTGGGAGAAAGCGGCACCGGTAAAGAAATGGCGGCATCTGCCATTCATCGCCGCAGCGCGCGCAAGGACGGCCCATTTGTCGCAATCAATTGCAACGCTATTCCTGAAAATCTTCTGGAGAGTGAGCTGTTCGGTCACGAGAAAGGCGCCTTTACTGGCGCTCACGTTCAGCGCAAAGGGCTATTGGAAGCAGCCAGTGGCGGCACCCTTTTTCTCGATGAGATTGGGGAGCTTCCGCCTGCTATACAGGTGAAGCTTCTCCGGTTTCTTCAGGAACAGCGGTTACAGCGAGTGGGTGGAAGACAGGAGATTCAAGTCGACACCCGGCTTGTCACCGCGACCAACGCCGATCTAAAAGGGCTGGTCAATAACGGGAAATTTCGCGAAGATCTGTATTTTCGTCTTGCCGTTGTCACGATTCGCCTTCTACCGCTTCGTGAACGCGGGGAAGATATTGTGTTCCTGGCCTGTGAGTTTCTGCAAACGTATGGCAGCCAAAACGGTCGGACTAAGATGGTTTTCGCGCCGGACGCGTTGCGCGCGATGAGCCGTTATTCGTGGCCTGGAAATGTCCGCGAACTCCAGAACCGCGTAAAACGTGGCGTCATCATGTCGAGCGGATCCCGAATAACCGCAAAGGATCTCGAGTTGGAACGGGATCGGAGCATACTGTCACTTGCTGGAACAACTCTCAGGCAAGCTCGAGAACACGTCGAACGCGAAGTGGTTGAACAAGCGCTTAAAAGGAACTCTGGTAAAATTACTTCCGCAGCCGCTGACCTCGGCATCAGCCGGCCGACTCTTTACGAACTAATGGAAAAGCTCGGCATTTCTAAGGAGCGCGCAGCTACAAACGTTAACTAACATTAGAATCATTCTGCACATGCAAACATCGAAAGTGTTATTTAGAATCGTAACGCTTACTCTAGCCGTTACACTCATCACTGCCTGCTCCAAGGAAGCCAAGAAGACACGCTTCCTCGCCGAGGCGGACAATTATTTTAAAGCCGGCGATTACGACAAAGCCAGGGTGAGTTACCTCAACGTGGTCCGCTTGGATCCGCAAAACGCGCTCGCATTCGAAAGAATCGGGGCAATGTGGCTGGAAGACGGAGCACCCCTTCGCGCCGCCGCATTCCTCGCAAAAGCGAGTGAGCTGGCTCCTAAGAACAATCAAAATCGAATACACCTGGCCCGTTGTTATCTGGCGATAGGACGCTTCAACGACGCGAATAAGGAAGCGCTTAAGGTGCTGGAGCAAACTCCGGACAATGGTGATGCAATTATCGCTTTAACTGAAGCGGTGCGAAGCAAGGAAGACATTCAGGCCGCGGGCGAACAGCTCGAGAAATACCCCAAAAAGGACGACATTTCTTTCCACCTCGCTTCGGCGAATCTGTTCCTTCCCCAAGGCGATCTGGCTGAGGCGGAAAACGCGCTTCGACAGGCGCTGACTAACGATCCTAATTCCTCAGCCGCGCACATGGCGATGGGAGATTTGTATCTGCTCCAGAAAAATCAGAAATCAGCAGGCGAAGAATTCAAGAAAGCGGCGGAGCTTGCGCCTGTTCGTTCTATGGAGCGCTTAAAATACGCCGCGTTCATGTCCGCAGTCGGTGATACCGGAGAAACAAGAAGAATTTCCACCGAGATGACCAGGCAGGCGCCCGATTATTTGCCAGGCTGGACTTTGCTGGCCGAGCTTGCCTTTAAGGACGGTAAATACGACGAGGCTCTCTCGCTTCTTGAAAACGTTTTTAGCCGGGACCCGGGATATGTCGATGGGCATCGGCTGGAAAGCGATGTGCTGCTGGCAAAGGGCGACACGAAAAAAGCGATCGAAGTCTTGGAGCACCTCGATCAAACCTACTCGGACTCCCCTCTGATCAAATACCAATTGGCACGCGCATATCTCAAGAATAATAACCCGAATCAGGCAAAGCTGGCGTTGGATCAGGCCATCTCAATCAATCCGAATTTCGCCGATGCCATCCTGCTGCTCGCCGAGACTAATCTTCGCTCCGGTCATGGTGATATGGTGATCGAGCCAATCACCAAATTGCTGAGAAAAAGGCCCGATCTGAGGTCCGCTGCCTTCCTCCTGGCTGCGGCTTACGGCTCGCTTGATCGGTTCGACGATGCCGAGGCGGTCATTCGCGACCAAGTGAGGCTCGCTCCGCAGGATCCACAACCCTACACAGCGCTCGGCCTGACCCTCCGTCAAGCCAGGAGAAATGACGAAGCACGCCAGGCGTTTGAAAAAGCCGCCGAGCTTGCGCCGGATAACGTGTGGCTGGTCGATCAACTCGTGGAGCTGGACTTGGTGGACAAGCATTTCGACTCTGCCCGGCAGAAGATACAACGCCACTTTCAAAAAACGCCCGATTCGCCGTCCGCTCATTTTTTGGAAGGCAAAATTCTGACCGCGGAACAAAAATGGGACTTAGCCGCGGCAGAGCTTCAAAAGACGCTCCAGATCGATCCTAATTTTTCCAGCGCCTACGATTTGCTGGTCCAGGCTTATTTCGCGACCAACAAACTTCCGCAGGCGGTGAGCCAATTGCAGGCCGAACTCGCGAAGAAGCCTAACGATGCGACGGCGCTCATGACGCTGGCGCTCGCATATGAGCGAATGAAGGATTTCCCAAAGGCTCGCGATACGTACGAGAGGCTTCTCTCGATCGAGCCCAACTTCGTCTCCGCGTTAAACAATCTCGCTTATCTCTACACCGAGCAGCTAAACGATCTCAATAAGGCTTACGACCTGGCTCGCAAGGCTCGCGATCTAAGAGCGAATGACCCTTCGATCGGCGACACCTTGGGCTGGGTTCTTTACAAACGCGGCGAGTATCAACAAGCCTTGACGATTCTGCAGGAGAGCGCTGAAAAAGCTGCCGACAATCCGGAGATCCAATTTCACCTCGGCATGACTGCCTACATGATAGGCCAGACAGATATAGCCAGGGCTGCGCTCCAAAAAGCCGCGAGCGCGGGTAAAGATTTCCCTGGCAAGGATGAAAGCAAACGCCGTCTCGCTTTGCTCGAGAGCGGAACGGGAGCTTCCCCGGAATTGTCGATCTCACAACTTGAACTGATGACGAAAGAGCAGCCTAACGATGTCATCTCCCATACGCGCTTGGGGGAAGCTTATGAAAAACAAGGCGCATCGGACAAGGCGGCGGCGGCCTTTGAGCAAGCGTTGAAACTAAACCCTAAACTGGCCACAGCTGTAACCAAGCTCGCGCAGCTCTATGCTGGACCGCTCCGGAACCAGGAGAAAGCCCTTGCCTACGCAAAGAGAGCGCGTGAGCTCGCGCCAACCGATCCCCAAGTCGCCGGCATCCTGGGAAAGGTTGCCTACGAAACTGGCAATTTCGCATGGTCTTACAGCCTTCTACAGGAGGCCGCACGCCAGCGCGAAAACGATCCCTTGATCCAGCACGATTTAGCATGGGCGGCTTATAGCGTAGGAAAAGTGAATGAGGCCCGGGACGTCATGCAAAAAGCCATGACCGTCAATCCCAATTCCTCGCAGGCTGCCGACGCCAAAGAATTTCTAGGGTTGACGGCCCTCGATGAAAATTCGAAGGAACTTATCGCCGCCGAGAACGAGATCCAAAAGGAACTGAAATCGAATCCTGAATATGTGCCCGCGCTCATGGCCCAGGCAGCGCTTGATACGCGGCGCGGTGAAACAAAACCGGCAACGGAAATGTACAGCAACATCTTGCGACGGTTGCCCGATTTCGCGCCCGCGCAGAAACGCCTCGCTATGCTGTATGCCCAGGACCCATCCACGGTCGCTGCGGCCTATGATCTCGCTACAAAAGCGCGCAAAACATTGCCAGATGATCCTGAACTGGCCGAGCTTCTGGGGCGATTGAGCTACGAGAAAAAGGAATACCCGCGCGCCGTCCAGTTGTTGCAGGAAAGCGCTCGGAAACAGGCGCTCGACGCCGATTCTCTTTTTTATCTGGGAATGTCTCAGCTCCAAGCGAGGCAAAAGAGCGAAGCGCAGGGAGTCCTTAACCAAGCCTTGGTTGCTGGTCTCCGGGAGCCTTTCGCGACTGAGGCAAAACACGCGCTCGCGGATCTCCGGCAGGAGTAAAAGCCGCACTCCTCAAGCATTCGCTTGACGCCAATCGACCCCTTCCGACGCCGCATGAGAATCAGCATCCGAGTGGAGACTCGTCGGCAGTTAAATCTGTAGACGACCAATCGTCGGAAACCCGTACATTTTCCCATTTTGCATCGTAATATCCCTCTCCGCTGGCGGTTACGCTATCTTTCCTTTCTGGGCCGGCTGATTAAGCGTCTGAGATTCTTTACAATTTTCATCCGCGAGATAACCCACAATTCATTGACTCCGTCGCATGTTTAAGTCCTAGGTAGATGCAACATACAACATTTTTTCGTCTGGAACTAATTCATTTGGCACGGGCTTTGCTCTATTCCGTTCGCAAACCAACCCAATATGAAAATAAACATGAATTCCCACAAACAAACTCGCAATCGTTTCTGCGGCCGCCTGCGCCGTAATGCTTGCTTTCACCAACAATGCCACGTGCAGACACAACTCTGGCGTTCTTTAATCCAATCACCCTACTGGTGATTCGCACATTGTCGGCACTGTAAGTCCTGCCGCCCCCGCCGATCCAGATCACGTGGCAACCTATATCAACTATATGATAACGATGGGCACAAACACTTCTGTAACGCATGACTTCGGGGTCTCGGAAGGCATGCAGACCTTTACCCGCACAACCAATACGTTCGGCTCAACTTGCCCACGGCCGTTGGAGCGACAATTGTAAGCGGTACCGGCACGACCATAAATCTTACCACCCTGGGTAATTTACATACCTGTTTGCGAAGTACGACGGGCAAAACGACAACTCCGTTGTTTGGAACATCAGTGATCTAACTGGGATAATCACGATTCCTGCTGATGGCCCTCTTGGGTATGGTCTTTCCGGCTGGATCCTCTTTAGCCAACTCACGCCCGGTGTTCCCGATGGTGGCACCACGGTAATGTTGCTCGGTGCGGCCCTCGGCGTGCTTGGCATGGCCCGGCGCTTCCTGAGAGCTTAGCAGCCTCCAAAAAGTTTCCCAACACAAGAGTGGCCGTCCTTTTTAGGCGGCCACTTTTGCTTTGTACCCAAACGCAGATGACACCTTGTCTCCGCTGTCCTCAGGCAAGTCTTGTTCATCGGATCGCGTTGACCTGAGAACAGGCGATGACCAGAAAAATTCAGCGGTGGTTGCCGCGAAGAAACAGGGCAACGAACTGCGAGGGACTGGGAATTACACGGGAACTTAACCTTGCGCGATGGGACATGAATCAGCATTGTGTCCAATGACCGCCTCTCCGCACCGGTGAGTGCCTCGCAGTTGCTGCGAACGTAGTTTCAACCAGGAATCCTCGACTTTGTCCACGCAAAAACATTACCCAACCCCTGAATGATGAGCAGGATGCGGCCTGATACCCGCTGTGATTTGGGCTTACGCTGTGATCGCGAATCTATGCTAGCACTGCCTGGTATCCGACCGCTGTAAGATATTCCGATGATTAGCTGGACAACAGGATCACCCTTTGGGTGAAAATCGGCGGCCACGTGACTCGACTGGTTCTCGATTGCGACGGAGCTGACGTAATAACGCATGACTTAATTGGCGACGTTATTAGGATCGGCCGGGCGCCGTCGAACGACATAGTCATTGACGATCCGACAGTGTCAGCGCAGCACGCCTCGCTAACAAAATCGCCGAGTGGGTATCGTCTCAGAGACCTGGGGTCAACAAATGGGACACAGATCAATGGCGTTTCTATTACTGACGCTCAGCTTAAGGACGGTACTGAAATTCGATTCGGTTATGTCACGGGAGTTTTCCGGGATGCGGCCGCAATAATTCAGTCTCATCTACGAGAGCTTGAACCAGCATTATTCCACCGTGCACAACACTCGACCGGATCGTGAACCATATAAGACTCGCGTTTGCTAAAGGGTCTTTCGCAGCTCGAATCAAAAAACTCCCAAAGTAACGTAAACACCCATAATCATCTGCTCGTATTCGGGTTGCCGTGACGTCCAAGCCCGGCCGGCGCGTCCTTATCGCACGCAAAGAGATCTCAAAATTTCACAGTAACTTGATTAGAACAGTTACCCGTGCCGGCTTCGCATACCCTGTACGTGTAGGTCGCATGGCCACTACCGGCGGGGTGATCAGTGTAGAGGCCGGTGTTCGCAACGGTGACGATCAACACGCCGTTGCGGTAAACGTCGATGGTGTTCGAAGTCGCCCCGCTCCAGGAGAGATCCACCCTATGTTGTCCCTGCACTTTGTAGCCACGCGCACTGAGCGTAATTTGGCCCGGCGAGGGTGTAGGCGTAGCCCTGGGAGTCACAGTCGGGGTCGGCGTTGCGGTCGGAGTCGCAGTGGGCGTTGGCGTTGATGTAGGCGTTGAAGTCGATGTCGGTGTAGCCGTCGGGATTGCTGTTGGGGTCGGCGTAGGTGAAGGTGTGGGTGTTGGTCGTGGGCGTTTCTGTTGCTGTCGGCGCTGGTGTCGGGGTGGCAGTTGGCGTATTTGTCGCTGTTGCCGTGGGTGTGGCTGATGCGGTTGGTGCGGGGGTTGGTGTTGGAGTAGGCGATGAAATGGCTGTCGCTGTTGGTGTGGCTGTTGGAGTTGAAGTAGGTGTTTCTGTCGGAGTTGCCGGTTGCTGTCGCGGTAGGAGTGACTGTCGGAGGAGGTGGAATTGTAGGCGTTACTGTCGGGGTTTCGATTGCCGTGGGTGTGGCTGTAGCGGTTGCTGCTGCTGTTGCAGTTGGCGTAACTGTTGCAGTTGCGCTTGGAGTTGCTGTAGCCGTTGCTGAAGGCGTTGCACTTGCTGTCGGGCTTGGGCTAGGGCTTGGCGTGATCGTAGGGGTGACGGTCGGTGTTGCAGATGGCGTAACGGTTGGAGTGGGAGACGGTGTGCCGCCCGTCACAAGCGGATGCGGATAAAAATAAGGCGTGTATCCTGGCAATGGTGTGTCGCTGAAAAAATCGCGGCCTTCTATTAAACCTGGCGACGTTGTTCGCCAGTTTATGTGGTGTCCATTAGGGGTATAAACATTGCTCCACGAGTAGCAGCCTTCTCTTACCTGGTGAAGCCACATTGGGATAGGGGCGGGCCGCTAATTAGATCGCCTCCTCCAAGTCCCGGCTGATCGATCGCCGCCATGACCTTGTGAATTTCATACGTGTTGCCAGCAACCCAACTCTGGATGCAACAAGGATCACCCCACTGGAGAGTGGTCAGCATATTATTGGTGTTCCCTGTGATTAACCAAGTCGCTCCGTCAGATGGACGGCGTAGCGCGTAATTCGCCCATTGATTTGTAATCCAGGTTTTTGTGCTATCGGTCATGGATCCTGGATTAGAGTTATTGGGCCGCGCTTACTGTTCCGGTCTGGAATAAATATGGCGGGTGACCGTCAATATGAGTTCCGTCTGGTTCTGTTACGTTGTAATCCCACGAGTTAGCTCCTGTCGCGCCTGCCAAATGCTGGCATAACCGAAGATCATGCGGTATGTCTGCAGACCGTATCCCTGTGGCTCGATGCCATCGTAGGGGTTATCGTGGGCAACTAACGTACCGGAGCGAAGGCCGTCCATCTCCGTTAAATAGCTCCAATGGTAGTCGTTGTTGTAAATCTCTTGCGCCCTGCCGCCGCGCGCTCTCGCGCCTTCTGTTCCGTGGCAGAGGATTTCAATGTTACAGAGATGGCAATGCCTTATGACGAATTTACCGCCTGAATTGGCATCCCATCCGCCATTAGCAGAGAAAGGACTACCAGTGCTATTATCGCAATACCAATCCTCAAAGAAAAAGAAGTTAGGGCCTCCGTAGCCAGCCGGTTGCGCCTATACCTCATCCCCGTAACCTCCGGCACCTATCCCGTTGAAAGTTCTATTCTGCCCAAGTTGTCCAGGTATGTGATCTTCCACTACATGATCGGCCACCCCATAGATGTTGCCGTATATGGCAATGTAATTGGTGTGACAAAGACCTGTGAAATGTATGTGATCAAAGCGCACTTGATTTGAAAATCCCCCTACCCGAATTGCTCCATTGTATTTGGTTGTCGTAGTTCCCGGTTTGAGAGTAACGCCACTAACGCGATACGCTTTCCCGGCTGGAATTGTGGCGTGGAAATATCCTTCGCCACCTGGCAAATTAGGATTAAGGTTGTCTAGCAATAGGGTTGCATCGTTGCAGACTCCGGTATCCGAGTTAACCGTAGTCTGCCCAATAATTGAGATGCCCTTTGTAATGGTAACGTGAGTTGACCACGTAAACGTCCCGGCACGGTCCAGGCCAGCCGGACAACCCCTCGACGTCCGCAAATTCTTTCACTCCCTGCAAAATATGAGGCACCTTTGGCCTCGAGTTTCCGTAGATGTTAGTATGAGCAAGACGGAGGCGCTTCGGAAGCTGGCCAACAAGAAGAAGGATGCCCGCCTGACCATTCGAATTCCGAAAGAATTAAAAGACAAGATCGAAGGGATCGATCTATTCTATGGCGTCGCGTTGCCCAAGATTGCGAACGAATGCCTCAAGGCGTTTTGCGAGTACGTTGAGCAAAAGAAACAGACGCCAACTTTCCCCCTCAGCATTAACCGATCTTCACCGAGCGACAAGACGGCTAACCGCGTGTCAGTTCGCAGGCGCCGAGAACGTCAAAACGGTCAGCGGCAAAGTACCTAATTGACGATCAACAAGACTCTCAAAGTCCGATTGATGGAATAGCGGCAATTGCCGCACGCAGCGGTGCGGGTTCGTGATGCGTGTATTTCGCGTGAACTTCTCGCGTGGAATGACCAGCCAGCTTCATTCGGACTTCCTCAGTGACACCCGCGTTGGCCATCGCTGAGTTGAAACTGTGCCGCAGCGAATGGAAGGAAAGATTCGACATTGCCCGCCCACCCTCAACGAGCGCGTGGTTTTCCCCTCGACGCCAGGCCTTGTCCATAATGGCTGCGAAGCGACCGCTCAGGCCGTATTTGCCGCCGCTTCCTTGTCTGGCAACGCCCGATGCGCGTCATCGTCGCCCGCTCAAATTCTTTTGTACCTATCCAAGTGTAAAAAAGCAACGCCCGCGCCAAAGGCGAAATGTCGTTCAAGAAGTGTCCGACGCCTGTCCGTCGTGGCGCGACTCGGGGCATTCCAAGGGGTATTTGCATTTCTCACGTTTTCCTACGGAAACGGCGGAACGAAGTCCTCGAAAAAATGCTGAAACGTCACCGATCCGCCGATCACGTGCTTGTCCGCAAAGCCTTTTTCGATGTAGGTCATTCTCTGAAAGACCAATCGAAAAACCGGAGAAAGCTGGATGGGAGATTCACCCAGTGATGAAACTGACAGTTTTGTGATTCAAACCCAAGCACCTCGTTAACGCACGAGAATGTTGGCGATTCCAAGTAATCTGGTGTCTAACGAGTTAAGGGGGTTACTGATAGTCAGCGACTGCGAGGCCAAGGTTACGGGGACTTCCCTTGGCGCGTTGTCCACATCTTCAGCACGGCCACTTCAACAACCGCCTCCCCGACACCGAAGGGTACTCGCAGTCGCTGCCAAATAACCTCAAATCAGAATCCTCGACGTTGTCTATGCAAAAAATATTATCCCACGCCTGAATGATGGAGGATTATATACTTGACACAAGGTTATCATTGATTTAGGTTGGTCGTGTGATTGAAGAACTTTTCTTTCTGGCGGGTCGCGCAACGCGCTTCACATGCTCGCGTACCTGTGGATGGAAAAGGTGTTTAACCAGATCGGCGTCCGTTAGTTTGTGTGCCGGTTTCTTCTTTCGCGTTACCATATGAAAAAGAAATATCGTCCAATTAAATCAGACATAAACCTTGTTAATCTCATCGAGCGTTTTGGCACCGATGAGAAGTGTCGAGACTATCTCACCGAATTGCGATGGCCAAAAGGTATTAGCTGCCCGCGCTGTGGTTGCACAAGTGTTTCGACAATAACGGAGCGCGACCAATACGATTGTAACAAGTGCCGGTATCAGTTTTCGGTAACAAGCGGTTCCATCTTTCACGATAGCCACTTGCCTCTCTGGAAATGGTTTTTGGCGATTTATCTGATGATCGAATCCAAAGAAAGGAATATCGGCTTGCGAAGTCCAGCGCGTCGTAGCAGTATCTTACAAGACGGCTTGGTTCCTTTGTCACCGTATTCGCGCTGCGATGCGTGAGGTTACCGCCGATCTTTTGAAGGGAATTGTGGAGGTTGATGAAACCTACATCGGCGGTCGTTATCACGGACGGGGTAGAGGTTACAGGGGCAACAAAGCCGTCGTGATCGGGGCAGTCGAGCGCGACGGCGACATTCGATTGAGCGTGATCAAGTCGCCAAGCCGTTATTGGCTGCACAAGTTTGTTCGCGACACGACTGACCCAAAGGCGGAAGCGATCTACACCGACGAATATAAGCCGTACAAAGGTATCGCTGACGCCGATACTCGCCACGAAACGGTAAAACATGCCGAAGAAGAGTGGGTAAAAGGCGACGTGCATACCAACAACGTAGAAAGCGTTTGGAGCCTGCTTAAGCGCTCTGTTGTGGGGACTTATCACAAAATCAGCATTAAACATCTTGACGCCTATCTGGATGAACTGGAGCATCGATTCAACAACCGTAAAAATAAGTTTCTGTTTCGTGATACACTTCTGAAATTGGTTAAGGCGGAGAAGTTGCCATACGCGGAACTCACGAGAGCGGCATGACTCGGAACGAACGGTTTAACAGGCTGCGAACATTGGAGCGAACGATACCGATCAACGATATGTTTTGCCCTGAAGAGGCTTTTATTCCGTGGCAGGGGGAAGTTTCGGCGCTGCTTAGTTTCAAGCCGAAACTTCAGTTGGATTTCCAAGGGGCTGCCAACTCGGTGGAACCAACTCCAATTGGTGAAATCATATTTGATACGGCTAATCTGAGACGCGCAAACGCTACAATCCGTAGAATTCTTGCTCAGGCGATTAGCGAACTGGAATTGCCAGAAGAGCCACTGAAGGAGGCGACTCAACCGGAAATGAAACTTACCGACGAGCACGGAGGTTGGTGGTTTATAGCTCATTCCACAAATGTTGTGCGGTGGAAATTGGCGCTCCTTTGTGTCTCCGCTAGTGTAACAATTTTTCTAGCAGGCATCGGCGTCGGGCAAATAGATGAAGTGAGACGCCTATATATCCAATTCAAGAACCCCCAAATGCCCCAACCGGATAACCATCCGATACAGCCCCAGCCGACTGCACAGCCTAGTAATGAAAATAGTCCAGTTAAGAACCAATAGATTTGTAAAAGCATATCGGCCATTTAACGCTGCGAAGCTTCCTTATCAGGAGTTGGTGAAGGCTGCGTAGGTTTATCCAAATCCAACTTCTCTATCGAAGAACCTGTTAATACCAATTGGTTCAGCCCATTTATTCCCACTATTTTACCGCGCACCCTGAAAGCCGTACCGCGTCTCAAGAGACGGAGATATTCGTGCCCTTTAAGCGGTACGTAGCAAATGATGAGGTCTTCATTGTAGGGCTCTTCCTCTACAAAGAACACCTCAAGTGCGTCCTTAAGCTTAGGCTGAGAGCTTATAGAGGCGGATTCAAAACGCAGATTCCAATCTACATCGGCACCAGCATATTCCTTTGCCACTTCTTCGCGGAAGGCTGGATATGTTTCTTTTACAGCTTCCACGATTTCGTGAGGGGTTAATGTAGCAGGCGAAGGCAAAGGAGAGGGCTTTCGCGCCAGCGATAGAATCTTGGTGTTTTCTTTTTGCGCCTGCCTTATGCTAGATTCGACATTAGCTGCCAGATCGTCCAACCGAGAAGGCTGCGGTGGTGGTTTCGGTTTCGTCTCGGCATGTTTCACATCGGAAGACGGTGGCGTAGGCCTGAGCCAATCTTTCGGGAAACTGACGCAAACCACCATTAATATCCAAAGGACGACAGCAATCTGAATCCAGCGCCAATATCGAGATTGGCGAAGCCATTCAAACGAATCTTTCCAAATCTCAGGCACGATAAGAGTTAGCAACGCAATGCTGATCTGGATGAAAAATGCCCTTGTCACCGCTGGCGTTATACTTGGAGAAATCCATACAGTCAAGAATCAACCTTGTATCAAAGTGATAATCCTCGAATGATGTATAGGATACGGCCTTACACCGCCGTGATCCGAGTTTACGATGATACGGACAATGTGCGTAGGACGCTGTGGCACTCGGGACCTTCGATTAGCAAGACACGATTTTAATGCCGCACAGGGATAACCTGCGCAATTTTTCATTGGCACGGAACGTTCTAGCCCTTCTAGACACGCATTTTCAGCTTCGGCGTTCAGGTTTTGATGATCGCGGGCAAAACGTCGGTAATCCTTACACTCCGAAGCATGCTGCCTAATCTCCGTCGCCCGTGATTGTTATGCCTTGTGTCGTCGAGTTCCTTGACAATTGTCGGAATACCTTACGGTCTGCAGCGCTAATGGAGCACGGTTTAGTAGAATTTGTTGTAATCATAACTCACTGTGAAATGGCAGTTTATGATGACTATTGAATGGATTTATGCTCTTGGCATGGCCTTTGCTTATCTTATTTGCGACATGAAAATTAATATCATTCCAACAACTAAGTTCGCATTGCTCTTGACGGCCGTTGCCGCCGCATTGCTTGCGTTCACCCCCAATGCCCGTGCCACTTCCCAGCCTATGCCTCCGACGATCGCCCTTGCGATCGGTGACGCCCATGAGCTGGGCTTCGTAAACTTCGGTATCCCTTCCGGTGACTCTGACCGGTTAACTTATGTCAACCATTTGGTTGGCATGGCCCTTGGCACCTCTGACAAGGCGGATGGACAGACCTATTCTCGCTCCAATAATAGCTTCAGCCCATTGCCTCAAGCCGTACTGGGTGGTCTTGTAGATGGTACCAGCACAACCATAAATCTTGGCTCCGGCTTGTATACGTACCTGTTTGCAAAATATGACGGTCCAAATTACGGATCTGAGGTTTGGTACGTCGGCGATCTGAGCGGGAACATCACGATTCCGGCGACAGCTGGTGGATATGGCCTTTCCGGGTGGACGCTCTTCGGGCCAGGCACCCCTGGGGTTCCTGACGGTGGAACAACAGCAATGTTGCTCGGTGCGGCCCTCAGTGCGCTCGGTATTGCCCGGCGCTACATAATGAGTTGACAAGGCAAGCGTTCCGATTTCGCTTAAAAACTTATATCAGAAGTGGCCGTCCCTTTGGACGGCCACTTTGCTGTACCTTGGGGACGCCGACAACATAGGCTTGAAAGAATCGGAATTACGCCGGTGTCCATGTCCGACTGGATCAATTGTACCTCCCCGCTTCGGCAGCATCCATGGAAAACTCGTAAACATCCGAATGCCTTTGTTCTCGTCGGAAGACTTGCTCCCGATACGAGCCCGACATTGCAGACCGACTGCTTATCTGCTCGTAACCTACTTTGATTTGAGGTTGCAGCCCGAAATAACGTGCGCGATTAGCCTTACGCAGCGAGCACTTTTGCCGTCGAAACTTCCATTTCCACGGATCGCCCGAGAAAATCGAAAAGGACGCGGATCCGTTCTTTCGCGGAGAGTAAATGAGTAACCACGGCTTCAAGGCCTTGAAAGGGTCCATCGATGATTTGAACCGATTGGCCGATCTTGATAGAGCAATCGAGAGTTACGATCTCTTCCGAACCCACTCTCGATTGGAGCGCAGTCACAACGTTTTCAGGCAAAGTTGCCAGCCGATCGCCAAAATGGACAATCCCTCGAATTCCAAGAGAATTTTCAACGGCGCGATGCTGGGTCGAATAGACAAATTTTGCGAATAGATAGCCAGGAAACATGGCCTCTACGAACCAAACCGGGCCCCTTTGAGTCATCCTTCGGAAACGCAATCGGGGTGAAAAACACTCGACGCCAAACTGACGCCGGAGCGCGGTCGCGGCCAAATGCTCCCGCTTAGGCTGCGTCTTTAGACAAAACCATACCGGCTCAGGGACCAGCGCAAGCAAGGCGGATGACTGGGTCACACTCCGAACTACGGAATTGGCGATTTGAAGTTTCGAAAAATCGTAAAGTTTTCCGTCGAATTCCTGGATCATGGCTTCAGGCGAAAAGGTAATCCGGGGGTCGGAGCCCGCTGAAGAGCCCCACACCCGCAGCATGTTATGATACAATCTCGATCCGGCCCGACGGCCACAAGTTCGCCGTTTGGGTCGCTATGGAGATTATGGATACCGATTGACTCGCCACGTAATTTGCCTTCGGCGCGTGAACACTTCTGCGAAAATCAGCGAGACCACTTTTTGGATGGTGCGCGATAGAGGGTTCGAACCTCTGACCCCTACCGTGTCAAGGTAGTGCTCTACCACTGAGCTAACCGCGCGCTCGAATCAGCAGTGATAACTGATCGGGGACTAGAGACGAGTCAAGCGAGATATCGACGGCAACGGTGGCAATTCGCCCAGCTCCAAAAAATCCAGCCGCAGTAGCAATCCTACCGTTTACGCCACGACTTCGTGACTGGACAACTTCGATGTGCAGGACGACTGTTCGCGTCTCGTGAGTGCCCTGTTTTTCAAACAATTTTTGAAACGACCGTTTCAAATTGCATCAATCATCCCCAGTTCCAAGGCACTGGTGGAACGTGTCGCCAGCAAGATGGATTTTAGTCAGCCACGTGTGATCGCCGAGTACGGGCCGGGGGAAGGAGTACATTCGCGCGAGATTGCACGGCGGATGTGCCCGGATTCACATCTGCTCTTGTTCGAGTTGGACCGAGCGTTCGCGCGCGATCTGGAACGGCAGTTTGCCCGCGACCGACGGGTACGTGTGATTCACGGTGATGCAGCTTCGTTGCCACACGAACTGAACCGTCACCGCATCGCTCGGTGCGATTATATTCTTTCGGGTATTCCGTTCAGCATTCTCAAAATTGAGAAGAAACGCGCACTGTTGCAAAAAACATATGATGCGCTGACGACTGGTGGCAGTTTCATTATCTATCAAGTCACGAATGAATTGAAACAACACGCGACCCTGTTCGAGCACGCCCAGTCAGAGTACTTCCTGCAAAACATACCTCCCATGTTTATTACTGTTTTTCAGAAGACGCATCTGCTTGATGGCCACAAACGTGGGACTCTGCAGGGGGCGAGCTTTACCGTTAGCGCACACCGTTCTGCATGACGGAGAAGCCGACCCGAAGAGAAAAAGATTCGATGGGCGAGATGACGCTTCCGGCGTCTGCTCTCCACGGCGCATCGACTCACCGCGCAGTGCTAAATTTTCCAGTGAGCGGCTATCGGTTTTCACGGCCGTTCATTCGCGCTCTTGGCTTGATCAAATCGGCTGCCGCGCAAGCAAATCACGACCTTGGCTTGCTCGATGCGGAGCGTTCCGCGCTGATCGTGCAGGCGGCTGAAGAAGTTGTTGAAGGAAAACTCGACGACCATTTTCCACTCGACATTTTCCAGACCGGTTCGGGTACCAGCACAAACACTAACGCCAACGAAGTCATCGCGAATCGCTGCGCCCAACTAGCAGGCAGGGCAATCGGATCGCGTGAATTGGTGCATCCCAACGATCACGTCAACATGGGCCAGTCCAGCAACGACGTGATACCGTCCGCCATTCATATCAGCGCGGCGGAACAATTAAAGAACTGCCTCATTCCGGCTCTTGCAAAATTACACGCCGCACTGGAGGCCAAAACGAAAGAATTTTGGAACGTCATCAAAATCGGCCGAACCCATTTAATGGATGCGACGCCAGTTCGCCTCGGCCAGGAATTCTCCGGTTACGCGCAACAGGTTGGTTACGCGAAAGAACGCGCTCAGAAGTCGATCGAAGCTTTGCGTGAGCTGGCACTTGGGGGAACTGCGGTGGGCACCGGTCTGAATCGTCACGCTAATCTTCCAGAAAGAATGCTGCGGCATTTGGAGCAACGCACCGGCATCGCTTTTTACGAGGCGAGAAACCACTTTGAGGCACAAGGCGGAAAGGACGCAGTCGTTGAAGTCAGCGGTCACCTGAAAACGATTGCAGTCAGTTTATTCAAGATTGCAAACGACATCCGCTGGCTGGGAAGCGGTCCGCGATGCGGAATCGGTGAAATCCAACTGCCAGCGACGCAACCTGGCAGTTCGATCATGCCGGGCAAGGTGAACCCGGTAATGTGCGAAGCGATGATGATGGTGTGCGCACAAGTGATCGGTAACGACACAACTATTACCTGGGCCGGAGCGAATGGGAACTTCGAGCTTAACGTGATGATGCCAGTGATGGCACACAGTCTTCTGGAGTCGATCCGGCTGCTGGCAAATGTGGTCGATGTTTTTTGCGACAAGTGTGTTAGCGGCATCGTCGCGAACGAAGAACGGTGCCGCGAATTGATCGAGCTATCCATGGCAATGGTGACGAGTCTTGCGCCCAAGATCGGCTACGATCGTGCGGCTGAAATCGCGAAAGAGAGTGCCAAAACCGGCCGCACCGTGCGCGAAATCGCGCGCGAGAAAAAAGTGTTGCCCGAAAGAGAACTGGAGCGCGCACTCGATCCGGTCAAGATGACCGAGCCGGGTGGCAAGGAAGCTTAGGGTTA
The DNA here is from genome assembly GCA_963719605.1 of uncultured Verrucomicrobiae bacterium. GTDB lineage: Bacteria > Verrucomicrobiota > Verrucomicrobiia > Chthoniobacterales > UBA10450 > Udaeobacter. Next base: position 41,962 of record CAVRCO010000015.1, read on the forward strand.
CTGTCCCGACGCGATGGTTGCAAAGCTCGAAGGCCCGCAATTCTCCGGGGGAGCGAACATCGCCATCAAATGCCCCAGTCACACGTATGACCAGACGGTGTCCTTTTATCGCGATACGCTTGGATTGCCTTTAGTCGAAGAAGAAAAGGACGGCTGCATTTTCCAGTTCGGCCCGAACCGCCTCTGGATCGACAAGGTCCCGAACCTGAGTCATCCGGATATCTGGCTCGAGCTGGAAACCAACGACACGGAAGCCGCGGCATCCTTTCTCAGAGTGCATGGTGTGACGCGGCGGGATGAGGTTGAGCCACTGAGCGAGGACTTCAACGGCTTCTTCATTTCCGCGCCGAACGGCGTGGTTCATCTGGTCATTGGTCCAGAGGCCTAGCCGAATGTGAGGTCAAAACCGTCGCGACGCACAGCGGGCGCTGTCTTCAACGAAATTACTTCAGCGTTGAGGACCATTCCAGCGTCCGACCCACGTGCTCCAGCCGTAGAAGCCTAGTGGTTGCAAATAACCGGAGGTGGTTAGCGCATCGACATCGGCTCGGCTTGGAGTGATCTTTGCGTTGGTACCAGTGCCATAATAATCGTCAATGACCATCCAACACCCGTCTGCAAATCTATCCCCGTAGCAGTCGATGTCGCGCCGCTTGGCTGCATCTGCGTCAAGAATCAGGAGACCAACTTTGTCTCCACCCAGCGTCTCATTGACCGCGGAGATTGTTGTCGGGTCAAAGGAGCGGCCCTTGATAGTAGTGACCAACTCCGATACGCGCTGCCTGGCAAGGTTCCGTTCCAAGTCGCGGAAAATATTGCGCGTACCGAGCCGCTTGTGTTTGACGCTGCCGCCCGGTTCGATGGCAATGAGCTTTTTCCAGGTTCCCGAATCGCGCACACCGAATGCCGCGGCAATTGTAGCGCCCCCGACGAAAGCGCCGATCTCGAGAATATTGCCAGAGCAGACTTTTGCAAAATGATAAATGAGAATCAGCACGTCCAGATGCAACATGGAATATTTGTCGCGGACTTTCAGCAGCTTCGAATGAATCGGCTCGTGCCGGTACTGCATCAGTAAATACATCAGGCTCTGGCTATCGCTAAACTGATTGCTGATTCGTGATTGAACCAGCGATTTCGCCATCGCGGTGGAGCAGGGCGGACAATGTTGGCCCATCACCACAAGATCGCGCTGTACGCCATCGAGTTGCGCGACACCAGGGAAAAATCCCCAGCGTTCAAAGCCGAGATGTTGAAATAATTTCAAGCTCGGCTCGTTATGCCCGAAGATGAGACCGACCAGGGCCGTGATGCCCAGCGACGGTGCGCGTGCGATCGCCTGTTCCAATAATCGCTGTCCCACACCGCGACGCCGAAATTCTTCATCGACATAAACACTGATCTCGGCTGTGCCGCGATACGCCGAGCGCGCTAGGAATCTTTTGAAATCGAGCCAGGCAATCACGCGGCCGTCCGACTCCGCAACCCAGAAAGGATAATGCTCCGACGAATGTTCGCGGAACCATGGCAGCCGCGCTTCGGCGGTCGTTGGCTCAAGTTCGGCTGTCACCATGCGTGTCGGCACAGTGGCGTTATAAATCTCGACGATGGCTGTCAGATCAGCCTCGACAGCATCACGGATGATCATTTCGTACAAGGGACAGTTTCACACCGCGAGCAAGCCAGACAAGCAGCCCGTATTCGACGTTCAAGGCTTACGTTTCTTGATCGGGCTCCGCGTTACGGCGGGGGATTTCGTTGGCGCAGGCGTCGAATCAGCGGAGGTGGTCGCCACTGGGCTGGGAACGGGAAACGCAAGTGCCGGAGACGGCGACGCAGAAGTTGTCGGTGGTACACCTGCTGCAGAAGGCGCTGTTGCACTCGGCGACGCCAGCGGACTTTGCACCGGACTGGGGGTAGGCGGAGGCGGAATAATGTTTTCCCAGTGATGCAGCAGCACGCTCGCGCCGCCGATTTCTTTGACAAGCGTCTCGCAGCGCGCCTGAAGCTTTTCCAAATCGGGAGGACCAAATGGTTTGTCAGCGGTATCGGGAAAAATCAGGTAAGTCACCTTGAGGTCGCTTACCGGACGATTGTACGGCGTCGAAAGCGTGTTGATCTCTTTCGCAATACGCAATGATGCCTCCCCGACTTTGTCGTTCGGCCCGATATCACCGACGACGGCCGGGTAAATCGAGCTGCCGAAGATGACGAGCGCGTAGTCACCGGGTTTAACCGGATCGCTGCCATGCATAAACGCACCAGGCACCACAATAAAAGGATCCGTCGCACCGATCAGGAAACTGTATTTTTTTAACGTGCCGATTTCCGCTTGCAACTGCGCGATCACGTTGCGCAGATCACGCTTGCGGGCGGGACTCGTAGTGGGAAGCGCAAACTCAGCTTCCGCGCGCTTCAATCCGTCTTCGGTAGCTGCGAGATATGGATTAGGCTCGGGCGTCTTCTTCGGCCAGCGATAACTGGTCGACGGTTTGAAATTGGTGGGTGCGCCCGTGCTAGTGGGCATTCGATCTGCATCGGAGCCGTCAGCATCTACATCCATGTCTGCCTGGAGGAGGAGCGCTTTTCGATGCGTTTGCGGATGCTGGAGCTGCAAGATGGTTTGGCAATCGAAAAAGTTATGCCGCGAGAGAAGAACATCGAGCCGAGCGAGGTTTTCGCGCAGCATTCTGACTTTCGTATCGTAGAGCTGAGCGTAAAGCGGCGAAACCGGATTGGGCTGTAGCATCGTTGCTAAGCCGGGCAACAACGTCGGTAATTGCGGGCTGACTTTGGCTAGCTCTTCAATGGTCTTATTTGGCGAAGGCACCCTTGCCTGCAATTTAAGGTCGAGCACATAGCTGTCTGCCTCGGCACGCTCAGTAGTTGCATCGGCGCCGGGTATCGTCTCCACCGTGGAATGAAGTGTGATGCCGTTGAATAATTTCGCAGTGTCCAGTTTTCCAGTGATGAGAGGCGGCCGCGTCGGGGTAGGCGTCGGTGTCGCGATGACTTCCAATGGAGCAGCATGCTGCAGGCGTTCGAGTGAGATCCAGCGATAAACGATCGCGGCGAAAAGCGCGCTGAAGATCACCAGCACCAGCCGTCGCCACGTCCGCAGACGAATTCTTCCCACGCGATTACTTTTTCACCCAGGCGACAATAGCCGCGATGACCCCGATCACACTTAGGATCGACATCATCCCTGCAGGCATGACTCTTCCGGTTCGTATGAATTTGGGAACAAACTGCGCAGCGAGCAAAAGTGAGATAATGAATGCGGTTGCTAAGCCGATCGCGCGATGTTCGGGAAGAAGAAACGCAGCTACAAGTAGCAGTACCCCAGTGATTGACCCGGCAATGATCGACGCCACACTGCCCGCCTTGACGTAGCCGACAACGCCACCGGCAATCGTTAGAACGCCGAAAACAATAAAATAAATTTTCCCCGCTTCCATTTAACTATGGTTGGCGCATTGGTAAGCCAACAGCCCTGCGCTGTCCAGTGGTGGTTGTGGCTTGATCAATTCAGTCTGATCGTAACTGGCCCATTTGTCATTCTGAGCTCCGGATCCAGGCTACAGCGGGCGTCGGCTTGGGTCGTTGTAAAATTCGATCTGCCGCCCTCCGAGGCGGCGTATCACGCGCCAGCCGTGGCTTTTTGCAAACTCTCCGACCTCCTCCTCGGACATTTCTCGAAGAATTCGAAGCTCCGCAGGCTGTGTTACCAGGTACTCGGGCTTAATCGCCAGTATCTTTCCGATCTTGGTAGCTAGAGCTGGCAGATGCTCCTGCATAGCCATTCCGTTTTAACGATTCGCCGCGCGGTCCACGGCTCTGGCAATTTTTTTCGCGGGTAGGGGTGGTGGTTGTTTCGGTTTTCGATTTAAAACCTGTCGCAGCGCGCGATGCGCCTTGCGACTCGGGGTTGGACCGCGCGCTCTCGGTTTTTCCATATCGCAAGAGAAATTGAACCATGAGAACGGAAATTGCGAATAGGCTTTCTTGCGCAACTGGCGCGGCCACTTTGATCGGCTAAGTTTACAAATGGTTTCCGAAACGATCGAGTTACGCGGGCACATTATTGATTCTCTTATTCTGCCTAAAGTTCTGGATCAGATTCTGACTCACGGCGCGAATTTCAAGATCGGTGAAATCAAGATTGGCGAAAGACGGGCGGATCAGAGTTTCGCGCGGATTGAAGTGTCCGCCGAGACAAGCGAAGCGCTTGACGAACTGGTGCTACGCCTTCGCCAGCACGGAGCCGAAGTGATTGAACGTGCAAATGTGCAACTCTCCATTGCGCCTGCGGACGGAGTCTTCCCCAGCGACTTCTACGTGACAACTAATCAACAGACCTTTGTCCGGTTCGGCGGTAAGGAAATCGAGGTGCGGCCCGCAATGATCAATAGCGCGATTGCGCTTGATCGGAAAAAGGAATCCGCCCGTGCGGTCAAGTTTTTCGATGTTAATAAGGGAGACGAAATTGTGGTCGGTCATCAAGGGGTTCGCGTCGTGCCGGTGCAGCGTTCAACCACCCACACCGATATCTTTCAGTTCATAAATACGATTGTTGATGCCGACGAGCCAAAATCGGCCATCATTCGTGAACTGGGTGAGGAGTTGCGGCGTGCACACACAGCGAAAGGTAAAATCGCGGTTGTCGCCGGCCCTGCAATTGTACGAACCGGCGCAGATCACCATTTGGTGCGCCTGATTGAAGCAGGTTATGTCAATCGCCTTTTCGCCGGAAATTCATTTGCCGCGTACGATGTAGAACGCGCTCTTTATGGAACCTCCTTGGGAGTGAATCCCGATCTTGCCTTTGCGCGAGGTGGACATGAGAACCATCTCCGCGCCATCAATACCATTCGCGAGGCTGGCGGAATTTCGGCTGCTGTGCGGCAAAAAGTCCTTATTCGCGGCGTCATGCATGCCTGTGTCCGGCACGATGTTGATATCGTGCTGACTGGCGCGATTCGCGACGAGGGACCGATCCCTGGGGTAACGACGGATGTAATTGAAGCTCAAAAAGTCATGCGGCAAAAGCTGGCCGACGTGACTCATGTAATGATGCTGGCAACAGTCCAGCATTCGCTTGCCGTGGCCAGCATGCTCGCGCCTGCGGCAAAAACCGTGTGCGTCGATATTGATCCGGCTGCTGTCGAGCGCGCGGTCGAACACCAGCCCCTGCAATCAATCGGTCTGGTCACAGACGTGGAACCGTTTCTGCGAGAGCTCGCCGACTGTCTTAGTGAGTCTCGCGTTCGCGAGTAAATTGATAGTCCTTATGCGCGAGCTACTCCTCTGTCCGCCCGATTACTACGGTATCGAGTACGAGATCAATCCCTGGATGAGCCGCGCGCGCGGCACTGAGGCAGCCCTGGGGCAAAAACAATGGAAACAATTGCATGCGCGACTCTCAAATCTCGATTGCGAGGTTCATTTGATTTCGCCCCAGCCCGGACTTCCCGATATGGTCTTCACGGCCAACGCCGGATTGACGGTTGGTCGCAAATTCATCCCCAGTAATTTTCGCCATAAGGAGCGCGCGGGCGAACAGCCGTTTTTCGCGAAATGGATGGAACAACGCGGTTATGAAGTGAATTGGTTGCCTGAAAATCTTTATTTCGAGGGCGAAGGCGACGCGCTTTTTGGCGGGGATGCGCTTTTCTGCGGTTACAAATTTCGTTCCGACATTCAATCTCATCGCGCCCTGGCGGATATCCTTGGCTGTCTCGTAATCTCAGTGGAATTGGTCGATCCGCGCTTTTATCATCTCGACACCTGCTTTTGCCCGCTGCCGAACGGCCCCGCGTTTTGGTTTCCGTCCGCCTTCGATGAATACGGCCAACGCGCAATTCGCGACCATGTCACTGAATTGATCGACGTTTTGCCAGAGGAGGCAATGAACTTTTCGTGCAATGCGGTCGTGATCGAGCGAGATATTCTCCTCCCCGAAGGCGCGCCTCGGCTCGTCGCGACGCTGCAACACCGCGGCTATCGCTGCCACGAATTGCCGATGAGCGAATTCATCAAAGCCGGCGGCGCCTGCAAATGCCTCACCATGTTTATGCCGCAGCGAGAGAAGTGCTAAGTGGTAGGGACGGACCGCCGGGCCGTAGGGCCGTCCGTAAAGTTCAGGCGCGCTCAGCGAGGGCGCCCTACCGACTCCCGCTTTGCGCGGAGCGCGCCCTCGATCTCGGCGAGTGGTAAGCAATTCATCACATCCGCTTTGGTCAGCCAGCCTTTGCGTGCGATCCCGATTCCGAACCATAAATCTCGCAATCGCTCCGTGCGATGCGCGTCCGGATTAATCACACATTTAACACCTTTTTGTTTCGCCAGTGGCCACCACCTCCAGTCGAGATCGAGGCGTTTCGGGGCAGCGTTGAGCTCAATCCATGTTCCCGTGCGCGCCGCCGCATCGAGGACTTGTGGAAGATCAATTGGATAGGGATCTCGTTTCAGAAGCAATCGACCAGTTGGATGCGCCAGCATCGTAACGAACGGATTCTCCATGGCCCGGATCACGCGGCGGGTCATCTCAACTTCACCCAAATTGAATACAGAATGAACGGACGCAACGACGTAATCGAGCTCTGCCAGGACTTCGTCTGGAAAATCAAGCGAACCGTCGCGCAGAATGTCGCATTCCACACCCGCAAAAAGGCGAAAGTCGCGCAGCGTGTTATTCAACGTCCGAATGCTGGCGATTTGGAAGCGCAACTTCGCTTCGTCCAGTCCATGTGCCTGGGTCGAGCTTCGGCTATGGTCTGCGATCCCGAGGTACTCGAGTCCCAGCTCCTGTGCAGCTGCCGCCATCTCCTCGAGCGAGTTGTGCCCATCGCTTGCGGTCGTGTGACAATGAAATGTGCCGCGCAGGTTTTCTTTCTCAATGAGTTTTGGCAGCGAATGTTTCTCAGCTGCTTCGAATTCCCCCCAATTCTCCCGTAACTCTGGCGGAATAAAATCGAGATCGACTGCGCCATAGACGCCGGCTTCATCGTGCACCTTTGGAATTTTCTTTATCGGCCTTTTCTTCTTCGCTTTCGAATCCACCGGAAGCGGAGCAAGCCTATATTCGTTAAGCGTCCAGCCTCGCTGGAGCGCACGGCTGCGTAATTCGATGTTGTGTTCCTTGTTTCCGGTGAAATAAGCTAGCGCGAAAGGATATTCCGTCGTGCTCACCACTCGCAGGTCGCACTGCACTCCCGATCGCAGTCGCACGCTCGATTTGGTGGGCCCCTGCGCGATAATCGATTCCACGAGCGGATGGGAAATGAAGAATTTAGTAATGTCCCCGGGGTTCTTTGTCGCCACCAAAAGATCCAAATCATGTACGATTTCTTTTCTCCGCCGATAACTTCCAGCCAGATCGACCTGCACAGCGCTGCTATGTGCCGCGAGATCGGACCGCAAGGTTTCCGCTTCCGGTGCGATCTGCCCGAATTGAAATGAGCCGGCGTGCGCGGCGCGTTTTGCAATGATGTCACAGAGCTTTTGCTGGGTTGTTTCGCCAAAACCGGGCAATTCAGCGATACGCCCGGTTTCGCATGCTTTTTGCAGCTGCTCGATGGAACTGATCTGAAGCTTGTCGTGGAGAGCCTTGATCTTCTTGGCGCCAAGCCCGGGCAGTGAGAACAATTCGAGAATTCCGGACGGGAATTCCACGCTCAATTCCTCCAAATATTTCAGTGACCCAGTCGCCGCAAGCTCCTTGATCTTGACAGCGATGCTCTTCCCGATTCCTGGAATTTTCGAAAGCGCTTCTTCATCTTGGAAATCGGTGACATTCCCGCCAAATGTTTCAATCGCGCGGGCGGCATTTGTGTAAGCCCGGATTTTGAAGGGGTTTTCATTCTTCAATTCGAGCAGCGTCGCGATTCGCTCCAGAACATGGGCGATTTCCTCCTTGGTCATTACCAAAAAGATTTAACCTGAATTGTTTCGCCGTCGACGGCGAAACGTCGCTGTCGCGAACAAGCACAGCCTACGGTGCCACGACAATCCAACCTACTGGGAGAGTCGGGCCGAAAGCGCTACCGATCAGCTGAAAATTGTTCAGGTACCAAATGGCCGTTTGACGTGTGCTGGAGTTGTAAAGCAGATAGTCGGGTCTGCCGTTGCGGTCGAAATCGGCTAGTCCCACCAAATCGTAACCCTCTGCGACAGTTGGCCCCGCATGGCTGCCGAAATGCGTAACCCCCGACATATACCAGATCACCGTTCCATGCGTGCCCGGATTGAACAGCAGATAATCCGGGTGATTATCGCCATTGAAATCGGCAACTCCAGCCACTCTCCACCCCGCCGGAACAGTCGGGCCAGGTGCAGAGCCGACATGAACGTTGTTGCGCATATACCAAACTACCGTTCCACCCGTGTTCGCATTGAACAGCAGATAATCCGGGTAGCCGTCCAAATTAAAATCCGCCACACCCACCACGCTCCAGCCGCCAGGAAGAACCGGACCAGACGTCGAGCCAATGCGAACATTGTTGTTCATGTACCAAATCACTGTGGCCCGGCTCGTTGAGCCGAATAGCAGATAATCTGGATGGGAATCGCGGTTAAAATCCGCCACACCCGCGACGCTCCAGCCTGCGGGAAGAGTCGGCCCGAACGCGGAGCCGATAAAAACATTGTTGTTCAGATACCAGATCGCCGTCTGCCGCGTGCTAGAATTGTAGAGGAGATAATCTGAATGGCCGTCGTCGTTAAAATCATACGGCTCAGCGATGGGCGAACCTGCTTCCAGATCATAGCCGATGACGTCGAGGTTGATGCCTTCCGGCGATGTGCGCGCAATGTCAGAAGACTGGCCCGTGCAACCGAATGCGTTCTGGACGTACGGATGAGCCTGTGGGCAAGGGCCACTCGACCAATCACCTAAATCGCCGGTCCGATCCTGATTGAAATTAACGATGTTACTGGCTCCTCCATTGATCGAGAAATAGCGCGTGCCGTTGGAAGTGATATTTCGAACGCCAGCAGATGACCAACTGAACAGATCTTGCGGGTCAAAATTTGAGACGCTGGCATTCGATCCCAGGCCTAGGACCTCATCTGTCTCGTGTTCAATTGAACGCTGCGCATCGAAGTTGCCACTGATGGTAGGCCGCGTGAATTGAAAGGGCATCGTAGAATTAAGCGTGACTATGCCGTCATACGGCCCACCGAGGTTACCATTTGCAGCCATATCCGGCGGCGTGTTCAATCCAACTGCGCGCCCGTTCGCACTGGCCGGATTGATGCTCGCGGATAATGCATTGCCAGGCAGGCTCTCGATCGCGAGACCGTCGTTCCCAGTCTTTGCATCTGCTCTCAAGGCATCAACAAATGCGCCCCATGGAATCGTGTAGGTGACGAAATCGCTTCGCGAGAGAGTACCGTGCGGTAAAGGAGTGCCATTTGGAGCAGTGGCTGCGTAGCGAAAATAAATCTGAATTGTGATTGGATCATTGAACAACGACTCGTATATCGAAATCGCCCGGTTGATCGTCGCTTCGATGGCCGCAGCATTTGGATTGCCCGTTATGGAGCTGTCGAATGTTGGATGAATGATCAACCCAGTCGTAGCAACCGTCGTAACCGACCTTGTCTCCGAGTAATTGCCGGGACCGCTCGCGTTGTAAGCATGCACTCGATAGTAGTAGGTCGTGCCCGGGTTTAATCCGGTCACCACGCGGCCCGTCACATTGCCCACGTCCAAGTCGTGGTATCCGTCCACGTAACTGCTGAAGGAGTCGTTAGTCGAGACGTCGAGCAGATAGCCAGTCTCGCCGTTTACCCTGTCCCAGTTCGCCATAAAGCTTCCCCGGGTTGGTGCTGGTATCTCTATCTCACCTTGTGCTGGAACCTCTCTGACCTCAGGAAACTCTAATTCCGCCGCGTGTGAGTCGTGCGTTCTCATCCCCGCTGCAAACCCAATGTGGGGTGGATTCGAGCTCGGGACGTCATTTTGCCCCAATGAATCCGTGTTGGCAGCGCCCAGTGCCAACACTGTACCAGCAACAAAAATTGAACACCCGATGGAAAAAGCCCGTTCCGTCATGTCGCCAAGAAAGGCTGGCAGCTTAGTTGGAAATTCTTACCACACAAGCCGAAAAATTGTCACTGGAAGCTTGTGGAGTCGCGCCAAGCGTGCGTGCTCGGATTCGTTACATTTGCCCCCGCCGCCGGTAAAATTGGTGGCGCTGGATAATTGAGTCCACATATTTCCGTGTTCCGGGAAAGTCGATGTTCTGCATGAACTGCTTTAGGGGGATATCAGTGACGCCCCTTCCGCCGCTCCACCGTTCCACACGACTGGCGCCCGCGTTGTATTCGGCAAGCGCAAAAGGAGTGGGGTCTGGCTGTGCTGCCCACCGTTCAAAGGCGCGATGCAAATACCAATTGCCAGCCTCAAGATTGGTTTTCGGGTCAAAAAGTTGGTCCACTTGAAAATTGGTGATCTTATTTTCACGTGCCCATTCGCGGGCCGCTTTTTCGCTTACTTGCATGAGCCCTCGCTCTCCGTGGCTTCCATATTTCCTCGGATCGAAGCGGCTCTCACGCCAAACGACCGCTTTCACGAGCGTGGGATCGAGATGATGTTCGGCGGCGATAGCCTGAATCAGGCGATCGTACTGATGAAACCGCGCTGGACTCATCCACTCGTAAAATGTGTAAATCGGGTCGCCTGATTTGACTGCGAGGTAAGCAAAACCCGCGGCCAGCGCCAGCATTACGCACAGGACCAGTTTGAGCAGGAATCGTATCACGTCGGCATCAAATCTCGTGCTCCTGCTCTCCCGAGCAATTAAATTAACGCGGCCTCCATGACGAAACCCAGCTACGTTCGCGTTATCATAGATCGGGCAATTCACCGCGAATTCGACTATGCCGTGCCAGAGGGTTTGATGGACCGAGTGGGAGTCGGGTCTCGCGTGCGGGTGCCGTTTCGAGACAAATCGGCTCTTGCGACGGTCGTCGCTATCACAGAAGAGAGCGAAGCGGAAGGCATCCGGACAATCGAAGCCGTCGTGGGGGAAGCGCCGATCTTGAGCAAACAATTGCTCGAGTTGGGCAGGTGGATCAGCGCCTATTATTGCTGCCCAATCGAAACAGTAATGCGCAGCTTATTGCCGCAAGTCATTCGGCGCGCGGAAATCGGATGGAAAAAGCAATTGTTCGTCCAGCGCGGTCGCAAGATCGACAATGAAGAACTTGAGAAGTTGCGAAGACGCGCGCCCCGACAGGCAGAACTTCTGGAGGCGATCTTGCGATTGGAAGCGCCAGCCCGCGCATCGCAACTCCTGCGGCAAACCTCTTTCGACAACCAGACGCTTCGTGCGCTAGAGAAACGCGGCCTCGTGGAGTTGCGCGAAGAAGCAGTCATGCGGGATCCACATGCTGACGAACAATTCATCGCAACGTCGAACCTCACTCTCAACCAGGAACAAACGCATGCGCTTAAGCAAATCACACAAGCGCTCGATTCCCCGGAAAAGTCGCACCCGATTTTGCTCCACGGCGTGACCGGCTCCGGCAAGACCGAAATTTATCTGCAGGCAATCCGTGCCGCGCTCGGCCGCGTACACACCGCCATCGTTCTGGTGCCTGAAATTTCGCTAACGCCGCAAACCGTTGAGCGTTTCAAAGGCCGCTTTGCCGACATCCAGGACGCAGTCGCGGTGTTGCACAGCCATTTATCCGAGGGCGAACGTCACGATGAATGGCATAAAATTCACTCTGGTCGCGCACGTATCGCAATCGGCGCGCGGAGCGCGATCTTCGCACCGTTGAAAAACCTGGGACTCATCGTTGTCGATGAAGAACATGAGACGACGTATAAACAGGAAGAAGCTCCCCGATATCATGCACGTGACGTGGCGATCGTGCGCGCCAAGATTGAGAAATGCGTCGTGGTCTTGGGAAGCGCCACGCCGTCCCTCGAGAGTTATCACAACGCTGCAATAGGAAAATATCGGCTGGTTACACTAACTCAGCGGATCGATGAAAAGCAGATGCCGCTCATGCGCATTGTCGACCTTCGCCAGGAGCGCCGAAAAGGGAAGGCGGCAACCATCTTGTCAGAAAAATTGCGAGCCGCGATTGCCGATCGCATGGAGAAGCGAGAGCAGACAATCTTGTTTTTGAATCGGCGCGGTTTCTCCACTTCGCTCCTATGCAGCAATTGTGGCGAAGCGCGTAACTGCCCGAATTGCAGTGTTGCGCTCACCTTTCATCGGCATCCCGCAGTCGCTGGACGGTTGAGCTGTCATTTGTGCGGGCACACCGCCGCGGTGCCAAAGAAATGTCCAGCCTGCGGAAAAGACGCACTTATTTACGCAGGCTTCGGCACGGAGAAGGTCGAGGCAACCGTGTCACAAATTTTTCCGAAAGCTGTTGTGCGCCGAATGGATGCAGACTCAATGACGCGCAAGGAAGCATATCGTGAAACTTTGAGGAATTTCCGCACAGGCAACATCGACATCCTCGTCGGCACACAAATGATCGCGAAGGGTCTCCATTTTCCGAATGTGACGCTGGTCGGAATCATCAATGCAGATCTCGCGCTGCATCTGCCGGATTTTCGCGCAGGGGAACGCACGTTTCAGCTTCTCACGCAGGTGGCCGGACGCGCCGGACGTGGAGAAACGTCCGGTGAAGTTTTTGTACAAACTTACACGCCGTTTAGTCCGTCGATCCAGTTTGCGCGCCACCACGATTTCACCGGCTATTTTCAACAGGAACTCGAATTTCGTGAGCGCTGCGATTTTCCGCCATTCAAACATGCGATCCTGATCACGGTGCGTTCTGCGCACGAGGCGCGCGCGAAACTATCCGCTGAAACGTTAAAACGCCGGTTGAAGGAAACGCTGCCTGAAGAATTCATCCTGGGTGACGCAACGCCCGCGCCTCTCGAAAAATTGCAAGGGCAATTCCGTTTTCACATTTTGATCCGCGGCGAAGCGATCATGCGCCTAAGCCGCCTCGTCCGCGAAACCCTCGACAAACTGCCATTCCCCGAAGACGTCGCCGTGACGGTCGATGTCGATCCTTATCAGTTGTTGTAATCTGGTGCGCGGAGGCGCCGTCTCGATGGCAATCGCTGCGCAAAGAATCTTGACGGCGATTTCCAAAGTTCCAAAATCCCAAGCTGCTCATTGAGCGATTCATCTCATGAAGAAACCGTTCCTCGCAATTCTTTTGCTGGCGACGCTGACGCCGTTTCCCGCACAATCACAACAAAACAGCGGCACGCTCGCAAGTTTCCTGTCCAAACAGGGTCTTGCCGGTGCAAAACTCGAGCGACGCTTCGGTAATCATCTGCTCGTTCCCGTCTCCATTAACAATCGGCGGGGTACCCTGATGATCGACACCGGATCGCCCAACACGGTCATCGACGCAAATAGTGTGAATACATTCGGTCTCGCAGTGGAAAAGACCGACTCGAATGTAGGCGGTTTGTTTGGCCGGAGTTGGGAGCGCTTTGGGACGAGCAAAGTAAAGAACATAGCGATGGGCAATTGCATCGTGACAAACGTGCCGGTCGCGATCGCAGATTTTTCGAATTTCAACACAGCTCGCAGTGGCCCGGCAACGGGATCACATATTGGCGATTCCAGGTCTCTGGCGCATATCAATGGCATTCTTGGCACCAATGAGATGGTCAAATTCGGGATGATCGTCGATTGCACTCGTCAGATACTTTACGTCAATCCAAACGGGCGAAATCCCAAAGTGAGCCAAAGCCTTACGGGTTTCCTCGCGCCTCGGGGGTTTACGCGAATCCCGATGCGGCTAAATGCGAACCGTCACTTCGATGTCGAAGGCGCGCTCAACGGACATAGCACCCGATTCATCGTAGATACTGGCTCGGCGACCACACTCATCGACAAGCAAGTAGCAGTCCGATCTGGAACTAGCGTCACCGCTCTTGTTGGTGTTGGAGCGGGCGGGGCGGGCGGCCTGGGCCAAGGAGTGGACCGCACAGGAGTGAAAGAGCTGGCAATCGGCAACTTCAAAATCGCAAATGCCGAAGTCGTAGTCGCTCATGTCTCTGGCGACATTCTGCTCTCGCAATCCGCATCGGAATCGAATGCGGGCGTTTTGGGCCAGGAATATCTCTCGTCAGATTTCGCGATCATCGACATGGGTGGCATGGCGCTTTATCTACGCCACCCCGATTCCCGTTAAGGATTAGATCGTTACTCAAGCGCCCGCTAAACACCGGGCTAGCAGACTCGGATTTCCGCCGCACTCCTGGTGAATGCATCAAGACGCGCTTGAGGAGAACAACTCGCCAAGTTCCACCCGCGTCCATTTGGTGAAACCTTGAGCGAAGAGTTTCGGATTAGTGGAATGCAATTTGAAACCGGGGATCAGACAACGGTGCGCGCGGTTCGTTTTGCCCAGCATTCGACGTTTGCGACGACGACGCGCAATCTCAGCAAAACGGCGATTATAGGTTCGCATAAACCGAAAAATCGTGCCAATCCCCGTACCTGAAAATGGCGGAACCAGCAGAGCGTTCTCGCCGTACTTAAATGGTCGGGACGCTACGCCCAAATAGTAAAGGCAAAGATCGAAGATCAGAGCAATGCTCATTAGATCGAATTCACCCATGTATTCGTATTTATCTTTGTAAACGGCTTCGAACCAGCAACGATGAGATATCGCGAAATCACGATTGTGCCGCTCGACTAACGCACTCATCGCCTCGCCCCTTCGCTGCGCACCGATCAGGGCTGCCGCACGTGATGTGGTGAACGAAATCCAATCCATACCTGGGCTGTAGAATGGATCCATGAACGCGGCCGCATCGCCGACCAGAACAAAGCCGTCCCCGGCAAAAGTGGTGCTGTAATAAGCGAGATTTTTCCGCCAGTGGACATCTTCCTCGTCAAATCGCGCATCGACCAGAATCTCACGCGCGACCGGGTGCTTCATCAGAAAAGCCTTGAGTCGTTCGCCAAGTTTTCCGCCGTCCTGGGGCCAATCGACGAGTCTTTGATCGAAAACCACCCCGACACTCACGTCACCGCCCTTCAGTGGAATCCACCAACTCCACCAGCCATCGCCGATCACATGATTGGTCGCAGTATTACGCGTCGCGTAAACAACGCGTGACCAGTGAGGATATTTTTCGGCCAGTTCGCGGCTGTCCCAGTCCTTGACTCCTTTCCATCTCGACCATGCCGCTGCAGTCGGATGTTCGGTGTTGGATTTCCACCAACCTTCCTTTCGAGCGAGAATTGCAGCCACACCCGATGCATCAACAATCCAGCGTGAGCGAACCGTTCTGGTGCCGTCGCCGTTGCGAATTGTTACCGTCTGTTCCTTTCCGGGCCGTAGCTGTACATCGATTATCGTTGCGGGACGCAGAATCTCCGCGCCGGCAACACCTGCGCGGCGCAGCACTTCTTCATCAAACGCGGCGCGATCAAGTTGATACGACGGTACGCGTACTTGATAAAGCGGCCCGAGCTCGCTCGCTTCCGCGATCGTTTTTACTTCGTCGTTTGTAAACCAAAACCGCAATCCTTGTTTTGCGAGATGTGATTCGTTGAGATATTGCGTCAGCCCTAACACGCGCCCCATGAAATACGCACTCACCTCGACGGTCGCTTCGCCGACGCGCCGCGAAAGTTTTGTCGATTTTTCCAGGATCAATATGCGAATGCCGGGATTTTGCCGCAGCAACAGGGTCGCGGTTGCGCCACCGGACAGCGCGCCTCCCATGATTACGACGTCGTAAAAGTCTATATCATCTGATTGAGGCGGATTTATATGGGCTTCCATTTTACGAACAGATAGTTTTCTTGGCGCGGCCTTATTACGTCAAGTGCGCAATTGATTATCAGTCGAGTTGCTAGTCTATGAGAGGCCATGTTCACGTTGTCCGATTTAGCCTCATTCGTTAACATCAAACCCGCATAGCTCCGTCCAATGAACAACACGCATCTTGCGATCCAGTTTTTTATTCAGCTTGCTGTCATTCTTTTATTCTGCCGGTTGGTAGGTGCGATTGCTTTGCGACTCGGCCAGCCGCAAGTCGTAGCGGAAATGGTCGCCGGCGTGCTTCTCGGACCATCGGTTTTCGGTTTGCTCTGGCCGGAAGCGCAGCACTGGCTTTTCCCATGGGACACCGCTCAGAAAATGCGCGACACCCAAAGTTATTTGTTTCCAGTATCGCAACTAGGTCTCGCCCTCTACATGTTCGTCGTCGGAATGGAATTCCGGGTTAACATCGTGAAGCGCCAATTGAAGAGCTCGATCGCTGTTTCAGTAGCGGGCATCGTGACACCTTTGCTGTTCGGCGCAGCGCTGGCCTGGATTTTCTTTCATTACACCGATCTGTTCCCCAGGAAAGCTTCGCTGGTAGAGGCGATGCTCTTCCTGGGCGCATCCATGTGCATCACCGCGTTTCCGGTGCTCGCACGAATAATTCATTATAAGAAGCTATCGGGCACGTCGATGGGCACAGTGGCCCTCGGTGCCGGAGCAATCGACGATGCAAGCGCGTGGTGTCTGCTCGCGGTGGTGCTCGCCAGCTTCGACAAAAATTGGAACCATGCGCTGGCAAACATAGGTGGCGGCTTAGCCTATGTCGCGGTCACCTTGTTAGTCGTGCGTCCACTTCTGGCCCGTGGCAAGACATGGCTGGTGAAGGATGGCACGCTCAACGATCCAGGGCTCGTCCTTGGACTTGTTTTTATGACGCTTGGTGCGTTTTTCACCGATCTGATCGGATTGCACGCAGTCTTTGGCGCGTTCGTCATGGGCGCCGCTATGCCGCGGGGAGTCGTGGTTCGTGATCTCATCGGGCGGATCCAGCCGCTCACCGTGGCGCTGCTGCTCCCTCTTTTCTTCACCTACTCGGGTTTGAACACGAAGATTGGACTGCTGAATTCCGGTTTCCTCTGGCTGATGTGTGGCCTCGTTTTGATCGCGGCTGTGGTGGGCAAAGGTGTTGCGTGTTGGCTGGCCGCGCGCGCCACCGGCGTTCCAAATCGCGAAGCGCTCGGCATTGGCACGTTGATGAATGCGCGCGGGCTGATGGAGTTGATCATCATCAATATCGGCCTCCAACGCGGCATTATTTCGGAAGGACTTTTTGCTACACTCGTCATCATGGCGGTTGTCACAACCTTGATGGCCTCGCCGCTCTTCGAAGGCCTCGTGGGGAGCAACACGCATCCACCCGTTCCCGAGCCCGGGATCCAAAAAGCAAGTCAGCCCAACTTTGTTAGCTGACGTGACCGCACTTCACATGCTCGTGGAGAAAACTATGAGCCAACATGTTGCCATGTGGAGATGCCAGCTCAATCGCACGAGCGCGACCGGCAAGCTGCGTTGTCGCTGTTGGCCTATGCAGTGTCCAACGGTCAAGCCCCGTTCGCAATGGAACCTTTGGAAGACATCTCTCTAGGGTAACCGGCATCTCGGTCGCGCCGAAAAACGGGGCGCGTTATGTTCAGCCGTTTCTGAATCGATACCATACCGAAGAACAGATGGTTTAGAAAGCGAGTCCACAAACTCGCGTTCCACTTACCCGCAAGCATAGTCACGACCGACCGAAAGATAAGGTTCGGTGGTTCCGGGCTGAAAAAGATGTCGCGGAACTGTGGTGTGTAGAATCCCGTGACAAACCGCCGAAACGTCTTGAATCGTCTGCGCTGACGACGAGAGAATGCCGCGAAGCTTGAAGCCGAGAAGTCATTTCCTATGAGCGCGCGATGGAGTTCGGCAGCGGCTTCAATTCCCGATTCCATAGCAATTGAGACCCCGGTCGAGAATACGGGGTCGAGAAACGATCCAGCATCCCCGGCCAGGATCCAGCGATCGCCAGCGTACGCCGAAGCACTATACGAGAAATCCTTCTCAACGCGCACCGGCCACTCCCGCCGGGCCTCGCGCATTAACTCAGCGACAATGGGCGTATCGGAGATCGTGCGACTGAGCGTCTCCTCCGGTGAACCATTCGCCAATCTGCGGTAAAGGGCCTTTGGCAGAACGACACCGACACTTGTTAATTCTTTTGAAATCGGAATGAGCCAAAACCAGCCGGCGTCGCTGCGTGCAATAAGTCGGATGTCGTCCGGCCGCGGTCCTTGTAGTCGCGGGACGTTCGTATAATGGGAGAATATTGCTATGTTGGCGAGCAGGGGCTCTTCGGTGCGCAGATTGAATTTTCGAGCGATCAGTCCCCCGCGGCCCGTGGCATCGACGATCGCCCGCACATGCAATCGCTCAGTCGCCCCTTCGGCGCGTGACGCGATATCGAGGATTGCAGCATCGGGTTCAAACACGCATGCAGTCACGTTGCAGCCTTCTCGTACCTCGACCCCCACTTCGCGTGCTCGTTCCATCAGAATCCGATCGAATTCCTGGCGACACACCTGATACGTCTGAGGCCTGTTGACCTCTCGAACGTCAGTGAAATCCACGTACCGGCCGCTCTGACCGTCGTGCGTGAAGAGGCGTGCTCCCCATTTCTCCGGAAAACAAGCTGCCTCGATCCTCTTGGCCACGCCCAAAGTTGCGAACGCGTCGTTGGCAGTCGAGAGCAACGACTCGCCGATATGGAACCGCGGGAACGTGTCGCGTTCAAAGAGAACAACCGAATGACCATGCTGTCCTAGCGAGATGGCGGCGGACGAGCCAGCTGGACCGCCACCAGCCACAGCGAAATCAAAGTCATACCGCGGGTTGGTCATTGTAATCAGGTCGTTAAAGTATCATTTCGAGAACAGGGAAGAAGGCAATTTCTTTAAGCCTCTTGCGAACGAAAACTGTGGACAGATCGGGTGCAAATTGTTGAAAAGAGAAAGAAACAGTCCTTTCTTTTTGTCACCCACGACATCGAAGAAGTCCTTCACCTCGCCGATCGCGTGCTGGTGATGAGCAATCGCGCAGCACCATTCAGGAAGTCGTCGATGTCGAACTTTCACGTCGGCGCGATCTCGATTCACCTGGTTACCTGGGAAAACGCGACCGCATCTTCCGCTTGAGCCAGAGATGAGCCGGCAGTCGGATTCGAACCGACGACGTGCTGATTACAAATCGTCAATAAGAAGCGAGTGTAAATGTTCGACCCGCGCTCTGGATTCTGGCCAGCTAGAGCACCAAAATTTTCGTCACGCCCTAAAGTGAAAATGCGTGAATTAGCGTTTTTACGCGTGCAAATGCGCACAGGAATCGCCTTGCACGGATCTACCTACCGGACCTAACGAACTAAATTAATCGATCAATAAAAAACATCGCACTGGACAAGCTCTTTCAGAGAGGAAGTTACTATCGACACTCGTTAGAAGTGCGGAACTGCGGCGTGGGCTTTCTGTTCTTTCTGCTGTTTGAGTTTTGCCGAACCGCTTTTCGATCCGGCATTGTTTGCAACTGCAGAGTGGGGAAGTATCGTGTTTGGACCAGACGAAGCTGGCCAGGATCTTTCAGACTTCGCAGGCGATCTCGGGAAGCATGCTAATATCAAGTGCTCCGGGATTTCGACCGGTAGACGAGCTCGATCAGATTGAGGATTGCGCCAGACCCGCTCCACGCAGAAGGCGACATCGTTTTGGCGGGTGTATGGTTTACTGGCGACCGCTGCGTCAGCAACACTGGTTCTCGTCGCCATGGCTATCGTTCGAGATTGCGGTGATGTGCTCGCGTAAGCAATCGATGTAATTGGACCATGATCGGAATTTGCGGGCACGCGCTTCTGCGCTCAAACGGGCGTAAAGGGCGCGATCGCTCAATAAACGTCTCATTGCGCCCGCTAAGTCCTCCCAACTCGTTTGGTCAACAAACAGACATCCTCCCCCGGCGCTAACTTCTCCCAGCGCGCCATTGTCGCCGCAAATGCAAGGCTTGCCATGTGACAGGCTCTCCAGAATCGGCAAACCAAAGCCTTCCATCAGCGAAGGATAAACCGTGAACGCACATTCGCAGTAAGCGCGCTCGAGCCTGTCGTCATCGACGTGCTTCAGCCACCGAAAAGGCCGGCCGCCTGTCTGCATTTTCCTGATGCTCGGAAGAATCTTATGGCCATAGTTTCCCGTCCTGCGTCCAATGAGCTCAAACTCGAAGGTAAGCCCCTCTTCCCATAAACGCTCCAAGGCGTGCAGCAGCGTTGGGTAATTCTTCCTCGCCTCAAGGGTACCGACAGAAACGATCAGATTGCGGGAAGGGGTTCGCGTGGCGCGGCGCTTGGGTTTCTCCCACTCAATCGGCCACTTTTCGACACATGTGGCCGTGGGCGCCGTCCCCAGATCATGCCAAATGCGGTGCAGGTGATCGCATGACTCCTGCGAAATACAGATGACGAAATCAAAGGCGGCGAGCGATTCAACATAACGGTTAAATCTGGCCCGGCGCCCTGCTGAAATCCCTCTCAGGCGCAAATCCGCGGCGTCATGAAAAATCGCAATGCTGCGCGCCGCGGTTTGGGCAATAAGCTTGGGCAGCCAATCCATTCGTCCGTCACGAAAAAGGTCGGGCACTAGCAAAACGTCGCCTTGCTTGAGTTCGCTTTCGAGGCGAACGCGTTTGCAAAATATCCACCGACAAAGCTCCGCCAAAAAATTTTCGCCGTGCCATTTGGGCCACGCCATCGCGCGGGATGATACACGAAACGGACTCTCCAGGATCTTCCGTTCGCGCGATCCCAAGAGATGGTAGCGTCCCGCTCCCAGATTCCAGCAGATAGCGGTAACCGCATGCCGCGTCCGGAGCTCGGCAAAAATCTTGCGCGTCGTCCGCTGTATCCCGGTGTTGGTGACCGACTTGCAAGAACTTGTAACGTCGAGGAAAATCATTCTGCCAATCGCGAGGAGCATTCCATCCCCCTCAAATTCATTGCCTTTCTCTCCCGCGGGACGAGCCGGCCTTTCCCACACAATGTCTCTCTCGAATTAACCGAAAATGACTTCAACTGGCGGCGCTCGGCACTCGCTATGACAAAGTCAAAGAAGTTCATTTGAGAGCTTGGTTCAAAAAGGCAGATTCTAAGACGCTGCAGATTTCGGCCGCGTATTCCGCCCATGATTTGATTAGCCGGTTCGAGATTTGGGCCGCCAACTTCTCATGCAGATCGGCACGCGTGGAAAGCGACACCATCGCCTCAGCCAGCTTGTCTGCATAGCGGACGTCCACCGTAAGGCATCCACCGCCTCGGGCCGTTTCCGCCATTGCGCCGAAATTTGCGCAGATACAGGGGCGTCCATGCCACAGGCTTTCCAGAATCGGCAAACCAAAACCTTCCATCAGCGAAGGATAAACCGTGAACGCACATTCCTCGTAGAGGGTCGCGAGCGCATCATTTGTCACGGAGCCGTGCCATGTAATGTTCGGATTCTTGCCAACCGCCGCTTGCACTCGCCGCGCCAGGGAGCTCGCATGCTTGTAGCGGTCGCCTGCCAGGTGGAGAAACAGCTTCGGGCATTGCAAGCTGGAGTTGGCTTGCGCGAAGGCTGCGAGCAAGGTGCTATGATTTTTACGCGGTTCCAGGGTGGAAACACAAAGCATGCTCACGGAACCGGCCGTCGCGCGACTCCTGACGGGCCAACGCGATTGGCCAAGCAATTCGCCGGCATGACTGCAAACACGAATCAACGGCAGCCGCAACTTTCGTTCCTTTACGAACCGACGGAATTCTTCAGCCGCCGAATGTGAAACGGCGATGACAATGTCACCGCTGCAAAGCGCTTCCATGTACTCAGCGTGATATTTCGCCGCCTCCGGGCGAACCAACTCTGGATGTGAGAGAGGAATTGCATCATGAAAAATCGCGGCTACACGCATGCCGCGGTTTCGCGCGAAGCGGATTATGCGGTTTGCTCTCCACCGGTACAGCACTTCGGGCAAAAGCAGCCACGATTCGGCAACAGCATCATGTAAGATCGGCTTGGTGCATTCACTAATGCCAAGCGAATTCTTCTCTTTCAGTTTGAGCGGCATCAGCGTCCGGCCCCATTTAGACCAGCGGACGACATGAAGGTTTACGTCAACCTGATTCAACCCGGCGACCAGCCCGCGAACCACCGTCTGGATTCCGGTCCTTGCGCGACCTCTGGCGGTATGGGTCGCCGCAACGAAGATCGTGAGTTGACGTTTTCTCACGGCATCGCCATGCAGAGATTCATCAGGTGCGCCGTCCCACTCGCTCACGTCACATCGGCCCGTGGCTAGCGATGCCCTGCCGAGGTGGCGTCATGATACACCTCAAGCGTTTCACGCGCGGCTCGATCCCACGAAAAATCCCGCGCCCTTGCCAAGCCATGCTCGCTCAGGGAGCGGCGTCGTTCAGGCGACCTGACGACATCACTTAGGGCCGTGGCGAGAGCTGGCACGTTGTCCGGAGGGAAAAGCAGGGTCGCTCGCGCCGTAATTTCGCGAAATGGTGGGATGTCGCTTGCCACCACCGGACAACCGCATGCCATCGCTTCCAGAATCGGCAATCCAAAGCCTTCATAGACGGAAGGGTGAATTAGCGCTCCCGCAGCTTGCAACAGAGTCACCAGATCTTGGTGCGCCACGGCGTCCAACCAGACAATTCGATGCGCAATCCCAAGATCGCTGGCCAATGAGCGCAATCCCTTGCCTGCTCGCCTCCGTTGCAGAAGCACGAGCCGCCAGGGCATCGGGACCTTGGCCGCAAAGGCGGCCATCGCCAATGAATGGCGCTTTGCCGGAGTGTTCGCGCCCACGAGCAGCAAATACGGGGCGGCGCTTCCCGTGAGGAGAAATGCTTTTTTTTGCAGGCTGTCTTGATCTTGTGCCGGCGCGAAGCTCGGCTCGGCGGCTTCCCAAATAACCCGCACTCGCGCTGCAGCGTCAGGCGCGATCGCACAGATGCGATCTGCCGTCGCTTTTGTCGGCACAATCAAGCGGGTCGCGCCCCGCAAGGCGCGCCAGAGTGCTTGCTGGCAGTACCATTTTTTCGCGACCTGCTCAAGACCCTGCATATGGAACTCCGGCCGCTCAATCGCCATAACATCATGTACCGTGATTACGGCCGGGCAGGGCAGGTCGCGGGGCATCATATTGTTAGGGCTGTGGAAAACGTCTATTTCTCCGAAAGGCGCATAGTGGCGGGGCCAAAAGACCGGCAGGGGCGAAGTCGGGCCTGGTCGAACTGTAATGTCCATCGTGTTGCGACCGGGTGAAAGCGGGCGCGGGGCGAGCCGATGCCTCCAAAAGATGAACTGATCCGAAGCTCCTGCGCGCGGCAAGCGATCAACAAGCGCCTGCGTGTAGGTCCCAATACCGCTCGGTGTTTCACGGATGTATCTCGCATCCATGGCAACGCGAATCGACGGACGCGTTGCGCCGTTCCCCTCGAGTTCCGCCCCGTTGCCATTCTCCTTAATCAAAGCGACCTTGGACCGCTAACCCCAAAGCATACGTACGCTGAAGGGGATATCCTGACTTATCCGGCGATTTTAGCGCGGCGGCTACGCATTCCATCTGTCGAGCGGCGGCCATCGGCCGCGCCCCGGTGACTAATGGAACAGTGCCGCAACCAATGAATTTTTGGCCCACAACCGGCGCGATTTTCCGATCCACGGACCCAGGCACGCGCCGCCATCGCCGCGCGCAGCTTCTAACCTTGCAGGAGCTCGTGACATCAAGAAAAAGCATGCTCAGCGTGAAGTAAAAATGTTCCACCTCGAGGCGAAGGACTCGACAGTCTTATTATTATGGCGCCCTCCACTGGGCACGTCGTGCAGCGTCATGGTGCTTGGTTGTCCGACACTGACCTACTCGGCAGGTTGTTAAACCTAAAAAACGTGTGAGATGAGGCCTGATCAAGCCACTGAAGGGCAATCCCCATCTTGTTCGAAGCGGGAATGAAATATTTCTCCACGCCTCGGCGTTCAAGGCAACGGCTGATCCACATATCGTCCATGTAAAACGCACCCTCGGGCCCAGTTGAATAATTCTAAAGCGAAGAATCGAAGAAACGGAGTTGAATCGGGTAATTTCCGCATCCAGTCACCACCGCGACGCGCTGTGGATTCTTGGAAATCGACAGACGGAGATAAGTTTGGAGTGGCGCCAGTTCAGGGTACGGGGGATCGGACGAGAAAGCTCCGCGAAAATCATTGCGCGTCATCCGTTACATTTCCGAGTTTTGCACGGATGTACAGGAACTCCTGACGTCGAGGCAAATCATATCAATCTGAAACAAAAGGTTTTCAAAAAAAACGCCAGGCGATCTGGTTGAGTGATACTAAAGCGATAGGAACTCAATTCGTCAAATATGCGATATGTCGGATCGCCACTCATGCAATTATTCTTTGAAGTTCCGGGTGCATGGCATTTCCGGTGAAAATGCAAATTGCGCTACCATTTCAATCGTCCAAACCACTTGCGCCCAGGGAACGCTATCTTAAGTTTGCTCTCGCTTGAGCACGGAATCTCCCATCGTAGCCACTGTCGCTGAGCTATATGCGACCCCAATTCGGACGCAAGCCCGGCAGCAAAAGCCCACTTTTCGCATTCGACCGACAAAGGGCTGGGCACCGCTTAACGTTCTCGAACTTTGGAAGTATCGCGACCTGCTCTGGATTTTGGTAGAGCGCGACACGAAACTTCTCTACAAACAAACTGCGCTTGGGGTTGCTTGGGTGGTGATGCAGCCCCTCATCGCAGCAGTGATCTTCGCCGTAATCTTCGGCCGAGTAGCAAGGCTTCCAAGCGACGGCGCGCCCTACCTGTTGTTTGTCTTCTGCGGCTTGACTGTCTGGATGTATTTCTCGCAAGCACTGCAACACGCGGGAAATAGTCTCATCCGTAACGCCCAGCTTGTCTCTAAAGTTTACTTTCCCAAGTTACTTCTCCCTCTCGCCCAGACCATTCGTGGGCTCGTTGATTTCACGGTTACGCTGGTAGTTCTTTTGGTGTTAATGACATTTTATCGAGTCCCGCCCACATTTCGACTGGCCGTATTACCTGTCTTTCTGTTCTTCATGACTCTGACCGCAACTGGCGTAGCCCTATGGTTTTCCGCGCTCAGTGTTAAATACCGTGATTGCACACACGCACTGCAATATTTCATTCAAATTTGGATGTACGCCAGTCCAGTCGTGTATCCAATAAGCATGATTCCTCAACGCTGGCGCCCGTTGTTCGCCTTGAATCCCGCTGTCGGATTCATTGAAGGTTTTCGGTGGGCAGTGTTAGGCCACAGCGTTCTGAACGCCAGTCTCGTCTGCATCACGATCGTAATGTCCTTAGTTGTCTTGTTTAGCGGCGCGTTTTTCTTTCGCCGCGCCGAACGTGGCTTCGCCGACATCATTTAGTCTTTGGATTATTTCGCGAAATGTCGGACGTCGCCATCGCTGTCAAAAACTTAAGCAAGTCTTTCAAGATTGCCCATCAACGGGACGCGGGATACAGGACACTGCGTGATGATCTAATGGGTTTACCGCAGCGAATGCTGGCGCGATGGAAGAGAAACGGCCAACTTACATCCGAAACGTTCTGGGCGCTTAAGGACGTTTCGTTCGAAGTTAAGAAGGGCGAAGTAGTCGGCATTATCGGACGCAACGGAACGGGCAAGAGCACTTTGCTAAAGATTCTAAGTCGCATCACTGAGCCGACATCCGGCGGCGCAGACATTTACGGACGCATTGGAGCGCTTCTCGAAGTCGGGACCGGTTTTCATCCGGAACTAACCGGCCGTGAAAACATTTTTATGAACGGCGCGATCCTCGGCATGAAGCGCGTCGAGATTCAACAAAAGTTTGCCGAAATCGTTGCCTTCGCCGGGATTGATAAGTTCCTGGACACGCCGGTAAAGAGGTATTCCAGCGGAATGTATGTGCGGCTCGCTTTCGCCGTCGCCGCGCACCTCGATCCGGAAATTCTCTTCGTCGACGAAGTTCTGGCGGTGGGCGACACCGAGTTTCAAAAAAAATGTTTAGGCAAGATGCACGACGTGTCGCAGGCGGGCAGAACCGTTATTTTTATCAGCCATTCAATGGAAGCAATCTCGCGACTCTGCCCTCGCGCGATTTGGTTGCACGAGGGGCAATTAATTGTGGATGGCCCTTCAGACGCTGTTATCGCCCAATATTCCGGCGCCAGCGCCCTTTCCGC
The DNA here is from genome assembly GCA_963719605.1 of uncultured Verrucomicrobiae bacterium. GTDB lineage: Bacteria > Verrucomicrobiota > Verrucomicrobiia > Chthoniobacterales > UBA10450 > Udaeobacter. Next base: position 68,056 of record CAVRCO010000015.1, read on the forward strand.
GATTCAAACTTGAAAGACCGCCTGCGAAGAAAACGGGAGAGAAAATAAGATAAGTCCCCGCACGTGGAAGCCGGAACGAAGGCGCTCCACAGGGCGCGGCGCTCGTTTTTAGAGTAATCGAGGAATCCCATCCACCACTCTGGATGAACGTTGCCCCAGTGGCGCCATTGGCTCTTGAAAATATCCTTGTACACCTTGCCACGCTGGGATTTCGTTTTTGTTGCCGAATATTCGCGCGAACACGACAGCAGTTTGTCGATGCGAACGATAAGCCCTTTGTTAGCGGCGATGCGTTGCCAGTATTCATAATCCATCGCCGTCTGGAAATCCTCGTCAAAGAGCCCTATGCGATCCATGATGCGCCGGCACCAGAAAGCGGCCGGCTGGCAGATGATACAGCGGCCCTTCAACTCCTCGAGTTGAAACTCGCGCGTATCGTATTCACGGATAATATCGCCGTGTTCATCAATATAGTTGGCTCGCCCGTAGAATAAATCCACACTAGGCTGACGTCTCCACTCAGCGACAATGGTTGAGACCGCCCCTGGCAGGAGCAGATCATCACTGTTGAGAAAGGCGAGGATACTTCCCTTTGCGAGTTGTAGACCAGAATTGATTGCGCTGGTTTGCCCGCCGTCCCGCTCGCTCTTCCAAAAGAAACGCCCATCGTAACTTTTCAATATCTCACGCGATTCATCCGTCGAACCGCCGTCCAGAACAAAATACTCGATCTGCCGGTAATCCTGAGCAAGCACGCTCTCGATGCACTGCCGCAGAAACCGGCCTTGTTGGTAGGAGGGTGTGACGATGCTCACTAGCGGTGGCTCGAGGACGGCGATTTCTCGCAGCCTGGGGGCCTCTCGCCCCGCGGGAGGTTTGCGGAGCGCCTCAAGAAGCTCGGCCGCGGAATCGAGATAGTTGAAACGACACGACTGAGCCTGCGCCTTGGACACCGCGGGTGCATTTTTCCAGACGTCTTCCACGACACGCGCGATCGACTCAACTTCCTGCGGATCAAAATAACGGGCTGCGTCCCCCCCGACTTCGGGCAGGCTGCAAGCGCTGCTGCAAGCCACCGGCACGTCGACGGCCAGCGCTTCGGCCAGGGGAATTCCGAAGCCTTCAAACAGCGATGGAAAAAGCAGACAGGCGGCCCCGCTGACGAGCGCATGGAGTTCTTCGTCTTCAACGTAACCAAGCATCCAAAGCCATCCCTCGCCTTTCGCCCGCTCCAGCTGTTCTAATAACGCTCCTTCCGCAGAGGAAGCATTTCCGACTAGTACGAGCGGTATCGCCACTCCGCGTCGGCGTAAGCGCAGGAGCGCATCGAGAAGCTTTTTATGATTCTTATGCGGCCAGAAGTTACTGGGAAAAATCGCATAACGCGGAGGAAGCCCAAATTTCTTTCTTGCCCTGTTGATTGCCTCCGGCGAGGCGCTTCCGGAAAGAAACTGTGGACTGGGAGAGGGATACACGACTTTTATTCGCCGCTCGTCGCAGCCGTAAGTCCGCGCGACATCCTGCCTTGCGAATTTCGACAGCGTAAAAACCAGGTCCGCCGATCCGATCGCAGTGCCGAATGCGAAGTCGCGCCGCGACCGCTCGGCCGCCTCAAAGAAATACGGATACGTTAGATGTTGAAGATCTGGAAGGCAGGAAGCAACCTTGAAGGCGCGGTCTGCATCATAGATATCAAGCTTATCGGGGTACCAATAAACGACCCAATCCGGCCTGATTTCCTCGATAGCCCTGCGCTCGTTGGCTGCCCAGGTAGTATTTTTCGGGCCGGGAAGATAGTGGCGCGCCACATTGTCTGGCAGGGAAGCGCCAATCTCTTGAAAATTAAGGGGCGTCAGACCAACGTGGATCGAAAGCTCTGGATTTCTGGCGAGTGCGCCCGCGAGGCCAAGAAAATATCTAACGATCCCTCCGCTGGAGTGGGCCTCCAAGATCCGTGCACTAAAATAGATTACCAATGCCCGTGCCTCGGATTCTTAGTTGCTTACAGGGAAACCGTCGCTTCTTCCAGCGAGCATGCGCAATCCCTCGCCGGCGCAACTCCACAGTTCAAGGACCTTTTTTTCGGCTTCTTTGGGAAACAGCTTGCTGATTTCAGCATCGGTCATGAGGTCGTGAATCAACCGCATCAGTTCGCAAAGGACCCCAGGGGTCAGTTGCAAATTTGAATATTGGTCCGCGAGCCTCTGGATTTCGATGAAACGCAGCCAACCGCCCGTCGCAGTCTTTGTGCTGGGATATTCGCGGATGCAAGCGACAGGGAAAGGGACCCAATCAGGATCGCCAAGCGTAAGGAGCCGAAACCAAATCTCGGAATCCAAGACGTAATGCAAGTTTCTATCGAGCAACCCGCCCGCCTTTTGCAGCGCTTCGCGCCGAATAAAAGTGGCAGGTTGGAGGATGTAATTGAGTCCCGCGACGAACGCACGTCGGTTGAAACGGAAGTTATCTGGATAAAACGGGCGCCGCGCCTTGCCCGCTTGATCGGTCCGGAACCCAATACCCATGTGAAAGGGGGCAGTTGGGTTCTTTTTGAATGCATTCTCCATGTGCTGAAAGGCGCCGGGTTCATAAAAATCATCGGTGTTCAACCAGGCAACGAGGCTGCCGCGCGCGAGACGCAAACCCTTATTGATTGCGTCCGCTTGCCCTTCGTCCGTCTCGCAAATAAAGTGCGCGCACCGGCTGCGGAAAGGCTCGGCTGCCGCAAGTGTTTGCGGGTTGGACTGGCCGTCCACAAAGATCGTTTCAAAACTCGCGCCCTGCTGGGTAAAGATGCTGGCGAGACATTCCGAGACAAACTCGGGAGGCTGGTTATAACTGGGCACCACAATCGAGATGGCAGGCTGCATAAATTGTCCGTCGGTTCTAGCGTGCGGTGCCCGACCCATCAGCCGCACTCTTCGAAGCAAGTCTTTCTTCCATGGCCTTGTACAAGGCATCCATTTTCAGAAGCTTCTGTAACCTTGCCTCGCGGTCGGCCTCGATCTCCTCGATGCGCGCGCCCGCCTGCTGCAACGCTTGTAGCCTGGCCTCTCGGTCGGCATCAATCTCTTCATAACGCCGGACCAACTCTTTATGCTGGGCGTTAGCGTCGAGCAACGCCTGTATGATGCGTCCCTCGGGATGGCGCAGCAGAACTTCGGTACCTTCCTGTTCGGTGTGGGGAGACAATTCGTGCGCGCTCACGATAGTAAACATGTCGTAATCGTTGAAAATAGCCGGTTCAAAATAAAGGAAGGGCGCTCCCAGCTCGGAGAATAATCGGACGAGGGACTGGTGGCTGAAAATGTACAGATGCTCGGCCGGCTTAAACTGCTCGAGAAAACGATCCTTATTTCGCACCATTTCCTCGTACGTGCGGCCAAGGGGAAAACAAGGCGTTTGAACGATCATGAAGCCGTCCGGCTTTAGCAGTTCCATGCAGCGTTGCATTGTGGTACGCGGATCGGGCAGATGCTCGAGAACGTCGAAATGCAGGACGAGATCTAAGCTGTCCGGTTCTAGATTCTGCTTTTCGATCGTGCCCGTAAGCATCGGGACGCCAAACGCGGACTTTGCGTATTCCACCAGCCAGGGACTCAGTTCCAGACCCGTTGCATCAAATCCGGCCCATCGCATCAAGGCGACGAATCCTCCGTGCGAGCAGCCCAATTCGAGCGTCCGCGCGGGTGGCAGCCGATACTTCAGCAGCGTTCGCATCCAATGCATGCAGCGTTCGTTTAAATCGTTCCGCGCTCGCTCGAACAACTCCGGATACCCGTAGGCCCGGGGCAGGTGCGATTCGTAGTAGCCGCGTCCATAAAAATCGCCGACATCGCTGATAACATCGAATCGCTCCGCCGGCGGCCAGTTCTTGAGCACGAGGGTCTGGCAGTTTTCGCAACAGAAGTATTCAGGTGAAAAATCGGTGAGATCGCTCTGGCCGCACCAGCAGGGATGAGTGGAATTCATCGTCGAGAAATATGTGGCCAAAATCGGCTTGACGGCGCCGTCAGGTCGCCGAACGCCTCTTCGCGGTTAAGCGTAACCACTAAGCCACGCGAACTTGGCATACCCCCCAGCAAGCGTCAAGCGTCTCGAAGATGCAGGGCCGTTTATTGATTGTCGTTTGCCGGCACGCGATCGGCTCGGCGCGCACGTAAGGAATCTCGAGGTCAAACACGGATCCATTCTCCTATGGCGGTTCATCAACAACCTGCCATAGAGAAACTGGAGACGAATCCCGTCGGATCGCGAAACGCCGATTGACCGACTTGTTTCCAGAACGTAATCGTTTTGCAGCATAAGGGACCGGATCGCGCACCCTGAAATCGGGAAGTTAGGATATTTTTTAGGGTAGTATCTTTTCGATTGGAGGTAAGGTTGGATTTACAAAAGCAGGCATCTAAATATTACTGGTATCATTCCGTCGATTTTGGGAATGGAGTAATCATCGACGGTGACTATGATATTCGAGAGGTGCTGCTTCACTACGGTTTCCCGGAGCGGATGGATGGCATGGATGTGTTGGATGTCGGGCGTGGCAACGGCTTTTTTGCGTTCGAGTTCGAGCGGCGGCGCGCTGCGGTGACTGCGACGGACATTTGCTCCTTCCTCGATTGGGACTTCGTGGGTGGCGATGAGCAGCGGGAGGCGCGACGCAAGGCCATTGCAGACGAGCAAGGGTTTACCGTCGAGCACATCACCGGGGCGTTCGAGTTTGCCAGCGGGGTGAGGAAGTCGCGTGTCACAAGTAAGCCGATTAATGTCTATGAAATGAGCCCGAGCGGCGTTCGGCAACCGAAAGTTCGATCTTGCTTTTGCGGGGTCCTTTACTTCGCACCTTCGCGACCCGATCCTTGCATTCGAAAGGCTGTACAAGCTGACCAAGCACCGTTGCATCGCGGCGTCGCCCTCGTTCGAGCACTCGGCTGTCGCACACGTTCCGGTCATGTGCCTGGTTGCCACCATGGACTCGGAACGCCGGAGTTGGTGGGTGATGAACGGCATGTGCCTAATCGAGGTGCTGCGCTGCGCTGGATTCAAGCAGGTTCGTATCGTCTCCCAATTCACCTTGCCAAACCGGCGCGTCCCATCTCTGAAGGTACCGCATCTGGTAGCGCACGCGGACGTGTAGGACTGCTCGCGCGATGGCATGGACTTTGCGAAAGGCCTATTAGGTTTATTGGACAAATTTGAGTCAATAAGAGGATGCGGGGCTACTGAATCGCCAGACTCTTACCGCCGGCAACTTTGGTTTCAATTGCAATGGGTCAGCCACCGAGAGTTTCCATTCTGTTGCCTTGTCTTAACGCGCGTCAGTTTCTCGACGCACGCATCGAGTCTCTTCTAGCCCAAACGTTCTCCAATTGGGAGGCGATCGTCCTTGATAGCCATTCCACCGACGGTAGTTGGGAGGTTTTTAAATCGATCGCAACCACTGATTCCCGTTTTCGGCTCTACCAGCTTCCACAGGATGGACTTTACGCCGCACTTAACCGGGGCATGGAGCTTGCACGCGGCGAATTTCTGCACATTGCCACCTGCGACGACACAATGGCTCCGGAATTTCTCACTGAGATGCTAAAGGCATGCGCTCAATACCCAAAGGCTGGCATCGCTGTGTGTGACCTTTTGTTTATCGATCGCAACGGAGACAAGCTTTTGCCTGCGGATTTGATTGGTCATTTGACCGAACGCGCGACTGAGAATTTGTTAAGTTTGGATACCGTTCGCACTTCAGTCCCGGGAGAAGTATGCCGTCATCTCAATTACCGGCCCGTCCCTCACGATTGCCTGCTACACTTTGCCGGGCGCAGTGTTTATTGTTCTCTAACGCAACTGGTTGTTCGCATGTCGTCCATAAAAGCGGTGGCACCGTTTGAAACCAAGATAGGTTCTATTGCTGACTACGAGTGGTTGCTTCGTCTCACCGCTTGTGCTGGTTCGGTGCATTTGCCAAGAAAACTGGCAATGTGGCGCTACCATGGAAATCAGCTCAGCCTTCGTCGAGATGAGTCGCGCCTTGGTTCCATGAAGGCGGCGGGCGAGCGCACCCTGCGGGGAATTTGCGAGCGCCAGCCACGCCAGTTGACTCGGAATGATTGCGAGGCATTCCTGTTACCTTACAAAACTCTTCTTGCCGGTTCAGCGATCAAGCGTCTTGGCTGCTGGTTCGAGGCCCTCGTTCATCTTCTGTGGATGTTCTTTGAGCGACCTGCCGCCACTCTGTGCGCACTTGGTCGAGCGAGATTTCGCTTTGGAACGGAGAGATACTCATTGATTCCGATGATTTTTCAAGGAATCGGATTGGCGCCGACAGAGCTCGACGCTAGCGAAAGTCCAACAGAAAAAGTGATGTTTCCCGAGCGGGATATTTCTGGGAAGATTTAATGTTGCACGGCGCTTGACGACCAAAAGCCTAGAAGTGCTTGAGCAAACGATGTAATTCAGCGATGGAAATCCCAAGCGAATTGCCAGCGCTCTGAGGGGTATTCCAGACAGACGCCAGTGAATTCTAGCCGGTAGAACTGAAGAACATTAAATCGTTTGGCTCCTTCATCCCGTTGATCGAAGCCAACGCGATTGGGTGTAGATTAAGAACGCCGCATGTCGCTCAAGTCCTCTCAACGTCTCAACTTCTCGAGCTCCACTGAACCGATCATCGAAGCCCGGGCATCAAACCGAGATGAACTCGATCGAAACGCATTGCCCCTAAGCCCTAACCTGGTCGAGATCTGCTTCGACCATTTCTCGCACCAATTGGTCAAAGGTGCCGGTCGGCCGCCAACCCAGCTCTCTTTGAATCTTTTCGGCGCAACCTATGAGCTGGGCGGGCTCGGCTGGGCGATCGAAGGAATCGTCATACTTGACGAATTTGTCCCAAGGGAGATCGACAACGGCAAAAGCGGCTTTGACAAAATCACGCACCGAATGCGTTTTCCCCGTCGCCACCACGTAATCGTCCGGCTTCTCAGGCTGCAGCATTAGCCACATCGCCCGGACATAATCTTGAGCTCGTCCCCAATCCCGCCGGCTTTCGAGACTACCAAGAACAAGCTCGTTTTGCATGCCCCGAGCGATTCGGGCGACTCCGCGCGTGATCTTGCGGCTCACGAAATTTTCCCCGCGACGTGGCGACTCGTGGTTGTAAAGGATTCCGTTACAAACAAAGAGGCCGTACGACTGCCGATAGACGCGCGCCAACTGCGTGGCAAAGGCTTTGGCGCAGCCATATGGGCTCGATGGTCGCATCGAGGTGTTCTCATTTTGGGGGAACTCCGCTGCGGTCCCGAAGATTTCTGACGTGGACGCGTGGTAAAAGCGCGGCGGGCGGGGTTGATCCCGCGCAATTTCAAGCAATCGCAGGGTCGCCATGCCCGCCGCCTCGCAGGTGGACTCTGGGATTTCAAAACTTAAACCGACATGACTCTGGCCAGCGAGATGGTAAACCTCTTCCGGGCGAACTTTAGCAAAGATTCGGCGAAGCGTGGTTGAGTCTCCCAAATCGCCATGATGCAAGAACAGGCGCTCCCCATAGATCGCCGCGTCGCCGCGCAAATGCTCGATACGCGATCGCAACAGATTACTGGTTCGGCGCACAAGACCATGGACAGTATAGCCACGTTCGAGCAGCAGCTCGGTCAAGTAGGAGCCATCTTGGCCGGTAATGCCGGTGATCAGTGCGGTCTTTGTCTCGTCTTTCATGGCTTGCCACAGGAAAGCGCTTTTGGCCCCTATTGACTAGCTTCATCCCTTAATCGTTGCTTTGGCGCAAGCGTGGACTGATCCCTGCGGCGTGTTTTTAATTCAGTTTGCAGCTTTTCAGATTTCTTGCCTTCCACCACGGAACCAGCATCTTCGTTGCCAGCAATGACCGCCCACGTCGCTGATTTGAGAAGACGCTGAAAAGCTGAAATGAGACGCTCGCCCAATTGTCCCGACTTTCAGCTTTTCAGCTTTTCAACATTTGGGCTTTTTCAATGAAAAAGGCCCTCATCACCGGAATTACCGGCCAGGATGGCAGCTATCTGGCCGAGCTTCTGCTCGGCAAAGGCTACATAGTTCATGGCGTCATTCGACGAGCCTCGTCATTCAATACGGAACGCCTCGATCCCATCTATAAGGATCCGCATTGGAATGATATTCGTCTTTTCCTGCATTACGGCGATCTGGCTGATTCTGTCGTTACTTCGACCTTGATTGCCGAAATTCAACCCGATGAAATCTACAATCTCGCCGCGCAAAGCCATGTTCGCGTGAGCTTCGATATTCCGGAATACACCGGTGACGTAACCGCAATGGGGACCACGCGCATTCTTGAAGCGGCGCGCAAGGCAGCGCCGAAAGCACGATTCTATCAAGCCAGCAGCAGCGAGATGTTCGGTCTGGCGCAGGAGATGCCGCAGCGCGAAACCACTGCGTTCTATCCGCGCAGTCCCTATGGAGCGGCCAAAGTTTACTCCTATTGGATGACTGTGAACTATCGCGAGTCTTACAATCTGCACGCAAGCAACGGGATCTTGTTCAATCACGAATCTCCACGCCGTGGTGAGACTTTTGTCACCCGCAAGATCACCCGCGCCGTCGCCCGTATTAAAGCTGGCGTACAGAAGAAACTCTATCTCGGAAACCTCGATGCCAAACGCGACTGGGGGTATGCGCCGGAATTCGTCGAGGCGATGTGGCTTATGCTCCAGCAAGACAAACCCGACGATTATGTCGTTGCCACTGGGGAAATCCACACCATCCGAGACTTTCTCGACCTCTCGTTCGGTCACGCCGGTTTGGAATGGCAAAAGTATGTCGAGATCGATCCGAAATATTATCGCCCGGCAGAAGTCGACGTACTGATTGGCGACGCTTCCAAGGCCAAGAAGCAGCTGGGCTGGGTCCCAAAAACAAAGTTCCCCGAACTGGTGCGCATCATGACCGACGCTGACATCGCTCTGCTCGCGTACGAGATGAGCGGGAAGAACATTCGTCAGTAATTCGGACTGATGTCTGGAAGGACCGACGCGCCGCCCTCGGCTGGCCACCGCCCGCGCCACAAAAAGGGTGACGTGACTTTTCCATGCCATCCGTGTTGCGCTGGTTTCCGCGCGAGGGCAAGAAAATTCTGCCTAATGAAAGTGCGTATCGAAATCGGAGGAAGCTCTAGGGCTCGACGAAATCGCCCGTGTGCTCGTGCGTTTCGATCACGTTGCCAGCGTTATCATAAACGCGAATGACGGCATCGTGTGACGGCAAGTAACTTAGCTGGTTAGCGCCCGCCATAACTGGACGGAATAAGCGTAGCTTGATGTTCGATCTTCTTAATATTTTGAACTTGGTTCTTACTCAGTTTGAGAAACTGTCACTGGAATGTAGCCAACATAGACCCACTGCCTTTCTGGAATCGGGGCGGCGCGAGGATGATATTCAGGAGGATGGAGAATATCTATCCTGACACCAACCTTCCCCTTTTTTGGTTGACGATAAACGATCGAATCGCCGATTGCGCTTCCTCGAGGGTCGCACGAGAATTTTTAATCTCGGGCGCAGTTCTGTGCCCATAGCTGGTAGCAACTGTTGCTATTTTTGCAAGTAAAAACAAGTAATTGCGGGTTTTTATGCGTGCAAATGCGCAACACCGAAATTGGCCTATTTACCAGAGGGAAATCGACGCTTTAGAGGGTGGCTACCCCGCTTGGATTCGAACCAAGAATAACGCGATGGCAGCTTGGCGGCTGCTCCTTTCATAGGTAAAATCGATTCGGCGTTATTAAGATTGACTCGGCGTTATGTGTACTGCAACGGTTGCTCAACGCGGGATATCGAAGGGGGGAGATGTTTTACCGCTGACAGGGCGACAACAACGAGGTTCGGGGCTTTGCTGCTTACGCACCCGCCGTCCTATGCGGCGTTGCATTAGTCCGTGAGAAAACGTGATTGAAACACTCTTGTCTGTCAGCGGCAAAGATCCCACGGCGAAGTCAGTTCGCCCGGATTTTCTTGAAGTACCAATCCAGAGCCGTTAATCAAGGCGGGGCATTTCAAGAGCGCGAATGAATTAATGGCAAAGCCAGAGACTACAATTCCGATTTCTTCGCCAGCTCGCCGATTTGTTCCGCTGCTTTTGTTTGGATCCGGGTTTTGCGCGCTCGTTTATCAAACAACCTGGCTTCGGGAATTTCGCCTGATTTTTGGCGGCTCGACCGCCGCGACGGCGGCAGTGATCGGCGTTTTTATGACAGGCCTGGGCATTGGCGGAATTATTCTCGGCCGCCGCTCCGAAACGAAGGCTAAGCCGCTGGCCTTTTACGCGCGATTGGAACTCTTCATCGCGATTAGCGCTGTGTTCTCACTTCTGCTCATCGTTGCCGCACGTTATTTTTACATTGCCCTCGGCGGAGCAGCAACGATGGGAATGTTTGGTGCGACGACCGTGCGGCTGGTCCTCGTGGCCATAATTATTGGCACGCCAACTTTTCTCATGGGTGGAACTTTGCCCGCGGCGGTGTGCGCAGTGGTTGCGCGTGACGATATTTCGCGAAAATCAGTCGGCGTTTTGTACGGGGTCAATACACTGGGCGCGGTGGCCGGCGCAGTCGCGGGAACCTTTTATTGTTTCGAGCACTTTGGCAATCGCACCACGCTTTTGTTAGCGGCAGTGTTGAATCTGGTCGTGACGTTGCTGGCCTTCAGCGTATCGAACTCGATGACTGAATCGCCGCGAGATGCAGATCGGTCCTCCAAGCTTAACAAAGAAGAATCGGACGTAGAAACGCCCCCGATCTTCGTGCTGAGTTCGGCGGCATTGGTGGGCTTTGCGTTCCTCTTGATGGAAATGGTTTGGTATCGAATGCTCGCGCCGCTTCTCGGTGGATCGACATTTTGCTTCGGTTTAATTCTTGCCGTTGCTCTTTTCGGCATTGGACTCGGCGGCGCGGCCTACGCGGCCTTTGGTCTGAAGCGATCGGCTTCGCTGCAATTTTTCGCCTTAACGTGTGCCGCGGAGGCTTTTTTCGTTGTATTACCTTACGCGCTCGGCGACAGGATTGCGCTGGCGGCAATGCTTTTGCAACCGCTCGGAACCCTCGGCTTTCACGGGCACATTATCGCTTGGACGGCGCTTTGTTTGATCGTGGTGTTCCCGGCGGCATTCGTTTCCGGCCTGCAATTTCCGTTGCTCATTGCGCTGCTCGGCAAAGGAAGAAAGTCCGTTGGTTCGCAAACCGGGGCGGCCTACGCTTGGAATACAGCCGGCGCGCTCATCGGCTCGCTCGCTGGTGGCTTCGGATTCATACCGCTGTTTTCCGCACCCGGCGTGTGGAGAGTGGTTGTGGTTGTCCTCGCGATTCTTGCCATAGTGGCTGCGGTTCTGGCGTTACGTGAGCGATGGAATTGGCTTCGAATTTCAACCACGCTCGCCACCGTGGCGCTCGCGCTTTGCATGCTGGCTGCGAGGGGACCGACGGCATTCTGGCGTCACAGCGAGATCGGTGTCGGTCGACTCCGCAAAACAGAAGCTTCGCCAAACGAGTTGCAAGATCTCATGCAAAGAATTCGCAATCGAAACCTGTGGGAAGCCGATGGAATCGAAAGCAGCATAGCGCTCACCAAGAACGGATTCTCGTTCATTGTGAATGGTCGCAGCGATGGGAGCGCGAAGATGGACGCAGGGACACAAATTATGTGCGGCTTGATCGGTGTCGCGCTGCATCCACATCCCCGAAAGGCCATGGTCGTCGGTTTGGGAACGGGGAGCACGGCTGGATGGCTTGCCGCTATGACGAGCGTCGAAAAGGTCGACGTTGTCGAACTTGAGCCGGTCGTTCTGCGGGTCGCGAAAGATTGCGCGCCAGTCAATCACGATGCGCTGAACAATTCGAAGCTGCACATTACGATTGGCGACGCGCGCGAGCTGCTTCTTACTACACGAGAGAAATACGATCTCATCGTTTCAGAGCCGTCGAACCCATTTCGAGCAGGCGTGGCCGGGCTCTTTACAAGGGAGTATTACCGCTCGATCGATCGGCGCCTGGAGCCAGGCGGGATGTTTCTTCAGTGGCTACAAGCTTACGAGATCGATGATGGTACTGTTGAAATTGTTTATCGCACCCTCGGATCGGTTTTTGCGAATATCGAATCATGGCAAACAGAGAACGGTGATTTGTTACTCGTCGCATTGCACGAACCAGTTCGCTACGATGCGGAAGCATTGCGTGCTCGATTGGCGGAGGAGCCTCTCAAGAGCGGGCTGCTCGCCGCCTGGCGCGCATACGGCCTCGAGGATTTCCTCGCTCATTATGTTGGCAATATGAATGTGGCGCGGACGCTGCAGCAACTTCATCCCGGACCGCTCAATACGGACGATCGCACCGTGATCGAGTTCACTCTCGCACGCAGTGTGAGCCTATTATCTGGTTTTCGCCTCGAAGATATTCGATCCAGCGCGCACGCCGCACAGGTCGATCGCCCCCGGATTTACAATGGAGAAGTCGATTGGTCTCGCGTGGATGAGGCGCGGCTTTTATTATACGGGTTCCGGAATTCCGCCGAGAAGGTTCAATTGGGCTTGACCCCGCAGCAGCAGAGTCGCGCCGCCGCTTTCAACAGTTACACGAAGGACGATCTGCCTGGCGCATTAAGCAATTGGCGCGCGCAACCAGACGAGCCGAAAAATTTAACTGAATTGGTAATGGTCGCGGAATGTCTGGCCGAAGCCGGCGATCATGCCGCCCTTGCCTACATCGACAAGCTCTGTCAGCTACTTCCATCGGAGGCCGAGGCAATTCGGGCTGAACTTGCCTGGCGAGAGCAAAGACTGGCGGACGCCACCGATGGTTTGCTGAAATTTTTTGTTGCGGTGCATGACGATCCATGGCCGGCCGACGAGTTGATCAGGCGCTCCATCTTGCGCGCGCAAGCAATCGCAACTTCTGATCTATCGAAGCAAGCGACCCTTCTTCTTCACAATGCTTTGCGCACGCCGCTATGTCTTTATAACAATGACACCGACCGCATCGGAACATTGCTCACCATAGGTTTTTATCTCGATGGAAACAAAGCGCGCGCCTACACGTTGCCCGCGATTGAAGCGCTCGAACCAAACTTTCCCTGGGAGAGGAAATTCCTCGAGGCACGGAAGGATTGCTATGATGCGCTTCACGACTCGCGAGCCGAACAAGCCAGGCGTGATCTGGCTGACTTTATGAAACACGAATCTTCGACCTCTGATGTTGCGGCGTTGGCGAAGGAAATCGAAAAAACTTCCGACCGAACGAGTTTGGTCCCTAATGACTAACGCTACGACCCGGAAAGCGTTTCGTTGTGCGTCCGGATGAAAGGCTGACCGCTTTTCTGGAACTCGAATCTGCGATTCGCGGGTGTCAGCTGACGGTCTGGGTTTAGGAATGGTCCCAGATCGGATCGACCCTTAGAAGGGCCGGCGTGACGGGCATTTGGCCGTATAGCGCATTCCCACAGGGTGTTTGTAACAACTGAGTGAGAGTCGATATTGCACGGCTATTCTCGTCGAAGATCGTCTGAAATTAGTGCCAGGTTCTCTTCGAAGCTAGTTCCGGTGATCGCGTCTCGAGCATGGGGCAGAAACATGATTCCGCGTTCTGCGACCTTCGGTGGCCGAGGAGCAACTACTCCGGGCAATAAGGATACTGTGTTCATACCTGAAGTGCGATTCAAATTGATCACTTAAACTAGGTTTGCGACGAATTGATGAGCGTAAACTCTAGTCCGTTTAACAGCATGCAGACAAAGCTTGACGTACCGTTTCTGCCCCTGCGCTCGCGGACTTTCGCCACTGCTTCGGCCACTAAGCCGAACTGTGCCTTACACTCGCGGGGGCCATGTGGTGCTTCTACCGGAACCGGCTGACGTATTGCACATTGCGTCGATCTGCTCCCGATTGGGTGGGACGCGTCCGAATGGCAACTCCTCTAGCCAAAGGTTGCATCTGTTCTAAGTACGTGGTCAAGGTCTATGGGCTAAAAACCCAAGACATCGCCATCAATTTGCTGACGGCTTGGAGGGACTTTGCCGAAAAGCCCTTGCTCCAACCATAGGTTGCCATCCTCGCCTAGAACCCAGACCCAATTAAGCAGTGCGATCGCTCGAAAATCACGCACGTTCGCGTCAACTTCCTGGCGCGTCGGGCGGGACCTTCCCATAGGGCGGTTGCTCCAACCATAGCTTACCGTCGCTGCCAAACACAAAAGCGGTGAGCGTGCCGTGAGGCGCAAAGAACGACCACACATTACCGTCAACTTGCTGGCGGGGCGGGGGACCGTGCCGAACGGCGCCTGCTCTAACCACAGATTGTCGCCTGTTCCCACTACCAAAACTTGTCCCGTGTCCAGTGCCTGGAAGCCGCGTACATTGGCGTCAACAAACGGCCAAATAGCCGGGACCAAGGCGTACAGCTGACCTGGCAATCCGAGCGCAATGGGCGCTTCCGTTGGACTCTACTTTTCGGTATCGGTTCCCCAACTCGCGGGACCTTTAGCCCGAGTCAGAATGCGCGCTGAAAGAGTCCCATCTTCGTTAAGCGTACCGTTCGCGGCCACTTTTTCTCCGACCACCGGATGGATTGTGGTCCCGGCCTTAGTGGCTTCACTCAGATCGACTGTCAACGTCTTCCCCGTGCGGAGCAGGATTGTGATTTTGTTCTCGTTCACGCTCTTCACGGTCCCCCAATACGCCGCGCCTGGAATCTCCTCCGGCCTGACAATCTCCGGCCGCGCCTGTTCTATCGCGGCGAACCTATTGGGTAACACGCCGATCTTCATGAACCAGGGCCTCAGTCCAAAGATCTGCAATTGCTTGTAGCTCGGCACATAGACCCGGCCATTCGCCACCGTGGGGACCAGATTTGCGTTGCCGGAAATGGTCAGCGGATTCTTGTTCGTTCCGGTGTTGGGCCAGAGTCCTGCGGCCCCTGATGGCCCTGATGTGCCTGGCCATAGTTGCGCCAGCGATCCTCCCGAAGCGGTGCCGTTGAAGGCCACAAGGGTCAGGTGGTCATCGGTTCCGGAGGGCCGCGCGATGGTCCAGATAATGGCTGTGTTCGCGGTGGTTCCGTTCGAGGAAACCGTAGTAAAGAAGCCACCGTCCTGTGGACCCGACGGCAGTGACGGCGAGGAAGCCTCCAACTTGAGCGCAGGACTGAGCGACGTGTTAACCTGCCAGGTCTTGGCCACGAGGCCTCCGCTACTGACCACGCGCCCTACTCCATCTGATCCTTTGAAGTAGGAGGGACCGCACCAGCAGGCATCGATCTGCACGAACTTGGGAATGTCGGGATTGTTGAATCCGCCCATGTTGTCGCGGTTGAGAATAAAATTACGGCCATCCTTCCCGGCCGCCACCGCCAGGTGCGGGATCTTGCCGGGCTGATCGGGCAGCACCATCACGCCACCGGAACCATAGTCCGTGTCATGTTTGTCCAGCGTGAACACGTTTGAAGGAGTAAAAAGGTCAGCGACCGCGGAAAGGTCCGCGGGCATTTTCACGACGCTCTCCTGAATATTGGTCGTACCCGTGTAACTATTTCCCTTGTAGTCGGAATTCCCGGTGACGAAAAAGATGTCACCTTTGGAGTCCGCGGCCACTCCGTATCCTGACATCCAGATCGAGGACAGGAAGAAAGTCGCCGGTGAGGTCGTCAGCTTGTTGGTGAGCTCGTTTGCCGGCAAGGGCGCCAGCGTAGCCGCGTTCCATCCGAACACCCAGCCGCGTGACTTGTCGGCGCTGAAGTCGCAGAAGCTCGCAAACGCTGCGTACACGTTTCCGTTAGCTAGCAGCAAGGCAGAGCGTTGCCGCTGCACCGATGCGTTGAAGGTAAACCCCGCGTTCGATCCAGAAACCGTAACGGGCGAACCTGGCTTGTCATCCAGCGTTCCCAGATCAAGGGCGTGGAGTTGGTAGGCAGGGTTTCCCGAAACCGTGGTGTAGGCGATCACGTAGAGGGTTCGCCTCTCCAAATCGATGGTGGGGGTTCCATTGATGCCCACGTGCGGCCCGTTGTTGGCGCAGCCCAAGGGAGTACCGATGGGCTTGCCCAGGTTACGTTGCAAAAGGATTGCACCCGACCAGGAGTCGATGGCATAGACGGTATTGCCTTCGGTCGCAACGTAGACTGCGGTGTGGGCTTCCCCGTCGAACTGCTGGTTAGTAACCACCAACGGCTGCGTGTCGACCTGGTCGTCGAGATCGGTCTTGGTGATGAAGCCGAAGGTCTTAGGATTCACGTTGCTCGGCTTGAGCGTGTTTTCAGACTGGTTCCAGCCCGTTCTTTGCGGGTCGTTGTGGTAGGTCACCGTGTTCGTGCAGCCGACGATGATAGTGTTCGAAAAAACTACGTTGCTGCCGATGTATTCCACTACCTGCACCTTGTCGCCCTCTGCAAAGGCGTTGGGTGGCGCGAGATTCAAAGGAACATCACCGTTAGCCGCTCCACCATAACCGACTACCGCGTTGTTCTTGAGCAAGACCAGGGTGGCGTTGATCGTGGTATCGCGGACGATGGCCCCCGGTTGGCCGGGACAGATGGGTCCCACTAGGATCGGCGCCGGAATGTTGTTGGTTGGCGTGTAGGGCGGAGTTTTTGGACCTTTCGAGCAAAGATCCTGTTCTGCGGTTACCGTCGGCGATGCCTTGATCGGGGCCACCTTTATCCAGTTCGTCTCGGCCGTAGAGTAGCCAGATCCAATCAGACCGGGTTGAAACACCTGCAGGGCCGATCCGATGTAGAGCCCGTGGGCAGTGATGGCATCGTTGCCGATGATCGGCTTATCGAGTGTCGGCGCAACCAGAGGCGACGGATCAGCGAGAACCGTGACTGGTGCGGAAGTCACGCTCGGCACGTTGGTGCAGGCGCTGACTTTAGCACTGATCTTGTGGCCTTTGACGAGAGGGGAGGTCTCGACCGGATCCCAATCCCCGCCCCACAGGTTCGGGGTAGCTCCAGTTCCGACGGTGCTACCGGCGGTGTCGTCGCGGACCTCGATTGTAACGCCCGGCACCAGATTGTACACGGGAACGATGTGTCCGCAGTCATAGATCTTGGGTTCGACCCTCGGTTTCGGCAAGGTTGTAGGCATCTTCCCCACTGTCATGATCGCTGATGGAGCGCTCTTGACCCCATTTACGGTCTGGGTCGCGGTAATCTTGTCGCCTGCATTCAGTTGGGGCACAGGAACGTCGGCGAAGCCGAAAGTGCTGACAAGCGGCGCTCCAATTGAAGTGCCTGAACTATAGACGATGATAGTCGCGCCGGGAATGAACCCATCGACATAAACGCTCTTCGAACACTCGTTGGTCGGCTCGACATGAGGCGGGGAAAGCTCGGACTGCCCTTTGGGGCCTTTGATTGGCCACTGCTCGTTGATGGGTACCTTGTGATCCTGTGCCAGCGCGGGACAGACCACAGCAACTAGGCAGGCCGCCACTCCGACCGAAGCGCGATGCGACAATTTGCTGAGCGCTACGCGGCTTTTCTTCCAAGATCGCTTCCCAATTCTCTGATGGACACACCTAGTTCTCTCCTCCGGTGTTTCGAGCTCTTTCGGGCGAGGTTCTCGAAAATTGATAAAGGTTGAAATCGTTTGTTTTAGTTGGATTTGCGGTGAAGTCATTATCCCTTTCGTTTTTTCCCGCTGCATTGAATTGCATTCCAATCGCGGGTCCGGAGAAGGCGAAAGAACCCAGCGGGAGGGAAAGTGCTCCGCCTGATTCAGATCCGTTTAAATAGCGACCGCCTTTTTAGGGAAACCGAGCGAATCTGTCTAGTCAGGCGTCACCTAACTTTCATATAAGGCCTCGCCTGATACGCGGCTAATCGTTTTGTTTGCCTTGCTGACGCGGAGCTAGCACCGAGTGCGCTTTTTAGCAACTACCCAGAATCAATTTAGCGGGGAGAAGCACGAAAGTCTGCGCTAGGCCTCACGCCGCGCACCGCCGGTCTTTGGATCCGGGACGCGAGAAACATGCAACGTCTAACGCGCGCCAGAATAAATCCCTGATCGTTCACGGTTGTTTTCTACGGTCTGGAAATTTTTGGCTGCAAAACCGCGCAATTCTGTGCAACGCCGCGCGAATCTGAAATCGGTGAACACCTAGCGTCCGCAAGGCGGCCCAAGCTGGTGAAAACAGGCGCAAAAACTCTTTCTTGAATTAGAAATCCACTGAAGCTAGGGCCGCGTCCTATGACAAAAAAGGTCAGCGCCTGACAGCGAAATTTCCTGACATTCGTTAGCTGAACTGGTAAAGATTGCGGCACATCCGAAAAAGCTTGGCCGTTCCGGCGCAGGGCACAGCGGGTCGTCCGCTGAAATGACTTTCCCCATTCGGGTTGGAAAGGAACACACTATGAAAATTCGATTAATTCTTTCAGGCTTTACCTGGCGAGCAGGAGGACCGCATGTCAACTGTTAATTTCGATCCGGCCAATATCAACTGCGGAGTGATTCCGCGAGGAGGATCGATAATCGATTCCACGAGTTGCGGAGTTCTTTCCGCGCCCGCAAACGTGACGGCCAGCATTTCCGATGACACTTCTGGCGGCGCCCTGACACTTTTGTCCGTGAAGAGTTTTATCACGGAAACCGAACTGGAAGTTCCGGATCCTGGCGAATTGCCTCCTGGGACGAAACCGCCGTCGCCGCCGGTCAAGATACAAGTGCCTGTACAACAAGAGCAATCCGATGAATCCAATAGATTCAAACCTCTGGCTGTGGCCACCGGACAATACGTTGAAGTAAATATTCAATTTGCACCGACCGTCTCGACCCCCGATAAGAGCACCGCCATTCTTCTCATTCAGGGAAATAGCTGGAATCCTGCGTCCATTCCCATTCCAATCGTGGCATTCGTCGAGCCATCCAAAGGCCTTGACTATACAATCGTTCTAATGCTCTGGGGACCGCCACAGCCACCGTCACAAACGAAATGGCTATCCACGTTAACCGGTCCAGACCTGAGTAGTGCCCTAACCGAAATAGCAGGCGCCGGTTACTTCACGTCACTTGCCCAGTACAAGGTCAAGCAGGTTATAATCGCCGGTTCTCCAACCCCGTTGACCAAACCACCATGGCCACCGGGGGACAGTAAGTTTACCACACTTTTTACAGTAAAGGATGATATAACTAAAGTCATTAAAACAAGTTTTTCCAGCGGCGTTCCTTCGCCGGACAAATTCAGTAACACCATACCTGTCTACATCGTCATAACGCCACGCGGCGGGGAGGCGACGGATCATCCCCGTACATTAGGTTATCATTCAACCCTTCGCTGGGGCCCAGCCAACACAAAAGTCCTTTTTGCATATGTAGGCGCGCAAAGTAACCTGAATGACACGATTGCTGTGGCAACCCACGAAATTGTCGAGGCGATTGGAGACAATGGCGGCGCACCGAAGGAGTTGTGCGACGGCTGCAAAGCGCTGTACGGACAAGGGGTAACGGCTGGAATTGAGACGTTTTCTGTTGCAAGCTATTTTGACGCCGCCACGAACCAGTGCGTAGCGCCGCCGTCCTTCTATAAACCGGCCACATAGAGGGTACACTCCAACGATACCAGAGTCGTCCCACACAGCACGACTACCCTCACTGTAATGCTGTCGCGCCGTAGTCTTGGCGAAGGCGTGCCTTTATCGCTTATAACATCAGTGTTGCAAGCTGCGACTTGGCACGCCAGCCAATTCAACGCGACGCGAGGACGCGTGCGGACTTCCAAAGCTATCGCGAAAGACATACGCACTATTCTGAATTTCGCGCGAAGCGCTTTTGAGCGCGACGCGTCCTCCCATCGCTTTCCTTCCTGGCATGCTTCAAAAGAGCTGACTTACTGCCGAGTGGCCTTGAGCCATTCACTCCAAAGCTTTGGCTGCCCGTTTGGATTCGCCCGCGCGCTTGCAACGTTTGGGAAAGCTGTTAAAAAGCGGGCGTGCAGGATGCTTTTACGACGCATTTCATCGAGACCGGAGATTCGCGGTCCTTAGGCTGGATAAAGAGCGAAACCGTCCATCTAGTTTGCACGAGCCCACCTTACGGCAATTTGAAGAAGTATCCCCGAACGTGAGAGCCCAATTGAGAAATGTTGCTTCCGCTTTTGTAGTACTGTGTCTGATAACAAAATAGGTCATGGCCTTAGAGCGAAATTTCCTGACATTCGTTAGCTGAACTGGTAAAGATTGCGGCACATCCGAAAGAGCTTGGCCGTTCCGGCGCAGGGCACAGCGGGTCGACCGCTGAAATGACTTTCCCCATTCGGGTTGGAAAGGAAACTAATAAGCCGGAGACTTTCTACATGGTGAGGCGCGGATGGCTGTATGGGATCTTGCTGGTAGTTTCGTCGGTGGTGGCGCCGCAGGGCCGCGCCGACGAGCCGCAGCTCAATAATCAGTACCCGATCCGGAGCGGAGAAGTGCTCTCGCCGCCGATAGTAGGGCAGGTGGGCGAGTGCGCCCCGGCGGTCCACGTCACTGGATTCATTGCGCACGCCACCGTCAGGTTGTACGTCAACGGGAGCCTGGTGACCACCAAGAATCCGCGTTACGCCGAGGTGGACATCCAAGTGCCAACACCGCTGCACAAGGGCGACCGGGTGACGGCCACGCAAGAAGTGAACGGTTTCACGAGTGACCCATCGCGGGATCCCATGGTGGTGAGCGCTTACCCCCCATTGAACACGCCGGTTGTCGACCAGCCTCTGTACGAGTGCGGGCAAATCGTTCCGGCGGACAACCTGAATCCCGGTACCATTGTCGACGTGTTTCGGAATGGCGGCACGACGTCGATTGGCCAGGCGGATGTGACACAGACATGGACGCCTGTGGTGACGGCGAGCTTGAAGCAGACCGACCAAGTGACCGCCGTCCAGACCGCGTGCCCAACTGGCCCCGGCCTCAAGAGAGTCAGCCAGTCATCCAAGCCGCCGACCCCCGTGAATGCCGCGCCGAATCCTCAGCCAAGCCCAATAGTTGAGAAGTATCCACTGCATGCCGAGGTGGTGGTGGTCGACGGCTTGTACGTAGGGGCCAACGTGCAGGTGACCGACAACGGCGCGCCCGCGGGCGGCGGACTTGCCAACGCGAACCGGGATAAGGCGCCGGTGCAGCCGGCAACTACCGCAAGCTCACACATACAAGCGAGGCAAACGCTTTGCAACCAGAGCAAGTTTTCTACTCCGCTGGGGCCGAGCGACAATCTTGACGCAGTGGCGATCGTGCCGCCGGTTTGCGAAGGACAGCCGTATGTGACGGTGGCGAATTCATATCCGAATTCGATCCTCATGCTCTACCGGAATGGCGCCATCGCAGGCATGGCGGGAGGAGATCTGGGCGATGTGAAGATGAGTCTAGGCAGCGGGAACTTTGCCCTGGGCGACACGGTCTGGGTGGTGCAATACGTTGGGAGCGTGGTCAGCCCACAATCGAATACCGTGATCGCGGATTGTTCGGGTGGCGGTAACGTCATCACGCAGCACAACAACAACTATCGCAGCGGGACGAACCTGAACGAGACCGTCCTCACGCCGGCCGCGGTTCTGGCGCGTGGGATGCAAGTGAGGTTTGACCATCCGGTAGATGAGGCCATCCTCGCCCAGCCGCTCTACGTGCGGCGGAGCTTGGCAAAGGGCCGCGTCAACGGTCTGTTCGTGGCGACGATGAACAATTCGGTCTATGCCCTGGATGCCGATTCAAGTGGTACCGGCGTGGAGGAATGGCATATCAATCTCAAAGATTCTGATCCCGCGGCCCACCGGACGATGGCGCGTGGAATCTCGTCGACGCCTGTGATCGATGTGGCCAGCCACAGAATGTATGTGCTCTTCAGCACGAAGAACCAGTCGCAGGCTACAGCGGATTGCGCCGACCACAAGCATCCGACTCCCGGCTGTGTCACGTATGAGGACCAGTTGGCAAACCTCGACGTCGCGTTCTGGCTGGTGGCGCTGGATTATCGCGATGGGACCGAGTTGAAAAGGGTGCAGGTGTCGGCTTCGCTCACGGGAACCGACGGGACTAAAGTGAACTTCCAGGCGAAGAACCAAAACAATCACGTCGCGCTCCTGTTGGACCACGGTTCTCTCTATATCGCCTTCGGCATGCGCTTCCGCGAAGAGATCATCGAGTACCACGGCTGGGTGATGCGCTACCGCGCATCGGACTTGACGCAGCAAGGGGTCTTCTGCAGCTCCGCGTCAAAGGACGCCACCACCCCTCTGCCTTTTACTTCTCACGAAGCACAGGGCGCGGGGATCTGGGGAGGCGGCGCGGGTCTCTCCGCCGCCCCCGACGGCACCGTCTATTTCCTCACCGGCAATGGCAAGTCCGATGTTCCGAACGGCATGTTCGGCGATGCGTTTATCCGGTTGACGGCGAGCGGAACAACCCTGGTTTCGGCGACTTACACGCCTCCCGACGCGAAAATACTCGAAGAAAACGATGTCGATCTTGGAGCGGGTGGCACTATGACCATCCCCGGGACAAACCTTGTAATCGGGGGCGGGAAAACCGGGTACATGTATCTGCTCAAGCGCGATTCCATGGATCTTCTGCAGCAGCTCACGGCTTCCACAAATCAGTACAGCACCCCGTCGCGGGATCAAACCTATTCTGTGGGACCGCATCTCCATGGTTCCCCAAATTACTGGCGCGGACCCGACCCCACTTACGGCTACCTGTATGTCTGGGGAGAGAAGGACGTCTTACGCCAGTACCGCTTTAATACGACCACCAACGCGATCGATCCCACGCCCGTGAATAAGACGACGACGGTTAAGGCTTTGAACCACATTATGCCGGGTGGGATGATTTCCATCTCCGCCTTTGGCAATGCCTCAGGCACGGGAATCGTTTGGGCCACGCTCCCGGCGGCACAGACCTATGTGCCGGGCACGGCCCCGAGCGACCCGAGCGCCTATCCCGGACGTCTCTATGCCTTCGACGCGGAGAATCTGCAATACCTTTGGGATACCGGATTCTGCTCCTTGGGACACTGGTTGGAACCTACGATCGCGGATGGAAAAGTATTTGTAGGCACCGGCGGTGGCAACTGCAATAAAACCGCGTCTCCGGGCGACCTGATCGCGTATGAACTTGGGCCCGCGGGGGGAAAGCATCGGGCGTTGAGACCTTTTCAGCCAAATCCATCGTCTGGCATGGATCCCTATATGCACTATCAGGACGCCGAGAGCATGCGCTTCTTGCCGCAGATCGTACTAAGACAACTCGCTCCCGGGGCTGGCGCCGTGGTCTCGTTGGCCCTGCGCGGCGAGGGAGAAATCATTTACGAATCGGTGCGCGATCCGCAGAATGCCGCTGGGGTAGTGTGGGAACCGAAAGGTAGCGCCGCCAGTTTGTGGAGATTCGATCCCGATCGGCCTCTCGATCGCGGCCCCATCTTGGTCAGGCTTGTTTCCGAAACAACGTGGACGGCATCGGACGGCGGCAAGATCACGGTGGAGGCAAAAAAGACATTTCCCTCGCCCGATCCGACGGCTTGTCAGTGGGTCCTGTTCGAAGTCTCGCACAATGACGGCAAGGGACTGCTGAGCGGTGTAAAGTACGTGCAGCGCGTTTTCACGGAAGACGGAGCACCGCCAAAGGAGCCGCCCACGGGCCTGGGACTCGTTCGGCACGTTCCCTATAAGGCCAACTACGTTTTCTATGGTGTGCCGTGAATCAAAGCATCGCATGCTCAAAATCGCAAAAATAGCCTCTGTCTGCGTTCTGCTTAGCGCATCAGCCATTTTATTCATTGGTGTCGTGGCCTATGCCCAGGACAAGTCGAAGTTGAAGTTGGATATTCCCAAGCAGTTCCCCATCCAAGACCCCCAAGGCAGGCCCACGTTGTCGCCGCCGCGCGTCCACCAGACCAACGAATGCGCGACCAAGGTTTACGCAGATTCCTTCAAGCCCCATGCCACCATTAAGGTTTATCTCGCGGTTTCTCCGACTCCCAAGTTGATCGGGGGGCCAGTCACGAGCTTTTTCGGTCACGATGCCATTCCCCTGACTCAGGCGTTGCACACCAACGATGAAGTCGAGGCGACGCAGACGGTCAACGGCGTAACCAGCGCATATTCCGCGCTGATGAAAGTGGGTGCGATGCCGAAGGTGTTGAACAACCCGGATGTCCTCCCGCCCTTTTATGCTTGTGGGCAGATCGTCCAGGTAGACGGTCTGGTATCGGGCGTCAAACTCGAGGTGCAGGACGCAACAGCAAGTCAAGTCATCGGCACCGATACCATTCCCAACTTCTACAGCAGCGATGGATGGGACCCGCCAACAGTTTCGCCGCTCGATGCGCCGCCCAAAACAACACCGGCCCATGAGGTTAGAGCGAGACAATCGGCCTGCACGGGCGCTCACAGTAACTACGGGCCGGCAAAGCAAATTGAGGCCCAGCCAAGTCCGTGCCACCCACCCGTAGTGGAGCCACCGATCGTCAACAACGACGCCGTCACTCTCGATCACCTGTATACCGGTGCACGGATTCAGGTAAACGATGGCACGACTCCCGACTCCACCTCCCTCGCAACTGCCTCCAGCAACTCCGTCGGTCTGGCCCATCGGGTGACTACGACCTCCGATATCCGGGCGGAGCAGACGCTCTGCAAGCCCTGCGGCAAGTCGAAGCCGGTAAATCCCACGACCAAAATTCCACCGCCCACATTACTCAGCCCCATCTGCCCGGGACAACCGGCCGCTTTCGTTCAAAACTCCACGGTCAATGCCACACTGGTTCTTCTTAAGGGTGGGACGACGGTGATCGGCTACGGCGGGTCTGCTCCCGGCGAGGTCGCGCTCGACATCGCTCCGCCAGCCACTTTTAGTAATGGCGAAGACATTCAAGTCGCCGAGTACATAGGGTCGAACATCGTCTACTCCAACTCGGTGACCGTGGGATGTCAGCAGGTGCATACGAGGCAGGACATCGCGAAACTGTCGTCCGCGCAAATCGCCTCGTTGCAAAAAGGTTTTAGAGTGATGATGCAACGTTCCCAGGTCAATCCGAACGATCCAACAGGGTTCACGTACCAGGCGAACATCCACTCGACAGTCAACTCGAGTGGCATGTGCCCAATGGGAGATGCCTCGAATTCGCATTGGGACCAGTGCCAGCATTACAGCGATTTGTTCTTCCCCTGGCACCGGATGTATCTGTACTACTTCGAGAGAATTTTGCGTGCGGCATCCGGCGACCCCAACCTTACGCTTCCCTACTGGAACTACGAGTCCTCGTCCGAGCAAACGCTTCCTTCAGCTTTCAGGACGCCAGCCGTCGACTGCGCCGGCGACCCAGCCTCCCATCCGGGCTGCAACCCGCTCTATGTACCTGGCCGCAGTATGAACGCAGGTGAATTTCTTGCCGCTTCGGCCGCGGATGATTCAATAGCAATGATGGATACAACGTTCGAAGGTTCTTCCCCTGGGAACTTCGGTGGCGGCCCGCCCCCAGGCACTCCGCCAGCTCCATGCCACTTCGACACCAGTCAGGGCGACCTCGAGTCGCAACCTCACGATGTGATTCACGGGCAGGTCGGCCCTCCGTACATGGAGAATACGACAGTGTCGGCGAATGATCCCATCTTCTTTGAGCACCACTGCGAAATTGATCACCTTTGGAAAGTCTGGGTAGCCAAGGGTGGCGGACGGGCAAACCCCACATCGGACACCAATTGGATGAACACCTCATTCAGCTTCTACGACGAAACGGGAACTCTCGTGAGCAAGTCTATTAAGGACGCTCTGGATACTGTTGCGCAGTTGGATTACCGCTACGACGATGACCCGCCCTGTTGCCCGCCCTTGGCACGACAAATGGCACGTCCTGCTCCCCGCGCGGAAGAGCCTCAACAACAATTTCCGCCCACGGCACCTGAACAACTCGCAGTCAGTTCTCAAACGGGAGTCGGACTAAGCAACGAGACAATACGCTTCCAACTCAACCTACCTCCAGAGACTACGGCGAAGATCAACCATTTATTGGACGATAGGGAATTCAGGCATGCAATTGTCCTCAATGTCGAAATCGATCATGTTAAAGATCCGACCGGCGTATACTACGAAATCTACGCGAATCTTCCGGCCAACGAAGAGCCAGCTTACAAGTCAATTTACTATGTTGGAAATCTAGGTCTTTTTCTGCCAAAGGACACAGCGACAGCGAGGAAGTTCGACCTTACGCGGTCTATTCGAGCCCTGATGGATAAGAAAGCGTGGGATGGAAGCCAGCTCACCATTACCTTCGTCCCGCGCGGACTCCTCAGTCCGGAAAACCGGCAACCGCTACCCCTGAAGCCGGGCGTCCAAGCCACCATCGAGCGGGTCAGTTTGGTCGCCCGATGAACCTTGAAAGGCGGGTGGCCTAGCCTACCATCGCGAGGGTACCTGACAACTGCCAGAACCCATGCAGCCAATTCTCAGCTCGCAGGGAGGGCTCAGGAGCTGTTCACTGTCGCTGCCACGAGATCGGGCATGACGTTTCAGGGCATCAGGTCAGGGATAGCGTACGAACGTTCCGAGTTTCATTGCACTTAACGGAAAGAAAGAAACTAGCAGACTCCACTTGGAAAATAAATACAACTTCGACGCACGAGGCGCACTGCTCGCGCTGGTATTAACCGCCGCGTTCTCCCTAAACACGACCGCCATTGCCCAAGCGCCGCTAGCGCCAGTAGTTAAGGGCCCTCTTTCTGAATGCAATTCGTCAGTCAGAGTTCAAGGTCTTCTCATCGGCGCCACGGTGGACCTATTCTCAGATGGTAAGAATGTTGGAACGGGGGGCATGGCCACTTGGTCAGAAGGGGTTTTCCCTTTAAAAGCGGGAGTGAAGCTGCAATGGGGTCATAGCCTAACCGCAACACAAACCTTTGCCGGCACTTCGAGTTCGCCTTCCGCTCCCGTGGTTGTACAGAAAGTGCCCTCCGTCATCGGTTTTGTGGCCTGGGAAACTCATATTTACCAGTGCGGCCAGTGTCTGTGGCTCGACGGAATGGTTCCCGGAGCAACCGTGGAAGTCACGGTAGGTGGCAAGTCTCGCGGAAACGCCACGGCCCCGGATGGTACGGCGCAGATCGGGTTGTTGAAGCCAACAGGCCTTGGGGAAACACTCGTTGCCCAGCAGACAGCCTGTGGGCCTCCCCCAGGGAATAAAACCTATCTGCCACCGCCCGATCCGCCGCCTGGACCCCAGCTCCCTCCGCCTACGGTAACAGGGCCGTTGAAGGCATGCCAGGTTGCCGTCTTGGTTAGCAACGCAATCGATGGTGCGCAGGTGACCTTGACCGAGACACCACTACCAGGATTTACCGAACAACCGTGCTTCGCTTTGCCGGCTTTTTGGCTTCAATGCCCGCCCCTCACCCAGGGAGCAAAGGTTTCCGCAAGTCAGAACATGCCATGCCCGAACGTGCTCGCGAGCAAAGATTCTTCGCTTCCGGTGGATCCCCCTACGCCCGTGCCTACACCTAAGGTTGTTCCTCCGCTATGCGCTGGGAGCGTCACCGTCCGGCTGACCGATTTACTCCCCGGCTCACCAATAGAGATTCTTCACAATGGCAGCAGTTTGGGAACGGCATCGGCTCCGGCATCCACCCACGACTTTCCCGTTCCCGCGCTCACCGGTGGCGACGTGATTACGGCCCGTCAGCAGCTCTGCACTCATTGGAGTGGTCCGTCCAACAAAGTCATGGTCAATCCGCAACCGAAAACGCTGCTCCAGCCTGTCGTCAATGGCCCTCTTTACCAGTGCGGCGCCGCCGTGCACGTCAGCAACCTCCATCCTGGTGCGACGGTCGACGTCTGGTCCACTCTGCTCGGGGCGCCGATCGGTCATCAGACGGTTTACAGTACGCAGTGGGACGTGCGGGTTTCACCTTTACTACTGGCCGGTGATCACATCTACGCAATCGAACAAGGCTGCGGCACGACAGCACAGTCCCAGAAGAAGGTTCTGGTAAACCCGATGGAGCAGCCAGAACCTCCCAAGGTTTTGGCACCCGTCGAGACCTGTATGCACAGCGTGACAGTGAGCGGTGTCGTTCCGGGCGCTCACGTCGAGGTCTACGTAAACGACGTATGGCAGGGAACCGCGATTGCAACCTCTAAGGACGCCGAGGTGCCCATTCTGTACGGTCCATTGAATAAGGGCGATAAAGTCAAAGCGCGTCAGACAATCTGCGATGTTACAACCGATTTCGGACTGCCCCCAGTGCAAGTCATCAGCTCGGCTGGATTTTACTACCTCACGCAGCACTTCAACAACGCGAGAACCGGCTGGTTCCCGTATGAAACTAAACTCGATGTCAAGAGTGTGCCGAAGTTGAAAAAGAAGCCTCTGATCACGCATGACCTTGACGGCACCGTGTTTGCCCAGCCTCTGTATGCCCATCACGTCAACATTCCTGGCTCAGGCGCCCACAACGTGGTCTACGTGGCCACCGAAAATGACACGGTTTATGCTTTCGACGCGGACACTACTCAGCAGTCGGCGTTGTGGCAGCGGTCTCTCATCCCGTACGGCGAGCAGGCGGTCCCGGCCACGGATCTTGTTCCTAACCACATCGGGCCAGTCGTCGGCATCACATCGACGCCGGTCATCGACTGTGCCTCGTACACGATGTGGGTCGTCGCCAAGACAATGGGGGTCGTGGGAGGTGTTAACACCTATTACAACCGACTTTACGCGGTTGATATTTCTACCGGCGCGGACCGGCCCGGCAGCCCGGTGGAGATCAAGGAGGCTTCCTACCCCAGCACGACAAGCTCGTCTGGCATTTCATTCACCCACATAGAAAAAGCGCAGTTGAATCGCCCGGCGCTGCTGCTGCTAGGCGGAAGAATCTATATCGGTTTCGGATCCCATAACGACGGGATTGGAGGTTGGCACGGCTGGGTTTTCGCCTATGACGCAACCACCTTGAAGCAGGTCGGGGTATTCTGCACCCCGACCGACAGCTCCCAGGGAGGGTCAGTCTGGCAAGGCGGCATGGGTTTGGCAGCCGATCCCCAGGGCTTCGTTTACTTCATGACAGGCAACGGCGCTTGGGACGGGAAAACGAACTTTGGCGATACGGCATTGAAGCTTCCCGCGAAGTTCACGGTGCCGCCCCCCACAAAGCCGGTCGATTTCTTTACGCCGGCGAATCAGGCGGATTTGTCCAACAACGACTGGGACTTCGGGTCGGGAGGGCCCATGATACTTCCCGATCCTCCCGCAGGCTCTGGCCTCCCTAAGGCCATGGTCGCTTGCGGCAAGGACGGCAAGATCTACCTCATCGACCGCGAAAATATGGGCGGGTACCAAAGCGGGCCTGGCGGTACCGATCGGGTACTGAAGACTGTGTCGCTGCCTGGATCACCGCCCACCTCCTTTGTAGGCGGCGACGGCCCCGGCGTTTGGGGCGGACCGGCATACTTTAACAGCGGTAGCCAGCAGTTAATCTATTACTGCGGCAACGGAGCCGACGGCAAGGGAGGCCATCTGATGGCCTTTGTCTTTTCCGGCAAATCCCTAACGCAACTCAACCAGTCTGCTATTACGTTTCCTTCTCTGTTTGCTATGACGACACCGAAACCTTCCCAAACTCCCAACCCTGGGAGGTTTCAGAGCGGTGGCGCCACCCCGGTGGTTTCCTCAGACGGGCAGAAGGCTGGTACGGGGGTTGTCTGGGCGCTTGCCAGATCTAATCCACTGCGACTGGTGGCGTTCGATGCCACCGATCTCACAAAGCCCCCGCTTTTCAACCAGCCGGCCGGACCATGGAAACTTACCCAAGCCGGAGCCTTTACTGAACCCACAGTCATTCAAGGTAAGGTCTACGTGCCGAGCGATGGTAAATTGAACGTGTTTGGCCTGTGAGTACGGAAGCGTAACGTGCAAGCTTCACTGTTATGCAGCTTCCGGTTGGCCTGCTGGGATTATGCGCCTTCATTTCCGAGTCACACTGACGATCTAACCAAGCGCTGCAGCCTACCGCCGGCCGCGTAAATCACAACCCTTAGTGATTGTTCCCGGCCACTTGCGCTGCGGGCTTACTCATTTCAAGTTGTGCGCTCACTTTCTGTAGGCCGGCAGTACGTTTTTCAACTTGCTTTTCCAGTTGCTCAACTTTGCGGTGCTCTTTTAAAAACTCGTTGAGCAACATCGCGTTCAGTGCATCGTATCGCACGGTGTAAGGCTTGCCGTCTTTATCCCGCACCACAAGGTTACGATTCACCTTTTCCACATCCTCAGCTACGGGGCCGAACTGTGGAGTGCGCTCGTCATCGATTTCTTTGTTGTACCGGAACGTGACGGGTTTAAGCGCGAGAATTGCCTCGCTCGCCTTATCCATCGGCTTGATCTCGTCCTTGAATCGCCCCGAAGAGGGTGCCACTCGAAGTTGACCGTTGCCGCTTACAACAACCGCTGCTCCCGTCACCGCTGTCCCACTAATGCCTGCGATAAACGTAGCCGTCTGCGTTGCTACCGTGCCGATGCGGACCGTATTAGCTTCGGCAGCTACGCCCGAGTTACCGAAATCGATGTTGTTATCGCCCGTGGTGAGGTTGTGACCGGCTGAATTGCCCAATGCAATGTTGTTGCTGCCGCTTATGAGGCTAAAGAGCGCAAAATAACCGTTGGCCGTGTTGCCGCTGCCACCGCGGCCGAAGAGCGCACCCGAACCGGTGGCTGTGTTGTTGTTGCCGGTCGTGTTGTTAACGAGCGCACCAGAACCGATGGCCGTGTTGTGGTTGCCGCGTGTGTTGCTCAAGAGCGCATTCGAACCGGTGGCCGTGTTGGCGTCGCCGGATGTGTTAGCAAAGAGCGCGCGAAAACCATTGGCCGTGTTGAAGCCGCCGCTTGTGTTGCTTTCGAGCGCTTGAAAACCGGCGGCTGTGTTGAAGGTGCCGAATGTGTTGTTTCGGAGCGCTTGATAACCGTTGGCCGTGTTGCATCAGCTGGTTGTGTTGGCAAAGAGGGCTTGATTACCGTTGGCCGTGTTTTCGAAACCGAATGTGTTAGCAAAGAGGGCTTGAAACCCAATGGCCGTGTTTTCGCCGGCGGGTGTGAGGCTGTTGAGCGCACCGTCACCCTCAGCTGTGTTGCCATTGGGATACCCCTCATTAGGTTTTCCACCGCGGCAGCAGGTTCCACGTGATGTGATCATGCAAGTCGATGAGTCCAGGAAAGATGAAACTCTCCGTGTCGACGACGGATGCGGGTTGTTTAGTCTCTGAAATCGGACTGACCTGCCGATGTCCTTTTCCTCATCGACGAACATTCCACCGAAGCCGGGAACCTTCTTGCCCACCTCTGCAAGAATGTCATTGATGGTTGTTACCGTCGCTTCCTGACTTTGATCCTGGCACTCAGCACAATGCGAGGCTACCGGCGAGATGAGGATACCTAACGCCATCACGAAGGCAATCCTCTTTGTATGGTTCTTCGCACGTTTACTGTATACCTTCACAGCAACCTCCTTTCGAAAGCGCGTCGCTAGGGCAACTGTCCCTTCAAAATGGGTAAATGATCATCCCCGATTCTCAGCCGCAGCAAAGCAAGAGTTTTTTGACAGCGCAGATTTCACCTTGGTCGGCTATGCGCACGCTCACGGATGCAAAGTAGTCACGTTCGAGAAAGATCGACCGGATGCGATTCACAAGATTCAAATACCGACCGTTTGTAAAGCATTCGCTGTCGAGTCTTTTAATATTTACGAATTAATCGGTCAGCTGAAGCCGAAGTTCATTTTTGGGAACCTGAAATTAGGACACTACCCGCTAAGATTAGTAGCTCATTTCGGTAAAGCCTCAGAAGCTCAGAGCAGTTCGTGTACTAGAAGATGTGCTAGAATGATCACGTTTTTACTCGCCGGTCGTGAACGCGACGATGACCTCGAAAAACTGCGCTTTCCCCTCGTAAATCGATTGGTTTTTGAAACTAAAAGCGGTGTTGTGAAATCGACGATTTCGCAATCCTAAGTCTGGCGCCCTCCCCGAAGTTGCCACCTCGCCCCCGCGCTTTCGGTAATGCCGCGCTGATCCTGGTGGGCACGCCGACCTGTTGGTTGCTCACAATCGGCCGTCCTCTTGTGGAGCATCGGGGCAATGATTCATCAATAAATCGACAAGAGCTGAAACACCCCGCTGCCATCCAGGACTCCAGGAAGGACCCGCCTTTTTTTAATCGCGCCGGAGGAGGCCGCCGTTTCATTTCGTCCGCCACACTCGCCTCGCCCGGATTCGCACCTTCATTCCGAGCAGATAGGCCGTGCTATAGATGACGTGCTTCGGCGTCGTCTCGTGCACGATACTGAACGAATCGCCGACTTTCATTTTCTCGAGCAACGCGGCGATCTCGCGCTTCGACTTAGGGAGCGGCACGCCGTGCTCGATGATGTAGCGCTGCTCAGGGATCGGCTCTCTTTTCGACATCGCCTCTAAAGAATTTGGGCCGCCCACCTACAAAAGAAAGTCTTAAATAAAGCCCGCTACTTGCTTAACACCGGCGCGCCGCGGAGCGGATATCACGCAAGTTGAGGCGCTCGACCTCGCTCAGCCTTTGTCCGGCTGTTTTGTCCGGCAATGAGGATTTTTTGAGGTCACGAGGGATTACGTCAGAACATACGCGCGGCAATTTTACCTATGAAAAAGCATGTGAGATTAAATCAGAACAAATGAGAATTCTCGTTGGGCAGCGATGCCATTGAGGTGCTCTGCCAACTGAAGGCAAGACCCCGTTGAATCAACCCGCCGGTGCATGGGGGCTGGAAAGGACCCGCGGCTTTGCGAAATCCGAACTATCGATATTCAAGGTGCGCTAGGCTGAAGCCTAAATTTTATCCTTGCTGATCAAGAAGCGCGGAGCCAAAACATCAATTAAGATGAAAACTCTATACCCAACAGTCAGATTTGCTCTACTGGCAGTTATCGCGATCATTGCAGTTCTCGTTATCCGCGCTTTTGCTTCGCCAACGGCAAGGCCAACCTCAACGCCCTGCCCACAGATCCACGATATGAAGTTCGTTCTGCAGATTCGTGGATCAGGTACAGACACTTTCGCTCAGCTAAAACCAGGCCAAGAACATCAGTTCGGCATAGAATTGGGAAAGCTGAAAACGAATGGAGGTCAATACAACATCCATTATAAGTCTGATGGTCATGAGGTCCCCTGCTACCAGCCGGGCGATGAGGTTAGTATTAAAACTGATAAGGTCATAGTCTCTGAAGCGGCGAGGAATGTACGGCAAGGAGAGTCTGGCGATCCAAACGCAACGCACCACATAGCCTCTGACATTCCAACGGACATTGAAAACGTTCTGAAAACCTTCCAATAAGGTTGCACTGCTAATACTCCTCCTTTTTCTGCCGCGCCGGAAAAGGGTTGCGAATTTCGGTCGCGTAATTTGTCCCGAATCTGCCCCGAAATTACTGATCGCTCCTATTTCTAGGAGCGGAGTCTACGTGGCTCGAATCCGTCGGATCGCATTCTTGATCGCTATATTTTAAGAATGCGTGTTACGACATATTCTCGGCCCTTAGGCAGGAGCTCATGTGGGGCCAATACGCCTGTGCTGATCATCTGAAGGCCACATAATTTATCGCGGTAATACTCTGCAACGCCTATGGGAACCTGAATGGTGTTGGCGATTACGTGCAGTAAAGCCGGCTGTCGGGTATCAAAAAGAAATTTGAGGAACTTCTCAGCTCCTTCGTCGAGTCTGTCTTGGTTCTGGACGAGGCGCTCAAGCTGTCGCTCGAGCGTTGCTACTTCATTTTTTAAGACTGGTAATCTCTGTCTCCAGCGTTGTAACTTGCTCTGTAAGCAGCAAATTCTTCTTTTCCAGAAGATCGATTACGTCCTTACTCAATCCTGCGGTCGACGTAATCCGGACGATTTCTTTTGCGGTGTCGATGGCGCTCATGGTTTGTTTTTTCGAGGATGAGAGAGGGCGTTTCCCTCGGCAAGATTTGAGTTTGTCGGCAATTTGTCGGCATTGACCAGATCAATCCTTCGAGTTTTGGCAGTTTTTCACAGGTAAGAAGAAGTGGCAGCGCGTACGGGAGTCGAAACCGGCCACCTCGCCGGTTTTCGCTCCTCTGCTTCCCGGCGGCGTTATGTGTACGTTTATGTGTACTTTGGAACCAATTGGTCTCATTTTCCCTGTGTGGCTACCCCGCTTGGATTCGAACCAAGAATAACGCCTCCAAAGGGCGCTGTGTTACCGTTACACCACGGGGTATGCGGATTTGCGATTTTAGATTGGCGATTTTCGATTCAAGCGCAACGTCCAAAATTCCAGCGTGATCGGCCCCGGCGGAGCAACTCGCTGGAAAAATCGAGGTTGAATCTCGGGGCGGTGGGACGAGTGTGATTTTCTCGCCGCTGGGTCAATGAGACACGGTTATGGAGCGCACGATTTTCCTTCAGCATTATCGCGTTTGTCTCGGCTCTGATCGCGCGCCGAATGAGCTCGGCCGAGATGGTGCCGCAATTGCCTACGAGGCCGTGGACGAAAGATCGCGTGAACAGGTTGCCCTAACGGTGGTTCCAGTAGAAAGCATCGATCCGACCGTCCGGGAGCAATTCGAAGAGCAGGCACGCGCGGTGGAGAGACTGCGCCATGTGAATATCGCCAAGGTTTTTGATTTTGGACGTGAAGGCGGCAATTACGTTTACGTCTCAGAGCGACTGCCAGGCGAAACACTTGCTGCGTGGGTGGCCCAGCATGGCCCGATGCCGGCTGACGCCACGTTGCGCGTGGCCGAACAAATCGTGAGCGTGCTCTCTTCCGCTAGTTTTCACAAGCTTCCGTATCCTGCAATTGATCCCTCTGGCGTCATTGTCGTGCCGGGACAGACTCCCGAAGGCGGCTGGCCACTAGTGAAGCTAACCAACTTCGGCTTGACGGGACTGAAGACTGATCCCGAAAACTCGCCGCGGGACGAAGCCCCGTCCCCCAGTGGGGCGCGCGAACCCGACTCAAAGGATGCAGAATTACATGATCCAGCGCGTTCTGCAGTGCCGTCTCTCACCGCTGAATCTAGGAAGGCTACCGGAGAGCACGGAGCGACGGATGTCCGCTCGGAGATTTATTCCCTCGGCACGACAATGTACTTTCTTCTGACCGGTGTCGCGCTTTCGGCTGAGACGCTCCGGCAGCCTCCGAAGCTTTCGGGATTTCCAAAGCCGCTGCGAAACTTGCTTTCTCAGATGTTGCGTCCCAATCCCGATCAGCGTCCAAAGGACCTGGTAGTGCTAGGAGAGATGATTCGGAGTTGCCTGCTAAAAATTGAACGGCGGCTCGCATTAGCCGATCGCTACGGTATTCCCTTCAGGACAACAATTCCCCGACCGGACCAGCCTCGGCCGAGGCGTTTGCTACGAACAGCATTGGCGTTTGGTGCGCTCGTCGTGGCTACAGCGGTGCTTGCTGCGTTCCTGTTGCCGGGGCCGATTGGCAAAATCTTACATCGCCCCCGCGAGACAAAGTCAATTGGCGTTTTTGTTGGGGTTCCCGAATCTTCACCAGCGCCAGCCGCAGTCCAAAATGCTGCTACGCCGGTGGCTCCTGCGACTGTGCTCTCCCAGGCGGCAAATGGAGCCATGGGGTCCGCGAATCAACCAGCGACGGACGATGCGGCAGTTCCCAATTCCCCCCGAGCTGCCTCCCCGGATCTTCAACAGGCTCAAACATCGAGTAGCCAGCCGCCGGCCGCTACGACCCAAAACGCCATCGCGGCCACTTCGCCAAGCGCAGCTCCGGAAAATTCCGCTGAAGCCGAGCTTTCTGATTCATCCTCGAAAGCTTCCGAGACCGCCCAGCCCACCACTGGCACTCAGTCGAGTTCAAGTGATAAAAAGAAACGCGTCGCTTCGACATCGCTACCTCGGCGGGGTTCAATACGCGTACGAATGCTTGGAATAACGTCCGATGGAAGAATAATCTATCGTTTGCCCTCGGGGCGCACCAGAATCATTGCGCCTGATTCGGACGAAAATCAATCCACTCCGCGCAGGCATCGCCGCGTTCCCATCCAGCGCGATGAGATGTTCGCTCCTCCACCTCAATTTGGGCCGGATTATCTTCCCTACAATTAGTTCCTCGGGAGGGCGCGCGAAAGACGCTAAAGATAACGGTCGCTGCTTTCCGGCAGACCGGTTTTTTGGCCGCTGAACTTCTCAAAAAAAATCGAAAAAAAAGCTTGCCTAGCGGCACGATTCCCGGCATAACCTCGCCTTCGTGGGGAAACGACCTGCCCTCTGGGCATTCGCAACTGCATCGCTTCTTGTCATTTCCAGCGCAGCGCTTCGCGCGCAGGCGTTGGCCCCTTCAACGTTGGATCTCGCGAGCCACGACCAAAAGAAAGCGGACGACATGGTTCAGGTGATTACGCAGAAGTCGGCACCGAGTGCCCCGGATAAGCCCGTAAAAGCGATCGCGAAAAAGCGCGCGCCCGTGACCTCAAGGAAGCCAGCACAGCCGGTCAAGAAAGAACCTGCGCAAGCGATCGCCAAGGAACCGACGCAAGCGACGACGAAAAAGCCGACGAGTGCCATCAACCAAAAGCCGTTGCAAACAGTTGGCAAAGAGTCGGGGCGAACTTTTGCGATAGAACCAGTGCGACCAATGGGTCAACAGGCAACAAGCGCGCCGACACGGTCTGGTTTCCATTTCAGCTTCAAAACTCCTGAAGGCAAAAAAGAGTCTGTTCCTGTCATCACGCAGTATTACCCCCAGCAGATTGTTTACCCATACGCCAAGGTTGATCGGCACATCGATAGCAGGCTCATGCAAGCGGCAACGATCGCACAGGAACGCGCCCATGCGCATTCGCGCTCGAGATGCTGGCATTACGTAAAAGACGCATTGCTTGCTTCCGGTGTTATCGATTCACGCCCGAAGACCGAACTCGCCAGGGATGCTGCCCAGGAGCTCGTCAGCAATTACGGATTCAAAAGACTGTCGGTCAGCGATCCATTCTCTGCGCCGGTTGGTTCGGTGCTCGTGTATGGCACCGCCCGTAGCGTCGGTCATGTTGAGCTGCGCACGCGGGACGGTTTCGTCAGCGATTTCCAATCGAAAACGCCATCGCGTCGTCCTTTGTTGGGCGTTTACGCCAAACTGTAATTTTCTCGCCGACCGCTGGGATCCAAGGATCCTCAATCAATCGCATCATCGGCGCCACGTCCTCCGCAGCGCTGCTGGAGGCGTCGACGTAGGTAGCCCTAGCGGCTGAAACCGTAGGAGTAATTTAAGCGCTGGCCCGGCGTTGACCCCGTTAGTAATTCCTGATCAGGCGGGTCACTGCGATGAGCATGGACATGACCGGCCAGGCGGCTATGCCAGTGATCAGAATGAAGAAGAAAAGCTCGGCGATGTAATCCCGGCTTGATTCTGCGCCAAAGAATTCACTGCTTAATTTGTGGAAGGCGGGCAACTTTGTGGCTGGCCGACCCACGGAAGAACTCACCTGGTTTTTCGCTGTCGGACGATAATTGTAATTCGTTAATGGAAAACCTGGGTGCTTGCGCCGTGCGCGGTTGTCGTGGCGCGAGGCGCGCTGCGTGTGACTAATTTGAGGTATTGGTTTCATGAATTTCTAAGTTGTTAAGTGTGATGGCCGAAGTCGGTTCGGGATACCGGCGGAGAAAAAACCCGCGCGTGGTGTGAGATTCAACCACTGGGGTGCCGCGAATTGCGGGCTCCAACTTGGCGAAAATCTAACGAGCCTCTATGCCGCTCGCCCGCCCCAGCGGGCAGCGCGAATCGGCGCGTTGATCAATTTCATCGGCTCTTCATGTACAGCCGTTTCCGTGTTTGTCCAGCGGCCGCCTGCGATCTCAGCTGTAAGTCTCTATCGTCGTGGGAGAAGCGATTACGAATATTTTTACGCTTAATCAGGCTCGAGTGGTTCTGAGTGAGATCCGGGCCGGACAATCTGAAGCGTCATGAAGTGGGGATGCGCATTCGTCCACGCCATCGCCTCTCGCTTTGTTTCAAAAAATCGGTCGACCACGATGGCCTTGAGTTGGCTCGCAGTCCGTCCGCATAGACGAGCCGCTTTGCGACTAATGACTGCCGGTCCGGTGTCGACCGCGGTGCAGGCACGATCCGGGAAGACAACCTTGCTGCCGTACGGAATTCGCTTGGGATCGACCGCGCAATGCCCGGCGCGTAGTCGTTGACCGGTGCTGGCGTATTTAGGACCCTCACCTGCCCAGTAACTGGTGACGCGCGCCAGGATCGATTCCTCGCGCGCGAAAGCGGCGGATGCCAACAATGAGAAAAATATGACTGTGTAAAATAGCTTCATGATGTTTCAGCGTTGCTCCCATGTTGTCGAGTCTCGGGTGGAGCAAGCCATTCTCGATGCCGAAAGCCGCAGGAATGCAGCCTTTAACTTCGGATTCGGAACAGCCCCGGCGTGCTAGCCCTTGGGGGACGCGCGGACTTCTGACAACGACTCGCCGCGGCGAGCCGGCCTCCTTATAGACGAGTTGGGCGACTTGTCAATCGACCGTGATCAACGCGATAAAGTGAAACCGGGCGAACTTGAACAATTGCCGGAGAGCAAAACGAAAATCAATCACCCAGTGGCAATGCTGCAATTTCGTAGCCTTCCGAAGTATCACATGCTAGACATCACGATACGGAAATCCCGCATCGCGATGAAAACTTCCCAGCCGTCGACTGGCTCAAAAAAATGGCCCATGAAGAACTCAAAAAGTCAGAAAGGAGTTGCGGCTGCCGAACTGGCGCTAAAGGCTCACGTATTGAGGTCCAATCCTGAGATCCTGGCTGAGGTGACGGAAGGAGACAGGATGATGCGGGAAATGACGGAGAGGGTGGACATGACGGAGGCACCAGAGGATGCAGTTTGCAGTCTTGTTATAGACCTGTTGCAGTATTGCGAGCGGGAGAAAATCGAGTGGACGCAGGAAGTCATGTCGCGGGCGTGGGAGCGCTTCCGCAGTGAGCGCGCCTACGAAGTTCAAAAGCGATGAGCTTCCCGAAGCAGAGCGAAATCGAATTGCCGCTTCTTAAGACATTGCAGGAGCTTGGCGGAAAAGCCGAGCCAAAAGAACTCTACCCGAGATTAGCAGCCATCTTCCCTCAGCTCACTCAAGAAGATTTAGCTGCGCGGTTGCCAAGCAGTCCTTCGACATTTCGCTGGCACAATCTTGTTCAGTGGAGTCGGCAGAAGCAAATCGACGGCTCGACGCGCGGTGTTTGGAAGCTGACACTGAGAGGCCGAGAGCGCGCGACCGGTGCTGCAGCGGATTCGTCCGAGGAGTTGTTGCTCGCGCATCAAGCGACGCTGAAAGACCTAGTGTACGAGAACGAGTCTGAGGTGAAGCGCCGCATCATTTCAGAACTTCAAAATCTCGGAGCCACAGATTTCGAGCAATTCTGCATGTCGTTTCTTGGTCCGCTTGGTTACGAGCAGCTCGAAGTTACTGGTCGAGGCGCAGACCGCGGGATCGACGGCTTCGGCCTATTCCGACAAGGTGTTGTCACGATTCGCTCTGCTTTTCAGGCGAAGCGTTGGCGGCAAAATCCGGTCAGCCGCCCGGAGATTGACAAGTTCCGCGGCGCGATCCAAGGCGATTACGACCACGGGGTATTTTTGACAACGGGACGATTCACCGCTGACGCCGAAGCTGCTTCCATTAAAAAAGGCGCGATCTCACTGCTGCTGCTTGACGGGGACGCGATAGCGGAAAGCATGATCCGCAATCGTATAGGCGTAGTTCGTCGGCCGGTACAGCTATTCGACTTAGATCCAGAGTTCTTTCGCTTTCCGGCTGCAAATGGCTTTCTTTAGTCGGTCGCGTCCAAGCGATGGCCGACGAAACGCATTTCGTTGCCTGGGATGAATCCGAGCCGTTCGTAAACCGAGCGGCCTTCGTCCGACGCGTGAAGTAAGAGCCGGTCGATCCGCTCGTTCCGCGACCAAGTTATGATCTCTTTAACGAGCCGGTCGGCGATTCCGCGCCGTCGCCATTGGGCTTCGGTAAAAACGTTCACAATCGTTCCCTGCCGGCCTTCGCCAATTGTGGATGCATTGAGCGGGCGCGGCAGGATCGGTTGCAAC
The DNA here is from genome assembly GCA_963719605.1 of uncultured Verrucomicrobiae bacterium. Taxonomy (GTDB): domain Bacteria; phylum Verrucomicrobiota; class Verrucomicrobiia; order Chthoniobacterales; family UBA10450; genus Udaeobacter. The sequence goes on from CAVRCO010000015.1 coordinate 108,149, forward strand.
TGAACGCCGGCCCCGCCAACGACTGTTTCCGGTTCATCGGCAGGAGTCGCGAGCCAGCCGATGTAGTCGCCGCTCTCGAGCCATTCCTTCAGCCGCAGACGCGCTTTCGCGCGCAGAATTTCAAAGCCGTCATCGGAAACGTCGCCCATGTCTTGAAACATCCGCGCACGATGCCAGGCGATGATGTCGACATCTTGCACTGCAGCGCGACGAATTTCAAAGGAGTCTGAGCCAACTCGTGATACCGGATAGCCAACCGAATGTCTGCGGTACTCCTTTTCTTCAGCTCTTTGCATTCAGACTATCTTTTCCATTACGTTCGCGATTCAACATTTAGCACTCGGGCTTTTCACACCCAACGCCGAACTCAGAACTTAGCAAGGCGTGACAGGGCATCTCTCGATGTTACCATGCGCGAAATGGAAGTTGCCGATTGGGCGTCGCTGAGTGACGAGGAACTTCTCGAGCGCCGCATCTCTACGTTAGGTCTGCGTCTTGAAGGCACCGCACTGGAACCGCTCATCCGTCAATTATATGATGAATTGTCGGCGCGTGGACTTGTGTTTCATCCACCATGTCACGTCGGCGATGAATGGTTTGTGCCAATCGGTCTCCCGGCCATTTTTATTCCGTTTTTCCTCGTGCATGACCGGTTACGGGCGTTAGAGCGGACGATGATGCTCGAGGTGGAGGGGGGAACGCCCGAGTGGTTCATGAAATTAATGCGGCATGAAGCCGGTCACGCTTACATGTACGCGTACCGGCTTACTCGGAAGAAGAAATGGCAAGAGCTCTTTGGACAAACTTCGCGTGAGGAAACGCCGGATAGTTATCGTCCCCGCCCGTTCAGCCGCAGCTATGTCATGCATCTCGAGGACTGGTATGCGCAGAGCCATCCCGATGAAGATTTCGCAGAGACCTTTGCAGTCTGGCTTACGCCCGGGCTCGACTGGCGTAAACGTTACGCACGCTGGCGGGCGCTCCAAAAACTGGAATATGTCGATGAGTTAATGCGCTCATTAGCTGGCAAGCCTGCAGTTCACATGCCCGAGTATCGCGTCGCTGATTACGATTGTTTGAACATCAAGCTCAAGACTTATTACGCGCGCAAACGAAAGCTCTACGAAGATACATACCCAGATTTCTACGATGCCGATCTGCGGCAACTGTTCGCAGCGCCGGCAGGAATAAAAGCGAGCGTATATCTGCAACGGCGCCGACGGCGATTATTGAACGCGGTCTGCCAATGGACGAACGAGAAAAAGTTTCGGGTGAACCAGCTCCTGGCCCGGCTGACCCGCCGTTGCGATCAGCTCGGGCTCCACGTGCTCAATGACGATCCACAACAGGATTTTCGCGTCTCCGTGTTTATCACCACGCTGGTGATGAATTATCTTTTCACTGGGAAATTCAAACGCACGAAATAATGTGAAAAAGAAACTTAAAGTGCTGGTGCTATTCGACGGCACAAGTCCTACAACCGTCGATCAGGATTTCACAAAGGAGCTGGAGACAAAGGACTGGAAAACCGAGGCGGACGTCATGGCAGCGCTCGGCACTCTCGGTCACAACGCAGAGCATCTTGCGATCTACGACGATGTCGATCTTGTGCGTCAAAAACTAGAGACTTTCGCCCCCGACATTCTTTTCAACCTCGTCGAACAATTCAGGAACAATCCGGGGTTCGATCAAAACATCGTTTCGTTTTTTGAGATGCAAGGCCTGCCATTTACCGGCTGCGGTTCAACCGGCCTTACTCTTTGCAAGCACAAAGGCATTTCCAAAAAAATCCTGCATTATCACGGCATCCACGTCCCGCATTTCGTCGTCATTCCACGTGGTCAGCGCATCGCGCGGCCGAAGCAGCTCAGATTCCCAATCCTGGTAAAGCCGGTGAAGGAAGAGGCATCGTATGGGATTTCGCAGGCGTCGTTAGTTGCCACGGACGAACAGTTCCGCGAGCGCGTGGCTTTTGTTCATGAGAAATATAACAGCGATGCGATCGCCGAGGAATACATCGATGGCCGCGAACTCTATGTAAGTTTGATGGGCAACGTGCGGCTAATAGTGCTTCCTGTTCGCGAACTGGTGTTTCTCGAAGTGCCGCCTAATGAACCAAAGATTGCGACATTCAAGGCGAAATGGGATGAGGAATACCGCAAACGCTGGGGATTGGAGAATCGATTCGCCGAAGACCTCGATCCGCAGCTTGTGAGCCACATCGAGGAGACGTGCAAACGCATCTATCGTCTGCTCACCGTTGACGGATACGCGCGCATTGACCTGCGGCTGACAGAAGCCAACGAAGTTTATTTCATCGAAGCCAATCCCAATCCTATTCTCGCCAACGATGAAGACTTTGCGCTTGCGGCGGGAAAAGCCGGTCTGCCCTACCCACAATTGATCGACCGGATCGCCAGGCAAGGAATAAAGACGGTCCGCGATTGATGTGTTACAGCCAGTTCTTTAGACGGGGCCAAAGTCCACCGACATTCATCTTCAGGTTTCGGCAAAGATAAATGTGCGTCCGCCTCTCGAAAGGCATCGCCCAGGGGCTGCTCACGATTTGGCCCAAATCTTCGACTGAGGCAAACAATTCGCGCTCATCGTCGTCGCGTGTATCAAGCACTAAGGCAACTTCGCCAGTCCAAGCCCCCGGTCCCCAGAGAAAATAATTCTGATGGCCGGAAATTGCCGGTGGCAGGCCAAACTTGGGACCAAAGAAATCAATTGCTCCAGCCTCGCCATAGTTTTGGCAGAAGATGGCAGCGCGTTTCTCATCTTCGGGATGCAAGTGATGATAAACGTGTGCGACCGATGCGACCATTTCTTGCCAGCCAAATTGATCGGCGAAAAGCTGCGGCAGCGGAGCGGTATGCGAAGTTTCGGTACGCGGCGGTTCCAAGTGGATTGCTCGCATGTAGGCGACAAGTTTTGCAGGTGGCACCACTGGAACGGCCAATGGCGCAAATAGCGTGCCGGTAGCGAGGATTGCAATCAGCAATGCCGGCTTGCACCATTTCAATCGGTTAGCGAAAACGCGCTCTACAGCCACGCCTCCCGCGGCAAGAAGCATCGGATACGCGGGCGCGAGGTAGTAGCTTTTGCCATGCAAAATGATGAACTCGGCGAGCGTGACCAGATATATGATTCCGAGCGCCATATAGCGCCGGCCCTCGCGGGAACCAAATACCCAGCACAACCCAGCGAGCCACAACGGGAGCGTTCCCGGATTCATAAAAACAATCTGCTGCGAGATGAATTGTGCCGGGGTTAGGGCGATGTTTTTGTCGCTGTGAGCAATGTTGCTCAATAGCTCGTACGTGGGCCAATGATTTCGTAGCTGCCACAAAATGTTCGGCAACGCGATGGCGAACCCGATCAGACCACCGAACCAGATCCATTTCTCAGCGAAATGGCGACGCTCCGGCGTGAGCAGCAGCGCGACGAAAATGCCAGCGGCGAAAAACGCTGTGGAATGTTTGTTTTCGAGACCGAGTCCCAAAAGAGCGCCGAACCAAAGCCAAAGGATCGGTGAGCTACCGTTAGTGATCCGGATCAGCAGATAAATGCAGCCCATCCAGAACAGCGGCTCAAACGCGTTCATGGAGAAAAAATTCCCGACCGCCAAATTGAACAGCGCACAAAGCGAGCCCGCGCAGCCGAGCGCAACGGCCCATCCGCGTCCGCTTAGTTCACGCGCGATCAAACCTGTGATTGCAACCGTCGCCGCGCCCGCCAACGCCGGGATAAGACGAATTGTAAACAATGAGTTGCCGAGGAGGCTCTGGCTCAGTCGCAGCAGCACGATCGACAACGGAGGTTGGTCCACATATCCAAAAGCAAGATGCCGACTACAGGCGATATAATAGAGCTCGTCGCGAAAATAACCGTAACGCCCGTTTGTCAGAAGATGGACCAAGAGGGCTACGACGCTGAAGAGAATTATTATGACTGCTTCGGCGCTGGGACGCCTTTGGTTCGCTGCCATTGGAATTGCATCGCGCATCGTTCGAGTAATTACTTGGACTACGCAGATTCGGTTCCGCGGAGTGTCGGTTAACGGCTTATTCTTTACAATCTCGCGGCGCGCTGCCGTCTCATAAAAAGCGCGGGGCGCATAGCTTCTTTTTCGGCTAAGCTAAGATATGAGTGTGCAAGTTTATGGATGCAATCATGTGGCCATCGAGGTCAATGACATCGAAAAAGCGGTGGCGTTTTACAAAGACGTTTTCAATCTCGAACAGATGCGTGGCGGCGAAGGCGACGCGTTTTTCAAATTGGGCGAACATCAGTTCCTTGCAGTTTTCGAGGTGGAAAAGGCACAGCCTGCAAACCTGCGGCATTTCGGGATCATGGTGCGCGATGAAGCGCAGCTGGCGGAAGTTCGAAAGAAACTCCGAGAGAAATACAAACTAAAACTGGAGCCGCCGTTTCGCTGCGATTTTCATGATCCGTGGGGCAACCGCATCCAGGTTGTCGATCTCCACGATGAATCGCTCGTCTGGCTTTTGCCGTATGGCGAAGTCCAGAAGGCCGGCATCAAATTCGGCACCAAATAGTCGATGCAGCTCGTTTTGGAGCGATGTCCCATTCGTCCGTGGCGATTGGATGATGCGGAGTCGCTGGCGAAACGCGAACAACCGAAAAGTCTGGCTCGCGCTATCCGATCTTTCCCGCATCCGTACACGATCCAAGACGCTCACGAATTTTTGCAGCGAGCCATAAACGAACAGCCGACAGCGAAATTTTGCATTGAGGTCAACGGCGTAGCCGCCGGCGGAATTGGCATTCGCCTCGGGGAAGACGTCCATCGACATGACTGCCGGAGTTGGGTTACTGGCTCGGCGGAGACTTCTGGCGACGCGGCATCATGAGCGAGGCGGTCGCGGCTTTCAACGATTTTTGCTTCGACAATTTTCTGCTTCGCCGAATTTACGCCGAGGCGTTGCGAACAATCCAGCTTCGACGCGTGTTCTCGAGAAAGCCGGTTTCGTTTTCGAAGGACGCCTCACGAACAACGTCATCAAAGACGGAAAGTTTCTCGATTCACTGCTTCTACGCGAAGACGAGGTAGAAACTTGACGTCGTTGTGCCCGCGTTGACTGGCCACAGCCTTATCTGGCGCCGTGACCGTACATCGCGCCAACTTCACCGTGGACCTCGTGGTCGCTCTCCGGTTTCTGAAGGATGGAATCAGAGTCTGCCTGCGCACCCTGTTTTGTGTCCGCGCACCCCGAAAGCAACGACCAGACCGAAATGAAAATTACAAACGCTCGCGTAAGCACGTGTCCCATCTCGATCTTCTTCATAGGCAAGTCAATCTGTAGCGAGTGCACGAGCAAGGTTCGGCGAGTAATGAGCCCGACAAAGAGCAATTATGACAATCCAGGCGATTCCTATCGGTTCTTGTCTCGAAAGCCTCCGTTCGACTTGATCGCTACATGCCGACAACTACCATCGCGCTGATGAGCTCTTAACGTGCTGCGCTGCGCACCTGACTAGAATAGCGGGCAGCCTGCTGCGGTTTGCCCCAAGCTTGAAATAACGCGACTAGGCGCTGGCGCGCCTCCTCGAGAGCGGGACTTTCGGGAACGTTCACCTTCTTTAGAATATTGTAGCTCTCGGTGAGCAGCGGCTCGCCGTCAGCGTAGTGCCCTTCGGTCATCAGGCACTCCCCGAGACTACCCAGCGCGATCGCCATCCCGTGCTTTGCCTGGGCACTCGGGCCTTGAGAGCCGCGACGGCCTCTCGCAAGAGCGGCTCAGCCTCAGTAGGTCGTCCTGTCTTGTTGAGAATTTCACCGAGGACCACGGATGCTCGCGCGTAATAATGCGAGCCTTTTGGCAGTTTCTGGGCAATTGCAAAGGCGCGACGAGCATCCTGTTCGGCGAGATCGTATCGGCCTTCATAGTAGTGAGCCGTCGCTAGACTCGTTAGGCCGAACGCAACATTGGGATGATCCTCGCCTTGCGACTTCGCGAAGAGCTTCGTGCCTTCGTCGATCAACGACTCGGCTTCGGCATAGCGGCGCTGGAAGCGGCGGACGTTGCCGAGGTCAATGAGCGACTGCGCGAGCGCGAAGGGATTGCCTTGCGCGCGCAGGCGTTGGGTCGCCTCAGATGCCATGCCATCGGCTCGCTTGACGTCGCCGCGGTCCATGTAGAGTTGCGCAAGAAACGTCTTGGGGTTCTCAGCGCTGGCGCGATGCTTCGCGTCCAGCCGCGGCGCATACGACAGACATTCGCGCCACAATTGCTCTGCTTCGTCAAGCTGGCCACGGGAACGCATGATAAATGCGCGTCACTCAGAAAAGCCGGTATCAACAGAACTCGAAATCCGCTTTGGTTGCCTCTCTTCTGTAAACGGGCAACGCCTTCCGAATCCACGACTCCGCCGCAGCGTAATCGCCGGTTAAGTACCAGACAAGTTCGCCATTCGATACATAACCGTCGCCGTTGAGCGGGCCTCTGGTCCGTAAAGTTTCAGGCTGAGATCGTAGGCCTCGCCGAGGAAGTGGCGGGCAGCGCTATAGTTTGCGAGCACCATGTACGTAGTGCCAATGGTGCTGAGCATCTCGGCTTTCACCTCGGGTTGATCGATCAATTCCGTCTCGACCCGCTTGGAGGCGTCCTCCAGCATATCGATCACTGTCGCGTCGCGACCTTTCGGCCGAGGGGGAGACCCAGGTGTCGTTCCGCCAGAGTAACCGATCATCTCCTGCAGAAACTGGTTTATACGCTGAGCCTTGGTTGTTTCTGTGCGTGCGTGATCGCGTTCCTGCATCGCAATGCGGGCTTGATGGCGGGCAAGCGTTGCTTCCCAGAAAGTCGCAACAATCCCCGCGACCAGACTCAACACGATCAACGCTGCGGCCGCTGCGCCAGCTTTGTGTCGAGCGACGAACTTGCGCGTTCGATAACCGATCGTGTCCTTGTGCGCAATGACGGTCTGGCCTTGTAAGTATCGGCGAACGTCTTCCGAGAACTGCGCGACAGAGCCGTAACGTCGCTGCGGTTCTTTGCGCATCGCCTTTAGCACGACGTTATCCAAGTCGCCGCGCAGCATCTTAGGATTTGGAATTTGGGATTTAGAACTTCCATCGCCTCGAGTGATGGCAGAGCTCGGCCGCTGTGGTTCCTCTTCAGTGATGGCGCGCGCGATTTCAGCAGGGCTTCGCCGCTTGATACGATATGGACGCTGGCCTGCTAAGAGTTCGTAAAGAATCACGCCCAGACTGTAAACATCGCTCGCAGTCGTCATCGGTTCGCCGCGCACCTGTTCCGGGCTGGCGTACTCGGGCGTCATTGCTGCGGCGAAGGTCATGGTTTGTTCGCCAGTCATCGACGCTTCCGGGTCGAGTAGTTTTGCGATGCCGAAATCGAGCAGCTTCGGCTCGGCTTCTTTCGTAATCAGAATGTTCGCCGGTTTGATGTCGCGATGAATGATCAGCCGTTGGTGCGCGTAATGGACGGCACCGCAAACGCGGCGGAACATTTCGAGCCGATCACGGATGGAGAGCTGATTGTCACCGCAGTACTTGTCGATCTTAATCCCTTCGACGTATTCCATGACCAAAAACGAGATGGCCTCGGGAGTTATTTCGGCGCCGTAAAGTTGCGCGATGTTGGGGTGATTCAGGTCGCCAGGATTTGCGCTTCGCGCCGGAAATGGCGCGCTGTTTCTTCGCCTCCAATTCCGAACCTGACCAGTTTAAGCGCGACTCGGCGATTCAGCTTCTCGTCATGCGCGAGATATACTTCCCCCATGCCACCGCTGCCAATATGCGAAAGAACTTTGTAATTGCGGATGCGGTGGTCAGGTTTGAATGCCGCTTGGAGAAATGACTCGACCGCAATGTCGATAGCTGGCTGTTCTAAAAATTGATCGCCGTCCCCGTTGAACCTGAGCAGCGATTCCACCTCGCGGCGCAGTTCCACATTGTCTCCGCAAGCTTCATCCAAAAATGCGGAGCGCTGCTCTACCGGGCGATCGACTGCGCGCTTGAATAATTCCGCTGCCAGAACTGTGGCTGGGTCAGCCATAAAGTCCGGCAAGCTGGCGATTCAACCACGCTTTGGCGAATTGCCAGTCGCGCAGCACCGTTTTAGTCGAGACGTTCAAAACTTCGCCGATCTCTTTGGCGTTCAGGCCGCCGAAGAACTTCAACTCGACGATCTCACTCTCGCGCGGGTGTGAGAGAGCCAGACTTTTGAGCGCGTCGTCCAGCGCGAGCAGATCCGGCGTTCGCTCCTGCGACAACTCGCGCGTTTCGTCGAGATAAATCTTGCGCATTTGCCCGCCACGCTTATCCGCGTTGCGCGATTCAGCGTACTTAACCAGTATCCGTCGCATTAATTGGGCCGCAACGCTGCAGAAATGCGCGCGGTTCTTCCACTGAGCGCGATTCTGCCCGACCAGCTTGACGTAAGCTTCGTGCACGAGTGCGGTGGGTTGCAGCGTGTGATCGCTGCGTTCACGGCGCAGATAATCCGCGGCACGTCGCCGAAGCTCTTCGTTACACCAGAGGCATCAGCCGGGCCGCTGCCTCTGGATCGCCCTGATTCCACGCGTGGAGGATCTGGGTAACGTCGGATTTCTCAGGAATGACCACGCACTCTTCTATCTATACGGGAATTGAAGACTCGAGTTCCTGCGTAGCGTCCATTTCCCAGGAAAAACCACGCAAGTCCTCTTGCCGGCGATTCTAATCAAAGTCCCGCAACAAAAGCAAAATAAATGTCCCTTTTGTGTCCCGATTCCGGCGACTACCACTGGACACCCACTACGAAAATGAAAAAGAAACAGAATAACCCTGTACGCGCTTCTGCGCTCCAAATCGCATTAGCTCTCGTTCTGATATCGATCGCTGGCATTTTATTTGCCTCTAGGTTCGGGCAAGGTGATGGCTCCCCTGCAAACATTATTACCGTCACCAACACCAATGACAGCGGCCCCGGCTCGCTGCGCGCAGCGCTCGCCGCCGCCAACGACTTCGACACCATTGACGCCACTGGCGTCTCCGGCACCATCCTGCTGACCAGCGGCGAACTTCAGGTCACCCGCAATGTGACGATCAATGGCCCGGGGGCTGCAACTCTGGCTGTCAACGGCAATGCCACCTCCCGCGTGTTCTACATTTCTGGCTCGCCTTTTCACAACGGGGATGTCGTCATCTCCGGGTTAACCATCACCAACGGTTTGGGTAGCGGCGCCGATGGCATCGACGGAGGGGGCGGGATCGCCAACAACGATATGGTGGGGACCGTGACACTCGACAACTGCACCGTGAGCGACAACGCGGTCGGGTGCTGTAATTCCGCCGGCGGCATCGGCAACTATCAATACCTCACCATAAGCAACAGCATAATAACCGGCAACTCGGCGCAGGTTTACGATGGCGGTGGCATCTACAACCATGGGGCCCTCACCGTAAGTAACAGCACCATTACTAGCAACTCCGCCGGCCGGAGCGGCGGAGGCATCATTACCACTGGCTCGTTGGCGATAGACAACAGCATCATTAGCGACAACTCGGCAGTTAATGGCTTTGGCGGGGGCATCGACGATGAGTACGAGGCGAGCGTTGTGGCGACAGTAAACAACAGCACCATCAGCGGCAACTCGGCCAACGACGGCGGCGGCGGTATTCAAAACAACGGCGGTGGGAACAACAACCTGACGGTAACCAACAGCACCATCAGCGGCAACTCTTGCGACGGCGTCGGCCAGGCCGGCGGCGGTATCGGTAACGGCGCGACTGCCACGGTGATCAACAGCACAATCAGCGGCAACTCGGCCATCAGCACTGGTGGTGGTGGCATGGTGATTACTGGTGGGACGCTGACGGTAAAAGACTGCACTTTCAGCGGCAACTCGGCCCCAAACGGCGGCGCTATCTACAGCTGGACAGGAGGGACGACACAGATCCTCGATACCGTGCTGAATGCTGGCGCTACCGGCGGAACCCTCTTCGACAATAGCGGCACCATCACCTCTCTTGGATACAACCTCGCCAGCGATAACGGCGGTGGGTTCTTGACGGCGACGGGGGACCAGATCAACACCGACCCGCTGCTTGGTCCGTTGCAGGACAACGGCGGCCCCACTTTCACGCATGCATTGTTGCCCGGCAGCCCGGCGATCGATGCCGGCGACCCGAGCTTCACTCCGCCGCCCGACTATGATCAACGCGGACCCGGCTTCCCGCGCGTGGCGAACAGCCGCATCGACATCGGTTCGTTTGAGGGACAGCCGACCCCAACACCTACACCCACACCCACACCTCACACCCACACCTACACCCACACCCACACCCACACCCACACCCACACCCACACCTACACCCACACCCACACCCACACCCACACCTACACCTACACCGACGGCTACGCCTACTCCAACTCCGACGGCAACACCAACTGCGACCCCGACCCCGACGCCAACTGTAACTCCAACCGCTACACCTGCAGCGACTCCGACTGCAACGCCGACAGCTACACCTACACCGACCGCGACAGCAACACCTACTCCGACGCCACGGCATCACCCGACGCCTCACCCGCGCCCGACACCACATCCGCATCGGTAGCACTGATTCTTAAGTCTGTGGGGCCAACGCCGAAGGCTTTCGAGGGCGCGAAACTCTCCCAAAGGCCCCGGTGGGCCTCCATAAGGATCATTTATTCTGTCCACGAAACACACGAAATAACATGGAAGATCGTAAGGACACAATAGGCGGGTCGCCTTCTTACCTTCGTGTGTTTCGTGGGTATCAATTTAACGTTTTAACGCGTCCAAAATCAGCTGCGGAACGCCCACCCAGATCGTCGCTGCGATTAATGCGCTGATGCGAAACGCGACAGCTCGCTGGCAGAAAATGCTGTCGGTCTCGCTCGCGGGCTGCCAATATATCGCGCGAACGTCCGATCGCCCAATAACCACAAAGGGGATAGATTTGTGGAAGATCGATCGCGTATTTGTTTCAAAGATTTGGACGAATTATTATATTGAGATCGCGTCCGAATCACCGATACCAGTGGTCACAGACCCAGGAATAAATGATTTCATTTATCGTTCCCGCTTACAACGAAGAGACAGAGCTTTCCTCTACGCTCGCCGCGACTTCGCGCTGCAGCTTCTAGTTTGCCTCAGCCGGTCGAAATCATCGTGGTTGATGATGCATCAACAGATGCGACGCCAGAAATCGCCGAGCAAGCTGGTGCCCGAGTCGTCTCGATCCATCGACGGCAAATTGCGGCTGCCCGAAACGCCGGTGCGCGCGCAGCTCAGGGTGAATATCTGTTTTTCGTTGACGCCGATACGCGAATCAATCAGACGCACGTTACCGAAGCGATGGCTCTGCTCGAGGCGGGTTACACTGGCGGCGGCGCGCGCGGAGTCATGGATGGATTCATCCCATTGTGGAGCCGCATTCTGTTACACGCGTTCTGCACCCTTTATTTTGGCCTCAATCTCGGTGCAGGCGCGTTTCTTTTTACTACACGACGCAATTTCGAGGTGACTGGCGGTTTCGATGAGCAATACTTTGCCGGAGAAGAAGTTTATTTTAGCCTCGCGCTAAGGAAACTCGGCCGTTTCAAGGTACTGCGGGAACCCGTTCTCACGTCGGGCCGGAAGTTGCGCATGTATCCGGCCAAAGAAATTCTTGGCACACTCTTTATTATGATCCTCGGCGGGCCCCGCATGGCGCGGTCGCGCGCGAGACTGCATTTATGGTATGACGGTAAACGCGAAGGCGACGCGGCATGATTGATACAGATGCCTCGGTGCGCAGCTTCAGCGCATGGGTTGCCAAAATGCGGTCTTCGTCTACATTAGCGCCTTCGTTATGGTAGAGAGCAACCAAACGTCGAATCTCAAGGAGTTCCAGTTGCATGAGAAAGATACCGGCAGCGCGGATGTGCAGGTCGCACTTCTTACGCACCGGATCGAGCATTTAACCGAACACCTTAAGATCAACCGGAAAGATCACTCTTCGCGACGCGGCCTGCTTAAGATGGTCGCGCATCGCCGGAGTTTGCTCGATTATTTGAGCAAAACAAAAGCCGATCGTTATAAAAGACTGATCGACAAACTGAACCTGCGCAAATAACGTGGACTCCACGTTCGCGTCCAACCGTTTGAACTGCTCGAAGCCGTAACCAAATTAAGAACAGAGAATAACCAGCAGTTCCAGGTGCAGTGGTCACCTCGGATTTTAGGTTTTAGTTTCGGATCGTGGCGCTCGCTTCCGCGAGCGGTCCTCGTGCGGGTTTAAAACCTACAGTCAGGGTGACCGGCTTGGAATTGCACATCCAGGAAAAGTAGAAATGCAACAAAAGGTCACGGCCCAAATTGGGGCCACTCCCATCTCAATCGAAACCGGCAAAATTGCCAGACTCGCCGACGGCGCAGTCGTCGTCACGTGTGGTGACACCATGGTGCTCGCCAGCGCCGTGTCGGCTACAAATATCAAAGAGGGCCAGGATTATTTTCCGCTGACGGTCGATTATCGCGAGAAAGCGGCAGCAGTTGGAAAATTTCCGGGCGGCTACTTCAAGCGCGAAGGTCGTCCCACGGAAAAGGAAACGCTCACGTCGCGCATGATCGATCGGCCGCTGCGGCCGCTCTTTCCACAGGGATACTTTTATGACACGCAAATCATCTCGATTTTGCTCAGCGCCGACGGCGAGAATGATCCTGACATTCTGGCGATGAACGGCGCGTCGGCTGCGCTGTGCGTTTCGGATATTCCGTTTGCTGGCCCAATCGGTGCTGTGCGCGTCGGACGGGTGAAAGGCGAGTTCGTCGCGAACCCGACGCACGCGCAACGCGCCGAGAGCGATCTCGATCTTGTTTATGTCGGTACCGAAAATGATGTGATCATGATCGAAGGCTCGGCCAGAGAACTGCCGGAAGCCGAGTTCGTCAAAGCGCTCGAGTTCGCGCATGGGCACGCGCGCGAAATGATTCGGATTCAAAAGGAACTGACCGCGATGGTTGGCAAATCCAAGCGCGAGCCGCAGCTGCTTCTAGTTAACCAGGAACTGCTCGATATCGCTTACCGCGTTGCCGGTGACCGGATCGAAGGCGTGCTTTACACCGAAGGCAAAGTGGCCCGAGCTAAGGCGGTCGATGCATTGCGTGAGGAAGTGAAGACGGCGATCCTTGAAAAACATCCGGAGGCCGATCCCTTTGCGATTTCGCAGGCATTCGATTACGTCCAAAAAAAGGCGTTTCGCGTCAGCATTTTGGAAAAACAGAAACGGGTCGATGGTCGCGGCTACCAGGATTTACGGCCGATCAGTTGCGAAGTGAGCGTTCTGCCGCGTGCGCATGGCTCGGCTATTTTCCAGCGTGGCGAAACTCAGGCGGTTGCGCTCGCGACGCTCGCGCCGATCGAGGAAGCGCAGATGCTGGATGCTTATGGTGGCGGCGAACAATCGAAGCGGTTCATTCTGCATTACAACTTTCCGCCATTTAGCGTAGGAGAAACGGGACGTACAGGCGGACCCGGCCGACGCGAGATCGGCCATGGTGCGCTCGCGGAGCGTTCGTTGGAACCGGTTGTGCCGAACGAAGACGATTTTCGTTATGCCATCCGCATATCGAGCGAGATTATGGAATCAAATGGGTCGACTTCCATGGCAAGCGTGTGCGCGGGAACGCTGGCGCTTATGGACGCGGGTGTGCCGGTGAAAACGCCAGTTGCTGGAATCTCCGTCGGGCTGGTCACGGAGTTTGGAGATGATCATCAACTAAAACGCTACGAATTGCTGACGGATATCATTGGCTCGGAAGATCATTTTGGCGACATGGATTTCAAGCTTTGCGGAACGGATGCGGGCATCACTGGTTTTCAGCTGGATCTAAAACTCCCGGGTATCAGCCACAAGATCATGGCAGAGGCGATTCAACGCGCGAAAGAAGCGCGCACGAAGATTCTCGGCATCATGGGTGGCGCACTGGAGAAACCGCGGGCAGAGTTGTCGAAGTACGCGCCGCGGATCGAGACGATCAAAATTAATCCGGAGAAGATCGGGGCGCTCATTGGCCCCGGCGGCAAGACCATTAAGGGTATTGTCGCGGAGACCGGCGCTGAAATTAATATTGAAGACGATGGCTCGGTGCACATTTATGCCACCAGCGGTGAGAGCATGGCACGCGCGAAGGAAATTATTGGTGGTATGACACGCGAAATCGAGATCGGGCAGACCTATCAGGGCCGCGTAGTCTCGACGAAGGAATTCGGCGCGTTTGTCGAAGTGTTTCCGGGTAGGGATGGGTTAGTGCACATTTCCGAGCTCGCGGATTTTCGCGTCAAACGGACCGAAGACGTTGCCAAGGTTGGCGACATCATCTGGGTCAAGTGCATCGGCATCGACGACAAAGGTCGCGTAAAACTTTCTCGGAAGGCTGCTCTGAAAGAACGCGCGGAAAAAGAAACCGGACAGGCCGCGTAGCATCGACCTCTCGTCCTGAACGAAGAGAGGGACCTCGCATTGGCTCGCCGATCCCCCGGGTCGACGCGCGAGATTCCCGCCTTTAATTTTCCGAGTGCAAGTCCGCCAAGTCGGATTCGTCCTATGGCGAACGGGACGGTTGCGCTACATTTGAGGAACCAAGCCACCCATGATTACCCCCACGCGGCTTTCCTATGGCGTCCTCGCTGCCACAATTATTCTTGCAGGTCTTCTGCATCTTGGTGTGCCTCTCCTGGTCGTCCTGTTTTCCTACTTTGCGCTACGCCAGCTCTATTTTCTTACAAAAAGAAAGTGGCTCGCCTTGATCTTGTTTGGCGTTGTCGTGGCCGGGATTGCCACTGCAGCAGTCTTTCTCACTCGTGCGGCCGTTCTGGCGTTGCCGAATGTGGCTGATACTTCCATTCCCTCGGCTAACGCTTGGGCGCAGAAGCGCCAGATCGAATTACCATTCACTGATTTTGAAAGTCTGAGACAGGTGGTCATCGACGCGCTTGGACAGGAAGCGAATTACCTGCGAAACGTCGCTAATTTTGCCAGAAGCACGACCGCGGTGCTGGCTTTCAGTGTGCTTGGAATTGTCGCAGCCGGGAGCCTCTTTATTAAAACAGGCCTCGACCCTTACCGCGGCACTCATCGCGTGAAGAACAATCTCTACTCCATTTGCTGCGATGAGGTTTCGACGCGATTCCGCGATTTTTATCGCAGCTTCGCCACGGTTATGGGCGCACAGATCATGATCTCGTTCATCAACACGGTATTGACAGCGATCTTCCTCTTTGCGGTTGGCCTGCCGCATGCGCCAGTGCTGGTTGCGGTCACGTTTCTTTGCGGTCTTGTGCCTATCGTTGGCAACCTGGTCAGCAATACTATCATTGTCTTCGTCGCGCTAACGGTCTCCTTGAAATTGGCGATTGTGGCTCTGGTTTTTCTGGTGGCGATTCACAAGCTCGAGTATTTGCTAAACAGCAAAATCATAGGAGACCGGATTCGGAACCCTGTGTGGCTGACCTTGATCGCGATCATCATCGGCGAGCGGCTCATGGGCATTCCCGGCTTGATCCTTGCGCCGGTCGTACTGAATTATCTGCGCGTGGAAATGCTGACTGTGGAAGTGCGGCCGGTGCAGGAGAAAGTTGAATTGGTTAAATCGCCTGTTCACGAAAGCTTTCGGAGTTAAAACCGACGAAGAGCTTTCCATTGTCTTGGTCTAACTTTCTTAGTTACTCGACGCTGCGACGTACATTATGAAGGCCGGTTTTCTTGAGAAATTAATCGAGCGACTTGGGCGCATTGGACCGGAAGAAGTTCAAAACTACTTTCTGCGCCTGGCTCAGGAGAAAGGTTTTCTGGAAACCGTTTTCAATGCGATCCATGAAGGCATCATTGTGACCGATTCAAACGGTCGGGTCACTTATTTGAACGATGCCGCCTGCAAATTGTTTGGACTGGAGGCGACAGACGCCATCGGAAAACGGCTCGACGAACGTGTTCGCGGCCTCGATTGGAGATCGCTTACCCAAAGCGTCGGACCACTGAGCCGTGACATGGAAATTTTTTATCCGCAAAATCGCTTCATCAATTTTTACATCGTGCCATTGATGATCGAGCATCGCGAAGCTGTTGATGTAGCGACGCCCGTGCGAGCCGTCAAAGAGGACCCGGCTTCGGCGAGCCACGGCGAGGTGCGCAGGCCCGTGGCCACAGTAGCGGGGCAAGTGGGGCACGTCATGATCCTGCGCGACATCACCGAGAGCCGGCGCACAGCCCAGCAAGCGATCGAGTCAGAACGCCTGAATGCGCTTACGTTGCTGGCGGCAGGCGTGGCGCACGAAATTGGCAATCCGCTCAACTCACTGCACATCCATTTACAATTGATGGAGCGCAAGGCACAAGAATTGGACCACAATGCGAAGGCGGAACTTCAGCAATCGATCGATGTTGCCCGTTCCGAAGTCCGCCGCCTCGATTCCATTGTCACCCAGTTTCTGCGTGCGATCCGGCCGTCGCAGCCGCGGCTCCATCCTGAGAATGTGAACATGATCGTTGAGGAAGCGGTGCGCTTTTTCACTCCTGAAATTCAAGACCGCGACATGGTCGTCGAACAGGAATTGCGTGCTGACCTCCCTTTGCTTCAACTGGATCGTGGGCAGATGAAACAGGCGTTTTATAACGTGATTAAGAACAGCCTCGAAGCCATGAAGCGCCATGGCATTTTGCGCGTTCGCACCGACCTGGACGATACACACGTAATCGTCACTTTCGTCGATACCGGTGGTGGGATGTCGCCAGAAAACTTGAGCCGTGTATTCGAACCTTATTTCACAACCAAGCCCTCCGGCACCGGGCTCGGATTGTTAATCGTGCGTCGCATTGTGCGCGAGCATGGCGGGGAACTCTCCATCGAAAGCACCCAGGGGAAAGGCGTCACGCTTACGATTCGTTTGCCATACGTTGAGAAGCGAATTCGAATGCTGGAAGCCGGAGAAACCAAACCGCCGCACCGAGAAGCCGTCGCTCCTTGAGTCTGTGCAAGACGCTGTTAATCGCCGCCAAATCCTTTTTTTAACCATCCTTCGAACTGACGAAAGAGGACCCGGAGGTAGGCTCCGGGCGATTGTTTGAACAGTTCGATAATGCGCGGACTCAGATCTTGCGGGGGTCGTCGATGGTTCCAGACAGATGCCAGATTTGCAAGGCAAATCCTGAAGCGGTGTCCCCCAAGCCGTGGTTCGCCATTTTTTTGCCAAACAGGGTGTATTTGAAAAGGATTGAAACGCCACAGGCCAACGTAATCTGGCGATTTCGCGGCGAGCAGGCTGGATTTTTCGGTACACAACTGCTGATTACGCCTCATGGTCTCGATTTTGAATACTTTGCCACTGGCGGCAAACTGAAGATGGCTTTGCTTCCCGATCTGGAACTCCGCCGCGCGCATCTTCTCATCACAAAAACACTGCTTACGCTTTACGATATCGCGCCTATCCCGACTGCGATCCAAAAAAAATCGCAACCGCCGCCGAATAGATCAGCTGTTTTCTTCGCACGATGGCGACGTTACAAGCTTAGATCATTAAATTGGAAATCCGTTTAACGTTTGTAACAAATCACGAGTTACCGGGCCTTGTCCGACATTCCCAGTTGCGAAAAAAGAAATGCGTAAATGTCAGCCAATTGTTTGATGCGCTCGTTCAGCGCAGTGCCGATGCCGTGACCAGCACTGGAACTGGTCCGCAATAGAATTGGATTCTGAGATTTGTTCGCTTCATCCAGGCGAGCAACCATTTTGCGCGAATGATACGGCGCAACGCGCCCATCATTCGCGCCAGTCATCATCAGAATGGAAGGATATTTCGTTCCATCGACAACGTGATGGTATGGCGAATACGCATAAAGCGCCTTGAATTGCTCCGGGTTTTCTACGGTGCCGAATTCAGTCACGTTGAACGCGCCATTTGGCGCAAGCTCCACCCGCAGCATGTCGTAAATGCCCACCTGGGAGATCACCGCTCGCATCAAATCAGGGTGCTGCGTGATCATTGCGCCCATCAAAAGACCACCATTGCTCCCACCTTGGATCGCAAGCCTTTCCGGACGCGTGTACTTCTCTTTGATCAAATATTCCGCTGCGGCAGCGAAGTCGTCGAACACGTTTTGCTTTTTCGTAAGATTTCCGGCCTTGTGCCAGTCTTCACCGAACTCGCCACCGCCTCGAATGTTCGCTACCACATAGACGCCGCCACGATCGAACCAAAGGCGCCGCGTGAAATCGAATCTTGGTGACATACTGAGTCCGTAGCCGCCATATCCGTAAAGCAGCGTCGGGTTCTGCCCGTCCCGTTTCATTCCTTTTCGGAAAATGATGTTGAGCGGAATTTTTGTTCCATCTTTCGAGGTTGTGAATTCGCGTGTCACTTGGATATCGGCAAATGAGACAGGCGACGTGTCGCGCAGCGCAGTTTTCACAGGCTCGGTTTTTTCCTTCGCATAATGGAACCAGGCTTCCGGTTCGGTAAAACTCTGGCTGCGAAACAGAAGAGAGCCGTCCTCAAGGGCGACCATTTCCTGCACAGCAGATATTTTCGGAATCGGAATGATTGTTTCGCCTTTGCCGTCCAAACCGAAGCGGCGAATTTGAGATGGACCACCAAGCAAATCGCCAACGAACAGGGCGTCCGCTGTGGGCACGATTTGTTGGATAACCGGATCGCCAGTTGGAACGATTTCAACGGCTTTGCTCAATTCCGGCGTTTCGAGCGGCAGACGGAGAACTTTTCCGCGTGGCGCGGTGTTGCGCGAAAGAAGATACAGCGCGTCATCGCGTCCGAAACGGGCGGCTTTGATCTGATCGCTGAATTGTGTGATCTGCTTCCAAGTTTTGTCTGGTCCGAGCAGATAATGCGCAAAATCGCCGCCATCCCCATTCGCAACGGCGGCGAGAATGTATCGGCCGTCGCGCGACGCTTCTAAAATGATCTCTGCGATCCGCGGAAAGTCTTTTCCGATGGAGTAGGTGTCCTCCGTGTCGGGCGTGCCGAGTTTGTGAAAATAGACCTGCTGATAAAAGTTCAGGTCAGCTTCGGGTCGCTCATCTGGTCTGGGAAATCGTGTGTAATAGATTCCCGTGCTGTCGGCGTTCCATGCTGCGCTGCCGCCTGCCGTCGGATATTGGACATGGGCGATAGTATCCGGCAGCGCTTTGCCCGTGGTCGTCTCGTAGAAGTGAAGGGTGCCATCTTCACTTCCACCTTTGGAAAGCGACACCGCGACATATTTGCCATCCAATGACGGCACAAACCAATCGATCGCGGTCGTGCCTTTGGCGTCCAGCGCGTTTGGATCGAGCACGACTTTCTCAGATTTGAGGTCGTCAGCCGACGTGAGCGTGACCAGTAATGGCTGTTGTTTTGGCGGCTGGAATTTCATCACGAACAACAGCTCGGGCCGCGAGACAAGCGAGAAATAACTGGGCGAAGTTTTTGCGTACCAATCCGTCAACTGTTTCTCAATTGCCGCCCGATCCGGCAACTGATCGAGATATTGCCTGGTCCGCTGATTCTGCGCATCCGACCAGGCTTTCACGTCTGGCTCGTCGTCTTTTTCGAGCCATTGATACGGATCCTCTACAGTCACTCCCTGATATTTGGTTGAAACAGGTTTCTTGGGAGTTTCTGGCGCGCTTTCGGCAGCGGGCAGACCAAGCGCTGTCGTTACAACAATGGCGCCGATAACAAACAGGACACGATTGGTTATCATCGCGTGAACATTAACAGAAATGACAAAAAGCGAATGACAAAATCCGAATCAGTGGCGAATGATCGAGTCAACTAGCGACCCTTCGTCATTCGTCAGTCGTGTTTCGCCATTTTCTCATCCGTCGTTTCGCCGAGTCCGGCCGACTGTCGTGCGCGTTCAGGATTCGAAACAGCGTATCTTGGATCTTTAACCTGCTTGCGAATGGCTGCGAAGAGCTTGGTTATTCCCGTCAGGCTCACACGATTGGCGATGAACGATGGGATAAATCCACCAGTGTCGGTGTAAATGAAATAAGTGGCGCGAGTTTTGGTGTTGCTATCGGGCTCGAGTAGCCATTTGCCTTCGCAAATTTTTACACGCACTACGCCTTTCTTTTCTGGCGGTCCGAGTTCATTCGCTGGCGACCAATGACTCATGAAAACAAGCCCATCAGCGGTGGGCCATGACTTCTTCCAAACGCGCAACGTATAATCGCGGTCTGCACAAATCTTTGGCGAAAGCCTTTGATATCCAACAATTGAATCGCCATCCCGTCTGATGAGCTGGCACTCGGTCGTGTACGGCATGAACTTTGGATAATTCTGAAAGTCGTCGATTACCGCGCAGACGGCGGAGTTGGGCGCGTCAATCGCGCCGATCGCCTTGAATTCCTTGAGTGGCGAACCCGGACGCAGGCGGCTGTAGATCGCGACGTCTTTTTCTCGAGCCGACAGTTTCCAGTCACTGTCCTTATTGATCGACTCTTCAGAAGCGAAGACGGTTGGCGAACCAGCGAGAAAGAGCGATATCAGAGCGGGGAAGATCCGCTGGGGCATCGGCGATGATACACCCTTCCAGCATAAGCGCCACAGATACTGGATGCTAGATTCTTGATACTGGATAAAAATCTAGCATCTAGCAGCTAGGATCTAGCGTCGCCAATGAATCTACAGCCCATCGTCCTAATTGTTGATGACGAGAAGCACACCCGTGACGGGTTGCGAAGTTTGCTTGAAAACGAATACGATGTGTATGTCGCTGCCGATATTGCGGGCGCAATAAACGTGCTTGAGCGCGAGCAAATCGATGTGCTTCTCACCGACCTGCGTCTCGGCAGCGAAGATGGAATGACCTTGATTGATCGCGCGTTGAAAATGCCGCGCCCGCCTGCCTGCATCATGATGACGGCCTACGGGTCGGTGAACGTTGCAGTGGAAGCGATGAAGCGCGGTGCCTACGATTTTGTTACCAAGCCGCTCAACCTCGATAAAGTTGAATTGCTGATCGCGCGTGCCGTGCAAGGCCGCAAGCTCGAGCAGGAAAATCGCGCGCTCCGCGAACAAGTAGATGAACGTTACGGCCTCGAGAACATTTGGGGAGACTCGGCAGCATTGCATGAAGTGCTCGACACGATTCGACAGGTCGCGCCCTCATCAGCCAACGTGCTGATCGAAAGCGAAAGCGGGACGGGCAAGGAATTGGCTGCGCATGCCATTCATAATCTGAGCCGCCGCAACAAAGCGAAATTTGTGGCGGTGCATTGCGCGGCGCTTTCTCCACAACTTCTCGAAAGCGAGTTGTTCGGTCATGAGAAAGGTGCGTTTACAGGCGCGTACGAACGGCGCATCGGTCGGTTCGAGCAGGCGAACGGCGGCACGATTTTCCTCGACGAAATCGCTGAGATCGATCCGAGCACTCAGGTCAAATTGCTGCGCGTGATGAGCGAGGGCCGCGCATTCGAGCGTGTTGGCGGAAATCAAACGTTGCATGCAGATGTACGGATAATCGCGGCTACGAACAAAAATCTCGAACAAATGGTGCGCGAAGGAAAATTCCGCGATGATCTTTATTTCCGCCTCAACGTGGTCCGCATCACCATGCCGCCGTTGCGCGAACGAAAGGAGGATATCCCGATTCTGGTACGCGGATTCTTACGCCATTTCTGCAAGGCAAATGACAAGCCCCTTATCGGTCTGGCGCCGGATGCGATGGACGCGCTTCTGACTTACGATTGGCCGGGCAATGTCCGTGAGCTCCGCACAGCGATTGAACATGGCGTCGTGATGGCCACCGGGCCAAAGATCACATTGCGCGATTTGCCGATGGCCGTGCGGCAAGCTGCCATGGCAAAGTTGCCCGGCGGCGTTTCCGCTCAGGCTTTCGGCGAAAAAACGAGTCCGCTCGATCTGCACGAGACGGAAAGAAAATTGATCGCCCAGGCTCTTGCAGCGACGAATGGCAACGTGACCGCTGCAGCCAAAAAGCTCGGCATCAGCCGCCGCACCCTTCATCGAAAAATCAACGAGATGAACGCTCTGAAAGCGGAAGCGGAAATCAAGAACGATTGAACATAGCGTTTTCGGCGATTGAGATCATCGCGCTTGCCGGTGTCGCGCGGCATCCGTGGTTATTCCGCGCAATTGGTAGCAGTTATTTTGGCGCCAGAGAGGCGACGATTTTTTCGAAGCGCGCATCGCCACGCAAAGGGTCCCAGAACGGCAGGAGTTTTAATTGGCCATAGCTGATGGGGCTCGGCGGATGGATGGCGATGGGCAGCTGCTCGCAGGCGAGATCCTTATCGCCAATCCACCCAGCGATCATCGCCAGATACTCAATCATGAGAGGACCGTTGATCGCATCTTTCTCAACGGGAAGGAGCTCGACTGCGCGGCGCCCTTCGCGCAACGCGTCTTCTTTTCTCCCGAGGCCAGCGTCGATCAAGCCCAAAACACACAGTGCGGGACCGTAATTTGGTTGAGCTTGGACGATTTTCTCCTGTTCCGCACGCGCCGCGACAAAGGCAGCGCGGGCTTTGGCATCGTCGTTGCTTATTCGAGCGATGATGCCTTCCATTAACCGACGATTTAGATGAACGGCATAATCGGTGAGGGGTATTTCGCCGAATGCGTCCAATGCATTTTGCGCCGCGGCTATGTCGTCCTCAGCCAGGGCGCAGCTCAACCAGTCATTGGCGACACTCGGCAGGGCGCCGGGATTTGTAGCCCGAATAGAATCGATTGCTTGATGCAGCGGCCGCGTATCGGCTTTCCAGTGAAATTGGACCGCTGCGAGCGCTACTTTTGTATCCACATCGGCTGGCTCAATGGCCAACGCGCGATCCAGGACAGTTATTTCTTCAGGATAGCGCCGGAGAACTCCGTAACTAAGCGCGATCTGCTGCAACATGAAAAAGTTGCGCGGGTCGAGATCAATCGCGCGTTCCAGGTTTCGTGTTGATTCTTCCCAGTGTCCCTGGCGTCTCTGGATGTAACCCTTTACGGCAAATACTCGCGAATCATTGGGCAGGCTCTGGCGTGCAATGTCCAGTTCGGCGAGCGCGCCATAATAGTCGAGATCGCCGTGATAAAGATTTTCAGCTCGCGCAAGGTGCGCTTCCCCTGCATCTGGGCGAAGGCGAAATGCAGCCTGCGCGGCAGCTTCCGCTGCCGCAAGCCTTGCCGGAGTGTGATCGAGACCAAAAAAGTAAAGCAGGCCGTGGGCGTGAACCAGTTCACAATATGCTTCGAAAAACGACGGATCGTGTGCAATTGCCTGGTCCAGTAGATCAGCTGCCTCGAGTAATTTTGCCCTGGCGGCACTGCTAAAGCTCGTCAGAAGAAGATTTTTGGCCTGCGTGTAGAGTTCGAAGGCAGCGAGATCAGCAGTTGGCTTGCGCCCGATGGCTACTTTCTCAGCAGTTGAAACTTTGGCGTGAAGCTCGTCAGCGACTTTTTGCGCGATTTGGGTCGGAATCGCGAATGCCTCTTTGAGGTCCCGATCATATCCGTCCGCCCACACCTCCGTGTTGGTGCGAGTGTCCACCAACTGCGCATTTACATGCACCTTACTGCCAGAACGTCGCGCGGTTCCTTCCAGCACATGTGAAACTCCAAGCGAGCGCCCGATCTGATGCAAATCCCGCTTGCCACGATAATGCATTACGCTGGTCCGGCTGATCACTTTGAGATCCGCGATCTTCGCCAGCTTCGTCAAAATGTCGTCCTGCACGCCGTCGGCAAAGAAGGCGTCTTCTGCATTGTCGCTCAGGTTTTCAAATGGAAGCACGGCGATTCCTGCCGGTATCCGGCGCACTGACTCACGTTCCCAAATCATCACGCTCAAAACGGCTGCGAGAATGAGCGACAGCAGGATCAGGGCGGCAATTATTCGATTCCGTTGCACCCATTTTCGGGCGCGTGTGAAAAACCCACTGCGTTTCGCGCGGATTGGTTCGTCCCTCCGCCAACGTTCAAGGTCTTCGGCTAACGCTAGAGCGGACGAGTAACGATGCCGCGGATCTTTCTCCAGGCATTTCAGACAAATAGCGGAAAGGTCGCGATCGACTTTCCGGTTCCACAGATGCGGTTGCCGCGGCTCCGAATCCAGCAGCAGGTGGATCGTTTCGTAGGTTGTTCCCCCGGCAAAAGGCGGATGGCCAGTGAGCAGTTCATATAGTACCGCGCCAAGTCCATAGACATCTGTAGCCCTGCTGACGGCCGCATTGTTACCTACCGCCTGTTCCGGCGCCATGTAACTAGGCGTGCCCATTATTTCCAGTGAGCCCGTGACCGTACTTCCGGATTCGACTAATCGGGCCAGACCAAAATCGGTCAGGTGTGGTTCGCCGTTTGCATCCAACAGAATGTTTCCCGGCTTGATGTCTCGGTGCAGAATGCCGTGTTCGTGAGCGTAGTGTACAGTGCGCGCGACTTTCGCGATGAGCTCTGCCGCCTGCCGGACTGATATCGAACCGCGACTGACTACTTCATCGAGACAATCTCCTTCGACGAACCGCATGCTGAAGTAATACGTGCCGTCGCGTTCACCGACCTCGTAGACTGGCACGATCCCGGGGTGATTTAGTTTCGCTGCCGCTGCCGCTTCCCGACGAAGACGTTTCAAGTGCGCGCTAGTCGTCAACTGACCAATGCCAATGATCTTTACCGCAACTGTGCGGTTGAGACTCTTTTGCCACGCGCGAAATACTACGCCTTGACCACCGCGACCGACTTCCTCCAGCAATTCGTAATCGCCGAACTCTCTGGGCACCTTCGATTGGGGCGGTCCTTGCTCACCATGCGATTCGGCATTCAAATTTCCCGCTTCGACATTTTCAACGGACACACTGCAATCAAAGTAAAAAGTCCCCCAAACTCAAGCCTGACGTAAAGGAAACGACGGCTTCCCAGCGCTCGACTCAAACCGGACGGCTGCCCAAGACGTCCTCCTTGTGGACAAGTAATTTCAAAATTTCTCGTTTACGAACCACGCGCCGAGCGTTTCAATTACCGCGTGACGGAAAAGAAGAGAATTTTTGGAACGGACGGCGTACGCGGTGTCGCGAATGTCGAGCCGGTCACTGCTGAGACGGCGCTGAAACTTGGACGCGCCGCCGCTTATGTCTTTGCGCAGTCAAATCCGCGGAGAACGCCAGCCGGGGCGCGTCCAAAAATCGTGCTGGGTAAAGACACACGTCTTTCCGGTTATATGCTCGAAAACGCGCTGGTGGCCGGAATCACTTCACTCGGAGTCGATGTCCTTGTCATCGGACCGTTGCCTACGCCGGGTGTGGCTTACATCACGCGATCGCTGCGGGCCGATGCCGGCATCGTCCTTTCGGCGTCGCATAATCCTTATCAAGACAACGGCATCAAATTTTTCCGGCACGACGGTTACAAACTGGATGATCAGATTGAGGAAAAAATCGAGCAGCTCGTTTTTACCGGCGAAATTGATTCCATCCGGCCAACCGCCAACAAAATCGGACGTGCGACGCGCATCGATGACGCGCTGGGTCGCTATGTTGAATTTGCCAAGGCGAGTTTTCCCCGCGGAATGTCGCTGGAGGAAATGCGTGTCGCGGTGGATGTCGCAAATGGCGCCGCTTACAAATCGACACCGTGCATTTTGCGCGAACTCGGCGCGGACGTTGCTGTGGCGCACAATCAACCAAACGGTATGAACATCAACGACGGTTGCGGCAGTATTTATCCGGAGGAAATCGAGCGACTCGTGAAGATGAGCGGGGCGGACGTTGGCATTACGCACGACGGCGATGCCGATCGCGTTCTCTTGTGTGACGAGAATGGCGATATTGTCGATGGTGACGAGATTCTCGCCATCGCGGCGCTGGATCTTTTGGGCGCTGGCCGGCTGGAGCAAAACACGGTTGTGGCTACCGTGATGAGCAACTTCGGCTTGGATGAAACGCTCTCAGCTCAGGGCGGAAAAGTCATTCGAACAAAAGTCGGCGATCGCTATGTGATCGAGGAGATGACGCAGAAAAAACTCAATCTCGGTGGCGAACAAAGCGGGCACGTTATCTTCCGCGATTTCACCACCACTGGGGATGGCATCATCAGCGCGCTCCAGATTCTGTGCATCATGCACAAGAGCGGCCAGCCGTTAAGCAAGTTGAAGGCGTGTTTTGAGAAATATCCACAGGCCCAGCGAAATTTGTTGGTGAAAGAAAAGCGGCCACTAGCTGAGTTGAGCACAGTGATGAAGCTGGTAGGCGAAGCCGAGAAAGAACTCTCCGGAAAAGGCCGCGTGCTCCTGCGTTATTCCGGTACCGAGCCCAAAATTCGTTTGCTTATTGAAGGTCGCGAGATAGAGAAAATCGACAAGCAAGCGGACCGAATCGCTGACGCAATACAAAGCGCGATCGGAGCCGATTAAATACAATGTTTGAACGCGCTGTCATCCCGAACGAAGTCAGGGATCTCACAAATGGTAATGAATCATGCAATGAAAACTGTGTATCGAAAGCTTCGAATGGGAGGTCCTTCGCTTCGCTCACGATGCCACGTGGTATGTTATGACTTTGTCCCGAGTAATCGAAGCGCTTCTATTTAGCGCGCAGAAACCGCTTTCGATCCGTGAACTGACGGAAGCCGTCAGGGGAGCCGGCGCGGAAGATGAATTTTCGCCTAACGAGTTCGCGCGAGTGAGTCAAGCAGAGGTTGCCGCCGCACTCGAGCAATTAAAAATCGAGTGTATCGAGCAACAGCGGGGATTTCAGCTTAACGAAAAGGCTGACGGTTGGCAGCTGGCTACCGATCCGAAATACGCCCAGTGGGTGGGTCAGCTTTTTTCCGCGCCAAAACCGGCTCGGTTACGTGCGCCCGCCCTGGAGACGCTCGCGATTATTGCCTATCGCCAACCGATTACGCGCGCAGATGTCGAAGCAGTTCGAGGCGTGAACATTGATGGCGTGCTTCAAACATTGATGGAGCGCGGCCTGGTTAAAATTGCGGGTCGTGCCGAAATCCCTGGGCGCCCGCTGATCTACGAAACTACCCAATTTTTCCTGGATCATTTTGGGCTTCGGAATCTGGACGAATTGCCGAATGTGGAAGAGTTGCGCACTCGTCATTTGCCAAAAGCAGAGCGACCAGCGGCCGAAACTTCTACCTCAACATCCTCTGGAACTGCAGATTCAGGGTAGCGGCCACCGAGGCGACTTGGTTTCGGCCTCGCGTCGAAACAGTTTTCCTCAAAGCAACCGTGTGAGTACTGCAGCACCACAGAAAAATCCGCGATCGCGAGGACGCGCTTCGCAGCATGCAAAACAGGTGCGGTGCTCAATCCATTTCGCGATCGTGCTTGCGTTAACATCTACATCTGCATTTGCCGATATTCGCGCCACCGATTGTGCACGCGCTGCAAAGTATTCTGAAAGCAAGCGCGGCGTTGCCATGCTGGTCATGCAAAATGGGCAAACTATTTTCGAGCATTATGTCAACG
Source organism: uncultured Verrucomicrobiae bacterium (assembly GCA_963719605.1). Classification (GTDB taxonomy): domain Bacteria; phylum Verrucomicrobiota; class Verrucomicrobiia; order Chthoniobacterales; family UBA10450; genus Udaeobacter. The sequence continues at coordinate 135,613 of CAVRCO010000015.1, forward strand.
GCGGATCGCCGCGCGGAAGATGGCCGATTTTCAGCGGAACCAAGAGTTTCTGGGGAATCGCGGCGCTGGCTGCGATGCGCGATGGTTTGTTCAAGCTCGACGATCCTGTTTCCGACACAATCACGGATTGGAAGAGTGACCCGCGCAAATCTCAGATCACCATCCGGCAGTTACTCAGCCAGACCGATGGTATCGAAGGCGCGTCGCGGCTGCAGCGCGCATCGGTCCGAGATCGTAATGCGATGGCGATTCGATTGCCCGTGGTTGCTGAACCGGGCTCGGCTTTCATTTATGGGCCGAGCCATCTTCAGATTTTTTCGGAACTGCTGCGCCGAAAACTAAGGGGTCGGAGCACGATCGGCTATTTTGAAGGACGTGTGTCCAATCGGCTTGGATTGGGTCGTCTCAACTATAAAAAAGATGCCCGCGGAAATCCGCTGCCCGCAACCGGATTTGAATTGACTGCTCGTGAATGGGCGTGCCTTGGCGAGTTGGTCCTCGGCCAGGGTAATTATCACGGGCGACAAATTGTTCCGGCAGCCCTGTTGCGAGAAGCGTTTGCCGGTTCGGCGGCTAACCCGTCATACGGCCTCACGTTTTGGTTAAATCGACAGGCACCAGATGGGCGCGAAGCAGACATGGAACGGATGATCGATTTGCCATGGCAAAGCGCGGAGTGGACCCGTGTTTGCATCTGCAAGGACGCGCCGTCAGACATGATCGTAGCGCTTGGCTCGCACTATCAGCGGCTCTTTATTATTCCATCGCTAAAGGCGATCATCGTCAGGCAAGGATTGGAAGCACGGTTGTCCGACGCGCACTTTCTGCGGTTGGTGCTAGGCCGCATTCAGTAAATTGGTATGCAGGATTGACTTACTCGTTCGTCTGGCAAACGATCAGACAGTATGAATCAGAACTCCGGGGATGAACAGACGCTCATTAAGATCCAGGGCACGATCAAGGCGCATCAGGAAAAACAAAATCTTCTCGGCGGGAAATTCGTCTGGACTGATACATATGTAAGACAGGATGGCGCGTGGAACGTGGTCGCGTCACAAGTCACACCCTCTTAAAAAAATAATCGACAGCAATCATCTAACCTATGAAAACATTTGGTATCGGTTGTGGTGTAGTTCTCGTTATTCTGCTTGGTCTTGTCGTTATTGCGGCCGTGGCTCTAGGCGGCAGTTATAATCGTCTCGTTCGTTTGCAGCAAACCGTCGATCAAAGCTGGGCGCAGGTGCAAAACGTTTATCAGCGGCGCGCAGATTTGATTCCGAATCTGGTGAACACGGTTTCAGGCGCGGCGAATTTCGAGAAATCGACGCTAACTGAAGTGACGAATGCGCGGGCCAGTGTTGGCCGTGTGCAACTTGACCCAAACAAGGCGCCTACCGATGCAGCGCAACTTGAACAATTCCAGGCTGCGCAAGGACAGTTGAGCAATGCCCTCTCGCGCCTGCTGGTGGTCGTGGAGCGGTATCCGGAGTTAAAAGCTAATCAGAATTTTCTTGGTTTGCAGGCGCAACTGGAAGGCACGGAGAACCGGATCTCGGTCGAGCGCGGGAACTTCAACACCGCAGTGCAGAATTACAACGTGGCAGTGCGCAGTTTCCCGACAAACTTCATCGCGGGAATGCTCGGTTTTCCGCCGCGACCATTTTTCACAGCACAAGCAGGCGCAGAGAAGCCGCCGCCAGTGCAATTTAATTTTGGCCCTGCGCCCACGCCCGCCGCGAATTTGAATCAGGGCCCCGCGCCGACACCCGCGACTGCCGCGTCGCCATAAGGTGATCCTCAATCTTGCGGTAGCAGCGGGCGAGCCTGCCACGCCGAAGCCCGGCGAAGGCGGGTCGCCGACAATCCCGCAGCCAACATTGCTGTCACTGCAAATCTCGCGTGCCAAACAAGTCGCTCTGTTGGTCGCAGCATTCTTTGCATTCCTGGCAACAAAGTCCCCAGCCGCGGAAGTCATTCCGGCGAAACCGGACGGGTATTTCAACGATTATGCAGGCGTTGTCTCCAAATCCGCAGCACTGCGCTTCAATGAAGAGCTTGCCCAATTTGAGCGGGAAACGTCGGATCAGAGCGTGGTGGCGATCTTCCCGAAGATGCAGAGCGACTCCGATATCGCAGATTACACTCAGCGCGTCGCCCAGGCGTGGGGCGTCGGCCAAAAGGAACGTCGCAATGGCGTTGTGCTTTTCGTTTTCGTTCAGGATCGCAAAATGTTTATCCAGGTCGGTTACGGCTTGGAAGGCTCACTGCCCGACATCACCGCGTTCGACATCACCGAATACAGAATCAAACCGCATTTTCGCGATGGCGATTACGAAGGCGGGATCGCCGCCGGAATCGATTCGATCTTTAAGGCAATTCGCGGCGAGTACAAGGGATCGGGTAAAACGGTTGCGGAAAAACATCGTGGCGGTGGCGCTTCGAATATTTGGTTCTTCGTCATTTTTCTGATCGTGCTGATCATCATTTCGCGAGTGCTGCGGCGACTTGGCGGTTGGGGTTATTCGTCCCGCGGTGGCGGTCCCATGTTCTTTCCGGTAGGTGGCGGCGGTGGCGGCTGGTCTTCGGGAGGTGGCGGGGGCGGCGGCTTTGGCGGATTCAGCGGCGGAGGCGGGAGTTTTGGCGGCGGCGGAGCGGGATCGAGTTGGTAAAAAAATGCGAACCAGAGAGTTTCTCAGCAAGCTTGAGCATCACCAGATTGTGAGCGCGATTCGTGAAGCCGAATCAAGAACTTCCGGCGAAATCCGCGTTTTTATTCAGCGGGGCAAATTGAGCGCCGATGCGCTAGAGATTGCGCAGAAAAAATTCCAACGTCTTGGAATGCACAAGACTCGTGAGCGCAATGCGGTGCTGATTTTCGTAGCGCCGCGGGCGCACAAATTCGCTGTCGTCGGTGACAAGGCGGTTCACGAAAAATGCGGCGAACAATTCTGGAAGCGCCTTGTCGATGAGATGCGCGGCCATTTTCAGAACGAAAAATTCAGTCATGCGCTGACGGCTGCGATTAACGAACTCGGCCAAGTGCTGGCCACGCATTTTCCGAACGCATCCGCAAACTCAAATGAGTTGCCGGACGAAATTATTGAAAGCTGAATGAGCCGGCTGTGACTTCAGCCGGAACTGACGGGCTGCTGAGCAGGAACAACGTTGGCGTGGCGCGCGATCTCCTGCCACCTTCCAGCTTGTTTCATCCAGACTGCGGTAAAGCGGAGCTTTTCGGTTTTCCCGGCGTTCGGCATTTTCCCGCCCCAGACGACAGTCTCGCCTCCTGCAACGATTACGATGTCGCCATAAACCCGGAGATATTCAATTTCGCGATCAAAAGAGGTGATTAGTAGAAAGCCCGACTCCACCATTCCTAGAACCTGTTGCTTGGTCACGAACTTGTTCAGTGGATTTGTGACGACAAAATCGTCGGACCAGAGTCGGGCCATCGCTTGTGGATCTTTATGAAGGAAGGCGTCGAGTTCTTCGCCGTTAAGTCGGCGAATCTCTTCTTCCGCGTGCTTGTCCTCTTGCGTAGCCGTAGCTGCAGCTTGCACGAAATCGAAAGCCGGCGTCAGAATTAGTAGCACCGCCAAAGTGACGGGGTTTTTCATGAACCTATCGTGCTCGCCGGTTGTTTTAGCGGCGAGTGCAAAAGCCGCAATTGCACTTGCAAAATTGGCGATTCCGCTTTTATTGACAGCTCCGCAGCGAGTTTTTTAATTACGCCGTTGGTCCCTGGGTCTCCGTTTCTGGACGTGAAACCGCACTCGCCAGGGGGAACCCGGTGAACGAAGGAATTTAGCGACTCAGCGATTTGATTATCAGGAGATTTGTCTCCGGCAAAATCACTCAATCATTATTCGTTTAGTCGCTAACTAAGAAACATGCCAATCCGTTACGGTCGTTTTGAGATGCCGAAAACTCTCGCTAAAGACGAGAGCACAGCCACAGATACTTACGCCAAATTCACCGCAGAGCCGTTCGAGGCCGGTTATGGCCACACCGTTGGGAATTCGCTCCGGCGTGTCCTGCTTTCCTCTCTGGAAGGCGCTGCGATCACCGCGGCAAAAATCACGGGCGCCCAACATGAATTTGCCACCCTTCCAAGCGTGGTCGAAGACGTGACCGATATCGTCCTCAACCTCAAGAAGGTAAAATTCAAGCTCGATGGCCAGGATCACGAGCCGAAGAAACTTTCTCTTACTGTAAACAAAGAAGGCGCAGTCATGGCCGGCGACATCCAAACCATTCAGGGTTTTGAAGTGCTCAACCCTAAGCAAATCATTTGCACGCTGGACAAGAAGCACAAATTCGACGCCGAGTTTGATGTGCGCGTCGGTCGCGGTTTTGCCACTGCTGAGGAAAACAAGCGTACAGACCAGCCGATTGGTCTGATTCCGATCGATTCCATCTTTTCTCCGGTCACGCGCGTCAAGTATGCGGTCGAAAACACCCGTGTCGGTCAGCGCACCGATTACGACAAGCTCATCCTTGAAATCTGGACCGATGGACGCTTGTCTCCGGACGAGGCGTTGCTCCAGGCCTCGGCGATTTTGCGACACCATCTCGACGTGTTCGTGAACTTCAACGAAGAAGTAATCGAATTCGATCAGACGCCGGCCGGCGTAAGCGAAGAAAACCTGAAGCTCAAGAAACTGCTCAACATGAGTGTCAACGAAATCGAGCTCAGCGTTCGCGCAGCCAATTGCTTGAATAATGCGAACATCACTTCAGTTGGCCAGCTTGCCCAAAAGACCGAAGCGGAAATGCTGAAGTATCGTAATTTCGGCAAGAAATCGTTGAACGAAATTAAGGACAAGCTGCAACAGCTCGGCCTGGGCCTGGGCATGAAATTTGAGCCCGGCCTCCTGGACGTTCCGGTGAGCGCCGATGGTGCCGTCCCGAGCGGAGCGGCTGGCGAAGAGTAAGCGTCAGATCGAGAATCACGTTCGCCGCGTTTATGAGACATCAGAAAAAGACGGTCAAATTGGGTCGCACGGCTGAGCATCGCAAGGCGCTGTTAGCTAATCAGGTTTGCTCCTTAATCGAGCATCAACGCATCAAGACGACGCTGGCCAAAGCGAAAGCAGTTCGTCCGCTTGCGGAACGGATGGTCACGCTCGGAAAAAATGGCTCGATCCACGCCCGCCGCACCGCCTTGGCGACACTGCGCCAAAAGAATGCGGTAAAAAAATTGTTCGATGATATCGCGCCGAGGTCGGCGGAACGCAATGGTGGATACACGCGCATCGTGAAGCTTGGCCAGCGTAAGAGTGATTCCGCTCTCATGGCATTCATCGAGTGGGTTGACGCAGAAAAGGTGGTTGAGGAAAAACCGGCGGAAGAGAAGAAGGCGAAGCGTAAAGAAGCTGAAGCAAAGCCAAGGGAAAAAGAAGCCATCCCCGAAGAGCCAGCAGCCGAGGAGCAGGCGATGAAGGAGGAAAAGCCTACTGAAGCGGCCGCACCGGCCGAGGAACCGCAGCCGAAGAAGAGGCGCTGGTTCGGCCGCAAATCGGACGCCGAGAAGTAATATTCGAAGCCCGAATCCGAGGTCAGCCTTTCAACGTATCGAGATCCGCTAGGTGCTGAGGTCGACCGACTGCGCGCTTGTTTCGAATCAAAGCGTCTTTAACTAACACAAAGACCGGGCGCCGAAACTTTGCTGGCAAATGTGAGTAATTCGAGAAACTCTCTCCAGTTTTTGCTCAGGCCCATGGTTTAGGAGCTCCACAAGAATCTGAAGACGTTCGTTGCCGGTAAGCTTTTTGTAGAAATCACCGTCCGCTTTGTCAGCCTTGGCGAAACTACAAAATTTCTTTGCCGTCTTTTCCACAACGAGCATATAGACTTGGCAGCTATGGTTTCCCAGCGAATTTGATCGAAACTGGATGACTCCCAATCCCTACTTCTTCATCGTCATTTTCATCGGCGTAGCGTTGGTTTTTCCATTGATCCCGCTTGCCCTGGCCTGGCTATGGCGGCGAATTTTTCAACCGCCGAAACCGGGCCCGGAAAAAAACGCGATTTACGAATGCGGCGTCGAATCGCTTGGTGAAGCGCAAATCCAGTTCCGTTCGCAGTACGTATTTGTACGCGATCATTTTCCTTATATTTGATGTGGAAGCGATCTTTCTAGTGCCGTTCGCGGTCGCGTTCACTGGTTTGCCTGTCGGCGCATTCATCGCGATATTGGTGTTCCTGTTGCTCCTGATGGAAGGGCTCGTTTGGGCTTGGAGTAAAGGGTGTTTGCAATGGGAACGATAAAGCGTTTGAACGATCAAGCCGTTGGAGCGGAGCAATGAGCGAAGGAATCGACGAGGTCTTGCGCAGCGAACTGCAGCGACAAGGGGTCTGGGTGAGTTCGGTGCAGGAGCTTTACAACTGGGGACGCAAGAACTCGATCTGGCCGCTCCAGTTCGGGCTCGCCTGTTGCGCAATCGAGATGATTGCGACCGCGGCATCGCGCTATGACATCGCGCGTTTTGGCGGAGAAGTTTTTCGGCCATCGCCGCGTCAAGCTGACCTAATGATTGTCGCAGGCACGGTGACCAAAAAAATGGCGCCCCAGATTGTGCGCCTTTACAACCAAATGGCCGATCCGAAATACGTGATTGCAATGGGCGCGTGCGCGATTTCTGGCGGCCCATTTAAGCAAGGCTACAACGTCCTCAAAGGAATCGACCGTTACATTCCAGTCGATGTTTATATTCCTGGTTGTCCGCCGCGTCCCGAAGCGCTTTTGCACGCGTTCATGGAATTACAACGTAAGATTGACGAGCAAAAGTTGAGCGGTGCGAACAAAGCGACTCATCTCGAGCCAGAACAGCCCAGTGAGTTCCCCGTGCCGGCATTCGGCAAGCACGATCTCGAGCCACCGGCGAATCCAAACGTGTTTCGTCCACCGGCGATCGACCGCGCCTAACGAATGGAAGGTTTGGAGCAAATCAAAGCGCGGATCGAAGCTGCCGTGCCTGGCGCTAGTATCGAGATCGTGCAGAATGCGGCCCCATCACAGCAGTATTCGCTTAAGATCGACAATGAACATGTGCGCGACGTAGCGAAGTTTCTGCGCGATGATCCTGTGCTGCGCCTGGATTTTTGCTCAAACGTCACCGGCGTCGATTGGCTAGACCGCACCTTAAAGAAAACGGTGAAGGTAAAAAAAGTCGTCGATGGAGAAGAGAAAGAAGTCGATGAAACCACCGAGGAAAAAATCCCCGGCTTCCTCGAAGCCGTCTATCACCTCTACTCGATGACGCACAAACACGGGCCGGTCATCATTCGAATGCAGACCGCAGACCGTGCAGAGAATGCTTGCCTGCCCTCTCTCACCCCGGTCTGGCGGAGTGCAGAATTTCAGGAGCGCGAGATTTTCGATCTCTACGGAGTCCGGTTCGACGGTCATCCGGATTTGCGGCGGATCTTAATGTGGGACGAGTTCGAGGATCATCCGATGCGCAAAGATTATCGGGAACCGGACGATTACGAATACGAACCGACGCCGCACGACGATGTGCTGGAGAAAGCGAAGCGATGTTATGGGTCCCGACCGGCTGAACAGGAATTGAAACCTTCCTGACCCGTTATGCCGAGCGAAGCGAAGCATCTCTGGCCATCTCCAAATCAAGATATCAGCGACAAATCAGAGATCCTTCGTCGTCTTCGCGACTCAGGATGACAATTTGAAATGACTACGACCGTTCAAACACTCGAAGCGATGGAGCGGCCGCCTGTCAGCATGGGTTCGCGACTTGAGGGCGAGCTACTCGAAGTCTCGATGGGGCCGCAGCATCCGTCCACGCATGGCGTTTTCCGGATGAACGTTGCGCTCGAGGGGGAGATCGTGCGCAAGCTCAAGCCGGTCTTCGGATATCTGCATCGGAATCACGAAAAAATTGGCGAGAACGCGAGCTATCTCGGCTCCATGCCGTACACCGATCGGCTCGATTATTTCTGCTCGATGACCAATAACTGGGCCTATGCGCTCAGCGTGGAAAAATTGGCCGGCATCGAAGTTCCCGAGCGCGCAGAATATCTTCGCGTTATTCTTGCAGAGCTGACGCGGCTCCAGAATCACGTGTCCCTGCTGGGATTTTTGCTTAACGATATGGGCGCCTGGGGGACGCCGCTCATGTACGCGTTTCGCGAGCGTGAAAAAATTCTCGACTTATTCGAATCACTTTCAGGTTCGCGCATGATGTGCGATTACATGCGCTTCGGCGGCTGCCGGGTGGATGCCAGTCCCGAGTGGCTCGCGCGTGCGAAGAAAATTGTCGATATTTTTCCGCGATTCGTTGACGAGCTGGAACAATTAATCGTCGGCAATGAACTGGTGATCGCGCGGACGCAGAACGTCGGCAAACTTTCCTCCGAGCTTGCGATTAATGCAGGTATCACCGGTCCGATGCTTCGCGCATGCGGCGTGAATTATGATGTGCGAAAGGTGGACGGTTATGGATTCTATCCGCGCTTCAAGTTCCGGATTCCGTTAGGCGAACACGGTGACACTTACGATCGACTCATGATGCGCGTGTTGGAGACACTCGAGAGCGTCGGAATTTTGAAGCAGGCATTCGAACAAATTCCTGCCGGTCCGATCATCAACCCGAAGGTGAAAATCCGCGCCTTTCGTCCGCCGGTCGGCGAGGCTTATGGCCGCATTGAGGCGCCCAAAGGTGAACTCGGTTTCTACTTGATCAGTGACGGTGGACCGAACCCGTACCGCTATCGGGTGCGCCCGCCGAGTTTCATCAATCTGACCGTGCTCGAAGACCTCTGCCTCGGCCATACTGTGGCCGACGTAATGGTAATTCTCGGCAGCGTCGATATTGTGATGGGAGAAGTGGATCGGTGACAATTTAACGGGTTAGCGAAGGGCATAACTCTGAACGATGGCGATGCCGCTCAGTGAAAACACACCCACGCTAAGGAAGCCGATTGGCCGGACGCGCTACAGGCGCGGTCTGGTTTTGCTTTCGCGAAGGCCTGCTAGATTCCGGCATTCATAAGCTTGCAACCCAGGCAGAGACGCCTCTCCGGCAGCGGGGAGTCGACCCTCGCTTCACGGATCGCGAACGTCAACCGGGTCTCGATCTTCTCCGCGCGCTCGCGATTGTGGCAGTCGTCATTTATCACGCCGGCATTATGGGTTTTCCGCTAAGCGGCAACGTGCATCGCTTTGGCTGGATCGGTGTCGATCTTTTCTTCGTGCTCAGCGGTTATCTAATCGGCGGCCAGTTGCTCGCGCCGCTCCTGCGCGGTCAGCGGATCTATCTCGGAACATTCTTTGCCCGCCGCGCCTTGCGAATTATGCCGGCGTATTTCGTCGTGTTGGCGATTTATTTCCTGTTGCCATCGTTGCGCGAATATCCCGAGATGTCGCAGCCGCTTTGGAAATTTCTGCTGTCGGTGCAAAACATCGCACTTCATGGTGGCACGGCGTTTTCACACGCGTGGTCACTCGCGGTTGAAGACCAATTCTACCTCGTACTTCCTTTTCTTTTGCTTGTCCTGTATGCGCGCCCACGCATGTCCGTGATCGTTGCCTGCATCATCGTTTTGGGCGGAATCGCTCTTCGCACGGTCCTGGCGTTTCAGAATCTCACCGAAACGGGAGTTTCGTTCCGCGGTTTCCAGGCGTGGATTTATTATCCGACCTGGACCCGACTCGATCCGCTTGTGCTTGGTGTTGCTCTTGTCGCGATCGAAAAATTCAGACCATGCTGGTGGGAAGGACTGACAAACCTCGCGCCGTGGATCTGGTTGCCCGCGCTCGTTCTGATCAGTTACGCGCTTTGGTTGGGCGAAGGCGAACACCTCACAATTCCCGCCTGCGTTTGGCAATTTCCATTGGTTGCGGTTGGTATGGCCGCACTGCTCATTTGCGCTGTGAGTCCACGACTGCCGCTTCGGCGAGTTGCAATTCCCGGAGCAGCCTTTATTGCCAGCATTGCTTACAGCGCCTACTTGATTCAAAAATTCGTCATCCACGCCGCAGGCGAATTCTGCGCAACTCATAACATAAATCCCGTGTCGACACCTGCGCTCATCGGTGTCGAGCTCTGCGTCTATGCCGCGGCGACGATTCTCTTCTTCGCGGTGGAACGACCCTTCCTTCAACTTCGCAAGCGCCTTGCGCCAGGAAAGTACGGAAATCCAATTCGAGAGCGAGTTTGCGCTGTCATCCGGGAGAGTTGAAATTTAGTCTAACGATTCCAAATGATCGGCACAGGCATACTCAAAGGAATGGCGGTTACCGCGCGCAACTTTGTCGGGAGTTATTTTGACAAGGAGCGGCTGACTACTGTGCAGTATCCGGAGGAGCGAAATCCGCTTCCGGAGAATTATAGGAATTTTCCGTTTCTCGTCTATGACGGCGACGATCCGAACGCAGGCTTGCGTTGTGTCGCATGCAAGATTTGTGAGAAAGAATGCCCGCCGCAATGCATTTACATCGTAAAAAGCGAAGACAAGAAGCCCGATTACATGGGCAAACCACAATTTTACCCAAAAGTCTTCGACATTGACATCTCTGTTTGCATGAGCTGCCAGATTTGCGTCGAGGTTTGCCCATTTGAGGCGATCAAGATGGACAAGGAATTCGAGCTTAGCCGTCGCGAACGTTTCGATGCGCTGTTGATGCGCAAGGATGAGTTGGCGAAGTCTAACGACTATTATCGTCGCATCTCGCCAACCGATGCGGCTGAAGTCGATGCGAAACTGACGGCTGCGGCTGAAGCTGCTGCGAAAAAGAAGGCTGCCGCGCCTGCTGCGGCGAAGCCTGCTATCCCGGCCATGTCTCCCACTTCAACCAGGTCGGCGCCATCTGGCGCTTCATCGTAGACGCGATTATCGACTGACACTGGGGGTGCCACCGTCATTTGCAATCGCTAATTGGAAATTTACAATCCGAAATCGGATTGCCAGGGTGGCGAAATTGGCAGACGCGCCAGACTTAGGATCTGGTGGAGAAATCCTTAGGGGTTCGAATCCCCTCCCTGGCACTCATAACAAAAGCAAACGCTCAACGTCCAAATACACACAACGCTAGTTGAGCGCTGGACGTTCGACGTTAAATATCGAAATTGCTTGTCACAGCACAAGCCACTTCAGTTCGCGGGAATGTTTCTTGGTTTCCCATAAACGGATTCCGCCTAGAAATGCATTCTCATTTTGTTCGCGTTCTGTTCCTTCGGGCAAGCGACTGAAACGGTCCACGAGACCGCCGCCAAGAACGACATAATCGACAATGAATGATTTTCTTAACTGAGTGACCGCGTAAACTACTTCGCGCTTCCATTTTTTTTCGCCTAACAGCGACAGGCCTGGAATGCCAAGATAATTTTCAATGATGTGCTCGTGGCGATACGGTAGGTCGCCAAGTTCAAGCGGCATCAAAGTCTTGTCCCATAACAACGCGGACCCCAGGCCAGTGCCGAGCCCCAGGAAAAGCATGCGTCCATCGCGGTAACTGCCAAGCGCCTGCAGGGAAGCATCGTTGACAACACGCACTGGGATGCCCAGCGCTCTGGCAAAATTGAAACCAACCCATCCCTTGCCTAAATGCTTTGGGTCTTTGGCGATTCGTCCTCTGCGCACGGGCGCGGGGAAACCGATTGAGGCGCGGTCGAACTTCCATCCGCGCGCGGTTTCCTTAAGTTTGGCGACTAGTTGTTGCGGTTTGAGTCGCGGACCGGAAGGAAACTCACGCTCGTCGCGAGATGACCTAAGCAGTTTTACGTATGTGCCGCCGACGTCGACAACCAGAACTTTTCGCTTCATGGCCCCGACGCGTTCGGGAGTATTAGCGGTCGCGTCGCGCCTTTCGCCCAAAACGCTGGAAGATGCTCTGCTGTTCTGGTTTGGCCGCCGTGCTGGCTGGCCAGCATTCCACTATCTCAAGAGCGACAAAGCGGAAGAGCATCTGCCGCGCGGATTTCAAATCGAGTCGTAGATTCTTCGCAATTTGCTGGACCGAGCGGGCGCCGTTGAACTGCGACGCGAACTGCGCCTCATCGGGAGTTAGCTTCAATTTTTGGACACGCTCGAAGCCGTCTTTTGTATAAGCCGGAATCGCCGCCGGTTCGAAACGGGCGGTCTCATCGATATGCTCAACAAGGCGCAACGTTTCCAAGGCCCAGTCGCGAACATTCGGCTCCCCGGGCACATCCGCAGCATTGGTCAACAGGTCGGCCTTCTTTTCAAACATGATCCACACCTTCGGCGCCACCCAAAGTTGCGAGAAAAGCTTCTGCCCAAATTGCTGCATCTGTTCCATCGCTGCCTCGCGGGCCATCGATTCCTCGCGGGCAAGAGTGAGAAAGAACGGCGTTCCAGTCTCTCTCTGTTGATCGCGGGCCCTCGCGAGCACCACGACATCGAGATTGCTAAGAAGTGCTGGTGTCTCCGCGCAATAAAGCTCCGGGTCTCTGGTGGTGACAAAGATGATCTCGCCATCGCGCGCCAAAAGGTCGATTGGCTCCTGGTCCCAAAATGATCGCAGTAAACCTGTGAGCTTCTCCTTTGCGATCGCTTGCAGGGCGCGGTTTAATGGAAAGAACGTCGTGTGACCGCAGAAATAAACATCGGCGGTGCGGGGCTCGTTTGAAGGGGTGACGTGTTCGATGGGATCGGGCGCGGCAGGTTCGGCCCAATCCGCAGTTTGTTGCGACATGCTCCACCAATCCTCGGATTGGGCACCTTCCGTATTCGTAGCAGCGTCTTGGCCCGGTACGTTTGTTTCCGGGACGTCTGAATCTTCCGTTTGATCTCGCTCTTCGCTATTCGAAGATTCGATTTCAGATTCTATTGATTTGGGTTCGCCGGATGATTTCCGCATAATACACCTCTCGTTCTAAGGAAATCCCATGTAAAGGCTTTATCAAGAACCCAATCATGGCAATGTGGATCTCTCGCGGCCCGTTGAGAACCGTTGCGAGAGCTCGCGCCGGCTGATTTTTCCTCGTTCATTCGCCGGGATCGAGTCCACGATAAAGATCCGCTTCGGCACCTGCCAGCTGCTTAGCGCGCCACGGCAAAAATGCAGGAGATCAGTTTCGCTTACGTCTGGCGCCGCCACTACGCAGGCCGCTACTTCTTCATTGCGCAGCACCGATTCTCGACCGAACACGACTGCCTGTCGCACGCCGGTGAAGCGCAGCAAATGCGCTTCCACTTCCGCAGGGTTCACCTTTTTACCTGCGACGTTGATTACGTCCGAGATCCTACCGACGATTTTGAATCCGGAACCGTCACGCGCCAACAAATCGTCGGGAACAAAAATTCTATTGCCCAATTTTTCTTCGTCTGGCTCTGGGAAATATCCATCACCTACAGCAGCGCTGCGCACGTGAATCTGGCTCGCTGATCTCTCTGGATTTACGAGTTCAAGGTTGACGCCGTTCATCGCTTCGCCAACGAACCCTTCGTTCGGGTTTGCTGCTTCGCGGTCGTAACAAATTCCGCCACATTCGGACGCCCCGTAAAACGAGTGGATTGGCAGATTAAACTTTTCCTGAGAATCTCTTCGCGGTCGCGACCGGGAGAGGAGCGCCGGCTGAAATACAGAGCCTAAGCTTTGGCAGCATGGCAACATGTTCCATTTCACAAAATGCCTGATAGAAAACAGGCATCCCTGGAAAAACTGTCGCGTCGCTGCGGGCAAGATCCCCGAGGATGGCGCGCGGCGTTCTGTCACGACTGATGACCATTGGCACAGCGCGCGCAATTAAGGGCGTCAAAAGATTGCTGAAACCGTAGGAGTGCGAAATTGGGATGACGCCGAAATTCAGATCAATATCGGAAATCCCCATCGTGTCGCAAATCTGATTGCAATCGGCCAGTAGCTGTTTGCTACGAAAACGGATTGCGCGGGGTGTGGCTGTTGTGCCGGAGGTAAGCTTCAGGAGATTCGGCGGATTCCCGCGCCAATCTGGTGTGGAGTCGGCTGTTCCCAGACGAATGATCTCAAGCGTGCCTCCGGTGGGGACAGCGGACACTACAGCCTTTACCTTGCAAATTTTCAAGGCCTCGTCGCGTTGATGTTCGCTGATCGACTGTTCGAGGGGAAGAACAACCAAACGCCTGCGCAAACAACCGATCAAAACCGATGGCCAATCTTCATGGTTGCCGATCTGGACAGCGAGAACGTTGCCTTCGGGGAAAACGTCAATGCTTAGCAACAAGTCGCGAGCGCGTTGTTCAACCTCGCCGAATGTTCGGAGCACTTCGCCGGTGGTCGCAAAAATAGCTGGCTCATCACGCTTTCGCGCGAGCGTTTTCTCCCAGTCTTGCAGCAGTGGATCGGAGGATTTCATCGCTTGCGCAGAGCTCGTTGCGCGAGTAGATTCCGCGCTCCTTTCCGAAGATGAAAGCCGGTATTCATCCAGAGTATTACGAGACCGATATTGTGTGCGCATGCGGTGCGGTATATCACACCCGTTCTACGCGCCGCGATATTAAGATCGGTATTTGCGCCGCTTGTCATCCCTTTTTCACCGGCGAACAGAAGTTCGTGGACACGGCTGGGCGCGTCGAGAAATTTGCCCGCCGGTACGGCAGCACCAAAGCCGCGCGGGCTGAAAAGAAAGCTTAGCTGAGCTGTAGCCGGGACGGCGACCCCGGCTGTACCGAATCCCGAATGCTTTCGGGGCTACAGATATGGACTTTAACTCCCTGATTCAACTCAAACGCGAACGCTTCGATCAACTTGAGCGCGATATTGGCGACCCGGCGCTTTTTTCCAATCGCCAGCGAGCCGAGGCGATCATGCGCGAGCACGCGAGCATCAAGCAACTGTTGGCAAAAGGGGAGGAACTCCAAGCCGCGCGGAAGCAATTGGACGACAATCGGGAGCTGGCAATGTCAGGCGATGTTGAAATCGCCGCGATCGCTGATGACGAGATTCCAGAGTTGGAAAAACGAGTGACCGATCTTGAACGGGAAGTTCAGATTGCGTTGCTGCCGCCGGATGAAAATGAAGACCGCGACGCGATTGTGGAAATCCGAGCTGGGACGGGCGGAAGTGAAGCTGCCATTTTCGCGGCTGATCTTTACAGGATGTACCATCGCTATGCCGAATCTGCCGGCCTAAAAACAGAGGACCTCGAAGCGAGTCCGTCGGAACTCGGTGGATTTAAGGAAGCGATCTTCCGCGTTTCGGGAGAATCTGTTTTCCGAAAACTGCGTTACGAAAGCGGCGTTCACCGGGTGCAACGCGTACCTGCGACCGAGGCGCAGGGCCGTATTCATACATCAACAGCGACGGTCGCGGTGTTGCCCGAGGCGGAAGACGTCGATCTTGAATTGAAATCGGAAGATTTGCGAATCGAAGTCTCGCGCTCCGGCGGTCCGGGTGGGCAAGGCGTGAACACAACCGATTCGGCCGTGCAGGTGTTGCACATTCCGACGGGCACAATCGTGCGTTGTCAGGAGGGTCGCAGTCAGATCAAGAACAAGGAAAGAGCGCTTTCGATCTTGCGCGCGCGCTTGCTGGAGCGAAAGCAGAGCGAGGAAGCCGAAAAATATAGCGCGCAGCGCCGCGGGCAGATCGGCACTGGCGGGCGAGAAGAAAAAATTCGCACCTACAATTTCCCGCAAAACCGCGTGACAGATCATCGCCTCGGTCTGACGCTTCATAATCTTGATCGCGTGATTGACGGCGATCTCGATGACTTGATCGGCGCATTGCAAGCCGCCGATGTGGCCGAGCGGTTAAAAGAATCAGCGGTAGCGTGAACGGCCTGCTTCTGTCATTTCGAGCGAGGTCGAGGAATCTCTCACTGTTATCTGCTCGAGCTGCGATTCACAGGACAGCAGTAGGAGATTTCTCGACTTCGCTCCAAATGACAACGGAAATCCCATGACAGTTCTGGAAGTGCTGCAGGCGACCACTGCGTATTTCAAACAGCGTAACATTGAGAATCCGCGGCTAAATGCGGAACACCTGTTGGCGCATGTTCTCCGGCGGAAACGCATCGAGCTTTATCTGGAATTCGAACGGGAGCTCACTGAAACAGAACTCGGGCCATTGCGCGATCTGGTGAAACGTCGCAGCGAAGGCGAACCGCTGCAGCATCTGCTGGGAACTGTGGAATTCTGCGGACTTAGCTTTCTTTGCGATAAGCGAGCGATGGTTCCGAGACCGGAAACTGAGCAGCTCGTCGAGCTGCTGATTTCAACTTTCAAAAACTGCCAGTCCGGCTCGGACGGGATTTCAAAATCTCACATTGTGGACGTTGGAACTGGTAGCGGAGTGATTGCCCTCAGCCTTGCTGAGGAATTTCCTCAGACAAACATTCTCGCCGTTGATGTTTCGGATGATGCGCTCGCGCTCGCGCGAGAAAATGCCATCAGGCTTGACTTGAGCACCCGGGTGCAGTTTCTGAAGAGTCGTCTGCTCGAAACCATCGAGGGAGCTTTCGATCTAATTGTCGCAAATCTTCCTTACATCTCGACGCAGAACCGGCACACTCTTTCGCGCGAAGTATTGCACGATCCGGAAATTGCGCTGTTCGCCGGTGTGCGAGGGGATGAGCTGGTGCGCGAGTTGATTGATCAAGCTCCGACGCGGCTCCGGCCTGGTGGAATGCTGGCTCTGGAAATAGGACTTGGCCAGAGCGGGGCGCTTTTTTCGGTCCTGGCGGAAAAAAATTACCGCGACATTTGTTCGGAGAACGATTATAACGGCGTGACACGGTTCCTTTTTGCCAGGTATGGATAAAATCCTCGTCCACGGCGGTCATCCGCTTTCAGGTTCTATCAAGGTCAGCGGCTCGAAAAATTCATCGCTGCCGATCCTCGCCGCGACGCTGCTCACCAGAGAGCCTTGTATTGTTCACGGCGTGCCTGACCTGAGCGACACCCATTATATGCTGCAAATCTTAACCCATCTGGGCGCGCAGGTGGAACGCGCCAGCGGAACGGTCAGTGTCACGGCAGAAAAGACTCACTCCGTTGCGCCCTATGATGTCGTCCGCAAGATGCGTGCTTCGGTTTGCGTGCTTGGCCCGTCACTGGGCCGATGCAAGGAAGCGACCGTTGCTTTGCCCGGTGGTTGTGTCATCGGAGATCGTCCAATCGATTTGCATCTCAAAGGTTTCGAAGCGCTCGGGGCGGCGGTGCGCGTGGAGGGTGGCGATATCAAAGTTTTTGCACCGAAATTGAGCGGAACAGTCATCAACATGCAGAGTAAATTCGGCCCAACTGTCCTCGGAACCGATAACGTCATGATGGCGGCCGTCCTGGCCGACGGTGTGACGGTTATTGAAGGCGCTGCGCAGGAACCCGAGGTGGTGGACCTGGCAACGTTCCTAAACAAGATGGGCGCGAAGATCGAAGGCGCGGGAACGCGCCGGATCATCATCGATGGAGTGGGTGCGTTACATGGCGCCGAACACCGGGTAATCCCGGACCGAATTGAGGCTGGAACTTTTCTAGTGGCAGGTGCAATCGCGGGAAAGGGAGTCACCGTCAAGCGAGTGGAGCCCGAGCATGTTCGCGCAATTACCGATGCGCTGGCGAGTTGCGGCTTTAACCTCGATATCGGCGACCATGAGATTTCGATCCTGCCGAATGGTGCCGCGAGCGCGCTGGAGCTGACAACAGCTCCGTATCCCGGCTTCCCCACCGATATGCAGGCGCAAATGTGCGCGCTACTCTCCATTAGCAAGGGCACCAGTTCGGTGACCGAAAATGTTTTTCCGCAGCGTTACATGCATGTGGCGGAGCTAAAACGCATGGGCGCGCAGGTCCAATTGGAGGGTGCTACTGCAGTGATCGACGGTGTGAATTGTCTTCTCGGGGCACCGGTGATGGCCAGCGACCTACGCGCGTCGGCCGCGTTGGTGCTGGCAGGATTGAAAGCCGACGGAATTACCGAAGTCAGCCGCGTCTATCACATCGACCGCGGCTACGAACATCTCGATGAAAAATTGAGCGAACTCGGCGCGCACATCGAGCGGGCAAAAGCAGCGTAGTCCAATCTTTTTCCTTGCTCTGGTGGCAGCCAAGGGGCAGTCGTTGTGATACGCAAACGAAAGGATAAATATGGACCAGACACCTCCGCCGCCTCCATCCACTTCATCCGATGTCCGAACCTGGTGTGTTCTCTGCCACGCCGCCGCATTACTCGGATTGTTTTTTCATTTCCTGGGCCACATCTTGGGACCGCTTATCGTTTGGCTCATGAAACGTGGCGATTCGCCCGAGATCGACGCCTACGGAAAAGAGTCGCTCAATTTTCAACTCTCGATGCTGATCTATGACGCCATCGCCGCGATCCTTTGCATCGTGCTGATAGGCGTTCCGATTTTGATCGCGCTCTGGGTGTTGAACACGGTCCTTGTCATCATCGCATCAGTGAAAGCGGGCCAGGGAGAGTTCTATCGCTACCCGTTTACGATTCGGTTTATCAATTGATTGCTTTGTCACGTCGAGCGGTTGTCATCAATCGGCGCAACGTCTTTAGATTGATGACATCTTCTCGTAAGTCTTTGCCCTTCGGAGTTTCGAGCACCTTCGGGATTTTGCGGAAGCGGCGGTCGCCCATGATGAAGCGGAAAGCAGAGAGCCCAATTTTGCCCCTGCCGATATGTTCATGTCGATCCACCCGCGAACCGCGGGCAGTTTTGGAATCATTTAGGTGGATTGCCACGAGGCGATCCAAGCCAACCACGCGATCGAATTCGCGGAATGTCTTCCGAACTGAGGCCTCTCTGCCGATGTCATAACCCGAAGCGAAAACATGCGCGGTATCGAGGCAGACACACAATCGCTCGGGTTCATGCACGCGACTGATAATGTACGCAAGGTGCTCGAATTTGCTCCCCAGGCATGAGCCCTGGCCAGCGGTCGTTTCCAGCGCGATCCGTGTTTTGATTTTCGGAAGACCAGAAAACACGCGATCAATCGATTCTACAATTTTTTCGAGTCCCGCTTCTTCGCCTGCGCCGAGGTGCGCACCGGGATGCAATACCAGAAATGGGAGTTCCAGCTGATCGGCGCGAAGCAATTCTTCCGACAGCGAACGGATCGAATTTGTGTGAAACTGCCCATTCGTGGCGGCGAGATTGATGAGATAATTCGCGTGGGCGAAGATCGATAATAACTCGCTGCGTTGCTGATGTTCGAGGAAGGTCCGGATTTCGTCGCGGGTAAGCGGGCGGGCGAACCATTGCATATTGTTCTTCACGAACATTTGCATGGCAGTGCAGTTGATCGAGCGGGCGCGTTCGATCGCCAGATTAACGCCACCAGCAATCGACATGTGCGCGCCAAGGAGGACTGGATGAATCTGCGAATC
Source organism: uncultured Verrucomicrobiae bacterium (assembly GCA_963719605.1). Lineage (GTDB taxonomy): Bacteria > Verrucomicrobiota > Verrucomicrobiia > Chthoniobacterales > UBA10450 > Udaeobacter. Next base: position 154,919 of record CAVRCO010000015.1, read on the forward strand.
CGCGAATCGGCGAATCGGTGAAGGCGCCGTTTCTCCATCTTGGCGCTTCCTCATTTCGTTTCTCTTCACTATTGGCTCTTCAAAACGGCTGGACGCCAGTCCGGCTTCTTCAGACTCCCTGTGCCGGCGTATTCCAAAAGTTTATACACCGGTGTCAGCAGCACGCCGGCTCCCTTCATGTTGAGCCGCAGATTGAAATCGAGCTTGTCATCAAGAAAATGGACGTCTCCATGACCCAGCATGCTAAAGAGCGTGCCGTCCGCCTCGAAATCGTCGGTATGAATAATCCCCTCATCGATCTTGAAGTTCGCGGTTGCTCTGTGCGCGATACTGTATCCGCTGCGCGGGACAATTCGGTTTAGAATTCCTGAGAGCGGGCCGAAAATCGGGATGGCGAAAACGTCGCCGTTGGTGACTTCCACTTTTCCGCGGCCCCGCATGGTGCGCGCATCGCTGCCGAGGCCGGTGAAATCGTATGTGCCGTTGAAGAGGCCCAGCGCTGTCTTGTAATTGTAGTACAAATCAGTCAGCAGCGGAAAATAGATCTCACTCACCGAAATATTTGCCCGGTAACGCGGGTCATTTTTCGCCAGTGAGATGTCGGCGTTCCCGCGCAAGGTGCCTGAGAGGAGCGCGCCACGAAGATCGGTGATTTGCAATCGGTCGTTAGTGAAGAGCAATCGCGCGGAGATGCGATCGAAGGGCAAGGTCTTTCCAAGAAAGACGTAGTCCATTCCGTTCGCGCCATCAACCTTGATCTCCAGACGTGTGTTCTTCCCGCCGCGAAATTGATACAAACCGTTCGCCGTGACGGAGGGCGGCCCCCGAAATTTATATGGCACAACCGTGTTCCAAACTTTTGGATCAATCCAAAAAATTGCCTCAGCAGGATTCAATGAACTTTTGATATTGGAGATGCGTACCTCGTGTTTTTTAAAGTCGTAGATGAAACTGCCCGTCCCAGTGCCTTCATTGCGCGCGACGTGTAAATCCTCACAGGCGAGCGCACCGTCTGCGAAATGGATTTTAGTATCCGCGCTGTTCATCCATGTGCCGCGAAACCGGGTTCGACCCAAAACGAGGGTCCCATCACCTTTCCAGGTTCCCGGATTGTGGTCCTGGCCCCGGATCGCGAGGCGAATGGCAGGTGGACGTTGCCATTCCCACTGCCGGAGAAATTCATTCAATTCCGGGGGTGCGATCATGCGCACCGCCTCCGGGACTATTGTGCTCTCGATGTTTAAGCGAAAGTCCGCTGGCGCATCAAAAAGATCAGCCTGGACCTGGCCGGTTTGATGTCGCAGGCGCAGGTCCCTTACCAATGTGCGCTCGCCGTCCCATGAAAAACCAGCTGTTAGATCCGAAAATGGAACTTTCTTGTAAGTGAATTGGCCAAAAGCAACGTGTCCGATGATCTTTGGCCTGAAGCGATCTGATCCAAAATTTACGGAGCCGGAAACCTCAATCGCTGGCGGCGCTTGAAATTCAATGCTGGCAAACGGCTCGCCCAGTCCAAATGCATCAAGAAAAGCTTTCAAATCCAGACTGCTGCGCGTTTGGAAACTCGCGTTGCTGCCTTGCACATTCCAATTGGCGCGCCCGACAAAACTGCCCATGTCATCGCTCCATTCGCAATGTGCGATGGTCAGCTGTTGATTGTTCCATTCTGCAACTGCGGAGAGCTCTCTCATTTCATAGCTGCCTCGTAGCAGCCGATCGCCGCGAAGGGTTGCCTCGACGCGCGCCTTCTCGATCTCAGCGACGTCTCCGCTAAATTTTATCTGTAGAGAGGGACGCGTAGTGGGAAACCTGAACTTTTGCAGTTCGTTCACCACGCGCTGTGCCATCAACAATCGTCTCTGCCATTCTTCAGCTGAAAGCGCAGGCGACGGTTGATAATTCTCGCGCTTAATTAGCTGTCCACTGGCCGAAATCCGAATCCCACAAAAGATTCCTTCCGCCTGACTAACGTAAATTTGTTCTGGCGGAAAATAAACATGGGCGCGCAAGTTGGTGAGCACAGCTCTGTCCCCTTTTTCATCCGCGGTCTTGAATGGAAGAATGATTTGCGCATCCCGTACGTTGAGTGCGTTGAGAAACGGCTCATGATGGATGAGCGCAGCGTAATTAATGTCGAGCGAGACCTCGCTGATCAGGGCCAGAATGTTCTCGCGATTCTTGTAATCAAAAATCCGTACATTTTTTGCGACCAGACCGCGAAACGGGTCCAGCGTCAGGCGCCCGATATTGGCTTCGACTCCGTGCTTGCGCAATTCATCTACGACCCGGTAGCGCCATTGACGGCCGAATCCTCTCTTGGCGAGGTAGTACCCTCCGCCGCCAACTCCAAGAACTACGCCGAGAATCACGAGGCGCACGAAGGTCACGGCGATTCGATGTGCCCAGGTTGATTTTCGACGCTGTCGAAGCGGCCGAACCTGCGGTGGTTCGAGGACGGGCGGCATGGGGTTGATAATCGTTAAATCGTTGAAGCGTCGAAGCGATAGGCCAATGTAACGTTTAACGGTTCAACGCTTCAACGTGATTTCAATCTCCGATCTCCCTGCTGTTAACGCGTCGTTTAATTTGATCAGCACGGTCTTCATTTCAATGGGCTGGTATTTCATCCGGCATGGCGCGTGGCGCCGGCACATGGCGTGCATGATCACCGCTGTCGTTTCCTCGGCTTGTTTTCTGACGGGCTACATTATTTATCACGCCAACGTCGGGGAAAAATCTTCGGGATACAGGGGATGGATTGCCGCTATTTATTTTCCCATACTGGCTACGCATGTCTTGCTTGCTTTTGTGACGCTGCCTCTGGTGGTTATCACCCTTATTCAGGTGTTTCGACGACGATGGGATCGTCACAAGCGAATCGCGCGTTGGACGATCCCGATCTGGCTCTATGTCTCAGTCACAGGCGTGCTTGTGTATTTGGTGCTTTACAAATGGTTTCCTCCGGGCACCTGACACCAAATCTTGCACTTCGCCGTTAGTTGATGTTTGATCACACGATGTTAATCCCGCGGATGCGACAAGATTTATGGTGACGATTGCCACGTTCAACGATCCGGCCAAGGCGAGGCAATTAAAACGGCGCTTCCACGATGCAGGGTTACGAGCCGATGTTCACAATGAGGCGCCGTTGCAGCAGGTTGGCTTTATGTCGCGCCCGCAGGCGAATGCGAAAGTAATGGTGGAAGACACCGATTTCGAGAAGGCGCAAAACCTCATGGTTGAATGGGAGGCGACTGATCCTGATATCTCCGCGGCCCTCGTCCGTTGCCCGCAATGCAGCTCTTCGAATATCGAATATCCACAGATGACTCGAAAATTCATGACTCCTGCGCTGGTTGGTGTGCTTTGCGCGATCAAAATCATTCCCAAGGAGTTTTACTGCCAGGATTGTCATTTTACCTGGAGCAACCGGGAAGAGCGCACAATCGGACGCCTCTGGCATCGCTTCTTTCCAGGAAGCGAATCTGGGACTGGCGCCTCGTAAGGCAAAACCGATTTCAGTGGCGGCGATTGATTCCTCGCACACGGTTCTTTTTGTGATGGATCCCGGGTTGCCTTTTTTTCTCTTTCGAGGCGACTTTTGGATTTCGCTCGAAGTCTCGACGACATTTTAGCCGCCATGAAGTGGCTTTTCGTCCTGCTGCTTGCGTTGATCATCTTCGGCGGCGCTGCCTGGTTTGGTTACAACACCTTTGTAAAAGAAGAAATCGCAGTAAAAAAAGAGCAGAGCGGGGAAATTACGCCAGCGCCTGTGCCGGACATCAGTCTTCCGGAATTTCAGGGGGCGGCTCAACTGCGGCAGGAAGGCAAACTGACTGAAGCTCGTGATGCGCTTATCGGATTTATCCAAAAATATCCTACCGGGAAACATCTCGAAGAGGCGAAGGATCTACTCGGGGAAACAAATGTTGCCATTCTTCTATCGCGTTATCCGTCTCCAGAAAAAATGGAATACGTTGTGAAATCCGGAGACGTGCTGGCCAAGATTGCACGGAAGTTGAAGACGACTCCTGAGTTGATCATGCGCATGAACAACATGAGCGGCACTATGCTACGCATTGGCGATCATCTGCTCATTTCACACCCCGATTTCTCGATGGTTATTCAACGGAAGGCGAACTCGGTCGTGGTCCTGAATCACGGCGCATTTTTTAAGCAATATCATGTTCGTGAAGCAAAGTTACCGGGCAAACAGCCAGCTAAAATCTCGGCGAAAGTTGCCGAAACCATGGCTTGGAAGGACGGAAAACGCGTTGGCGTCGGCAGCAAGGAGTACCTCAGCAGCACGCGATGGATCCGGCTGGCCGGCGCGGCAAGTTATACTTTATATTCGGTACCGGATTCTGCACATCCCAATCTCGATCAGCCGCCGCCGCCAGCGGGTCTTGGCCTGGCGGCCTCGGACCTTGAGGAACTCAGCAGCCTTGTAAACAACCGCACCGCTGTCACGATAACGGACTGAGTTAAAAAGTTAAAAGAGCTTCAACGTTAAAGTGGATGGGGACGAACACGATCGCGCGAGTTGCTTGACCTTGTAACCTTTTTAACCTTTCACCTTTTATCTTTCCCATGGACTGGCAACCGCTCGATTTTGAAAAACCGATCTTTGAGCTGGAACGGCGCTTACAGGACTTAAAGAATCACTCCGACGCGCATGATGTCGATCTTGATTCGGCTGTTAAGGCCGTTGAGGAAAAACTTCGTGAAACGCGACGGGAAATTTATGGCAAGCTCACTGCGTGGCAGCGGGTCCAAATCGCTCGACATACGCAGCGCCCCTTCGCCATGGACTACATCGAACGATGCTTTACAAATTGGATTGAGCTGCACGGGGATCGCCGCTTTGCCGACGATCGCGCCATGCCTTGCGGTCTGGCCACACTCGGCACGCAGCACTGCGTCGTTATCACTCACCAAAAGGGTCGCAACACAAAAGAAAATGTGATGCGCAATTTCGGTTGCGCCCATCCTGAAGGTTATCGCAAGGCGCTGCGATTGATGCGACTGGCTGAAAAATTTCGCGTGCCAGTCGTTTCATTGATCGATACGCCAGGCGCTTTTCCCGGGATCGGATCGGAGGAACGTCACATTTCAGAAGCAATTGCTGTAAATCTCTTCGAAATGATGAGGCTTCGCGTGCCAATCATTGCCGCGGTCATTGGCGAGGGCGGCTCAGGGGGCGCGCTTGGGATTGGCGTGGCGGACCACGTATTGATCCTGGAGAACGCGTATTATTCCGTAATCAGTCCGGAAGCGTGTTCCGCGATTTTGTGGAGAGACCGCCGGCACGCCGCTGAAGCAGCCGAGGCGCTTAAATTGACCGCGCAGGATTTATTGAAGCTTGAGGTAGTGGACCAAATCATTCCTGAACCGGTAGGCGGCGCGCATCGGGACTATGATTCTGTTGCTGCCAATCTTGGCGCAGCCCTGCGTCGGGCGCTGGACGAAATTTCTAAGATTCCAGCCGACGAACTATTGGAAAAACGATATCGAAAGTTTCGCCGGCTGGGTACCTTCTCCGAGAGCAAAACCGCCACCGCCCCGGCTCGTTCTTGATCTGATGTTTGGGACTTGGGGTAAATTGGCGGGTGTCTGGTGGCTCAGCGCAGTCGTTGTGATCGGTTTGGCGTCTGCAAGCGCTGCCGAGCCTGAGTTTCGTTTCGATCGCGACACATTCGCGTTCGCAAATCAAACCGTGTTTGAATATCACGAAGGACACGCATCTTTACGGAAACCGTCGGCAGTCAGGCGAGACGCGTATAATCGCCACTGTTTCGTACTATGCCGCACGGCGATGCAATTTAGAAAATTCGCGCGCTTCGACCCTCACGGCGCTCCGTTAGATGATGCATCATTGGCTACTCGCGTTCGCGCTGTGACACACCGGGCAGCCTGGGCAGAGCCATTGCCGGAGGATCAACGAATTGTTTTTCCAGGATACAAGGATCTGCGAGAAATGAGCAAGGCGCGTCGCGAACTTCTACAACGAACCATCGGCCATGGCTGGCCCAGTTACTTCCGAATCAGCAACGCGCGCATGATGTTTCAGGCGGGCGCCGGGTATCAGGAGAAGACTCACGCTCGTTTAGATGCAGCCTTGGCACGCGGTCAGGTGTTCGTTGGTTTCCTTACTACTTATCCTAGCCTCAGCATCAATCACTCCATTTTGATTTATAAACAAAAGTCTTTTTCTCCGAACCCTGGAGTTGAGCGCTATTTAGTTTACGATCCTAACCACCCGGAATCGCCGCGCGAGCTTATCTGGTCTCCGAGCACTCGTAGTTTTTCGTACCAGAAAGACTGGGATTTTGTCGGGGGCTTCGTTCGCGTTTATCAAGTTTACAGCAAGTGGTTGCAGTAGTTTGTCGTTCCGAGCGAGGCTGAAGGAACCTCTCAATATTTATGTCTGCGAAAACACCATAGATAGCAGCAAGAGATGTCTCGATTTCACTCGACATGACACGAAAGCGAACCAATGCCTGATCAACCATCACCACCCAAACCGAGTCCACCAACGCCCACCCCTCCTCCTGAACCATTGCCGCCGAATCCGCCGCCGATTCCACCCGTGGGAAGGTGAGATTCTATTTTGTTGGTGGAAACAGGAACTGCAGCGCCGGTTCAACGCGCGCTGCCCAAGCCGCTTCGCTGTGATCGGCGGACTGAGCTTCCATGTATTGAAGATCCTTTTGAAGTTTCCAGCCTTTCTCAACGAGACGTTTGAGTAACTCGCGCGCTTGTTCCCAACCCGGTTCGGCTGTGCCGGTGTCGAGCCAGATTTTCAATGGTAGCTTCTGCTCGATAGAATCGACGAGTCGATAAATCGCGAAATCGTCCCACCAGATTGACGGCGACATCACCATGAGTCGACTGAAGGCATGCGGATACAAAATTCCAATTGCAAGCGTAACGAGACCGCCCAGGGAGGAACCGCCTAATCCGGTAAATTCCGCATCCGGGTTGGTTCGATATTTTCGGTCGATGTAAGGTTTGAGTTCGTCGATTAGGAAATGCCCGTACTTTCGGGCCAGACCTTTGCTGCGTTTCTTGCGTTTCGCCCTGGCATCGATCACTCCCCGCGTGGGAGCGTATTCGTGGATACGTTCCTCACCCGTGTTCGCAACTGCCACGATGATGAGCGGTTCGATAAGGTTCTCTTTGATCAAGCGTTCTGCGGTTTCGTCCACGCTCCATTCCACGCCTGAAAAAGACGTCGCCGCATCGAAAACGTTTTGGCCGTCGTGCAAATAAAGCACTGGGTAAAGTCGTCGGGAGAGAGGCCGGTAGCCGCGCGGCAAATAAACCAGGACGTCCCGTCGGTTTCCGAGAATCTTCGACGGAAATCCAGGGTGCCGTTTAATGTTTCCAATAAGCGTATGCTTAGCGCATCGAAAAACGAGATGCTTCGCCGAAATCAAACGTCAGCGCAAGCCCCTCAACTCGACCGGTAGGGCGGATTCGTCTTTTGGCGAGCTTGCGATTTGGCCGTCCCGCAACCAAGATGGACGCGCTATTTCAATGAACGAACGTTACATCAAATGGTACACGCCGTGGCTGAGCCGCGAATTTGAAATGCTTGTGTTCGGAAATGGAGGCGGTCTGCCACTGATCCTCTTCCCGACCTCATTCGGCAGTTATTATCAAAACAAGGACTTTGGCTTGGTTGGTTCCGTGAGCGGCTATGTCGATGCGGGCAGAGTGACGGTCTACTGCCCGGACGCCATCGATTTGGAAAGTTTTTACAATAAATCGATTCATCCAGCCGATCGGATGCGCACACATAACGCATACGAAAACGTCATCGTGCGCGATGTGTTCGATCTCGCGCGCCGCGAATGCGACTGCCATCGTGTCGCAGTCTGCGGAGCCAGTCTTGGTGCTTATCACGCCGCGAATATTGCTTTTCGTCATCCGGACGCCGTCAGTCACCTCATCAGCTTGAGCGGCTCATTCGAGATCAGCTCATTTTTCGACGGCTATCATGACGACAACATTTATTTCAACAGTCCCTACGAATACCTGCCGAACGTGCCCGACCCATGGAAATACAATCACATGGGCATCATCCTCGGCACCGGCGAATGGGACAACACGCGCCACGAATCCTATCGCTTGTCCGAGATCTTGAATTCCAAGGGCGTCAAGCACTGGCTCGACGAGGGAAAATGGCGCGGCCACGATTGGAACTACTGGCGCGACATGCTGCCGCATTATTTGTCGGTCTTATGATCTCTTTGTTTCAATGAAACTTGTGATTGCCGCGACTGGGGCCAGCGGAACGATCTATCTGCAAAGGTTGCTGGCCCAGATCGATTGTTCCGCTCACGAGGTTCATCTGGTCATGAGCGCGTCCGCAAGTGACGTTGCGAAGCAGGAGCTCGATGACTTCAAGACTCCTTCAAATGTTTCGCAGCATTCTGAAAATGACATGAACGTTCCATTCGTAAGCGGCTCCGCGCGTTTTGACGCGATGGTGATTGTCCCGTGTTCGATGGCAACGTTGGGTCGAATCGCTTCGGGTTCCAGCGACAGCGCGCTGTTGCGGGCAGCCGACGTTTTTTTGAAGGAGCGGCGAAAATTAATCCTCGTTCCCAGGGAGACACCGTGGAATCTAATTCACGCACGCAATGTGGTGACGCTGCTCGAAGCCGGCGCGATTGTAATGCCGGCGATCCCCTCGTTCTACAGCCGTCCCGATTCCGTAGCCGCAGTCGTGGACACGGTCGTTTGGCGTATCCTCGACCAAATTGGGCTGCCGAACCCCCACACATATCGTTGGGGACAGGAAAGCGCGTCGGCAAAACGCAAGAAACATTGAAAATCGAAGGCTGGCTGGCGCGACGGTTGATCGCGTTCGGATTTTATTTGCTGCAGGTTTGGGCGCGCACGCTGCGTTACGAAGTCGATGACCAGGCGGGCGTTGTCGGCAGTCCGGTGACCGAAAATTATATCGGAGCGCTTTGGCACAATCGCTTGCTCATCTTTCCATTCGTTTTGCGGCACTTTTTTTCCAACCGTCATGGCGCGGCGCTCATCAGCGCCAGCCGTGACGGAGATCTCCTTGCCGATGCGATTCAACGGTTTGGCTACGAGGTAGTTCGCGGCTCAAGCTCGCGGCTCGGCGCGAGCGCTGTTCGTCAGCTTACTGAGGTGCTCGCGGCCGGTCGCGACGTGGTGATCACTCCGGATGGTCCACGCGGTCCTGCTTACGAACTTGGTCCTGGAATTATTTTTCTTGCACAAAAAACGGGCGCGGCGGTGTTGCCGATGAATCTGGAATTTTCGCGTTGCTGGCGCCTTGGAAGTTGGGACCGGTTCATCGTGCCCCGACCGTTTGCCAAAGTGCGTATCCTGATCAATCCGCCGCATCGTATCAGAGCGACCGTTACACCGGATGAATTTGAATCTGAACGCCTCTCGTTGCAGCGGGTCATGATGGCGCTGGTCGAAATGCGCTGACGCCTTGTCCTGTAGCCGCTTGCCTGTGACAAGCGCAGCACTGAGGTGTTGGCACTCGCGGGTTGCGCGTGCCACAGGGATACGGCTAGAGCAATGCTCACTTGCACGCCGGACGGTCGCAGGCAGGATTGCCTCCATCACTATGGCGAAATTGATCGATGGACGCGCGATTGCGGAGAAAGTTTATGTCGATCTTCGTCGTGAGATCGCGGAACTAAAAGCAAAATGCGTCACGCCGGGCTTGCCGTGGTTCTCGTAGGCGACGACCCGGCATCGCGCGCTTACGTGCGCTCGAAAGACAAAATGTGTCGCGAGCTTGGACTGCACTCACTGAAATTGGAATTACCGGAATCCACCACTCAGACTGAGCTTCTCAACCGCGTCGAAGAATTGAACGCCGACTCGGACATTCATGGGATCCTTGTTCAATCACCACCGCCGCAGCACATCGACGAAGCAGCGATCATACGGGCCCTCGATCCACGCAAAGACGTGGACGGATTTCATCCGGAAAACGTCGCAAAGCTCGTGCTCGACGACCCCAGCGGATTTGTCCCGTGCACGCCGTTGGGCGTCCAGCGTCTGCTAATAGAAAGCAAGATCAACATTAATGGCACGCACGTTGTGATTCTTGGCCGCAGCATGATCGTGGGGAAGCCGCTGGCCCTCCTTCTCATGCAGAAAAACGAGAAGGCTAATGCCACGGTTACTGTTGTGCATTCGCGCAGTCGAGATCTGGCGGAGATTACCCGTTCGGCCGACATTATCATTGCGGCAATTGGTCGCGCTGGATTTGTCAAAGCCGATCACGTGCGCGAGGGCGCCGTCGTCATCGATGTTGGCATTAATCGCGTGGAAGACGCAGCGTCGGAGCGTGGTTATCGCCTGGTGGGCGATGTCGCATTTGACGAAGTATCGGAAAAGACGATGGCGATTACTCCGGTGCCCGGCGGCGTGGGGCCGATGACGATCGCGATGCTGATGTCAAACACGGTCAAAGCGGCTCGGCAATCCCTGTAGCCAAGTGCCTGCGGCACGTCCATGCCAGACGTCCACGAAGTCCGAAGCTACAACTTCGGTGAAACAATTTTCGCGGTGAGCAATTTCAAGATTGAGGGATTAATTCGCGCTGCACGGACAAAGAGCGAACCGATGCGAGGAGATAAAACCGCAGCGCGCGCCAGTCGATTGATCCAGAGTCTTCCGCGATATATCTCCGCGGAGGCACGAGTGAATTCGCTGAGTGCTGATTGTCGATCTTTGCCGCTGATAATTTCCGCAATCGCGCTTGCAGCGAGCTCTCCTGAGCGAAGTGCGTAATAAATTCCTTCGCCGGTAAACGGCTCCACGACGCGCGCAGCGTCCCCGATAAAAAGAAGATTTTCGTGGGCGCAGGGAACAGGCGCGCGGGTGAGTGGTGTGATGGTGCGCCAGGGTTGATCGGCGGTGATTTCGAAGTGTTGTTGCGCCCATTGCCGCAGGCTGGAAATAGTGGCTGGCCTGCCTACGAGGCAAAGATTGAGGTCGCTTTCATTTACCGGAGCCTGCCCCGAGTAACCTTCTCGAAGAAATTGCAGCACGATGCGTTTGCCGAAATCTCGTGGAAGTGGGATGTGCGCTTGCAATGCGACGCGTTCGCGCGCCGGCCGGGGCAGCAAATTGCGCAGCCGCGCCACGGTGGAATTTCGTCCATCTGCGCCGACTAACACCTGCGCAAGGAAACTTTGTCCGCTGGTCGTCTCAATTTTCCACCCACGCTGAAGCGCGTTGCAGCCACGCTCGTGTGGAGCATCAAGAACCGGGCGGGTCACAGGCCCGTGGTTACAGGCTTTCCCGGCACTACTGTGGCTCAATGCGGTGATGGTTGTTTCCTCGTGAACGTGCACGCCAAGGTCGCGAGCGCGCTTCAGCAGAAGATCATCGAGAAGGCTGCGTTTTATCGACAACTCGCAATCCTCTCCAGTTGGAAGATCAACAATGACTTTGTGACCGTCGATGGCGATGAACTCGACTGAGGTGAGTTTGGAATGCGGCAAATCCCAAACTCGTTGCATGAGGCCGAGGCGCTCCAATACAGGCCAGCACGATGGGTTCAAACAATCGCCACAGACTTTTTCTCGCGGAAATCTTTCCCGCTCGAGAACGAGCGTGCGCAAACCAGCGAGGGCACAAAATGCTGCACAGCTCGATCCGGCCGGGCCGCCGCCCACGATACCCACGTCAAATGTCTGCATTGGAGTATTGGAGTGATGGATTAATGAAAGACACTCAAACTATCACTCCACTACGCCAATACTCCATCACCCAACTCCCGAATCGCCGCTGGCGCGCGATTCAATACCGGAGCAAGTTGGTTCAGATGAGCTGGTCTCTCCCAATTTTTCGCGTCGCGGGCATTCAATTGCGGATTCACATTACATTCTTACTGCTGATTGCCTGGCTGGCTTTCGGCTATTACGCGCAAGGCGGTTCCGCAGTGGCGGCGAGCCGCGTGATATTTGTTTTGCTTCTTTTCCTTTGCGTGGTGCTGCACGAATTCGGGCACGCGTTCGCTGCGAAGGCCTTCGGGATTAATACGCCCGACATCACATTGCTGCCGATCGGTGGGGTGGCTCGACTGGAACGAATGCCGGAAGAACCGGTGCAGGAATTAATCATCGCAGTGGCCGGGCCCTTGGTGAATGTGGTGATCGCGCTGGGTTTGTTTGTGGCAGGCGGATTCCAAGCGTTGCTCAATCCCTCGAACATCGAAGGCGGCGGTCTCGTTGCGCAGTTGCTGACGATTAACATCATGCTGGTTCTTTTTAATTTGCTGCCGGCATTTCCAATGGATGGGGGGCGCGTGTTGCGCGCCCTGCTTGCCACCAGACTAAGTTATGCACGTGCTACACAGGTCGCCGCGAACGTCGGCCAGGGTTTTGCGTTCGTCTTTGGATTCATCGGGTTGCTCTGGAATCCATTTCTGCTCTTCATCGCGCTTTTCGTTTATATCGGCGCGTCGCAAGAAGCGGCGCTGGCGCAGATGAAAGATGTCTCTCGCAGGTTTCCGGTTTCCAGCGCGATGGTGCGCGAATTTCGCACGCTTTCGGCAGACGCCAGCCTGCAGGAAGCGGTAGATGCATTGCTTGCGACTTCGCAGCACGATTTTCCCGTCGTTGATGACGCCGGCAACGTCGCCGGGTTGTTGACGCGTCAAGATCTGATTGGTGCGCTGCGCAAGAACGATCCCGCGCTTCGCGTAGGCGACGTGATGCGGCGGGATATTCCTACCGTGACCACTGGAACGCGTTTCGAAGACGCGTTTCGCATCATGCAAGAGTGCAATTGCCCGGCAGTGCCCGTGCTGGATCGAATGAAGCGCCTGGTCGGTTTACTCACGCCGGAGAACGTCACCGAATTAATGATGGTGCAATCGGCCATGCCCCAACGGCGGGTTTTGTAAGCAGCAGCCAATCATCTTGTAGCCACCGGCCTGTGGCCGGTCCACGTCAGACTTGTTTTCACACGGGCAAACGGCCCGCAGGGCCGTGGCTACAAGCGCTGAACGTGAGTTAACTCCCCACGCCTACGAACTGATGCGCATCGGCATCAGGACGTAGAGGAATGGCGTCTGGATTTTCAAAACGCCCGGGCTCATTTCGTCGATGAGATCGAGAAAGACTTCGTCTTCTGTCAGAGCGCGCAGTGGCGCCATGAGAAATTCCGGATTAAACGCGATGGAAAAATCGCGACCCTTGTAGGCGACGGCGAGTGATTCCTTTGCTTCGCCTACCTCCGGCGTGGTGGCAGTAATGTCGATATTGTTCTTGCCAAAGTTCAGCTTAATCGAGTGGGATTTATCGCTGGCGAGCAGGGAAACGCGGCGCAGCGAATTTAGAAATGTTTCGCGCTCGAGTTTTATCCGCTCTTTTGCCTCTGATGGAATGACCTGGCGATAGTTTGGGTAATTGCCTTCGATCAATTTCGAGACGAGCAGCGTTTTATTGAGATCGAATGCGATCTGCCCGCTGCCCATGCTCACCTTGATTTCGCCATCATCGGTAAGCAGGCGTTGCAATTCTGTCACCGCCTTCGTCGGGATGATTAAGTCAGCTTCATGGCTGCGCGGGAATTCCAGCTCGATTTCGACCATGGCGAGCCGGCGCCCATCCGTCGCCACCAGCGTCAGCTTGTTTTCCTTGAAACTGAAAAGCACGCCGTTCAGGACGTAACGGGTTTCGTCCGTCGAGATTGCGTACGACGTCTTGCGCAGTCCGTCGCGTAAATCTTTCTGGCGAATCGTGACAACTTTTGCGTCCTCGAACTTTGGCAGCGGTGGAAATTCTTCTTCGGGCAGTCCGAGGATTTTGAAAAAGCTTTGGCCGCTCCGGATGGAAGCAGCATTTTTTCCGTTAACGTCCACCTGAATTTCGCTCGAAGGCAGTTCACGGACGATGTTAAAGAGGCGACGGGCAGGGAGCGTGGTCGCCCCTTCTTTTTCTACATCCGCCTCGCAACTGCCGCGGACACCGACATCGAGATCGGTTGTCGTGAGATGGATTTCTTCGCCGCGCGCCTGAAGCAGAACGTTGGAAAGGATGGGAAGAGTGGTGCGGGTGCTGACCACGTTTTGGACCTGCTGCAGGCCTTCGAGCAGTTTTTCTTTCGCGACACTAAATTTCATTATGACGGTCTAAGATGTAAAGCTTTGGCTTTTGTTCGGCAACCGCAATCTCTCCCATGCCGGGCAAGTCCACCAGTCGGACGGACTCGTCCCGCGGCGAGTTTGCAGCCGCGGTAGCCGGAATCGCAAGCTGGAAACACACCACTTGAGGCTCAACGCTGAAGGGAACTGTCAATGAAGGATATCGTCTGGCGAAGGTTGTCTTGTTCAGCCATCCGTTTCTTTACCAGCTTGCAGGCATGCAATACCGTGCCGTGATCGCGTCCTCCAAATGCGTCGCCAATTTCATTCAAGGACGCCTTGGTAAGTTCGCGCGCAAGGAACATCGCCACCTGCCGCGGAAAAGCGATGCTGGCCGGGCGCCGTTTGCTTGTCATATCGGCCACGCGGACATCAAAATGTTCAGCCACGCGCCGCTGAATTTGTTCGATCGTGATGGAATGGCGTCCCTCTTCCTGCAAAATATCCTTTAGCAAATGTTCCACGACCTCCTGGGTCAGTTCCTTGCCGCTGAGTGATGCAAATGAAGCTACACGCATGAGCGCGCCTTCAAGCCGGCGCACATTGGTGCGAATGCGGCTGGCAAGAAATTGGAAAACTTCATCGCGCAATCTGATCTGCATGCCGCGCGCTTTTTTCCGCAAGATCGCCATGCGAGTCTCGATGTCCGGCGGTTGAAGCTCAGCAGTAAGTCCCCATTCAAAGCGCGAAACTAGGCGGTGCTCCAGATTCGAAATCTCGGAAGCCGGGCGATCGCTGGAGAGAACGATCTGCTTATGTCCATCGAAGAGCGTATTGAACGTGTGAAAGAATTCTTCCTGGGAACGCTCTTTGCCTCCGAGAAATTGGATATCGTCAATCAGGAGGAGATCGACCTGGCGATAACGCTTCCGGAATTTGACCAGATTGCTGTGCTGGATCGCGTCGATGAACTCGTTGATAAACAGTTCACTGGAGACATAAATCACCTTGACGTTTTTCTTCTTGGCCCAGACGTATTGGCCAATGGCCTGCATGAGGTGGGTCTTGCCGAGACCGACACCGCCATAAATGAACAGCGGGTTGTACGTGCGCGCGGGTGCCTGCGCCACGGCGAGAGCGGCGGCATGCGCAATTTCATTGTTCGGACCGACCACGAAAGATTCGAACGTGTTCCGTGGGTTGAGCCCAGGCACGGTTGCGCCTGGTTTTGTGTTAGCAGGCGGTTCAGGTAAAATTTTTTCCAGCGGCTCGGCAGCATCCTCGACGAGCATCTGCACGCTCGTTCCCGATGGAGAGCAGAATTTTACCGGACGCGGGCTGCCGAGCGTCGTCACAATGGCGGTCTGCAACGCGGGCATATAATTACTTTCTATCCAAAACTGATAGATGTTGTTTGGAACGCGAAGAGTGAGCGATTTGTCTTTCGCCTCGACAAGTTCGACGGCCGAAAACCAGCGTTTAAAGCTATCGGCGCTGATCTGCGGTTTAAGCGCGGCTGATAATTGCTGCCACAGCTGTGCGCATTTCTTGTCCATAGCAGACTTGTTAACAGTGTTACACAATCGCCACACTCGCTGATGGCGCGGAAAATCGCCGGGTAAAACCCATGCAACGTCGAGCTAATCGCCAGCGTAACTCCTTGGAGAAATCCTGAAGAAAAGTGTCAAAAGTGCGCAAATACGAGGGAAAATGGACTGCGCTGAGCCTTGGCGATTGATTGGATGCCCCCAGGTGGCGTTGCATGTTCCGTCGTTGTTCCGGTGACTTCTGGGTCTCGTCCATTCTCGCTGCTAAAAGTTTCTCAGATATGTTCACAACTTATTCACATGCGTTCTTGTTTCTGCCTCGCCAGCGGGCTTGAGACTAGAAATCGCTTTCAAAATCGACAAGAAAAAAATGAACTTTATTTGAAATTTTATTTTCATCGCGGCCAAAATTTCTCTTGACTAGAAAAAAGAAGCGCGCGTGTCCGAGAGAAAGCAAAAAGAGAATCCCGCTGCTGATTGTCGCGCGGGCTCGTCCGTGACAGCAAAGCAATCGCCGCCGCCAACCGATCGATCGATCCGCGTCGCCATGTGCCACTCCAGATTTGACCGAATTGACTGGTGCACGCAATTTTCCCGCCTCCAGAGTGCCACTGGGGATGGCGATCAAAAATGCGGGCGACGCACACGAAGATAGAGAGCTGGAAGACGAACTGCGCCTTTAATCGGAACAGCAGCGCAATACGCCCAATTCTTTCGGCCAGTGTCATTGCCCTCTTTCTTTCTGCTGCGCAGGCGTATTCCGTTGATGAGCTGTTACCACCTTTCGGTTTTCGTTGGAACGACTCAATGGCGCATGTGGAAGCGGTGCTGCACGGCGCCAAAGCGAAGATTACCTCGCGGGAAAAAAAGGAGAATCGGGACGTTTGGACAGTGGAAGGCTTGCTTCATCCAGGGTTAAGGCGCACGCTGTTTACTTTTAAGCAGAGAGCACTTGTTGCGGTTGAGTTGCAATACGAATACCCGGATTGGTCGATTGAACGTTACAACCAGCGGATGGGAGAAATTCGCAAATACTTCGATGAGAAGTACGGGACGGGAAAACTGGTCTCACGTTCTCGCGATACTGACACCGACGTCATCCAGACGCTGGTTGGGTATCAATGGATGGTCGGCGCGACGATGCTCGAGCTTTTTTATTTCTCTGCGCAACACGGCCAGCTGCTTTACCGCACTATTACGGTTGACTATAAGGCGATGTGACGGTTTCGTTCCAGGAACCGGCACATTTCGTCATCGCTGCTGCTAGCTTTTTTCTAGTCTTCGAAGGGCGGGCACGTTATCACGTCTTCCTGCCAATGAGCCGAGAAGTTATGCATGTCAGTGTCTGACCTTGGCGGATCCGCTAGCCCCGCCGTCGCGGAAATCCTGGCGAAGCTTGGGACCGATCCGAAGACGGGTCTGAATTCTGTCCAACTACAGAAGCGCCTGAGTAATTACGGACCAAACGCGCTGCCGGAAGAAAAAAGAGTGCGGTCTCCGCTTGCTCGCTTATTTCTGGGGACCCATACCGTGGATGATCGAGGCTGCGGCGCTCATGGCCTTGATTGTAGGAGACTGGGGTGATCTTACGATCATTACCTCGCTTCTGTTGTTCAACGCCTTGTTAGGGTTTTGGGAGGAACACGAAGCTTCCAACGCGCTCGACGCTTTGAAGAATTCTCTGGCTTTAAAGGCGCGCGTGCTTCGCAGTGGAAAATGGGAGGAAGTCGATGCGCAAACGCTCGTGCCGGGAGATATTGTTCGCTTGTACCTTGGCGACGTAGTCCCGGCGGACTGTAAGCTCATCCAGGGGGATTACATCAGCATCGACCAATCCGCGCTCACGGGGGAATCGCTGCCGGTCACCAAGAAATCGGGCGAGGACGCATACTCGGGTTCCGTCGTCAAACAGGGAGAAATGGTCGCAGTGGTTACCGCGACTGGAGCGAATACGTTTTTTGGACGCACGGCAAAATTGGTGGTTGGAGCCGGAAGCGTTTCCCACTTCCAAAGAGCCGTGATGAAGATTGACAACTTCCTGATCATCCTGGCGCTGGTTTTGGTGGTGATCTTGGTGGCAAGCCGCCTTTTCGATATGCGCGCCCACTACGATGGCGTAGTTTTGTTACGGCTCGCCGAAATCGTTCTTATCCTTTTGGTAGCATCAGTGCCAGTGGCCATGCCTGCCGTACTCTCGGTAACGATGGCTCTGGGCGTGCGGATGCTAGCTAGAAGCAAAGCAATCGTTTCTCGACTTGAATCACTCGAGGAATTGGCGGGTGTTGATGTGCTTTGCTCCGATAAGACCGGGACCTTGACAAGAACAAGCTTACACTTGGCGAAGCACAGCCTTGGGCCGGTACCGACGCGGCAAGGTTGATTCTCATGGCATCGCTAGCTTCGCGTGCCGTGGATAACGATCCGATTTGTTCTCGCAGTAATGGCGGGCCTAACGGACCTTGCCATACTTAAGATCTATCAACAGGAAAAGTATGTGCCTTTCGATCCGGTAGACAAACGGACCGAGGCAACGATTAAGGATACTTCCGGTAAACTGTTTCGAGTTACCAAGGGCCCGCCGCAAGTGATTCTCGCGCTGACAAAGCTCTCGGGTAGGACCTCGAGAAAGCCAGCCAGACAGTCGATAGTTTAGCCAGTCACGGCTATCGCACTATTGGTGTTGCTGTCGCAGAAGGCGATGATCCCTGGGCGTTCCAAGGAATTCTTTCGCTTCTTGATCCGCCTCGACCGGATTCCAAAAACACCATAGCAAGGGCTCGCGCCTACGGAGTGAAAGTAAAGATGGTTACCGGTGATAACGTCGCTACCGCACGGCAGATCGCTTCGGAGCTGGATACGGGCACAAATATCCAGCCGGCGACTGAGCTCTTCCCCGTTGATGTTACTAAAGGGCAGGTCCCATTGGACGCTGCCGAGAAGATCGACGAGGCGGACGGCTTCGCTCAGGTTTTCCCGGAACACAAATACGCCATTGTAAAAATACTGCAGGAGAACGGCCACATCGTGGGAATGACCGGTGACGGTGTGAATGACGCTCCCGCGCTCAAGCAAGAGGATGTAGGCATTGCCGTCTCGGGAGCAACTGAAGCGGCTCGAGCAGCGGCAGCGTTAATTCTAACCGCACCGGGTCTTTCAGTCATCATCGAAGGAATCGCGGAAGCCACGCGTATCTTTGAGCGGATGATGAGTTACGTGTTATATCGCATCGCCATGACTATCGCCATTATGGTGTTTGTAGTGCTGGCATCGATCTATTACCACTTCTTTCCTTCAACCGCGATTATGCTAATCGCGCTCGCTTTCCTGGACGATGTGCCTATCATGACCATCGCCTTCGATAATGCCAGTGTGCCGCCTCAACCTGTAAAGTGGGAGTTGGACCGTGTGTTAATTATTTCTTCGGTTCTGGGTTTGCTTGGAGTTATTCAAAGCTTTGGTCTGCTGTACCTGGGCGACACTCTTCATCACTTGGATCATCCACAGCTGCAGACAATGATGTTCCTGCAACTTGTAGCAGGTGGCGACCTCTTGTTATTCGTGACCCGCACTCGAAGTGTTTTAGCCGGATCTCGGAGATTCGAGGTCGATTTGCCGAGGCTGCGCGGGCGTTCATTTGGATCATGCCTGAGCAGCGCGAAGCAGTACTACAAATTATCGGCAATGTTGGAAACCAAAGTGTCACAAACTTAGTCGCCGCCGGAATCACCGGGAATTACGATTCTTTTCTCTCGCCTCTATCGGGCTCGTACGGTGCTGGTCGCGATTCCCTGGTTCTTGATGGATATGCCACCTACGGCGTGGGACTTTTCACCCCGATTATTCTGGGTGCGATTAATGTCTCCGCTAAGAGAGGCGGCGTCATCGCGCATGACTTCGTCGACGCCAGGGGAAGTGCTGCGATCGATTTGTTCCTACTCCTGGGTTTTCTTCTTGGAATCTGGGCCGTGCCGCGATTCGGACGCATTCGCATGCAGGCCATCGGTTTCGCGAGCATGGCTTTCGGCATGTTGTTGCTAATGATCGCCGTTCAGCTATCGAATTCCAGCCTTCACATTCCACTAGTGTTCGCCGGATTCATCGTGTTCAACTTGCTAATGAATGCCGGACCTAATTCAACCACGTTTACGCTTGCACCCATCCTGTTTCCAACACAACTGCGTGCTACCGCCAGCGGTTTCGCTGCTGGTGTTGCTAAAATCGGTGCGACTCTCGGCGTCTTTGTTCTGCCGATCTTGAAAGGTAAATTTGGCGTCCCAGCAGTTCTCGGAATGATGGCGACCGTCAGTGTTCTTGGTCTGGTCGTTACCCTGGTCTTTGGACATGAGGATACGGAAGATTGAACCGAACCAGGAACCGACGACCATTTGTCATCGTCAACCTTACTTGATTGACAAAATTGAAATCAGCCGGGATGCGCAGCCCCGGTACTCAAACCTTCGTACGTTTCCGCGACGATATGATCGACGACGGCTTTCATGTCCTGAGTATGTTCCCACACGGCGAGTTGCCGGTCGGCGCCGGTGCCTTCGCGCATGATCCGTTCGATGTGCGCCATCTCCTTTTGCGTGCCGAGCTCATTTACCTCGGTCGAGACAAACTCGAGCAATTCGTTTAACAAACTACGCGCCTCCACTTCCGTTTCCTTGCCGAAATCAATTAATTTGCCGTCGATGCCGTAGCGCGAAGCACGCCAGCGATTCTCATCCAGTAACCGGCGGCGATAAACGCGGAAGGTAATGTTCTGGCGGAGCAAGGTGTGCAGCTTGGCGATCACCGCCTGAATCAGAGCCGCAATCGCCAGCGTATCGTCCACGCGCGATTGCGCGTCGCACACGCGAACTTCGAGCGTCTCGAAAAATGGATGGAGTCGAATGTCCCACCAGATTTTCTTCGCGTTATCGACGCAGCCGGTCTTGACGAGCAGCTTGCAGTAGTCTTCGTACTCCGAAAGGCTCTCGAACGCGTCGGGAATTCCGGTGCGCGGAAAACGCTCGAACACTTTGAGTCGATAACCTTTCAAGCCCGTGTCCTGGCCGACCCAGAACGGTGAGTTGGCCGAGAGTGCGTAAATGTGCGGGAGAAAATAGCGCGCTTGATTCATGACGTGAATCGCGCTTTGCCGATCCGGAATACCGACATGCACGTGCAATCCGAAGATGAGATTGGCGCGTGCGAGCTGCTGCATGTCCTTGACGATCTCCTGGTAGCGCTCGCCTTGAGTAATGAGTTGATCGCGCCAGTGCGAAAACGGATGTGTGCCCACCGAAGCAATCTGTAGTCCGCTGCCACCTGCGAGCTCCGCGAGTCTGCTGCGCAGGTCGATTACGTGGGCACGCGCATCGACAACCGACTGGCAAATTTCAGTGCCGAGCTCAACAACCGATTGGTGCATCTCCGGCTTGATTTGCTCTTTGAGCGTAACTTTCCCGCCCTCGAGAATTTCCTGGATGTGCGAACGCAGCTCGCGTGTCTCCGGATCGATGATCGCAAATTCCTCTTCGATGCCGAGAGTAAACGTGTGGTTCTTATTCGCCATGGAGGGTGTCAAATGTCCCTCAAAAACGCCCGCATGTCATGGTGGATCGAGCAGTCCCTTGCTCGATGGTAAAATCAGGCGGCGAAGCCGCATTTGTTTGACATCGTCCGCGGAGCGGTCGATCCACCTTCGCCTTCGCGTTAGTTCCTTACGCCAATTCGCTGAGCGCACGTCGCGCCACTGCCGCTTGAACGAATTTGCCCCAGCTTAAATTGTCACGGCCGGGTTTGTGCTCGCGCGCTTTGCGGATCGCCATTTCGGAGACCGCTTCGACCACCCATTCGAAATTTGGCTGACCGACGTTGGCCGCTTCTGCATCCGGTGCGGGATTACAAAAATCAATCGCGACCGGCACTCCGTCGCGAATTGCAAACTCGACCGTGTTCAAGTCGTAACCAAGAAACTGGTTCAGCGTCAGCACATCCTGCTCGACCCTTTGGAGGATTTCTTTCGGCGCCTGCCATTCGGTTTGATACCGCAGGTGATAAGGATGCCGCGGCTCGTACGGCATCATCCGCACGTGCCGTTGATCGATTGAATAGCAGCGGAAGTACATGTCGAATTTCACTTCCTCCTGCAGCATCATCACCAGTTGGCCAGTCTCGTTGTAGGCGCGATAAAATTCCTCCGGGTTATGCAGGCGATAGACATTCTTCCAACCGCCGCCTGCGAACGGTTTAAAAAATGCCGGCCAGCCGACATAATTGAAAATCCCTTCCCAATCGAGCGGGTAACCCAGATTGCGAAATGATTTATCGTTTGTGTCCGTCGGCGGCTGGTTCGACGGCAGCAATACTGTACGCGGAACAGCAACCCCGATTTTGGTCGCAAGCGCGTTGTTGAAAAATTTCTCGTCCGCGCTCCACCAGAACGGGTTATTCACCACCGCGCATCCCGTGAGCGCTTCGTTCTTGAGCCAGGCGCGATAAAATGGCACGTCCTGCGAAATGCGATCGATCACCACATCGTAACCGCACGGCTCGCCTTGGATGACCTTGTCGATCTTGACGAATTCCGCGCGGATATCTTTGCCGCCGGTTTTCTGATTCACCCGCTCGACAAACGCCGGCGGAAAACTGTGCTCCTGGCCAAAAAGAATTCCGATTTTTTTCATAGTTGAGCTAATGTCATTTCGAGCGAAGCCGGAGGCGAAGTCGAGAAATCTCTGGAACCTTCAGACCTCAGCAAGAGATGCCTCGACCCATTCGACTTCGCTCAGGGCAAGCTTTCGCTCGACATGACACAAACCGAATCGAGTTGGTGGACTCTCATTAACGCCGGACTTGAGCCCGGTGCTCCGCGGCACGCGCAATCAAGCCGTTTTAACGACTTTGTCCAGAGCGAGAGTTTGAATCCATGTGACGCAACAATAAGATAAGCCATGGTCAAGAAATTGCTGCACACGCGATACCGCGTACAGGACTTGGAGAAAACGGTTTCTTTCTACAAAGATGTGCTTGGGCTCAAGGAGCTTCGCCGTCACACCTCCGGTCGTGGATCGCAGCTCGTGTTTTTAAAAGCACCCCACAGCGACGAGGAGATTGAGATTTGTAAATTTGACGAGAGCGGGCCAATAATGGTCGGCCCCGATCTGACGCACCTCGCATTTGAAGTGGACGATCTGGAAAAGTTCGCTAAGGAAGCGGAAACGAAAGGTTACCCGCTATCCGATGGGCCGCATTCAACTAGCAGCGGTAAAATCGCGTTCATCGACGCGCCGGAAGGCTACGAGATCGAATTGATCGAGCGCGCGGGGGAATCGTAGCCACAAGAAACACGTATGTACCGGCGCTTGCGCCGATAAAAGTTTTATCGCTAATTTCCGACCCATGAAATCGTCACGCAATTGGCTCTGGTTCCTTTGCGTTTTCATCCTGTCATCAGTTCCTAGCGTTTGGAGCCAGGACGCCGCTGACTCCGAGGCCGTACGCCCCAGCGGGGCCTCCGGGTCGGTCCGCAAGGCGAAGGCCGTTACAGCGAAAGCCGATGAAGATGCCGATGCTGAAGCCACTCCGACTCGCAAAGCAAAGACCTCGAAATCGACTCATGGCCGCTCGCACCGGGCGCACGCAAAGGCGAAAGAAACACCGGAAACAATCGCTGCCCCGACTGAGTACACTCCCGATGGAATACCAAAGACCAGCGCAGCTTCAGTGATCGTAGTGGACGCGAATACCGGCAAAACGTTGTACGAAAAGAATGCGGATCAGTTCAGGGCCGCCGCAAGCACGCAAAAACTACTTACGGCGCTCATTGTGGCGGAGAGCGGTTTTCTTGATCGCCAGGTCACAGTGCAGCCAACGGATACAATGGCTGAGCCGGTGAAGTTGAATATTAAGGCGGGCGACACTTATCAGCGAATCGATCTTCTGCGCGCCTTGCTGGTGAAAAGCCCTAACGACGTCGCACGATGTCTGGCCCGGGATAATGCCGGAAGTATCGAAGCGTTTGCGGAGGTCATGAACAGACGCGCCCAACAACTTGGAGCTGTGCATTCGCACTTCGTGAATCCAAATGGTCTGCCGGTTCCTGGGCAGTACTCCACCGCGCGCGACCTCTCACTCATCGCGCGCGCTGCTTATGCGAATCCGACAATCCGGTCGATCGTTTGTCTTCCGCAGCTTGTTTTTCGCTTCGCCAACGGTCGCACACGCGAGCTTGAAAACACGAACAAGCTTCTCAGGCGGCTTCCGTACTGTAACGGAATGAAGACCGGTTATACCGACGCCGCAGGCAAATGTTTGATCGCAAGCGGCACGCGTCCCGGTAAGGACGTGATCGTCGTAGTGTTGGGCGACAGCTCGAGCCGCGTCTGGCGCGATGCCTCCGCGCTACTTTCCTGGAGCCTCTGGATGTAAAGCCTCCGCTGCGCCAGGCACGCTTACGCTTCTTTCACGCCGATGCGCACTGCGGACGAGATGCTCGACCATCGCGCGCAGCCAGTGGAAAAAAAATCGCAGCGCAACGCCAAACGACATTTTCGATTTCCCGTGTACACGTTCACGAAAGACGATGGGAATTTCGCATACGCGCAGCGTGCCGCGGGAGCGCACCATTGTCTCGAAAACAATTTTGAAACCGCTGGTTTGCGGCGCGAGTTCCAGCAACTGGGAACGTCCGATTGCAAAGAAGCCGCACATGGAATCGTGCAAACCAGTGAGCGGATAGGCAAGCACCGCCCCTGTTCGCGACACAAACCGGCGCCATACTGCCCAGCCTGGTGTCGATCCACCTTTTACATAGCGGCTCCCGACCACAAGGTCTGCGGTGCCGGCAAACAACGGCGCCACCAGGTCTTTGATCCGATCAGCCGGATGACTCAGATCCGCGTCCATCACAAGAAGAATTTCTCCTCGTGCAGCGCGCGCGCCCGACATAATAGCAGCCGCTAATCCAGGGCCTGCGCCGTCCTGTTCGATTAACCGGATCGGCTGGCTTCCCGCTAGAGCACGAATCTTATCGCGAGTTGCGTCACTAGAATGATCGTCAATAAACAAAATTTCCCGAAACGGAACAGCGCACGCGGTGATTTCCGAAACCAGCGGCACGATATTTTCCTCCTCGTTCAAGGTTGGGACAATGATCGACACAGAATTGGAAAACTCGGACAGGTCTGTCATTTTAAAACGCCAAACGTTTAACGCTCAATCCGCCTTCGGCAAGCCTGCGGTGCGGTGGGCGCTCAGCGTTCAATCATCAAAATCGGCGATGGAGAACTGCCAGGCCGTAGCTCGCAGCAAAAATTGTCTGGGCTCAAACGGCCCGTCTCCGTCGAGACTACGGAGCGACGGTTTCACTCTCCACGTTGGTGCCAGCGCAGGATGGAGCCGACGACGGGATTCGAACCCGTGACCTGCGGTTTACGAAACCGCTGCTCTACCAGCTGAGCTACGTCGGCACGAGCGATAGAAACATTGCATCCACCGGCGCCGGATACAAGCGCGCCACGCGTCTCACACAGAAGGGGCTACAGCGGCAGTACAAAGTTTCGCCAATTTCGCGGACCGCGATGCGTTCAGGAGTCTTGCTAAGGACAGCTTCGAAACGCTCTATGGGTTCCCGCAACGGTTCGAAACTGAGCCGAAAGGTTTGGTGATGCAGCAGCCTGGTGAATGAGCTGCACCAGAACCTCGTCCTCGAAAGGTTTTGCAAGGAAGCCAAAAGCTCCCGCATCGAGTGCGGTCTGGCGCACTACTGGATCGTCTTGTCCGCTAACAAAAATAATCCGCGTCTCCGGTGAATTTTCGCTGAGGTAGGCTTGCACTTCCAAGCCGTTCATGATGGGCATCCTCACGTCGAGGACTGCCACGCGACATACTGCTTGTTTGAGCCTGGAGAGAAAGACGATTGGATGGTTAAACTTTTCCACACTAAAACCGGCCGACTTCAGCAAGCGCCCAAGCGCCCTCAGCACGAAAGCGTCGTCGTCAAG
This sequence comes from uncultured Verrucomicrobiae bacterium, assembly GCA_963719605.1. Classification (GTDB taxonomy): domain Bacteria; phylum Verrucomicrobiota; class Verrucomicrobiia; order Chthoniobacterales; family UBA10450; genus Udaeobacter. The sequence continues at coordinate 180,559 of CAVRCO010000015.1, forward strand.
GAGCCAGACAGGATTGCAGCCATCGACTCGTGGAGATGAAGCTCGCGCACCTGATTCTTCGAGGTGTTTCAACGAAGAATCTAAATCTGGCATATAATCTCTCTTTATAAAAATTTACGTCATCGGTGAATGCGCAGCGGGGCGTATTTTGCAAAAGATTGACCGTTTCTTGCCCGCGAGCGCGGTTTTGGAATGTGATCGGTGACGAGTGATCAGAATTCGATTCACCGATCACGATTCACTGGTCACCTTGCGCTCCAGTGCTGCTCGTCAGCACTGACGATGAATCTCTTTCCGTTGTGGCGGTGCACTCGGACATCGCCTTCAATTTTGTCAACTCAAGTTGGATGCCGTCTTGCAGGACGGTTGAGGCGTAGGACTAAAGTCCAATATGCGGCTGTCGGGAGTGATGGTAAAATCGCCTTCGATTACGTCATCCGACGTCTCAACGCACTTTCGGCCGGTCTGAAAAGCCGGTTGGGAGGCTTAACCTTCGCTGAGGCACCGCCTAGCGCGATCTCCAGATCCAATTGGAGCCCCGAGTCAGCCGAAGTGAGGCCGCTGTTCAAAGCGCCTCGTGAGGATGATTCCTCGTTCCGCGCGGATTTGGAGCAGTCAACCTCAAATAAAAAGACGTTTATGAAATTCGTTAATCTCACCAAGCCAATGACCGTGCCTCACCAAATCCACACCTACACCGAGCTCCTGCAACAGATTCACGACGACCTGCGGGTCCAACATCCCGAATGGGTCCAGAAAAATGGCGAATCCCCCACGTGTGATTCGTATGAGGCGCGCCTCATGGAACTGCTCGATCCTTTGACGCTAAGGGGATCCAACGAGTCTATCGCTGGTACTCATCGCGCCCTCGAACAGGAACTAAATGAGTGGCCCGGAGCGGGGACGACAAAGGCTGTTTTTGGTACGACTTAAAGGTTCAGCCCTTATCCCAACTAAGTAGGCAGAATGAAATATAAAATCAAAAGTTTCTTACTTGGTGTAAAAGAAGCGCGCCGGATACTGTGTTCTACCGTTCATGGTCGGCCCGCCAGAAGAGCATATAATATGGGGAGAAAACTCTCCGATGGCTTTACGGGCCTACCCCCGCGGATAAGCGGAGATTGGTAGAGAACGCCGACGCGCTTTCCGATGATAGGCAGATGGACACGATCGAACAGTACAAAATTATTGAAAGCCAAGACCTCGGTTCGCTCGCCGAAAAAGTGAATGCCGCGCTGAAGGAAGGTTGGCAACCACATGGCGCACCTTTTATTCATGTCAGCGGCGCCACCCTGGCATGTTGCCAAGCTATGGTGAACTTTCATCAACCAACGAGCGCTGAGACAATCGCCAAGCTTCGCCGCGCGGCTGCAAGAGTTTTCCGCCGATAAAAGCTCGAAGAAGGGCTCATTTGGGGAAATTTCTGCGGCAATTCCTTGCGCGGGGCGTACTTCGTAAAAGTGTGGTGTCCTAGTTTGAATAAGCGGAAACAAGCAGGCCGACTATTGCTCCCATGAGAGTGATCCACCATTTGGCGCTGTCCAATCGACGTTGCTGGTGCGGTGTTAAATCTTCCGGCCAAAAGAAATGTTCTTGGATATGGAGTGCCAAGAAAGTCCAAGCCGCTCCACCAAAGGTATAAAAACTGGCATGAATAAGCGTTCTCATTCCGGCCGCCGATCATCACTGCGAGTTACGATGCATTTGTTGTGCTTCTGCCGCGATTGAAGCCCTGACAGCGGCATTTGGAGAATCAACGAGCGGGAATTCCCAGTACAGCCGTGTATTGCGCGTTTTTCCCTTCCCAAAATTGCCAGCCGTAGGCTCGCTTTGCCGTTGGGTGCTGGTCCAAATCGAAAACTTCTACGACACCTTCCCACATAATCTGGTCGAGATAGCTCCTCAGTGACGAGAACTGACTCCCGATGCTCTGCCCGACGTCCGGCGTGTTTCTCGATTGCTTTTCGGATGTTCTCTATACGTTCGCTCACCCTTCAATCATTTCCACGAGATCGCGGACTGTCCTGGCGTATTTTCCGAAAGACTGACCGTTTCTTGTCCTATCCAGAGGAACAAAACTACACCTGTCGCCCCGCAATGGCGTATCACGTTCTGGGAGAAAGACGGACCGCCCCGCTAATTGAATGTGGTTTGGGTAATGGGAAGAGATTGCCTAGCGGACACTAGAGCCCTAGGGCCTAGAGGAGTCCAGCCGGGCAAATCTATTCCACCTATGTTTCGGATGCGATGTGCAAATTGAGCGTGTGCCCGCTAAACTGATCGGTAGTATGCGGCAACATTCGCTCCCGAGGGAACATCATCGGAAGATCAAATGCGCGATCTGTTCGCAGAAGGTTCGGATAATTAAAGTGAATGAAACTCGCAGTCGTTTCGCCGTGCACGGCCAAAGGAAAACGTCACCCGGCCCGGGGGAACTCGCCTGGAGCTGTTCATTTTGTACCCGCAGATTTACAATGGACGCTCACCAAATTTCGGAACGCCGCGACGAATTGAGCAGATTTGCATTGCGCTTTGACGAGGCAGTGCGGGTTGAGAACAGAATAAAGGCGCTACAAAAACGCGCTGCGCAAGATTGGCGGAGCGATCCTGTTGTTGATCTCTCCGGTCTTCCTGATCAAGCCCCTTCGCAACCTACACAAGCAGCCCACGACTTGGGGTTTATGCCCGATCAGCAAGGCAAGCCTGCTGCGACGCCTGAGAAACATATTTCCACTCATCCGAAAGCGGTAGAGCCAAATGTCTTTGACCAATTTGACTCATCTAACGGAAGCTCCAATCCCACGGGCGCGGCCAGTTCATTCGCCATCTCCCCGATAAACAGCTCAGGGTGTTGACACCATGTTGACCGTACCAGCGGTCGTTTCTGTTCTTTCACGGTCTTCCATGTTCGCAACCGTGCGAAGGAGCGAATTTGTCACGAGGGGCAAACACCGGATTA
>CAVRCO010000016.1:0-23833 GCA_963719605.1 uncultured Verrucomicrobiae bacterium
TTCCGATGCGCTGCTATTTGGTCGGCTGTGGTATGGGGGGGGCGAGCGCGGCAATCGCCTACGCAAAGCATCGGAGTCGATCCCATCGCGCTATGATCCGCGTTTACGATGAGGCTGGCAACGTTATCGACACGCACGAGCACGCGGGCGATTTCAAAGAATAAAGAACCCCTGGTTTTCACCCGAGATGTGTTCCCGTTGATCGAGTTATATTCGTTAGTCGAAATTCCGGCTATCGCCATATGCCTCGCCGAGCGGAGAAACATGGTATTGCGGTGCTTCCAGGATGGCTTCCTTGGTCACGTTCACGAATACCTTGGATTCCTCGTAACTGATCCGGTCGATATGCTTGGGTGAAATCACGATCTCCTTGTGGGAATACCAATGGCCGGTCTCCACAACCAGATGACAAATCGCCCAATTCTTGTCGTCCATGATAAAATCAATGACGTGGCCGATCGCTCCTTCGCTGGTTTGAATGGGGTAGCCGCTAACAGCCTGTGTGCTTTGCAGATGAAGATCGTCGCTTGCTCGCTTACTCGGCATAAGATGCGGCGGCGGAGCCTCGGGGAAACCGCCCACGCCCCAGGTTTCGCCCCCGTCCCAGTATGCTTGATATTGTAGCGAGACTGGCTTGTGCGACTCAATCGCGGGACTGTTTTCAATCTGTTGTCGAGTCAGATTCACGAGCAGGTAGTCGGCCTCTTGAAGCAGGTTTCCGAAAGCATGGGGAGAAATCAGCACCAAGCGGCCCGATAGCCATGAACCTGTGTCCGCGACAACATAGCGGATAGCCCATTGTTGATCATTAAAATAGAAGTCCTTCACGTGGCCCATGTCGCCGTCAGAGGCGCCGAGCTTTTTTCCGTAAAGTTGCATAAGGCTTCGCAACATAACTTTATCCTTTCTAACGACGGGTTTGATCTATCCAGACCGTGCGACCAGATACTTGAATTCGCAAGCGCCGAGCCGTCACCGCGACGCGTGTCAGCAATCCAAATTGTTCGCCAGTTGGAATCAATCGCTGAGACACAGCCCCAACTCCAACCGGCTTTGCTCAATTAGTCGGCGATGGGGAGGGCGGCAGCGGTGACACCAGGTAGATCTGATCGAGCACTTTTAACATGAGGGCATTGGCCGTCACCTTTCCGTCGAGCGATACGGTCAGATTGGTCCAGACCACGAGCGTCATTTTGCTGGCGGGGTCGTAGCCCATGAAGGAGTTGAAGCCGGGTATCTCGCCGCCGTGAAAATAAAGCGTGTTCGCTCCCCAACGCAGCTGGGTGATGCCGTACCCGTACTGTAGGCCGTTGGGCTTGCTCGGATCTTCGAGCTGCACGCTGTCGAGCCACTGGCGCTGATAGTCGGCGTTGAGCACCTTGCCGCCGACCAGTGCCTGGATCCAGGTGGCGAGATCGTTGGCGGTCGAGATGACGCCCCCGGCCGCCGAAGCGTAGGAAGGGTTCTGGCCAGTGCAGTCGTCGGGCTTGAGGGTTCCGGCCCGGGCCGCGGCCTGGAGGTCGGGCGGGTACGGCTTGTCCACTAGGTTACTGAAGGAGCAGCCGCCGTACAAGTAGCCGTGCGAGTAGGGATCGGGGAGGGTGTTCGAGGTGCTGGCGGGGAGCACAGTGTGCTTCAGCCTCAGCCGTCCGAACAAACGGTCCTGGAAACAACTGGCCAGCGGCCTCCCGTCGACCTTTTCTGCGATGAGGCCGAGCAGCGCATAGTTGGCGTTGGAGTAGTGGAAGCCCGTACCGGGTGGAAAGTCGAGCGGGTGCTTGAACGTGATCGCCAGCACTTCGGCTGGGGACCAAACCTTGGTCGGGTCACGGTCGAGGATCGCCCAGAACTCGGGGTCGTCGTCGTAGCTGTAAAAGCCGCTGCGCATCTTCAGCAGTTCGGTGATGGTGATCTTGTCGCCGCTGGGGACGCCCGGGACGTAATTCGAGACCGGATCGTCGAGACTGAGCTTGCCTTCCTGGGCGAGCAGCACGATCACCGCGGCCGTCATCGTCTTGGTATTGGAGGCGATCCTGAAGTGGGTGTCGGCGCGGGGCGGTCTTATAGCGCCTAGTAATGTGGTGCCGCAGGTGACCGTGAACTCGCCTTGGGGTGTGCGCAAGAGAACCACGGCGCCGGGGATCAGGAGTTCCTTGGCGGTCGTGTCCACCATGGTCTGCAGCGCAGCCTGGTCGATTGGCTTGAGCGCCGACGAGCCGGCCGTGGAACCAGGTCGCGAGCACGCTGCGATCAGGAGAGCAACGCCGACCAGCAGGCTCGTGCGGACGCGTATGGGAAATTCAAACGTCATTTTGCCAATGATCACTGTTACTGGGTACCTCAAAATATCAAAGACACATTCATATGACCTAACGAGACAGAGATAAGCCACGGCTAGCGTTGAACAACAATACGGCGGGAGTGCGTGAGCGCGAAGACGCGAATCGCTATCTCATTCTCGTTAGATGATAAGAGCTGCTTGTGGTCATCACCATCACCGTAGTGTTCAGAGCCGCTGTGGAACGATGAGCGTTAGCACTCGTAGAAGGTTTGTCCGCCAAACAATATTGGCCGCAGCTGGGCTTTGCGCCTCGGGCGGGCCGGTGTTTGCGCAGGGGGCAAGAAAGAGCGCGCTACTCGATGGATCAGCAGGCCGAAGATTAGCTTGTGCGATCAGAGGGCGCGTGATTACGCCCGAGGCAAGTGACTATGAATCTGCCCGGCTTATCTAAAAGGGGGTTCGAATCCCGTTAGGGTCGCTATTCGACTGGGCTCTTTATTAAGGCCTCGCTCATGACTACACTCCGCGCAGCAAGATCTCGGATACATTACAATGAGGACGAAAGAAGCGTGTCGAATGGTCCTGAGCGAGCGGAGCGAGTGGACGCCTGCTTCGGTATTGCGACCGATTCCATTATTCATCTCATGTTCGGACTCCGCCGCTTGCAACGCGACGGAAAGAAAGGGTGTGACGCCTGGGTCCTCGCGCGCGAGGAGCAATGGCCCGGGATTGTTATTCGGACGTGATTTTCGGTGCGGGTTCGCCATTCTCGTGCTATGAGATTTTCCGCCGACGCAGCCTTTTGGTCTCGTGGTGCTCGCTGGGTGCACCATAGACATCCTGGCAAATTTATGCGTATTGCCGCTGCTCGGTGGACCGCCCTTGAAAAAGCGTGTTTGAGGAGATGCCCACGATGCATATTTTGAAACCGATGCAGGCTGCGTTTTATCAATCTGAATCCGATCAACCGCACCCGGGGCGGTCGCGCGCCATCATCAAAGCGCATCCGGAGGTCCGGCAACTGATGGTACGCAATCCGTGGACGGCGCTGATTGCCGCTTCAATCGTAGTCACGCAAACGGCCATCGCGTTTGGAATGGGAAAACTCGGGTTTGGTTACTGGTGGCTGAGTCTTCTCATTGCCTATTGTGTCGGTGCGTTCGCGAATCATGCGAATTACGTCATCATTCACGACGCAACTCACAATCTGATTCTCCGGAACAAAAGCTGGAACAAGATGGTGGCCATCATCGCCGATCTTCCCAATCTCACGCCCGGCGCGATGGGCTTCCGTGTTTATCATTTAAAGCATCATTCGCATCAGGGTGATTACGAATACGACGCAGACCTGGCGAACCATTGGGAGGCGCGTCTGGTAGGAAACAGGTGGTACACGAAGGCAATCTGGCTCATGCTCTTTCCGTTTTTTCAGGTAACGCGCCCGCCACGATTGAAGGCGATCAAAATGTGGGATCGTTGGTTCTTCATCAATTTTACGTGCGCCGCGCTGTACGATGTGTCGGTCGTTTATTTTTGCGGTTGGGCGGGATTTCTTTATCTCGTGTTCGCGTTTTTCTTCTCGATTGGATTGCACCCGGTAGGTGCTCGCTGGATTCAGGAGCATTACACTTACGATTTCGACCAGGAGACTTTCAGCTATTATGGGCCAATTAATCGCGTAGCGTTAAACATGGGTTACCACAACGAGCACCACGATTTGCCCGCCATCCCGTGGAACAACCTGCCGAAACTGCGCGCAATGGCCCCGGAATTTTACAACAATCTGAAGTATCACTCATCGTGGAGCAGGTTGCTGTTCCAGTTCGTTTTTGATAAGCGATACAGCCTGTATTCCCGGGTTGAACGAATGAAAGAGAGGAGTGACTTTCAACGGGTCCCCGACACGACATTCAGCCAAGTTGGCAGTCTTGATCTGAGCGCGAGGCCCATCAGTTTTTAACAATGGCCGAACGACTATACATCTCGAACAAGAACGAAACGGTCCGAATGTTCCAGAGCGATTTCATGGAGTTTTTTTCGCGTGTGCATCCGGTGATTCCGTTGGCGTTGTACCTGCCAGTGGTTGGCTACATGCTCTACGTGTCTTTGTGGCAACAGCATTTGTCGTTTATTACGGTAGCGGCGTTGTTTTTGCTAGGCGTTTTGCTCTGGACGCTGATCGAGTATCTCATCCACCGATACATATTTCATTACCAACCAAGGACACGTTGGGGAAAGCAGCTGCACTTTGTGATTCATGGAGTGCATCACGATTATCCCAACGACGCGCGGCGGCTCGTCATGCCGCCAGTCATAAGCATTCCGCTCGCGTTTCTTTTTTTCGGTCTATTCTTCCTAATTTTTGGAAGGCTGGCGCCGGCGGTGTTTGCCGGGTTGGTTTTCGGTTATCTTTGCTATGACATGCTCCATTACGCGACGCACCATCTCGCTATGAAACGCGGCGTCTGGCTTTGGCTGAAGCAGTATCATCTCCGCCATCATTTTAAGGACGATCACGTCGGATACGGCATCAGCTCGCCGCTCTGGGACTATATCTTTCGGACCACGCGAAAGTAGTTGACGTTGGACCTCCAAGCCCGTGGCTACACCTGCACTAAAATCTTGTCCTAAATCCGAAACTCGCTAAATTGCCTGCCCCGACACGGAACTCCGCCGTATGTGGATGCAGTGGAGAACTTCGTAAGGAATCTGGTGAACGATAAAAACTGTCAATTTTGCTGGGACACACCACCGTCCGCGAAGACGGGAGGGAGCGATAGGCAATGTACGGCTTGATGAACCAGGACCCGGCAAAACTCAGTTTGAGTAATTTTCTGGCGGGCGAAAGCAACGACCCGCTGCAAGCTCCCGCGAGCTTTACAAACTGGATGCGCGTCGGCGCGTGGGCGGTTGAATTGTACGAACCCGAACTGCTAGCCACTGCGGATGCACGCACCGTGATCAGTTACGGGGGAAAACCGCGGGCGGTGATTAATCTTTGTTCGTATAATTATCTCGGTCTTGCCAATCATCCCGAAGTGCTACTCGCGGCCCACGAAGCGCTCCGCACCCATGGATTGGGAGCATGCGGATCGCCCATGCTTTCCGGAATGACGGATCTACATCGGGAGCTCGAACGGCGCGTCGCAAAATTTCTCGGACGCGAGGATGCGATGCTTTTCAACAGCGGATTTGGTGGCGCGCTGGGCACGATTTCCGGGCTGCTTCGCAAGACCGACGTGGCTCTCCTGGACAACCGCTCGCACCTCAGTCTTCGTGATGGCGCAGTGCTCTCCCGCTGCCGCACGGAGAAATTCGAACATAACGATCCAGTCTCGCTTGACACAGCGCTGAGCCGTCAAGGAGGCCGCCGACAGCTCGTGATTGTGGAAGGTATTTATTCGATGGACGGCGATTTCGGCAATCTGCCGGAGTTACTCGCTGTTGCGCAATCTCATGGCGCGAGCGTTTTCATCGATGAAGCGCATTCGATGCTGGCATGCGGCGAACATGGCCGCGGAGCGGCGGAAAAGTTCGGAGTGGAGGACCGCGTTCCGCTTGTTTATGGCACGTTCTCCAAAGCTTTTGGAGCACTGGGAGGCTTCGTTGCCGGTTCCAAGGAGACCCTGCAATATCTCCGCTTTTACGCGCATCCGTATGTTTATTCGTGTGCGCTGCCACCCGTGGTGATCGCGGCAATTCTAAAAGCGCTGGAGCTCGGCACCGAGCAGCCGGAACTGCGGACCCAACTTTGGGAAAATGCCGATTACTTCCACGCGCAACTGCGAAGCCTCGGACTGGATACTGGAGCATCGACGACCTATGTGATGCCCATTGTCATCGGTGATCGGGAACGGATGTATCGGCTGGGGCACGAACTGCGACGACGCGGTCTATGGGTTGCCCCGGTTGATTATCCGGCTGTGCCGCAACATAAAATCTGTTTCCGTGCCTGTGTGACTGCCAAACATACGCGTGCAGATCTGGACGAAGCCTTGAACATCCTAGCGGACACACTCGTTCCAGCGGCACTGCAAAAGCAAAGCGCGTGAGCGGGCTGGCCGGAAAGATGTACAAAGCTGTCGGGTTTTATTCAAAGCGTTCCCCAGGGCATCGCGACGCTCGGCGTAATTATTGATGCTGCAACAAACAGAGGCGCCGCGCTCAGGCGTCGAGGCTACATACAAAGCGCGCGAAGTCGAGGGAGTTTTCGATCTCTATTTCTACAGGCCGATAGGGTTTTGGTTGGCCCAGTTTTTTGCGCGGCTCAAGATGACGCCAGCGGCAGTGAGCTTGCTGGCCGGCATCTTTGGCGTCATTGCTGGACACCTTTACTACTATCGCAATCTAAGCATCAACGTTGCGGGGATGATGCTCCATGTTTGCGCGAATACGCTCGACAACGCGGATGGGCAGCTCGCGCGTCTGACGCATCGCGAAAGCCGGGAGGGCCGTATCATAGACAGTGTCGCCGACCACCTGGTCTTTGTCAGCGTTTACTTGCACTTGACTCTCCGTTGTCTGTTCGAAGGCTCGTCGCCAGCCATCTTTCTTCTCGCGTTTGCTGCTGGGATCAGCCACGCATTGCAAGGAGCAGCGGCTGACTATTATCGCAGCACCTATCTTTACTTTGTATCGAGGGGAGCGCGGAAGGGCGTAGATTCCTCGTCTGACCTGCGATCGGATTACTCGAAGTTGACCTGGCGTCACACACCGTGGCAGAAGCTCCTGCTTGCATTGTATTTGAACTTTACCCGCCAACAGGAAATGCTGGCACCACGCTTGAAAACGTTGCGTGGCGTCGTCCGCCAATTGTTTCACGGCGACATTCCTGACCGGCTGAGAACGCGTTATCGAGATTTGGCCCGCCCGATGCTCAAGGGGTGGAGGCTGTTGATGACGAATGTCCGGATGCTTGTCTTGTTTGCGTTTCTGTTCATCAACCAACCAGTTTATTACTTCTGGTTTGAGCTGATTCCGCTCAATTTGCTCTTCGTTTACCTGCTGTTTCGCCAGGAAGATATGGCCGAATCGTTCCTGGAAATCACCGAGAGTTCTCAAAATTCGGCGTAGCTATCCTCCTGCGTGTCGAAGATTGAAATTTCAGAGGTCAGCTCGCGCCGGGAACGCAATGCGTTCATCAAGTTTCCGTGGCGAATTTATGTCAACGATCCGGCTTGGGTACCGCCGCTAATAATCGAACGCAAGGAGTTTCTCAATCGTAAACGGCATCCGTTCTACAGACATGGCGATGCTATGTTATTTCTCGCGCGGAAAAACCGCGAGATCGTTGGCCGAATTATGGCCAGCGACGACCCGAACTATAATGCGCTGCATCAATCGAATGTCGGATGCTTTGGTTTGTTTGAGTGCATCAACAATCGCGACGTGGCCGCCGCGCTCTTTGAACGCGCGGAGAATTGGCTTCGCGAAAGAGGACGCACGGAAATCATGGGGCCGATTGACTACTCAACGAACTATGTCTGCGGTCTGTTGATTGATGGCTTTCAGTTCCCTCCCACGATACTGACCGCACATAATCCGCCGTACTACAAAGAGCTGATCGAGAGCTGTGGGTTTGCAAAAGCGAAAGATTGGTACGCGTGGTGGTTCGTCGATCCGGCAAAGGCTGTGGCCCAGCTGCGGCGACTGGCTGCCCGCTTCAATACATACTGTCCGGCCAGTATTCGTTCGGCGAATCTGGGGAATCTTCGCGACGAAAGCAGACGGCTTCGTCAGATTTACAACCAGGCGTGGGAGAAGAACTGGGGCTTTGTGCCATTCACCGAAGCGGAGATCCAGTTCATGACCAGTGAACTCAAGCCGTTGCTTGTGCCGGAATTTGCCTGGATCGCCGAGATCGGCGATGAGCCTGTTGGCTTCACGCTATGTTTGCCAGATATCAATGTCGTTCTACGTCACCTCAATGGACGTCTCACGCGGTTTGGGCTGCCGATCGGTCTGATTAAATTGCTCTTTTACAAGAGGCACGTTCAGAAAGGGCGACTGATCGCGCTCGGTGTCGTCGAAAAATATCGCCGCGCTGGAATCGCCGAGATGCTGGTGCTCCGCGTGATGGAAGAGACAATGGTCAAACGCGGAATTACCGGCGAGTTGAGCATGACGCTTGAAGACAATTTTATGATCAATCGTTTTCTCGAAGCGATCGGAGCCGATCGCTATAAGACATATCGAATTTTCAAAAGAACACTGACCGAATGAGCAAGCCCCAGGACGGTTTCGTTTCACGGTTTTTGAATCGGCCGGTTTCCAGCCGGATAACGCGTTTCTTACTCAAGTTTCCGATTCATCCCAACGCGTGGACGATATCGATATTCGTTTTGCCGCTAATCGCCTGCGCATTTCTAGTCCGCGGCAATTACATCAGCATCGTCATCGGTGCCGCTATTTTTCAGGCGTTTAGTGTTCTTGACGGGTGCGACGGCGAAATTGCGCGCGCCAAGAACCTGGAATCAAGATTCGGGGAACGTTTGGATTACTTTTGCGATTTTATAGCAAGTCTCCTCTACGTTCTCGCACTCGGGTTGGGGCTTCATCGTTCGAGTGAAGGAATTGTGTGTGCAGTCCTGATTACCGCCAACGAGTTGCTCCTACGAGCTGGTAAGAGCCGCACGGCGGTTGCGCCATCCAGGTTGCATGAGTCGTTTTACGCGAGACACCACGGAATGATCGGGCATTCCGGCTTGCTCCATCTAGGCGAACGATTTGTGTGGTGGCTCTTTCAGCTAACGAAACGCGACATGGCTCTCGTCGTTTTTTTGATGCTTGCGTTACTCGGTCTGGCCCAGTGGATCCTTCACCTTTGGGTGACTGTTGCCGGCGCGAGCCTGGTCCTCAGCGCGTTCGCTGTGATTAAGGGCAGCAGCGCCCGAGGCGATATCGTCAAGCGGGAGCCACAATCGTAATTGCATGCTCTCGGGTGGAGTATTGCATGGTGCGCCTCGTTTAAGTGGCCGCGCTCTGCATGCGTTTCGACATTTGTCTCTCTGCATATTGCAGCATTTCTGGAGTATCCACGTCCTGCCACCAAGCGTCGCCTATATCGATGGCACGGACCCTATCATCGCCGGCCATTAATCGAACTCCATCAGCCAGACTGCAATCACTCCCGCAACTATCGGACTTCGCGCGTTCGAGGTAGTCGAAGATTTCTAACGGACAAACGAACAAGCCGCTATCAATCGCATCGTAGTGTCGCAGGTTTTTCCCGATATCGATGATCCTGTTTCCGAGGGTTTGAACTTTCATCGCGTCTTCCAAATCGAAAATGGAATCGAGTTTTCGATCTAAAGCGATGCTCAGGAAACCGGGCTCAAAAGAATTAAGCAAACGACCGACCAGTGCGTTCTCGAAAAGATGGTCGCTCATCGTGAGAAGAAATGGTTTGCTGACGCGGTCAGCGGCGACAAGTAGCGAGACGCCATTCTGTTTTTGCCAGTCCCGGTTTTCGATGAAGAACACGCTGAGGCCAGCAGGAATCAATTGCTTGACCTGCTCGATCATGCGCCCGCTTTCGTAGCCGACCACGAAGTTGACGGTTTCGATCCCTGCACGGACCAAGGCATCTAGCGCGTACGAAATCAACGGACGGCCAAGCAATGGGACGAACGGCTTTAGGAAGGTGTTGTCCGATCCACGCAGGCGCGAGCCCTCGCCGGCCATCAAAATGACCGCTTCGGAGATAGCAGTCATATCTGGTAATGTCTCTTCAACCCCCACAACTGGAGGCGTTGCGGAAGAAATCTGAAAATCAGCGGAGCAATTTTTGATTGGAATGCATTGCCGACTGTTATACGCGGCGCCGGCTGAACAGAATTGACTAATCTGAGAACCTGTCTGGCGACGAGGTCCGGGGTCGGCGCGTTCTTCATGTTGCGCTCAGCGACTTCCCAAGTCTTCGCGATTTTTGTGTCGTAGCGGGGATCCTCCCTGGCGCTCTTGATCACGCCCTGGTTAAATTCGGTGCGAATGTCGGCGGGCTGAAGATCCACAACGTGCACGCGTGAATTACCGAGCTCGAGCTGGATTGACATGGTGAAAGATGCCATGGCCGCTTTCGCGGCGTTGTAAGCCGCCATGAACGGCACTGGAAGCCGGGAAGCTAACGAAGTGACGTTAATGATCAAACCTTCGCCGCGTGACTGCATGTGGCGCAGTGCGAGTTGCATCAATTGGATTTGGCCGAAAACGAGAATTTGAAACTGGCTTGTAATCGTTTCCATCGGAACGAGCTCTGCCGGGTCAAAGTGACCGGCCCCGGCATTGTTAATCACAACATCGAAGTAACCAGCGTCGGTGAGCGCGGCATTGAATGCCGCCTCGACGGAAAGCGGATCGGCCAGATCAAGACGGACCGGATGCCACCGCGGCATTTTTGGGATGCGTTCCAAATTGCGCGATGTGCCCCAAACCTCGTGACCCTCCGCTACGAGTAACTCAGCCATGGCGAGGCCAATGCCGGAGCTTGCACCAGTGATAAAAACTCTTTTCACGATTTGGAAAATGGTTTCGCGCCACGGGACCTATTGCGTGTTGCTCCCGCATTGATTCCTATTTTAACTATCGCCTCAATGCAAGAATGTCGTGTGCAGCAGCCTCGTTATTGTGCGAGTCGTGTAAGGCTTGCCAGACTTTAAGATGTCGATCTTGTCTCAATGTTTCCGCTGATTTCGGTTGTTCTCGTCATCCTGGGTTCGCTGGGTATTAGGCGTCTGCTTCAACGTAACCGAAAGCGTCGGCGACAAGTCCGCTTCATTCGTGAAACGTCGGCCGCCAACCGCACGCTGGATAATCGGCGTGTCATCGCGTCACTATCGACGGTGCCCGACCGGATCAGTGCCTGCATCGGCCATGATGCGAAGTGTGCTTCGGCAGCGATGGACTGTGTCGTTAAACAAGATCCCCGGTCGTCAGAAACTCAACAATGAAATCATCGCATTCTTTCGGGAGATCTGGGATGTTTTCGCTTAGCATTAAGGACGTTGGTCCTTGCGATGGATGTGGTGCCGCAACCACTGAACACCGAAGACAACCAGGAAAGCTGCAGCGCTGGTGACTTGTCCGACAATTCCGCCCAGGAATGCGCGGCAGGCGAGTGCGGGAACAAGCGCAATTCCTGCAGCAATCAGTGGTGGGCGGATATCGCTCCATGAATCTTTCCAGTGAAAGACCCACCGCAGGGTCGTGTACCGTAGAATGCCTTGGACGATATAGGGCAAAAGGATGCCGACCGCCGCGCCCATCACTCCAAAGCGCGGAATCAACCAGAGAAGGCCGCCAGCAGCGACGGCGCAGGTGATCGAAGAATGCAAAAGATTCAAATGTGGCCGCTGCACCATGATTACGGTTTCGCCCAAAGCGACAAACGCGTTGATGGCACTTGCGAGAGCGACGATGCCAAGCCAAACACCGCCTTGCCAAAATGCTGGACCGTAGATGAGCAAAATCGTGCTGCCCGCGAGCGACATCACTGCTACCAGCGGCAACAGGATCCACAGCATCCACTGAGCGAGCCGAGCGTAAGTAGCGGCGGCCACGTCATGATCGCCGGTTGCGGTCATGCCGGCTACGACCGGGGCGAAAATAGGATTGAAAGCTTGATTGACCTTCCGCAGGCCATTCGCGGTGCCGATGACCGCACTGTAAATACCGACCGTTGCAAGCGTCACACCAGGCACGCGTCCGGCAAAGTAGCCGAGCATAAGAAGGTCTAACCGGGCAATGAACGCGTTAATCAGCTGATAAATACTGATTGGAGCAGCGTACGCGATTAGCGAGCGTGCTTCGGCAAAATGCGACCCAGCAGCCACCTGCGTGGGAATATGGCGAAACAACTTTGAGGCGAGAGCGACTGCAATCAATCCTGATGCTGCGGTTCCAACAATTGCCGCCACTTCCGGCGAGGACTCTTTAAAGCCGACGGCGAGTGCAAGCAGGAATGCGAGTGTTGTCGCAATGGGCTCGGTGATCCCGCGCGAGTAGATATCATGCTGCATTACCTTCATCCCGCGCGAGATCGCGGTGCTGATGCGATACAGAGCCAGACCCGGCATCGCACAGAGAACCAGTGCAAGCGCGGAAACCATTTGCGGCTGTATGTGAAGGCGGTTGTTAAAAAACCGGAGCCCCACTATCACGATGCCAGCAGTGAAAATAGACTGCATAATCCCCAAGACGACAGCGATTCGAAAAAGCGTCCGGCTCCGCGCGCGGTCGCCCACAGCTTCCGAGCGCGCGATGAATGTGGTAATGGCATTGTCGAGGCCAAGAACACCGATCTTACTGATGATATCAGTAGTCGACCAGGCAACCGAGAATATGCCAAGCGCAGCCGGTCCAAGCAGTCGCGCAACGAGGAATGTGAATATCCCGCGGAAATTCGACGCTAACATCGCGATGGTGTTGAAGAAGGCCCCGCGTTTCAGCTCCACTCCGGTTTCGTCTACACGCGCTGGCGCGTCGGATGTCGGCGGCGGGACATCGAGCATATCTTCCGCCGGGCTCACTGACTCCTCGCGAAGCCGGTCACGGGCTTGGGCAATTTCAAGATTAGATGACATGAGAAGAAACGCCGTGATTCATGTTTCGGCGGAATACTCTCGATCGAAGGAGTTGACTGAAATCGACAAGACGTGCCCGGTCAAGGGAGTCTGTTGCCGCGGTCATTTTTGCGTCGATAGAAGATTGTCGCTACACTGAGGATCCGTTGACCCCAACTGCATCAACGCCCAACGATCTCGCGTGAACGGAAACGATCGGGAGGAGCGAGGCTGCCAAAATCCCGGCTAATTGGCGACTACGTGGCAACAACCGGTCTCTCTGAACACGGCGACGGATGACGGGTTCAGGGTCCCCGCGGCTTGGTGTGAGGAATTCAAAAGATTAGGCGCGTATCAAACGAAGCCCTACATTAAAATTAGATGATACCTGACTAGACAAATTCGCACGTTTCCGTAAAAGACGCCTTGCTTTTGACGGATCCAGAGAAAATGGATCTCCCGGTAGGGATTTTAACTTTGCAGCGCACCGATCGCTGGGTTGGTTCGCCGCTCTGCGCCATCCTAACTCTTCTCAGGAGAATCCTTGAGTCCGCCGGTCTGCCAGGACCGCGCCAGATTCGACGCATTCTCTTCGTCAAGTTCGCGGAGCAAGGGTCAACGGTTCTCGCCTATCCCGCGATTCGTCGTGCGATCGACATGGTTGGACGTGAGAACGTTTACTTCGTCGTCTTCGAAGACAATCGCTTTATTCTCGACGCGATGGAAATCATTCCTGAGGGCAATGTGATAACAATCGCGACGAAGAGCCTTTTCGGACTCGCGACTGATGCCCTGCGAGCGGTGCTCCGGGCGCGGAAAATCGGCATTGACGCGGTTGTTGATATGGAGTTTCTGACGCGCTTCTCCGCAATACTGACGTTTACGACGGGCGCCAAGTCGCGCGTTGGGTTTCATACTTTTTTTGGCGACGGACCGTACCGGGGCGACTTGATGACACATCGGCTTTTATACAATCCTCATCTCCATACAAGTCAGATGTTCGAAACAATGGTCGAAGCATTGACCCGTGATCCAGCGCAGCTCCCGACGTTCGACTTTAAACCCTCTGCGGACCAGCCACTCGCAAGGTTTCGGCCGTCCCCGGCTGAAGTTGCTGAAATCAATAGCCTCCTACAGCACCAAAATCCTGGCATCGGTGCTGCGCCACTCATCCTGCTCAACCCGAACGCGAGCGATCTGCTGCCGCTAAGGCGCTGGCCGTTTCCCCGTTATGTCGAACTTGCGCGGCGATTGCTCGAAGGTTACCCGGAGTTGTTCATTGTGTTCACCGGTGCGCCGGCCGAAGCCCCCTCGATTAACCAGCTTGCGGACGAGGTCGGGTCAAACCGCGTCGTCCCGCTGGCTGGCAAAACCACTCTGCGGCAAGTGCTCGTCCTTTACACCCTCGGTGAGATTTTGGTGACGAATGACAGTGGACCGGCTCATTTTGCTTCGATGACGCCGATTCGCGTCGTCACGTTGTTCGGGCCGGAGACACCGGCGCTATTTGCCGCGCGATCGCCAAACGTGACCACCCTGTGGGCCGGCATCGCGTGCAGTCCGTGTGTGAACGCCTACAACAACCGGCAATCGGTCTGCCGCAACAATCTTTGCATGCAGGCAATCACAGTTGATGAGGTTTTTGAAAAAGTTACGCGCATTTACGATTCTCTTAAGAGGACCACATCCGAAATTAATCTGCCAAATGACGAGTGTGCCAACTCATAGGTCGCGCGCCCAATTTCGCTTCGCCGCGCTTGGGATAATCCTCCTCACGGTTGCAATTCGCCTACCGTCTCTTTTGCATCCTAAGCCAATCGACAGCGAAGCAATGTATTCGGTGGTGGCGAACGAGATCGTCGACGGAGGTCGACCCTACATTGACGCAGTAGAGCGCAAGCCGCCACTCCTCTTCTGGACGTACGCCGCGATATTCAAAGTAGCTGGCGAGTTCAATTGGAAGGCGCTCCATTTTGTCGCGCTGGTGTGGACACTATGCGCGATGTCCGGCCTGTATTTGATCGCTCGCTCGTTGTTTGATCGTAATACTGGTCTGATTGCCGCGCTCTTTTACGGCATTTTCCAACCTTTGTGGATGTGGAAGACTCTTTCGTTCGATGGCGAGATGGTGATGAATCTCCCGATTATCTTGGCGTGGGCAATCGCGTTCCGCCAAACTTCGTCACGACTGCGACCTGAGCTCTTTGCAGCAGGTGCGCTTCTGGCCGCAGCCTTCCTGCTTAAACAGCCGGCTGCGATATCAGCAGTTCCGCTCGGTATCTATCTACTTCTCCCGAGTTATCGAACCAGCCGCCGGTTGACACGAACGAATTCGATCATTCAGGCAACGATGCTCACAGGAGGATTTTTCGCAGTCCTCGGTATCGTGACGATTGTACTTTGGAAACAAGGCATTCTCCGAGACGCATTCTACTGGACGATTGCCGATCATGACATTCCGCATGTGTTCTGGCAGAAGGGAATCGTGATTACGCTGGTCTTCTTCGGAGTCTGTTTGCCTTTGGTAATCGGGGCCATAATGGCCTGCCGGGATCAGAGTAAGATTTGGGCTGAGAGGACGGCAGAACGAACAGCGCTTTTCGGGTTACTTGCCGCCTCGGCAATCGGCGCTGCAGCGGGCGCCCGCTTTTACCCTCACTACTATGTTCAATTGATCCCTCCGCTCGCGCTGCTCGCAGCGCCGTACTACGCACGACTTTGGTCCCGGACGATGCAGCCGCCCCACTGGCTACTACGACCTGCGGTGACCTACGCGTGGTTAGCTCTAACGGTTGTTGCCTTCTCAATCGAAGACTGGACGGCGCTGGCTCCACGACGCGTTCCGTCTGAGGCGGGACGATACTTGTTCACGCATTCAGACCCTGCTGACAGGATTTTCGTATGGGGTCAGAGTTCGGAAATCTATCTAGACGCCGAGCGACGCCCTGCCTGTCGCTACATCACAACGTTTCCGCTCACTGGCAACATTTTCGGAGGTCGCCTTCCTGATGTTGACACGCGCGGCCGAATCCTTCCGGGCTCATGGGATAACCTCCAGCAGGATTTTGCCAAACATCCGCCTGCATATATCATCGACCTTTACTCCGGACCTGGCGCGCAATATCGAGTGCAACAATTTCCAATTCTAGCAAAGCTGCTAGCGGAACATTACCAACCTGTCGCGCGCACCGCTGAGGGCGTAATTTATCGCCGAGACGATTATCGCGCTTTGGCGCATCGTGGCCCGAAAAGCAACCGCTAGATCTGGCCTACAATGGATCTGCCTCTCGGTATTTCAGCTTTTCAACGCATCGATCGATGGATCGGCGCGCCCGCTGCGCTGTTTTGGCCATTATCAGAGACGTCTTTGAGGTGACGAGCTTCCCGTCCAGGGCCGCCGTCACCTGCCGTGCCCGCTCGAACAGGCCGTATTTCAAAATCACGTAAAGCGCACGCAGGCCATCTTTCCAGCGCACCTTTTTTCCTTCCGCGTACGTTCTTGCGTTGTATGTGATTCCGACCTCCTTAATCCGACACCGAAGCCTGGCAAACTTTGCGATGAGCTCTGCATCTACGCCAAATCGATTCTCAGCAATAGTCACCCTCGGAAGTAAAGATGTTCGAAATGCTTTGTGCCCGGTTTGTATATCCGTCAGGTTCAAACCGGTAAAAGCGTTGGACAAGAACGTAGCGAACTTATTGCCCGCTCTTTGCCACAAATATCGGAACGTTTGCAAGTGGGCACCTGCAAAACGCGTGCCCAGGACGACATCCGCCTTGTTGGCCAGGATTGGAGCGAGAAGACGCGCGTACTCGCTTGGGTCGTATTCGAGGTCGGCATCCTGTATCACAATGACGCTCCCAGTCGCAGCGGCGAAACCTGCACGTAGCGCGGCGCCTTTACCAAGATTTCGGGGCTGGCAAATGATCCTGTCTACCGACGAAGAAACCCTTTCGAGAACCGTGCTCGTCGCGTCATCTGAACAATCATCCACGATTATGATTTCTTTCTGCTTAATTGGAGATTGTCGAACCGCGTGGACGACTTTCTCAATGGTGCGGCCCTCGTTAAAGCAGGGTACGACGATTGAAACTTTGATCATCTGGTTGCAGCATTGGATATGACCGCCTAACGCAGCAAAAGGTTACGATTATTGTAATCTGAGAAAAAACCGGTGAATTTCCTCTCAGCTAAATGATGCACGCGCTTACGCAATCCGATTACGCTGGTCGAGGATACTGCCCGATGGACGCGTTGAGTGCCGCTTGTGTCCGCGGTTTTTGCAAGCTGAACGAGGGGCAACGCGGACTTTGTTTCGTCCGCCAGCGGGCGGGTGATCGGATGGTGTTAACCACCTACGGCAGGAGCAGCGGGTTTTGTGTCGAATCCGATTGAAAGAAACCGCTGAACTATTTCTTTACGTTATCAGTTCTCCAAGCTCCGGTTCCGTGACCCGGGATCGTATCTTGCGCTTCGACGGCGCGAGTGGCGCATTTCATGGGCAATTTATTCCGCCGAGTAATCAATTGCCAGCTGCTCTGTCGGACCGGATGGCAACCTTTACTTTGGGAGTACGGTGCCACTCTTGAGCAGGTTCGGCGCAATTTTACCGTGTGCACACCGTGCAACAGAAAGCACGCCGATTCGTCTACGGCGTCCAGTCGAGCGGGCCGGTCCCTTTCAGTGGTTGGGATTATCGTCATGATCAATGGGCAGGAAATGTCGATCGACTGCCTGTGCCCAGAGAAAAGCGAGCGCGCTCTCGTTGGATGTTTGCACAAAACGGTGCTTTCCGGCCGAAAGGAAGCGCGCACCAGTGTATGGTGTGCCGTCGAGCATTCCACTCACAGCACCTTCGTGCGCGGTGATTTCATACTGTGCCGGAATCACAACATCAAAATCGAAACGTTTCGGATCTTCCTGCGATCGCTTCAAAAAACCGCCCGCAACCCATAATCCCTGCCACGACACAAATTGCCGATCTTTTATGAACAACCCTTGATGATGATTTCCGACCGGCAGAAAATTCCGCTCGACAAAGTGTATCGCGGCTGACGACATATCTTTTCGATTTGTCGCGACACAAGCGCGCTTTTCAATGCAATTCTTCACCGCATTGTCGATCATTAGGCCACGCCGGATCCGTTCCATCACGAAAGGCTCCCAGATGGGACCGAAACACCGCTGACGGAAAACCGTTTCTCCTTTCTCATCCAGAACGTAATCGCCGGGACTGGTTAGGGTAAGAGTCGCCCGCAGCAAATTGGTCTCGTTCTTGCCCTGATCAATCCAGAATGGATGTAAAATGATAATAGCCACAGTCTCGCCTGCGGCGATAAATGCCGGTAACGGCACCTGTTTAAACAAAGCTCCAAGAGGCCACCGTTGACCGACGAAATAGTTTGAGATTAGCAGAGTTGCCGCGCTGTAAAAAACAAACGCCAGCGGATGATACGGCAAATAATCCTGACGCGTAACGAGCGCCCAAAAACTCCAGAGCGCGAGAATGTAAAAACCACAGATCAAAAAAACGAAACCGCGCCGGAAAGCCGCCGGAGGATCGGGTGCTTTACGGACGATGATCCATGCAGCGCAGATAACGAGCGGAAATGCCATGGGAAAAATAAGGGCCCACCACGCCGGATGATTCAGTAAACCGGGTAGAATGTTGTTGTCGACGACCCAATACCGGAATTGTTGCCAAATGCCTCTGAGGGCAAATACGCCCACGATGATCGCAGGAATGAGCAGCGCCGTCGCCAGAAACGCCGCGACACAACGCATGAGATAACCCACAGACAAACCCGTTTTCCGCAATCCGACCAGTACCTAGCGTAAGCGCGCCGCTTGTCAGGATCGACAGCAGGAGCAGTGTAGTTTTCCCTGAGATCCCGAAGCAAAGTCCAAGCAGCAAACCTGCCGCAAGCGCGCGGCGTACGGTGATCGTCCCGTCGAGCAGCACAATAAGACACAAGAGCCAGAGCGGCGCCCATAGATTGTCGGTTCGAAATTCAAACGAACAGAAGTGATAACCTGGATACAACCCCGCTCCGATCGTCGCCCAGACGCCTACTCGTTTCGAAAAAAGCAGCGTCCCAATTCGGTAGGTGCACCACATCGTGACGAAATACATCGGTAGCAGGGTAAAACGCATCCAGTAAAGGATCGTTGGCCGGTCGCCGATCAGTGCGAAGATGGGCGCAAACGCGATCTGAAAAAGCGGCATATGGTTGTCGCAGATGTCGCGATACTGCACGAATCCACGAGCCCACGCCCAAATCACATGCAAATGCTGTGACTCGTCGGAATCGAACTTGTAACGCATCATGTTCACAAGTTTCAGTACCGATCATGAGCCCAAGAAGACTCGCTGCCGCCACGCACTCCGTGCGACCCGAGAAGCCGAAATACTCGACGGCTCGCTCGGGCAACGGCTTGGGCCCGCGATCAGAGGCAGACGTGGTTCTCGATTTGGCCATTCTTACCAACAAAAGTTCCGCCGTCCGGATTCAGCACACCTCTGCGGGTCTCGTTGAGCGGAGAACCATTTGCGATGCTACCAAAACCGCTGAGCTTTGTCACACACTTTCACTTCGCAGTTCGAGTCGAGCCGAAGACCACGCTGCACCCAGTAACTTTCCGATTTTCGCCAAACTTTTGAATGAGCGGTACGAGCCGGTTGCGCCCGCCGCTGAAGGTGTGATTTATCGGGTGCGCTGGAAGCCGAACGCAGCGGCATCGCGAAACACATCGAGGGTTTCTTGCGCGCAACGGTGCCAGGAGAATACCTTGGCTCGGTCAATTCCGGCGGCAGCGAGGTCGCGGCGCTGATTCGGTGATCTGGCCAGGGCGGCGAGCGCACGTCCGAAGCCGGCAATATCATTTGGCGGCACGAATATCGCTGCTGCGCCCACGACTTCGCGCAGGGTCGGAATATCACTTGCAACAACCGGACATCCAATGGACATCGCTTCGACGACCGGCAGGCCGAAGCCTTCATAGAGAGATGGTTGAACTATTGCTCCAGCGGCTTGATACAGAACGACAAGATTTGCTGTATCCACGTGCGGGATCCACGTAATGCGTTTGTCGATCCCAAGGCGCGATGCCAGTTTCGCCAGCACGTGCTTGTGCGTTTGCCGCTGCACGAACACGATGCGCCACGGCTCAGGGACATCGCGGGCGAACGCTTTTAGCGCAACCGGATGTTGCTTGCTTGGACTGTGCTGACCAACCACCAGAAAATAGGGCGCATCAGATCCGATGATCGCAGCGGCTTGCTCCCGCGAGCGGTCCGGGTCCGCAGTCGGCCTGAAAATCGGACCAGGAGCCATCGGCACCACCGCAACACGACCGCGCGCCGACGGGCAAAGACACGTTATGCGATCAGCCATTACGGATGTTGTGGCAATGAGCCGCGTCGCATCGCGCAATGCTCTCCATTGTGCCTGCGGATAATACAAGCGTTTGACGCGTTGACTCCATCGGGTGAAAGCGAGCTCCGGATAATCGATCGCCAACAAATCGTGGATCGTAACGATAGTGGCGCATGGTACATGGCATGACAAGATGTTATGCGCAGCGTGAAAGAGGTCGATGCCGTCGAAACTTGCATACCGTTCCGGCCACCAAATGGTCCAGAGCGAGTTCGGCTCGACTGGCACTGTGATCTCAGAAACGTTTGATGCGTTCGTCAGTGGCCGAACGGCGCGCCTGTGCGCCCATAAAACAAATTCGTCGCCGGGCGCCATCTGCGGAATGGCGTGAACCATTGCTTCGACATACGTGCCGATGCCGCTCGGCCGCTCACGGATGTATCGGCAATCAATGGCAACCCGCATAAGCAGCCGTGCTCTTAAGTCATACTAGCTGCTCGGCCCGTTACGGCCTCAACAAGCAAAGCAGGTCAGTGATAAAGTTTGGATCTGAAGAGGATCGGTGCACACGGGAAGGAAAGGAATGGAAAAGAGGTTAAATGGTTAAGGCTCAACACTCAAATCCTTAACCCCATAAGACTCAACGCTTAGCACGCTTCGACGGGCGCTTATGCCCGGCACGATCGCGGCTCCGAGCGGGTCAAGACTGCGGGCAGAGCTTCCCGGCGATTTACCAGGTTCGTACGCGACAATTTTTTTGCCGTGACGAAGCAGGCTGCGCGCATCGCACTCCCAGTACCTTGCCTGGCATCTGAATTAAATTGCCAGCTGTCTTGCTTTCTCTTCTATTAGCCAGCGTGTCATTTCTGACTTTAACTACTTCGACGTTCGATATCCGCTCGAGGTTAATGCTGATCGCGCCACACCCGGACGATGAATCGTTGGCTTGTAGCGTCATCCTCCGGCAAGCGGTTAGGGCTGGAGCTGCCATTCGCATTGTCTACGTCACAGATGGGGAGAACAATCCCTGGCCACAGCGAGTACTCGAAAGAAGGTGGCGTTTGAGCGCATCGGATCGAAAACGCTGGGGAAAATTGCGGCGAGCAGAAGCGCTAGCCGCGCTGCGCGTCCTCGATATCCAGCCTGGGGACGTTCGATTCCTTGCCCTGCCAGACCAGGGCCTGACTGGTCTTCTACTGCATGATTGCGACGGCGCTCTCACGCCGCTCACTCAAGTGATAAACGATTGGTCACCCACGGACATCCTTGGGCCCTCCCTCTCCGACATTCACCCAGACCACAATGCCGTTGCCGTGATGATGCGTCTCATCTTGGCCGACTTTTTGGCACCTGGAGTTTCGCAGTGGAATTATTTGGTGCACGGCCGCAGCCCCGCATTTTTCGACCGCGCCGCGGAATTATCGCCATCCGAAGTAGAGATTGCCACAAAATGCGACGCAATTCGCTGCCATAAAACGCAAGTCAAACTGTCGAAACGACGTTTTCTTAGATACGTCATGCGCCCGGAACGCTTTCTTCGCGTCGAACGCGAGAGCGCTGTCCGGTGCGATGGCGCCGTTCATTCCGTTTCTCGAACACGCGACAACCTCAATCTCAATCTTCGCTTTACGGCCGATCCGTTTCGTATGCAGAGGAGCAAATTTTTCATTTTGGGTCGCGACTCCCTTGGGCGAAAACGCGCGTGCCAGATCCGTCTTCCCAGCTGCTCGGCCGATCTTGAAATGTTGGATTGCGCGACGAATCACAGCATTGGCATCGCCCTTTACCGGGGCCATCGATTTGGCGGCGAGTTCACGCTTCCATTGCATCTGTTTTCGCCGATCCACGATTTGTTTATCAAAGTCGATCGGCGTTCGTGGTTCTTCGATGAGGCCGGTTGGATCGAGATTCCAAGTGTGCCGAATCTAACCAACGTCTCGCTGTCCATGATCTCCGCTGAGGCATATTCGCCTGCGGTTTGATCTTGCACTGGCTGGCGAGGCGAAACGCCTAACGCCGACTTACATTGTCGATGTTCAAGCCGGCCCGAAAAGTGCCTAGCGTCGCGTGAAGAACTTTCCGATTTTGGCCAAACTTTTGGCGCAACGATGCCAGCCGGTTACGCACAGTGCCGAACGTGTGATTTATCGGATGCGCTAGGCGAAAGTTAATTGGCGCCCAGTAGATATCACCGGCGTTCGAGTTATGGCCGGCGGGTCGTCGGGTCCCAGAAAAGGTCGCGGGCATTACGCAGCGATATCTCCCAGCGCGATTGCTTCGCCGCCAAGTTGTCGTAGGCTGCACATTCTTTCATCATCGCATGAAGCTTCTCGGTAAAATAGGCCGCGAATTTTCCGGCTATAACATTTTGGAATCTGGTAAGCGTCTGCTCGACCGCAGACCGCTGCAATGCAGCCTTTACGTCACGGACCGCTGCAATCTCGATTGTGCCTATTGCACCGAATACGACAACAGCCGGCCGCACCCGAGCCTCGACGATTTAAAAAAATGGATACGGAAAATTCGCGAGCTTGGCACGATGCGCATCGCTCTCGTCGGCGGCGAACCGCTCGTGCATCCGGATATTGTCGAACTCGTTCGCTACTGTCGCGAACTCGGGTTTGCCACGAGCTTGACTACCAACGGTTTCCTGCTCACGCGTAAACTCATCGCAGAACTGGAAGACGCCGGGTTGCAGGTCATGCAGATCAGCGTTGACCGGATGACGCCGAGTGCAATTACTAAAAAGTCATTCAAGACAATTTTGCCGAAGCTCGATTACTTTCGTGACTCAAAGATCAGTCTGCATATCACCGGAGTGATTTGCGCCGATACCTTGTCCGAATCGCAGGCCGTGCTTGAAACCGGTCTGGCGCGTGGAATTCCGACTGAAGTTCGACTCGTCCATGCCGACCCATTGAATCGGTTTCGCGTCGATCGCGGATCGCGAGAAGAACTCGAACGCTTCATCGATTCGATGATCGAACGAAAGCGCCGCGGGGAGAAGATTCATACCAGTGAGGCGATCCTCAATTACCAACGCAGTCTGCTCCGCGGCGAGCACGTCGAGTGGACCTGTATGGCCGGCTACAAATTATTCTTCGTCTCCGCGCAGGGGAAATTCTGGATCTGCAGCATGGTGCATACAGACAAGCACATCATGGACGTCACGCTGGACGATCTCTACGCAAACTACCGCAAGAAATCGTGCCAGAAAGGTTGTGGCGTTTATTGCGCAGTGAGTGCTTCGCTCCTTGTGGAAAAGCCCGTTCACGTTCTCGGCAAAGAAATCGTTGCGCGCGCCAGGCGCATTCCGTCAACGATTCGTCGTTCCTTAACTCCGAATACCCACAAAACGCCGCACGGCAGCATCACAAATCCAAATGGAACGCACGAGATGAATGGCAGCACTAAAGGCAGCCCATCCGCAGATGACGGCGTAACTTTGCGGCAAAGCGTCTAACAAAAAGCCGCATGCCAGGATCCAGACGCAAACGTTTCGTCTAGCTGCGATCAGTCGGAAAACGCGGTCGAATGGCGCGACGTCATCCAGCAGTCGGCCTGTCGCCATTTTCGCCCGGCGTTTCGCGAATTCATCTAACAAGTGCGATCCGAT
>CAVRCO010000017.1:0-206324 GCA_963719605.1 uncultured Verrucomicrobiae bacterium
TCACGGCCAAAGCTTAACTGGCGCGAACGATTGTATTTGCCTGCGATCGCCGCAGGGCTCGCTATCACGTTTAAGCATTTCAAAAACCTGCTGCTGGGACGCACGAAAGTTACGATGCAGTACCCAGAAAAATGGGACAGCAACTTGCCGGATTATTATCGCGGCGCACCCGCGCTTGTCCGCGATGAAGACGGGCGTGTGCGTTGCGTGGCATGCCAGCTCTGCGAATTCATTTGCCCGCCACGCGCGATTAAAATTATTCCGGGAGAAATCCCCTCAACCGATCGGTTCGCCAAAGTGAGAAATACCCTGAGGCGTTCGATATCGATATGATCCGCTGCATTTTTTGCGGAATGTGCGAAGAAGTTTGCCCCGAGCAGGCGATTTTTCTGCGCAAGGACTACGCCATCACCGGTTTTACGCGCGCGGACATGGTGCATCACAAGGAAAAGCTCCTCGAGATCGGCGGAGTAATGCATGGCGTCGTACTGAAATGGAACGAGAAGAAATGAGCAGAACTCGGGCAACGGAGTGTTGGAGTAATGGAGTGCTGGTCGGGGACAGGGATTCATCGCTCCATCACTCCACTACTCCCCAACTCCAATAACCGATGTCACCGTTCCTATTTTGGATCTTTGCTTTGCTGACATTGATCTTCGGCGCGGCTGTGGTCATCAACCGCAATCCCGTAGCGAGCGCCCTGAGCTTGGTGGTGTCGTTTCTGGGTCTCGCGGCGCTATTCATGTCGCTCAACGCCTATTTCATCGGGATCATTCAAGTGCTGGTTTACGCTGGCGCGGTGATGGTGCTTTTTCTTTTCATCATCATGCTTCTCAATCTGCGTGCCGAAGAAGCGCGCCGGATCAATTGGCTGGCGTCAGTGGCCGGACTTGCCGTTGCTCTGATTCTATTGGGTCAGATTTTTTCTGTAATCAACCATCTAAAATTCGCGCAAAATCCCTTTCCGCCATTGGCTGGATCGACAATCGACGATGTTCGGAATATCGGCGCGGTTCTCTTCAAGAATTACAATCTGCCATTTCAAATCGTCGGCGTTCTCGTCTTGGTCGCGACGGTTGGTGTGGTGCTTTTGAGCAAACGCGAGCCTCGCTAGTATGGTTACACTCGGCGATTACCTCATCGTGAGCGGCATCCTCTTCGCGACGGGTTCGCCGGAGTGATGCTGCGCCGCAATCTCATCATCATTCTCATGTCGCTTGAGCTGATGTTGAACGCAGCAAATCTGTCGCTCGTTGCGTTTTCACGATTCCGCGTCAATTCAATCGGCTTACCCGACTACAACGCGCAGGTTTTCGTCTTCTTCATTATTACTGTCGCCGCAGCTGAGGTAGCGGTCGGATTGGCAATTATCGTTGCACTCTATCGTGCGCGCCAAACAACGGACGTCAACGACATCAGCAGCATGAGATTTTAGAATTCGATGAATTCGATTTTGCCGTGGATCACTCTACTCGCTCCGTTGGTTAGCGCGGCGGTCATCACGCTGTTCACACTGCGATGGAAACCGGTGAGCAGTTTTATCTCGATTGCGGCAGTGCTCGTCAGTTTTACGTGCAGTTGTTTGATCTTCACGCAGTCCGGCATCGCCGCGGCTGAGTTCGCCTGGATCGATATTGCCGGCACCTTCAAGATCCCGCTCGGCTTTACGCTGGACCAATTGAGCAAGACGATGCTCGTTCTGGTTTCCGGTGTCGGAGCAACCATCCATATCTATTCGCTGGGTTACATGCGGGATGATGAAGGCAAGTCTCGTTATTTCGCTGCGCTTTCGCTCTTCATGTTCGCGATGCTTGGAATCGTTCTCTCGAACAATTTCGTCATGCTCTTCATTTTTTGGGAGCTGGTAGGCTTTACTTCTTATATCCTGATTGGTCACTGGTTCTATCGCGATCCCGCTGCAGATGCGGCCAACAAAGCATTCATTACCACCCGTATCGGCGATTTCGGATTCATGATCGGGATCCTGATGGTTTGGATGGCGACTGGCTCCGTCGTTTTTGCCGAGATCACGCCACGGATGTCAGTCCTCGCCAGTCATCCGACATTTGTCACAATCGCCGCGCTTCTGATTTTCTGCGGAGCCGTTGGTAAATCGGCACAATTTCCATTGCACGTGTGGTTGCCGGACGCGATGGAAGGCCCGACGCCGATTTCCGCGTTGATCCACGCCGCGACGATGGTCGCCGCCGGTGTTTACATGCTGGTGCGCGTCGCGTTCGTCATACAAGCGTCTCAGACTGCGCTTCTCGTCGTTGCGTGGATCGGTACGATCACCGCCGTGATGGCCGCGTTGATTGCAACACAACAGAACGCCATCAAGCGCATTCTTGCTTATTCAACGCTCTCACAACTCGGTTACATGATGATGGCTGTCGGTCTCGCCTCAAACGACGCCGCGATGTTTCACCTGTTTACTCATGCGTTCTTCAAAGCGCTTCTCTTCCTTGGGGCTGGCTCGGTCATCGTGATGCTTCATCACGAGCAGAACATCTGGCAAATGGGAGGGCTTTCTCGGAAACTTCCAATCACATTTGTCACTTTCGCTGTTGGCGCATTGGCGTTGATCGGCTGTCCACCATTCAGCGGATTTTTCAGCAAGGACGCAATCCTTGCACTCGCCTACGAACGCAACACACCGATTTTCGTCGCGGGGTTGTTCACAGCATTTCTAACGGCCTTTTACGTTGTGCGTTTGCTGGTAATTGTTTTCTTTGGCAATTCACGCAGCGAAGTCGCACGCCGAAGCAAGGAATCACCGCTCGTCATGACCGGACCGTTGATCGTGCTCGCAATTCTCGCGGCGTTGGGAGGGTTCGGATTTTTCGCGCGAAACTTTCTCGCGCTTCCGACAGAAAAAGAGGCGGCTTTCCTGGTTCCTGCCCTTGCATTCGGCGCACTGATCGTGGGAAGCGGACTGGCGATTGCCATCTACCGCAACAGAACGAGCGAACCGATCGATATCGAGGTCCTGCGCCATAAGCTTTACTTCGATAAATTTTATGCCTGGCTGATTAACTGGACGCAGGAACTGCTCGCGCGCGTCTCGGCTTTCTTTGATCGATGGATCATTGACACTGGTGCTGTTGATGGCAGTAGCCGGGCAATTTTGGGGATCGGGGCGCTGCTGCGACTGATCCAGGTTGGAAACCTGCAAGGGTACGTATTTTTATTCGGCCTTGGTGTTGTTGCCGTGGTTTACTTCGCCGTTTTCCGCTAATGGTTCTTTTCGTAATCTTTTGCCCGATTGTTGCCGCCATTTTGATCATGGTCGGCGCGCCTCCGCGCAAAACCGCCTTAGGCTCATCGGTTTTAGCGTTTGCGGCGGCGTTGTTTCTCCTCGTGTCTTTCGACAGGGGTCAACATGATTTTCAGCATGTTACCTCCTTTACCATATCTCCCGAGTGGCACCTGAGTTTCACAACAGGTATCGATGGGCTGAGCCTCGTAATGATCTTACTCGCGACGATCGTCACGCTGGCCGCGGTTTGGTTTACAGGCACGATTGAGAAGTATGAAAATTGGTTCTATGCCTGTCTCTTGTTCATTTCCGGCGGCGCAATCGGCGCCTTTGCCTCAATCGATTTATTCTTCTTTTACGCGTTTCACGAGCTCGCACTCATTCCAACATTCTTGTTGATCGGGATCTGGGGCAGTGGAAATCGCTTCGCTGCCGCGTGGAAAATCACCATCTATCTGGCAATCGGCAGTTTCATTTTACTGCTTGGGCTGATTCTTCTTTATCAAAGCTTTCCCGCCTCTGCGCGCAGCTTCGACATTCGCTCATTAAACGCCGCCGCCGGCCTGGGTCAGATCACGCCGGACGCACAACGCCATGTTTACCTGCTGTTGCTTATCGGTTTTGGAATCCTTGTTTCGCTGTTCCCTTTCCACACGTGGGCGCCGGAGGCCTACGCGTCGGCTCCCGCGCCGGCAGCCATGTTGCATGCGGGAGTGTTAAAAAAATTTGGGTTGTACGGTCTGTTGCGTCTGGCTATTCCGTTGTTACCCGAGGGCGCGCGTCAATGGACCGATCTGCTCGTCGTGCTGCTACTTGGGAACATCATCTACGTTGGTCTGGTCACGATCGCGCAGAAACGGCTCGACTGGATGTTAGGCTACTCGAGCGTGATGCACATGGGTTACATTTTCCTGGGAATTGCGAGCGCCACTATTCTCTCCACGACGGGCGCAGTTGTTCTGATGTTTGCTCATGGCCTTTCGATTGCCCTGCTGTTTGCCTTGGCAGGAGAACTGCGGAAGCGCACCGGAACGTTGGTTTTTGATGAGCTGGGCGGCCTTGGCAAAGTGATGCCCTTTGCCAGCCTCGCTTTTGGCTTCGGCGTATTTGCTGCGATCGGCCTGCCTGGTCTTGCGAACTTTGCCGGGGAAATCATGATCTTTTTTGGTGCGTTCAAGAATGGCTGGGAGATGGATCGGTTTCACATCTTCCAAATCGCGACGGTGCTTGCGCTTTGGGGAGTGGTCATCTCCACGGTTTATATGCTGCGGGCCTATCGCAAGACATTCATGGGCACGATGAATGAGCGATGGAAAGAGATTATCGATCTTCGTCCCGCGCTGCGAGTCCCTGTCGCATTAGTCGTTGGAGGACTTCTTTGCTATGGATTTTTTCCGCAATCCCTTGTGCGAATCGTAACGCCGGTCCTGCACACTTACCTTGCCAGCGACCGCCATCTCACAGAAATGGAGTGCTGCAGCCACGGCGCTGTGTCGCCGTGCTTCACGGAGCAACATTGCCCGAGCGCCTCGACGCAGCGAGGCGGCGACAACATCTGGCAGATCGTTCGGAGATGACCATGATCACAGCGCCAGAGCTTGAGATCGCAGTGCTGGTGTTGGGGATGGTAATCCTCTTAGTTGAAGCGTTTGCCACAAAATTGATAGACGGTCCTTGGCATTCGTGGCAATTGCCGGTCTCGCGCTGATTTTCGTGGCAAGCTTCTTCGTACCCCCCAGTGCGTCCACGAGTCAGGCAACGGGCTTGTGGAGCTTTTACACTGCAGATCGCTTGTCGATCTTCTTCAAGCAATTTTCGCTGCTAACCACAATCGTAGTGCTGATCATGATGACCGACTACGCGCCGGTACTTGGAGTTTCTTTCCGGGTGCCACACCGCAGGCCGGTTTGGCGAATTTTTTGCTCTCCCCATCTTTACATGTGCCGGGCTGATGTACCTCGTATCCGCAATCGATTTCATCTTCATCTTCGTTTCGCTGGAACTGGTGACGATTTCTTTTTATGTGCTGGTTAGTTTCACCCGGCGCAATCCGATCGCGCTTGAAGCAGGCACCAAATATTTCGTACTGAGCGCGCTCTCGACAGCCTTCTGCTGTACGGAATCGCGTGGATTTTCGGTGTGACCGGTCAGACAAATCTGCAGCGAATCACAGAGGTGATGGCTAATCCGGCTACGGACCGCAACGCAGCGCTGTTAGGTATGGTACTTGTACTGGTGGCGCTCCTTTTCAAAATCGCTGCGGTGCCATTCCAAAACTGGTACCGGATGTTTACCAAGGCGCACCGACACCGGTGACCGCGTATCTTTCTGTGGGTTCGAAAGCGGCGGGCTTCGTAGTGCTGCTCCGGGTGTTGCAGCCATTCCTGGCGCTGCGTCAAACGCAACGCCTGATTGTTCTCATCGCGCTACTCACATTGATCTACGGGAATCTCGCGGCTTTACCGCAGACGAACCTGAAACGACTCCTTGCGTACTCGAGTATCGCGCACGCCGGTTATCTGCTGATCGGTGTAGCGTGTTTCGACGCGTTAGCGATCAGCTTTTATCTCGCTGCTTACCTGCTCATGACCTTGTTAAGCTTCGCGGTCTTGATAATCGTCGCGCAGCAAACAGGCGAGCAGATTTCGGATTTCGATGGTTTAGCGAAACGATCGCCGTTTCTCGCATTCGCAATGTTAGTTGGAATGGTCTCCTTAGCAGGGATTCGGTAGGCAGGATTCCTGGGAAAATTTTTTATCTTCTACGCGGCCATTGCCCAGCACCAAACAATGCTCGTCGTCGTCGGAGTGATCACCGTCGGCTGCGGCTTTTACTACTATCTTAAAGTCGTTCGCGCGATGTATTGGCAGTCCGCGACCAAAACAGACAAGATCCCTGTGAATGGCCTGTCGCGCCTGGCGATCAGCGCATTGATCCTCGCTACAATTTGGCTGGGCGTTTATCCGCAACCGATTCTCGATGCGTTGAAGCGACAATAAGGAACGACCGCTCGAAGCAGTCATTCCTTGAAAGATGCTAATCGCTCAGTTCAACGTTCCGATAAGCGAGATGTACGAAGTGTTTCCAGAGGTCGTGCTGGGGAGCCGTAAAAGTAATCTGGACAAACGGCCGCCACTTTGGCCGTTTTGGTTGCGGATCAGGCTCATGTGCGCTTCGCGCGGGAGGCGATTACCCTTGCGCGTATTACAGGCGATGCACGAGCAAACCACGTTTTCCCAGGTAGTTGTCCCTCCGCGATCACGCGGCACGATGTGATCAAGATTGAGTTCACTCCGATCGAAGTCCCGCAGTACTGGCAGGTGTTCTTGTCGCGCTCGAACACGTTGTGCCGGGTAAATTTCACTTCCTTTTTTGGAAGCCGATCGAAAACCAGAAGCACAATCACCCGCGGGATACGAATCTTGAACGAAATCGTCGTGACTACTTCGTGATCCGGAGCGTTTGCCGACAAGTCACGCCAGCTTTCAAATCATGTGTCAGGAAATTGTTCGCCTCGTCCGATGAAACAATTTGGGCATGCCCCGCGTACACCAGCGCGAAGGCGCGACGCGCCGAACAGATGTTCACCGCCTGCCAGAGGCGGTTAAGCACCAAAACCTGACTGTTTAACACAGTATGCACATCTCTGCGGGCACCGCGTTTTGCGGAGTTCCACGTAAATTCGCGCGACGGTAACATTCGGGTTTTTCGCTGTCAACGGGAGGGCACACCCGAAGCTCGCGATCTTCGGGCGCAGATTTCATGGGAAATTGAGACTGATGTGGCTGATGCGATTATTTCGCAAAATCAGCTTGTTGATTTTGCATCTGCTCATAACGTCGAGAGCATGGCAGGCCAAGGTTCAGCCGGCAATGTTCTCGCGGCACTCTGCAGTTTCTTTATTCCCGGCCTCGGGCAATTGCTCCAGGGGCGGTTCTGATGGCGATTATCCAGTTTTGCCTGGCGGCGATTCTTTGGTTTTTCCTGCTGGATGGGTGATCCATCTCTGGTCCATCCTCGACGCTGCACTTTTCAAGCCGCGCTAATAGGTCAACCACTAATTAACACCCGCCTGGTTAGAGTTCTTTGTTCGCGGTTAAATCAAAGCGCAATTTGCAGACGAGCAGACCAATCCGGCGAATTCCAGCGGCAGCCCGAGCGTTTCGGAATGGATCTCTAACGACGGATCTACCTCCTACCCCGCTGCGGTAGATCGGTATCATCTTTATGTTTCGCTGGCCTGTCCGTGGGCTAGCCGCACGGTGATTTTCCGGAAATTAAAAGGACTGGAGGAAGCGATCGGTATGACCATTGTCGATCCAATTCGCGACGAGGAGGGCTGGGCGTTTCGCGATCCAAGCGGCAAAATTCCACCCGGCACGCCGTTTGAATCAACCGACCCGATCAACGATTTCCAATTCTTACGCGAGCGAACAAGGCAACCAATCCAGATTACAACGAGCGCGTCACTGTGCCGGTGCTCTGGGACAAACTAACAAAGAAGATTGTGAACAATTGCGAGGACGACATCTGCCGCATGTTCAATGGTCGGTTCAATGACTTTGCCCGTAACAAAGCCGTCGATTTTTTTCCGCGAGAGATCGAGGCCGAGCACGCGAAGCTCTCTGATTTTCTACACGACAACGTGAACAACGGCGTCTACAAAGCCGGTTTTGCCACGCGTCACGGCCATACGAAATTGCCTGCCGAAAATTATTTGAAGCGCTCGATCAACTGGAGGAACGCTTATCCAAAAATCGATATCTGTTCGGTAATCGCATTGTCGAAGCGGACTGGCGACTTTTTTGTACAGCTTATCCGGTTCAACGTGGTTTATCACGGCCATTTTAAGTGCAACCTTCGACGCATCATCGATTACCCGAATCTTCAGGGTTACCTAATGGATTTATATCAGCAGCCAGGCATCGCCGAGACCGTCAATTTCGATCACATTAAGCGTCACTACTACATGACGCACACTCAAATCAATCCGACTCGCATCGTTCCCATCGGCCCCGTGCTTGACCTTGGGAAACCGCATAATCGCGAGCGATTGAGTTAGGAAATTCGGGGCGCCTGTCCTGGCGCACACCATGCCTTGCTCTCCAGAAGGCTTCGATCTGTTCCAACGTGCGCCCCTTCGTTTCTGGAACAAAATAATAGGCGAAGAGCCACGACGCCACCGAGGCAAACGCGTAGAGCAGGAATGTCGACTTCGCAGCGAGTTTCTCGACCAACGTTCCGAAACGTAAGCGAAACGATCAGGTTCGATGCCCAGTTGAACGTGGCCGCCGTGCCCTCGGCAAGGCCGCGAATTTTAGCGGATAAATCTCGGCGATCAAAAGCCAAAAGATGGGTCCGAGGCTGATCGCAAATGTCACGCAAGCCAAGGACCTCTTCAAAAGCCTACCGAAAAACGATCGGCTGCCTCCCCCTTCCACCAAGACGATCGCCCCCAGGGTCACTCCCAAAAATAAAACGCCAGTGACAACAATCTCCTCGGCTGCAGTGAGTAAAAGGCCAAAAAAATTCGCGCTTGATAAAAGAATGAGCAGCGACCCGGGAAAAAAATGACGCCCGTGTCGTATCCAAACAGGACCACGGCCAGCCCAATGCGGCGAAAAAACGACGCTGCGAAATGTAAAAAACGAACTTCGTTGCCACGTAGTGCATCTCCTTGAGAGCGCAGCATCTCTTTGTCGGGCATAGCTGTCGACCTTACTCAGTCATACGACCGCGAGAAGTCTGACAACCGATCCATGATTTCTCAAAGAAATTGGACGGCGCGGCGATTCCAGTGTTAGGGTTCTCCGCAACGGCGAAGATGAACGAGGATCGAACGAGAGATTCATATCCCGATAAAAGGTTGCGCATTCTTGTCGTCGAAGATCACGGGGACACGCTGGAAGCTTTGTCTCGTCTGCTCACACATTTCGGTCACGAGATTTCCGTAGCCGACGATGCGGAGAGTGCACGGAAGATTATCCATTCAAAAGAGTTCGATGTCGTTCTGGTCGATATCGCCTTGCCTGACGGCAGCGGCTACGATGTGGTTGCTGAGGCCAAGCGAAAACGACCCGTTAAGGCCGTAACCCTGACTGGATTTGGAACACCTGACCATATTGAGCGCGGCAAAGAAGCTGGTTTTGATTTTCATTTGACCAAGCCGGTGGATTTCACGAACTGCGCGCCGTTCTCGGCCAGATCGCTGCGTAAACGATCCCGCGAAAACTGCCTTATTAAAGAACTGGTTGCTTCGAGACTTTCATCCTGAGTTCCTTGACGAGGAACGCCCAGCGATCGGCGGTTTCTTCAATGATTTTCGCTGTCGGTTTGCCAGCGCCGTGACCAGCTTTGGTTTCGATTCGAATCAAAGTGGGTTTTTTGCAACCCTATGCTGCCTGGAGTGTCGCGGCGAATTTGAAACTGTGCGCCGGGACTACGCGATCGTCGTGATCGGCGGTCGTAATGAACGTCGCCGGATAACAACAACCTTTGGCGATGTGATGAAGCGGCGAGTCCGCGTAAAGTATGCGAAAACGTTTCACGGTCGTTTCGTTTTCCGGTGAAAACGATTCCGTTATGGAACACACTGAACTCAATGCCAAGGAGAACCGTTATGAAAAAGTTTGCTTTTCTACTACTGATCACCGCTGTCGTCACATACGGTCAAACGCCAGCACCGCCGAAGCCGAAGTCTGATGCGAGAAGATAGCGTCCGCGATGGGGGCAGGTCCGGAGTTTGTTACGCAAAACGCGACCGTGCTCGACTGGCCAAGCTCGCCCGGCGGCGACTTCCGGGTTCTCCGGCCTGGAACCAACGGGTGGACGTGTCTTCCGGGTTTTCCTCAAGCCGCCCACGATGAGCCCGGTTGCTTTGACCAGGTCTTTCTGCAGTTCATGAAGGACAGTATCGCCGGACGTACGCCCAATGTGCAGAGTATCGGGGTTTCATATATGTATGGTGGCTTCTGGGTGCCTAACAAGTCGCATGCGATGGGAAACGGCAATGAATTCCACGTTGGGCCACACATCATGATCATCGGTTTGGATCAAAGATGTTGCAGACATTGAACCATGACGGATCGAATGGCCAGGCTTACGTCAACCATCTTGCGGGTCACTCTGAGCTATATCTGGTGATCCCGATTCGGCAATGGGATGAAAAATAGCTCGCGAGGAGAAGGAAATATCTTGTTTCAAATCGGGACATCATTTCGTTCGTGTGCACCACGTCGCGATATGCTCGGGTAGCGGGGCAACAAGCGACCTGCTCTCGGGTGCTTCATGACACCAAGACGAGCGGCAGCAATCCAAAGCGCTCGCCCGTTGGAATCAATCGCTGAGACACAGCCCCAACTCCAACCGGCTTTGCTCATTGTCGGCGATTATTTCCCAGCATCGTTTCACGGCTGCTTTTCCTCGCAGAGTTTTTGGAAACGCGGATCGTTCCGAAGCGGATCGAACATTGGATCGAGGCGGAGCAGCGCGGGAGTAAGCCCGATCCCCGTAGCCAGCGCGCCTCGCCCGGTATCGAAAGTATTTTCTGTAAAGCGGCAATGGCGCGGTCGGGTTCCCCTGTGCGCGCTGCCACTCGGGCGAGGATTTCAATCGTCTGGGGACCTTCCATTGCGTCTTTGTCGATCGGATTCCCAGCCATGGCGCGTTCGACCAGAGTTAAGGCAGCGGCTTTTTCACCAAGGCCCATATTGATCAGCGCGAGATCTCCAATCAGGATAAAATTTTCCGGTTGTTCTTTGAGAAAAGGCTCCAGTTCGCTGCGCGCCTGTCGCCAACTTTCCTGGGCGGCGGCGTGATCGCCAGCAACCTCTTGGGCCCAGCCCAGCCAAAAGCGCAACTCGCCATTGTAATAACCCAACGCCGGATCGGGCTTGGCCAGGATCTCCTTTAGTCGAGAGATAATTTGTCCAGGACGCCGCTCCAGGATGGCTTGATAAGCTTGTGTTTCCAACGCAGTGGGGTCGCCGGCAGCCGGTTGGAGCGGAGCAAGAAGCGTCGAGGCACGCGGCAGATCGCCCTCAGCTTGCGCAATAGCAGCCTTTTCCACAACGGTATCGGTGTCGCCTGGCGTAATATTTAGGACCTGATCGAACTTCCGCAGCGCTTCGGGAAAACGGCGAAGTGCAAGGTAGGTCTGTGCGCGCTGGGTGATCAGGTTGACGTTGCGGGGGTCGAGCCGTTCCGCTTCGTTAAAGTACGACTCGCACCGCTCCCACTGGCCTCGCCGCCGCGCGATATAGGCCAGCGACTCGGGAATCCGGCTGCTATTCGGCAGTAACTGACGTGCCTGCTCAAAGTAAGGCACCGCGGTATCGTAATCCTTCAGGCAGGCGTAGTGGTATTGTCCCTTGGCCACTACGGCTTCGCCGAGATTGGGCTGAAGCCTCAGCGCGGTTTCGGCCGCCTGCTGCGCCTCTTCCCGCAGAGCGACAGTTGGTTGAAGATTCTGCGTGCGGTAGCCGCGCGCATCGACGTATGACAATAGCGCCCAACTAAGCGCGAACTTCGGATCTAAGCGCACAGCTTCTCTAAGATATTTCTGGGCGCCAAGGTAGTTCGCGGGTGTGTTTTGCGTTCTCAATGTGTAGGCGAGACCGCGCAGGTAGGCATCGTAAGCTTCAGGATTGTCTGTCGGTTTAGCAGCGATAACTTGCTCCTCCTGGCCAGTAAGTTTCGCTCGTAACTGGTCGGCGATAGCTTTGGCTACCTCACTCTCGACCGAAAAGATATCGGTCAGTTTACGATCAAAGGTATCGGCCCACAGATGAGAATCATTGGCTGCTCTGATTAGCTGCACGTTCACCCGCACGGCGTCGCCGCTCCTCTGCACGCTTCCCTCCAGAATGTGGGCGACGCCAAGTTGCTTGGCGATCTCAGGCAGGTTTTCCGGCGCGCTCTTGTAATGCTGCGTCGAGGTGCGCGAGATTACCTTCAGATCAGCGATCTTGGCTAAGCGGGTCAGAATCTCATCTTGAATACCGTCGGCAAAGTAAGCGTTGTCTGGATCTCGGCTATAATTCTCGAACGGAAGCACGGCGATGCTTTTTTCCGGCGCTGTTAGTGCGGATCGCACGCGATAACGCGAAAACATTACGATACCAGCGGCAATTGCCGCGAGCATGAGCAACGCCGCCGTCATTGCCGCCCAACGCGCTCGGGCGCGCTGTTTTTTGAGAGCTTGAAACTTTTGTGGGAGCTGACGGTTCCCCACGTCGTCGGACCAGAGATTGACCATGGCGACCTGCATCCCGTGTTTTACTTCGCATGTACCCAGATCGTGCAGTGACGGTCGCCATTCCTCGAACTCGGCCAGATCTTCGGCGATGCGTTTAGAGAGCAGGATGTGGCCCGCGTCGCCGCAGTCCATCACACGTCGCGCCAGATTTAAACCGGCACCGGCGAGATTTGTGCGACCCGTAACATCGATCACTCCGCTGACCGGCCCACTGTGTATTCCCATGCGTACGCGCAAGCGCCGGTGATCTTTGAGCGCTCGGCTCAGTTCCACCGCGCAGCGAACAGGCGCCTCAGGACTGGTGTAAAAGACCAACGCCATGCCGTCACCGCTGGCAATTTTGATCAGACGCTCTGACGCCTCGGCTTTTTGAAATTGCTCGGTCGCACGGACGATTTGCGTGAGCTCATCAACAGCTGAGTGCTGCTCGTTAATCGAAAGCTTCGAATAGCCAACGATGTCGATGAACAAAACATGGGCGATTTCGAGCTGGATCTCTTTCTTGCTCTTAACGGACATCTCGTCGTGCGCTCTAAGATTACGTAAATTTCAAAATCGCGCCTTAGTCAGACTGCCGAGAGTGTTAGCGATGATATTCCAGTAATTTACGCGACGAATTGTGCATCATTTCCTCTCCACACCGCAATGACAAAGTGATATGAACGGGTCGCAAATGATGGCGCGAGGAGGCAAATTGAGAACTAGAATTTGTGGCTGCGTTATTCCCGGCCAACACGTCTCACGACGATTTCAGCAACACCCGCACGCCCACAAAACCGCGATTCGCATGAGTCGGCTGAAGTTCGCTGCGTCCAGTTTTTGTTTGAGCCGGGCGCAATACTTTTGAACGGTTTTGAGAGAAACCTTTAATTTCGCAGCGATTTCCGGGGTTGTTTTGCCATCACCAAGTAGCCGAAGAACCTCCGCCTCGCGTCGGCTCAGCGCAGCCCCCGTGTAAATCCGGTTCACAACAAGGTTGCTTCTAATTCGAGGAATGCGGTCAAAAGCTCGTCGGATTTGACGATGAACCTTCAAGCGTCGCGGCGCACATCGACGATGTAACACAACCCACTCGCGATGGCGACAGTGCAGCAGCCCCATGCCCAACCGGCTTTGCTGAGATTGTCGGTGATGATTTCCGATGCGCTGCCAGAAAAGCCTTGTGGATCAGGCGGCGTTAGGGTAGAAACGCGGTTTAGTTTCGGAGAGATTTGAGCGGAGCGAGATTGTCTCGCCGGTAGGAAGCATTGCCAGCAACGTTGTCGGGTGTTGATCTGGCGACGCCCGATGCGCGTCATCGTCGCCCGCTCAAATTTCTTCAATCCACGTTGTTTTTTCAGGACGTTCTCCGGAAACCGCGATGCCAAGTTCCATGCAATCTTCGCAAAGCGATGCCTAGATGGTTGCCCTTAGACGCTTTCGTCCCAAGCGCGGCTAATTTGCGCAACGAAACGCTTTCCCTCGCCCGGGCATTTCGCCGCGAAGAAGAGTGGCAACAAACTGCGAGGAGCCAGGATTCACGGGGACTTTGATGGTTGGGGTTGCCGGTTCACTTTTTCCGATAGGGAAAGCGAGCAGGATCGTTAGTCCTCCGGCAGTTCCAATAAGTCCGATCAGTTTTGAGGCGTGGGCTCGTTTCAAATTGTAGAGGCAGCTTCGCATTGCGAACAGACATCCTGTTGCAGAACGATTAAGCTGCTCATTCTTTCGAGGCTCCTGACGCGCGGCCTAAGCTCCAAGCGCCGCGCGGGAAGGAAACACGCCTTCCAAGCTCATTCATCGAAAAAATCGTATCTAGGCGAGGTATCTTGCCTCGGATTTTCACCGAAAGCATATCTGTTGGTCTAGTCAAATCGTCGGAATATTTTACAGCCTGTGCGTGATACAGTCCGGTTCGCGGAAATTCCCAAAAAAGTTTGAAAATCGTCGGAATATCTGACAATCCGTCGAACTTCGTTGCACCGTTCCCGTAGAACGAGGTGAGAAATGAACCTCCCCGGGAGTGGCGCCAGCGCGCACAGGCCTCGTACACACCAGACTCGAAAAAAGACGGCTGTGCACGGCATTTTGGACGGGACGATATCTAGTAAATATCGCAGCACGGTCTTAACCAAAACATTCGCTGTACTGATGGCTGGCCTATTTTCGTTCGTTTCTTCCGAGGCAGGCACCCCGCCACCGGGCGGAAGCAATGCCAATAGCAACACCGCTGAGGGCACTCAGGCGCTCTTTAGCAACACAACCGGCAACGCCAACACGGCCATAGGTGTAGGTGCGCTCAATAAGAACACAACCGGCGCCGGCAACACCGCTACTGGTATGGCAGCGCTGGGTAGCAACACAACCGGCTTCGCCAACACGGCCATCGGGGCAATGGCCCTCTTAAACGCAACCGGAAACTATAATGTCGCATTGGGCGATTCAGCCGGTGAATTTCTCAGCACGGGCGATAATAATATCGATATCGGCTACAATGTCCTCGGTGTGAAAGGCGAGAGTAACACCATCCGGATTGGCAACGCAGATATCATCGCAACCTATGTCAGCGGAATCAGCAGACAAACAGTCGTTGGAGGTGCTGCGGTCTTTGTGGATTCAAATGGAAAGCTAGGCACGATGACCGCTTCAACGCGATTCAGCGATGAGATTAAGCCGATGGACAAAGCGAGTGAAGCAATTCTCACTCTCAAGCCGGTCACCTTCCGCTACAAGCAGGAGATTGATTCTAAGAGTATCCGGCAGTTTGGGTTGATCGCAGATGAAGTCGAAAAAGTCAATCCCGATCTAATTGTACGCGATAAGGAAGGAAAACCCTACAGTGTGCGTTACGACCAGGTGAACGCGATGTTACTCAACGAGTTTCTCAAAGAGCATGGCAAAGTCGAGAAACTGGAGACGAGCGTTGCGCGCCAGCAAAAGCAAATTGAAACGCTTACTGCGGGCCTACAGAAAGTGAGCGCGGAGCTTGAAGCGAGCAAACCCGCATCGCAAGTCGTCAACAACAATCAGTAAAAGCTGCTGACAATCTCAGCAAAGTCGGTTGGAGCGGAGCTGTGTGTCGGTGATTGATTCCAACGGGCGAACAATCTGGATCGTGGATGCACATCGCAGCGACGGAAGGCGTTTCGTTGCGCACACGGAGGAAAAGTTGGACTGCTTTCGTCGAACTGGAATCGGCCATCCGTCGCACTATCACCGTTTAGCGGCGTCGGAACTTGATAATTTTTTTTCCAGTTCGGCCTCAGCTTCCCATTTCGCGACGAATGAATCGAGAGCTTCGTAAATGACGTCGACCACCGCCACATGTTTTCGCTTCGCTATCTTGCTAAGCCATCGCATCGTTGGTTGGTCAAGGCCATCGAGCGGCCAGCGGCCTTCAAGAACAAAGGGTGTAACGTTGCTAGCTCGCGTTTTGCTTTCCGCACGCATCTATTGAACATATGCGCCTTGTCCACATATCATCGGTGGTTTTTCATGTTTTTGATCCTGTTCCTCCAAAAGTTGAGTGCGGACCGGGGTGTCGTTCGGCCGCATGCGCCTATTTCTTTGTCCAAGTAGGCCAGCAAACGCTCACCGATCGCCTTGCGTGCAGAGGACGCTTCCTTCGCCTCTTGAATGGCCAGGTCGTGTGTCATTTGATGTTGCAAACTGACGTGGTCAACTCGACCGACTTTTTGTTTGCTTGAGTCATCCAATTCCATTTTCTTTGTGTCCCCTTTGGCTGCCGCGGCGGATTTTCGTCTTGTTGTGGAACTCGTCCAGAACATTCTAATCGCGCAGGTTGACCACCGTTTGCGGCAACGTTCTGAGAAAATCGCTATGACGGAAGCAAATCGGATTGTATCGCCATCCTTCAACTCGCCGTAAGTGAAAAGAAGGCTATTGACGTGTGTCCCGTTTGTTGAATCCAAATCCTTCAGCCAGTAGGCGTCGCCGACTTTCAGAAGCATGGCGTGCTGAGCTGATACCACCGGGTTGTCAATGACTATGTCGTTTAACGGACCGCGGCCAATCATGACAATGTCGCCGACTAGTTCATACGTTGCCGGGTGAGTTCCGTTTTGTACAATTAAACTCGCCATAGGATAGGACTTGCCCGCGT
Organism: uncultured Verrucomicrobiae bacterium; assembly: GCA_963719605.1. Classification (GTDB taxonomy): domain Bacteria; phylum Verrucomicrobiota; class Verrucomicrobiia; order Chthoniobacterales; family UBA10450; genus Udaeobacter. The sequence goes on from CAVRCO010000017.1 coordinate 16,618, forward strand.
ATCTGTAGCGTTCCAAGGCGCGGCGTATTGCCGGCGTTTATCCCCACCATTGTTTTCTCCGAGATTTACCGGCTAATGTTTCGCAGAAATTTCCCAAAAAATTGGAAATCGTCGGAACATCTGACAACCGCCGCAATACCTTACGATTTCGTGCGAACGGCAGCGCAAGTTCGCGAGATTACTTCATTGCTAGTAACCGCCCGACAGGTCGAGATTTATTCGCATTGCTTGCACAAGGCTATGGTTTTTGGGCATCGTATTTCGATTGCTCATAGTTGCATCAATCAAAAGAAGTCTACAAGGCCACCCTTGTTCCAATGCCTCGTGCATCCCGATCGCGGTGCCGTTTTCATCGATAAACCCGGATCGCAACCCTCTTATACGACTGCTTGAGACAGCTCAATCGCCGTCCAGCTTCGAGAACTTCGTTCCGCCGTTGCCGTAAAACCAAAAAGAAGCGCGGTGAACAACACCTCAAGCGACTCCAACTGCGGAAGGCGATCGGCCCACCTCTCAATAAGGCTGGCCTAACGTCCGGCAACTGTTTACCCTGCCAAAACGACAACAAATTTCGCGTCACCGAACGCGGTTAGAAATTCTGCATATGGACCTCAAGTTTGAATGTCCAAGCTGTGGTCAACACCTCTCCGCGACACGCTCCCAAATCGGCGTAACAGCTCCGTGTCCAAACTGCAATGCCGCGGTCACCGTTCCGAAGACCTCTACGTTACCTCACCCACCACGACAGACAAAATTCCGGAAAAAAAAACGTCACAAGACCACCGTGATTTTAATCGAGAACAGTGCGGTGGGGCCGCCCAAGATCAAGGAGGTAAAAAAATGGACGGACGATCCCGCCGAGGCGCGAAATTGGCTTATTGATCGGTTAAGCGAGATCCATGCCGGCAAGTATGTGGGGGGCATTTTCGATCAGAAGACGGTCGAGGCTATGATGCCTTCAAGAACTGAAAGACTCGCTTTCTGGCGAGACGAATATGCGCTCGATTCCTTTACCGTTCTGCAACGATTGCTGGCCTTCATGCTTTCGCAGAGGCAACAGGGACCGCTGATGCGGAGTTGGCTGACTGTGTCGGCGACCGTGCTGTATGCGAGACCGTTCAAGCAATGGCCGGAAGTGAGATTGGCGGAGGACGACGTCCCCATCAAATACAGAGAGGTTCACAAGGAAGTCTTAAAGTATCGTGACAAGGTAATCGCTCACCGCGATCCGGACGCACAAAAAAGGGATGTGTGGGGAAATGAGCTGCCGATCGTCTCGGAAGGAAACAATATCTTCATTCCGACGACGAATCCCGCGATGGAGGATCGATATAGCGGGCAGCCTCCTTGAGCTTGTTGAAATATTGATACCCATGCTCAAAGCGCGCTCGTCTTCTTTTGTCAGCAAATATTTGCCTGGGCCACTAGCCCCAGGTGCGTACGTTGTGAGTTTGGAAGAGAATCCAGCAGGGTGGCTAACGCCGGTTACGTCCACTTAGATAACTTTTACGCGAACTGACATCTGCGCGCCGTGTCGCGGCGGCCTTTTCTTCGGGGGGTGTCCTTTCCGAGTCCCCGCGCGACCCCGCGGTTGTTTCAACTGTTGTCGTTTTCTAGATAAATCATTGCCCCAATGCTCCACAAGAGGAAGGCTCTCAACAGTGGACCAATTTTTCAAAAATAATTGCAACCCGCCAGCGTTTTTGGACGTTTTATATTCGAATGCCAGACGAACTGCGCAATTCGCGAACTGTTCACAATCGGCTCTCTTCGCAGCTGTTGTATCGGCTTATGGATTTTCGAGGCTGGACTGAGCTCAAGCTCGCGGAAATGTCAGGAATCTTTCCGAGCGTTGTCTCGGCGCATCTCTGCGGTAAGCGTCCTATCCACCCTCAGCACCTCGCTGCTTATCTCAGAGTACCTCGATCGCCAGGAGCGCGTTGCCTTCTTGGACGCCTGGTTGCGCGACAACATGGGTTATGAGCTACTCGCGAATCTACTCGACGGCACCAAGACTCGTTCGATGTCATCAGTCCAAGAGAACCAGTGTCGGATGCTCGATTGGTGGGCAACGGCGATTGCGGGCGATTCCAAGTTCGCTAAAATCTTCACCTGTTTCAGTACAAAGCTCGGTCCAAGTTTCCTTCGGTCCTCATTTCCTCGTGGTTCCTTACCAACGGCAGCAAGCGCGGTGCCCAAAACGCGAAATTTTTACTGACAGTTGGTAATTATCTTTTTGCGACCGGGTTACATTTAACAGAATGACCCACTTTTTTGAAGCGTTCGGTGCCGAATGGTAAATTGTTCTAAAGATCGTAAGGGTTTCCTACGTTCCGCTCAGCTGTGTTTCGAAACCTCGTTCCGCCGTTTCCGTAGAACAATCCTAGAAAGGACGTGTTTCCTTGGCGCGCGGCGCTTGAGGTTGGAGATTGGTCGCGCGTCAGGAGGCACGAAAGGCAATCTGAAGCGGCGCTCCGGCGTGCTAGCCCTTCGCGCGCGAGCAAACTCTCACAGAAGGTCTAGCATCATTGTGCAATCGCGCTGCCACCCTTCGTAGTAGCGCATTGCCGCCAAGTCTTTAATCTGCTCGCATTTTCCAAGCTTACCTCCCGACTTACTCGGGTTCATTGCATCACCGGCCGACCGTAGACCATTGCGTGTAGCCGGAAGAATCTTTCTCAGCGGTCGGGTCGTGTTCATGCTGACATCTACGGAAACTAGACGGCGAAGGTTCCAAAATATTTGCAACGCATTCTCGCGGAGAGCGGCTTGTGTCGATGCAATTTTGTCGATCAGGGATTGTATGGGGAACGCTACGCGTGCGGATCAGCCCGCCCGTAACCGGAGGAACTGTCACGGTCCTGGCGATTCGGCGTGAGGACCAAAAAGGCTGGAGTCGTCGCCCGTCGTAACCCTAAACACAAGTCTTTCAGTAATCCGCTCAGCCGTTCGCTTCATCGTCTGGTTGGGCGTGGTAACATGAATTATTGGCACTGAGAGAAGGTGCTTCTCCATTCAACGATGGTGTCCTTGTTCCAGACGGAGTTGAGCAACAAGCTGATCGGTTTTTTGCGTGATGTCGTGCAAAATCCGAGAGCTCTCTTTAAGAATTGCAGGATACTGCGCGTATTCCCCGCGGAGCTGTTTAGTAGTGGAATCGTAGAAAAAGCTACTTTGTCGAGCCCCCGCTCTCCGTGTTCTGAAAAGCCGTGATTAGCCACTTCCCGTTAGTTTTGACCATCATCATCGTGGTGATTTCTTTCAGAACTGGAACGGCCTCTCCAGTGGGACGACTCCAACCGGTCACGTCCCACGTAGCATGGACAAGCGCAACATCGGGTGTTGAAAAACGAACTTCTGCACCGGTAAGAGTCCGAACGGCGGTCTTTAATCTGCTCTGAAACAGTTCCGCCTGCCGCTGGACAATCTCCTGCACTCCTTTCCAGTGGACACCGGCGATGTTTACGTAGTCGCAGTTTTCAGTGAAGAGACGACCGAAGGCGGCCATGTCATGGCGGTTCCAAGCAACTGCGTATTCGGCGAGAACATTGCGCACAGCACTTTCATCGTCATTTCCGTAGTTCGTGCCGCTGTAATAGCTGCCGTAGTAACTCCCAGACGGGTAGCCATATCCGTAATCATAGCCAAACGACCCATAACCATTGCCATAGTTACCATACCCGTATCCGTAGCCGGAGTAGTCGGACGGATAGGAATATCCGTAGGATCCGTATGGATAGCCCCAGTTCGAGCCAAGACCCCACCACCATGGAGAGGCGAAGTCGCCGATGAAGATGATTTCGTTGAAATGCTTGAAGCGACGAAACCGATTATCTCGATTAAAGTTTCCATCGTTGAAACGGTTAAAGCGTCGAAGGCCCAAGGCTGAATTCATCATTGGAGCGCGGTGCATTGGCATCCGTCCCATCGAACCTGGCATCGGAGCGCGGTGCATCGGCATTCGGGCAATCGAACGTGGCGTCAAAGCGCCGCGCATCGCCCTCATCTGCGCCGTCGTAATCGAGGCTGCGAAAACGCATGCCACGCAACCAAGAAGAACGAATTTTCTCCAGTTCATAGCGTTATAGGTTTCTAAAGATTGAAACCCCCGGGATTCGAAAGTTGCGGCACTTGAAAAGGTAAAAGGTAGCGACCGCGTTACCTTTAGTCTCTGTGAAACCACCACACCTGGCGATGACAATCATTTGCTGCCTGCCCAGTTTACCGGTCGAGATATTTTGGCATCTGCTCGCTGCTTTCCAGCGTTATATCTGCGCCTACGCTACGACTGGAGAGGGGCGACCTCAACTCGCTGCCGTCTTGGGTCAAGAGCCAAGCGATTGACTACGCTCTCACCCGTGCGTGCTTTCGTGCTGGCCAGATTCGGATCCTTGATTCAAGCGGGAGCGTAGAGCGCATCATTCCATTCGATGAGACGGATCGCAAATTGTGATCGAAATTGGCCCTGTATCAAGTTGGGCAGCAGCTGAATTTCAGATTGGCCTGATCACTGCCATCCACAGGGCTATACCCACGCCAAAGATGATGTGATTGAACAGGCTTACGCGAGCCAGATGAGCATCACCCGGCGCATCCCGTCCCAGCCAGCCCATCCCCTCTGATGGGAACATGAGAAACCACGGGAAGACCGTGGTGGCCGTTCCGTAGAGGATGGCGCTGAGGGCGGTCGGCGTCGCGTGCGCCACAATCAATAGGCCAAGGTACACAAGGGTCAGCACGATGCCGATCGAATAGTGCGCGGCTAATCCCAAGAGTAGTTCTCCTTGCAATGGCGGCGTCCGCAGGATGTCCGTGTGCCTGAACTCGCCCCGCAAGAGGTAGCCGATCCAGCGTCCGATCAAATCAGGACCGGTTCGGCGCGGCCCCCGGCCGGCGATGCCGAGCCGGAGAGCGATCACGGCCACGACATCCATGGTAACGGTGGCAAGGATACCCACAATCAAGCCAACGATGAACGCACGGTTTTCCATCGGTACGGCACCTCCGCCCTTACTGGTTAGGCTGCCGCCCAACGAGAAAGAGATAACCCACGGCAGGGTGTCGTGGCAAACACACTGAATCTTCCTGTTACTGCTTGTCGTACACCACTGTGTTTTTGACGTTTTTGCCTTCCGCATCGGTTCCGCTCGTAGTGACCGTACGGGATTTGCCGTCCGCGGACACGACAATCCGACCGGTGGCGGTAACCTTTCCGTCTTTCTTGACTATCATTTTCAACGTGCGGTCATCAACCTTTTTGTACCGACCGCATGTCTGAAGTCGGGTCGCCGGTTACGGGGTAGTCCTTTCCGTCGAATTTGCCGGTCCACTCATTGTGTGTCGACTTACCGTCCTTATCAGTGCCATCTACAGTGATTTTTACTTTGTCACCGCCAGCCTCATACGCAACCGTGTTATTCTTCGTGGCCCCAGGGGCGAACTTCGATTTACTCTCGTTGAGTTTCCAAGTGCCGATCTGTGGGTCGTCGGCGAAACAAAACGCCGCTCCAAAGAAGCAAAGCGTCAAACTTAATCCAACCGTTTTCATTTTCATAATGTTCATCGAATCGGGATCTCCATTTCTGGTCAAGATCTTTTGTGAATCGCAGCCCGATGTGAGGCCGCATCCTGCACATCATTCAGGCGTTGGATAATCTTTTTGCGTGGACAACTTCGAGGATTCTGGGTTGAAGTTCTTTGGCAGCGACTGCGAGCACTCAGTGGTAACGGAGAGGCGGTGAGGTGGACACCGTGCTGATTTCATGTTAAAACCGCGCCAGGGTAAGTCCCCGTGAATCCTGGCCTCGCAGTCGCTGACTATCAGTGCCCTCCGCCCATGAACACCGTGGTCGCGCCGGTATCATTGGTGCATACCTCCAGACTTCGGCGAAGGCTTGCGGCGATAAACGGGAACGCCACCGCAACCGGAAAGCTACGCACCAACTAGCGACGCCGCGCCGCCCAGAAACCTCTCTGGGGACAGCGCGGCGCTCCACTCCTGCCGCCTGCCGACGACTCATGAGTGACGGCACGGTGTAGCTACAACGGCGTCGGAACTAAGACCGGCTTAATGTTGATTTCGGCTGACGTAGCTCCGCCCGTAGCTCCGCCTAGTGTGTATCCCAATCCAGGTTCGAGGGTTACCACAACGCTGTACGTTTGACGGGAGAATGATCCTCTGGGATCGGGCAAGGTTTTGACCAGGATTACTCCGAAGCCGTCGGGTCCGACGTGGGCTGGGGAGACAAGCGCTACGTAATCAACTCCTGGGATAGCGGTGCCGCTGACCTTGAAGTTTACGTAAGGGAAGTACGGGATGTAAGCCTTATTGGACGCGGACTGGCTCATGTCGAGGACGAATGAACCGGTTTCTCCCCGGGTAACATCCCCGGTGCTATGGATAGAAACAACCGGGAGTTGCCCAGGAGAAGGAATTGCCGGGCTATCGCCGCGCACCTGAGTGATCGCGCTCCCAAGCACGAACACCAAGCCAAGGCTAAGAACGAGTTTGCTGATGATTTTTGTTTTCATGTTATTTATTTTCCTTTTGTTGTTTTGGCCTTCTTTGATTTCTCGTTATTGAAAACTCACTTCTGGCCTTTCACAGAGGTACTGCAGGAAATCCGGCGCGATATAACGCTGAAAGTTTGGATTTTTTAGGAACCCCGCCTTCAGTCATCGCTGCGCCTTCGACGTGGCAGGTGGCAAATTACCCACCTTCGCGTCAGGAGCTACGGCGGGCAGGCACCGGATGTCACAGATAGGAACCGAGACTCAAAACCAGGGCCAAACACCATTCACACGAATTAATAAGGCATAAGCCGCTTACGAGAATTGGTGTTCATTCGTGTCCATTCCTGGTTGACACTTCACGAATCTTGTCTTGATGGGTGCAATCCGTGGTGAAGCCTACTTTGGCGCAAGAGAGGCGACGATTTTTTCGAAGCGTGGATCGCCGCGGAGCGGGTCCCAGAGGGGGTGCAGTTTTAAGGCACCGTAGCTCAGGATTTGCGATGCGGCGGGAGCACGCAGCCCAGCTTCCAGTTGCTGCAAGGCAAGCTCCTTGTCGCCCGCCCATGCTGCCGTGATGGCGAAATACTGAAGGACGCGACTACCGTTGTCGACATCTTTTTCCACCGGCGTGAGCGCGATCGCCCGACGGCCTTCGTCCAAGGCCAGATCTTTCCGTCCAAGAGCAGCGTCGATTAAGCCGAGGACGCAGAGCGCCGGGCCATAGTCCGGCTGCGCCTGAACGATCTTCTCCTGCTGTGCGCGAGCCGCTTCAAACGCAGTGCGCGCTCGTGCCTCATCTTTGGTCATCCGCGCCAGCAGCCCTTCACCAAAGCTGCGGTTCAGATTAATCACCCCTTCGTTCCAGGAAGGATTGTCGCCCAGCGCGACGAGCGCTCGTTCGGCCGCAGCCGGATCGCGTTCGGCCAGAGCGCAATCGAACCAGATGTCCGCGGCCCTGGCAATGGCGCCCGGTCCTTGGGCGAGGATTGCATCAATCGTCTGATGGAGCGGCCGGGTGTCCGCTTTCCAGTAGAGATATTCTTCTTCACGATTGGCCCGCGTTTCGACGTTATCGGGCATGATGCCGAGCGCCCGATCCAGCGCAGCGATGGCGTCGGCATAACGCCCCAAGTTTATGTAACTGAGCGCGATCGCTTGCAGAGTAAAAAAGTTGCGCGGGTCAAGCTCCACCGCGCGCTGTAGATTGCGCAGCCCTTCCTCTTGCTCGCCCCGCCGACGCAAAATGTAGCCGGTCAGTTCGAACAGACGCGGATCATTCGGTAAAGCTCGGCGCGCAATCTCCAATTCGGCGAGGGCGCCGGCATAGTCGCGCAGCCCGTTGTAGAGATATTGTGCGCGCGCCAAATGTGTTTCGGCGGCATCCGGGCGCAGCCGTGTCGCGGCTTGCACGGCAGCTTCAGCCAACGCAAGCCGGGCCGGAGTATGATCAAAGCCAATCACTGCGTAGAGCCGTTCGTGCGCCCAGGCGAGCTGGCAGTAAGCGTCGAAAAATGAGGGATCGCGCTTCACCGCTTCATCCAGAAGTTCAATTGCCTTCCGCAGGTCTGGCTCGTTCGTCGCGCTGAAAGCTGTCGTCAGGAGAAGTGACTTCGCCCGGCTGTAAAGGTCGAAAGCCGCCAGATCGGTGGTGGGCGGCCGCTCGATGGCTTTCTTCTCGTTAGGCGAGAGCTTCGCCTGCAACTGGTCGGCAATAGCCTTGGCGATCTCGCTTTGGATGGCGAACACATCGGCCAGATCGCGATCATAGGTTTGTGCCCAGAGATGCGCGTCGTTGCGGGCGTCGATCAATTGCGCGTTGACGCGCACGCGATTGCCCGAGCGCTGAACGCTTCCTTCTACCACATTCGCGACTCCCAGTTGCTGCGCGATCTCGCGCAGATTGCGTGCAACGCCGCTCTTATACTGCAAAACGGAGGTGCGGCTGATGACTTTCAAGTCTGCGATCTTCGCCAGGTCCGTGAGGATTTCGTCCTGCACCCCATCGGTGAAGTAAGCATTGGCTTTGTCTTCACTTCGGTTTTCGAACGGCAACACAGCAATGCTCTTCGGCATCGGCACGGCGAACACACGGTTCCAAACCACCACGCCTGAACCGGCTGCGAGTGCAACCAACAACGTGATAAGAGCGGCGGTGCTTGGATTCCGTCGTACCCATTTTCTTCCACGAGTGAACAAGCCAGTGCGTCGTGCTAGGATTGGTTCGTGCTTTAGCCAGTGTTCGAGATCTTCCGCCAGCGCGAGAGCAGAAGAGTAACGACGTTGTGGATCTTTCTCCAAACACTTCAGGCAAATTGTGGAAAGCTCGCGATCTATTTTCCGATTCCATAGGCGTGGTTGCCGTGGCTCTTTTTCAAGTACCAGCTTGATCGTCTCATAGGTAGTTCCGCCGGCAAACGGCGGATGGCCGGTGAGCAATTGGTAGAGGACCGCACCAAGTCCATAGACATCTGTTGCCTTGTTGAGTTTACCGTGTTCACCGGCAGCTTGTTCCGGCGCTATGTAACTCGGCGTGCCTAGCACTTCCAGCGTGCGGGTAATCGCGCTCTCGGATTCCACCAACCGAGCCAGGCCAAAATCAGTGAGATGCGGTTCACCCTTTGAATCGAGCAAAATGTTTCCCGGTTTGATATCTCGATGCAGTATCCCGTGTTCATGCGCGTAATGAACGGTGCGCGCTACCTTTGCAATTAATTCGGCCGCCCGCCGGATCGACATCGGCGCGTCCCTGACTACTTCGTCAAGCTGCCCGCCTTCGACGAAATTCATGCTGAAGTAGCAGCAACCATCGCGCTCGCCCACTTCATGAATGGGAACGATAAATGGATGGTCGAGGCTGGCAGCGGCTTCTGCTTCGCGGCGAAAGCGCTTCAGATGCGCTTCAGTGGCCCAAGGGCCCAGGCCAATTACTTTGAGCGCGACAGTACGATTGAGACTCTTTTGATGGGCGCGATAAACAACACCCTGACCACCCCGACCGATTTCCTCCAGCAATTCGTAGTCGCCAAAGTCCCCCAGCTTCTCCGCCGGCCGCGTAGCGCGATCCTTGCGTGGCGGCAGTGCTGAGCCAATTGCTGTCTCATCTTCCCCGTCGAACAGACCAAGACCACTCTCTAGAAGGCAGGCCGGGCAAACTTCGCGTGTTGCGTCAGCGGAGATTTTCGCTCCACACCTTCCGCAAACGATGATGGCAGTCTTCATTCTGATGGGTCAAACCATCGGTCGCCTCATTAGAAATAGGCCGGAAATTTTACCGCTGGCTACGCCCGCAGCACAACAACTAAGTGGCGCAGTTCGTTCTCAATATCGCCAGGGCACCACCCAAAGAAGCCATGCGACAGTGCTGTCGGCGACGGATTAACAGCAAGTCTTGCGGGGCGAGTTACTCGCACCCGCCACACCGGTCGTCCTGTCAAGGAAACTCGCCGCTTGAATCACCGATTCTAGTTCCAGAAACGCCGTCAGCTTTTCATCCGCACGCACAACGAACCGCTTTTCATCGTCGCGGTGTGCGTCAGCAATCCAAATCGTTCGTCCATTGGAATCGAGAGCTGAGACACAGCCCCAAGTCCAACCGATCCCAACACACCGGCCAGGTCGCGCTCAACGGCTTGAGCCGACCGTCGAGATAGTCCCTTCCCAGGGAAGAGAAAACGTTCCCGTATTGAGGTTGATTTGTCCGCCGAGGTTGAAGGTGCCAGTCGCGTTTGCAAAGCGTCCCGTACCGCTGGTTATAAAGGCGATTTCGGTGTTATCGAATACGCCCTGGACATCCGTCGGCGTCAAGCTCCCGGAGAAAGGGCCCGAGATACTGTCGCCGTTAGCTGCGGTAAAAACGTAGCTGCCGACGTACGTCAGGTCACAGACATCGAGGACGAATTCTGCGGTCCCGGTGAAGCGCCCCAACTGCGTGGCGTTTCCGCCGTTGACGGCTTCAGCAAGCTGATGGCACTCGTCCAGAGGCGTAATCGAGATAACGGATCCCGCTACGACGCCTCTGAACGGCACCTGATCCCTGGCTGATGCCGGTGTAGTTACTGAGATCATTGAAGCCGCCACCAAGCTGGCAGCCATGCACGAGAGGATGGATTGTTTGGTTTTCATAAGGTTCCTTTCAGGTTGAGGTTTTGATACGTGTTTTCCGCAATCGCGGCACTTGTGTGAACGAAGGCCGTTCACCGGGGTACTGCAGGAAATCCGGCGTGACGTTACGCGGAAAGTTTGGGGATTTTGTAAGACCGCGGATTACGTGCCTTTGCTAAGACCGCTACCGCGTGGCAGGGGCGGATGTCACTGATTGGGATTTATCGAGGCAGGCGTGTTGACCTTCTTGCGTTGTAGCAGGCGGCACGCCCTGCTGCTACAGTGGTTATTTCAGTGCGAGCGGTTGCTTGGCCTCTTGCACCAGTTGCTCGAACCGCGGATCGCCGCGCAGCGGATCCCAAAACGGCAGCAGTTTCAATTCGCCATAGCTTGGTGAGGTTGGATAGCGCAGGGCAATGGTAAACTGTTCGCAGGCGAGATTTTTGTCGCCACTCCACGCAGCAATCATGGCCAGAAACTTGATCATGCGCACGCCATTGATTGCATCTTTTTCCACGGGAAGCAGTTCAACTGCGCGGCGGCCTTCGCGTAAGGCTTCTTCTTTCCGACCAAGAGCGGCGTCAATCAAACCCAGCACGCACAATGGCGGGCCGTAATCTGGTTGAGCTTGAACAATTCTCTCCTGCTCCAACCGTGCGGCAGTGAAGGCGGAGCGGGCCTTGCCTTCATCTTGCATCATCCGGGCGACGAGACCTTCAACGAAAGTCCGACTGAATTGCACCGTATCCTCACCAAAAGCATTTTCGCCTACTGCCGCTATGGCGTTAGCAGCTGCACCTGGGTCCCGTTCCGCTAGCGCGCAGGTAAGCCAGGCATCGGCGATAGCGGGCAGTGCGGCGGGATTTGTAGTCCGAATTGAATCGATCATCTGATGGAACGGCCTGATGTCGGCTTTCCAATGAAAATCAACGGACGCGAGAAATACTTCTGTGTCGACACGGTTTGACTCGATGACCAACACACGGTTCAACAGTGGCTTTACCTCAGCATAGCGGCGGACAAACATGTATTGCCATGCCATCTGCTGCAACGTATCAGTGCTGCGGGGATCCAACTCAACTGTGCGCTCCAGATTTTGTGTGGCCTCTTTCCAGTGCCCCTGCCGTCTTTGGATGAAACCCATCAGCTGGAATAACCGCGCATCGTTGGGCAAGGTCTGGCGAGCAACCTCCAGTTCGGCCAGGGCTCCGCGATAGTCGTGGTATCCACGATAGAGATTCTCAGCACGCGCAAGGTGGACTTCGTCTGCGTCCGGTCGGAGACGAAACGCCGCTTGGATGGCCGCTTCTGCCGATGCTAGGCGCGCAGGTGTATGATCGAAGCCAAGAACATAAAGGTAGTCGTGAGCCGAAGCGAGTTGACAATACGCTTGGAGAAATGATGGATCGCGCGAGACAGCCTGATTCAGTAGATCGACTGCCTGCAGCAAGTCGTTTTTCCCGGTACTGCTCTCAAACGCCGGCAGAAGAAGATTCTTCGCGCGAGCGTAGAGTTCGAAGGCGGTGATGTCGTTCGTTGGGGCTTGCTCAATCGCATTCTTTCCGCTTGGCGAAAGCCTGGTCTGCAATTGGCCAGCAATCGTCTTCGCAATCTCGCTTTGAATTGCGAACAAGTCCGCAAGATCCCGGTCATAGGTTTGTCCCCATAACTGACGGTCGGTGCGCGCATCGACCAACTGCGCGTTGATGCGCACGCGATTGCCGGAGCGTTGAACCGTTCCTTCCAACACATTCGCTACTCCGAGTTCGTTGCCGATCTTGCGCAGATCTCGCTCGACACCGCTCTTGTATTGCATCACCGAACTGCGGCTGATCACCTTCAGATCGGCGATGCGGGCGAGGTCGGTTAGAATTTCGTCCTGCACTCCATCAGCGAAGTAGCCGTTCTCTGCTTCCTTGCTCAGATTACTGAAAGGAAGTACCGCGATGCTCTTTTCGGGCGGAGGACGAAATAAATCGCGTTCCCAAATGTTCCAGCCCATGACCACTGCCAAAACAACCAACGATGCGATCAAGGCAGCAACACCTGGATTCCGCCGCACCCATTTGCGGCCATGCGAGAAAAATCCACTTCTCTTCGCCCGGATTGGCTCGTGCTTTAGCCAATGTTCAAGGTCTTCGGCCAGTGCAAGAGCGGACGAATAACGGCGCTTAGGATCCTTCTCCAGACACTTCAGGCAAATCGTGGAAAGGTCGCGATCTACTTTTGGATTTAACAGGCGCGGCGCGCGCGGTTCAGTATCCAGCACTAGTCGGATAGTTTCGTAGGTTGTTCCTCCGGTAAAAGGTGGATGGCCGCTGAGCAATTCGTAGAAGACCGCGCCAAGTCCATACACATCTGTGGCCTTGGTGAATTTTGTCGTTTCACCAGCAGCTTGTTCGGGCGCCATGTAACTGGGTGTGCCCATCACTTCCAACGTGCGGGTGACCGTGCCCTCAGCTTCCATTAGTCGGGCAAGGCCAAAATCGGTTAGATGCGGTTCGCCTTTTACATCGAGCAGGATGTTTCCCGGCTTGATGTCTCGATGCAGAATCCCGTGTTCATGTGCGTATTGAACCGTGCGCGCTAGCTTCGCGATTAATTCCGCCGCCTGCCGGATCGACATCGGCGCGCGCCTGACTACTTCGTCAAGCTGGCCGCCGTCGACGAAATTCATGCTGAAGTAGCAGCAACCATCGCGCTCCCCGACTTCATGAATGGGGACGATAAATGGATGGTCGAGGCTGGCGGCCGCTTCCGCTTCGCGGCGAAAGCGCTTCAGATGCGCTTCAGTGGCCCAATGGCCCAGGCCAATTACTTTGAGCGCGACGGTGCGATTGAGACTCTTTTGATGGGCGCGATAAACAACACCCTGACCGCCCCGACCAATTTCCTCCAGCAATTCGTAGTCGCCAAAGTCTCCAAGCATTTCTGCTGCTCGCGCCCGGTGTTTCTCGCGCAGCACCGGCGTTGAATCAGCAGCATCGTGATCCTCATCCTCGAACAGACCGAGACCGGTCTCTAACAGGCAAGCCGGGCAAAATCCCTGCTGCGCGTCCGCAGCAAACTTGCTCCCGCATTTGCCGCAAACTTTGGGCGGCTCGTTCCGCGCGCTGGCACCAACCCCAGTGAGCGACGTCACCTGGTCATCAGCAGGCACGCTACCGATCAAAGTAAATAGTCATGCCAAAATCAAGCCTGCATCTCGCGTTACAGTTTTCGATCGCTCATCAAATACAATGACGCGATCGACAGCACCATTTGATTTGAGAATGCGAATCTCGCCAGAGACGAAGTTCGCGCGGGTTTGTGCATAGTCGTTGCTTGCTCTTGATCCAAGAAAACTGGCTCGACGCCGGGCGCTTCAAAGCACTTCCAGCCGTTTCTAAATGGTCGGATTTCAATAATTGTCACGACAAGTAACGCTTTGCGTTTTCCTTCAGATAACCGTAAACGTTCACTTGAACATAAGCGAGCGAGAAAACGACCAACTACCACTGGTGAAGCGAACGATTCGCAGCAGAATTTCCTCAGAGCGTTGGGAGCAGATCAAAACCGCCCACGCATCTGGCATCGGCTTGCGCGAGATTGCGCGAAACATGGGCATTCCAGAAGGAACGATACTCGCCCGGGCTAAACGAGACAGCTGGACACGCGAGATTCAAAACGCAAAGGCACTCGCAAAGCGCGAGGATGCTTCCTACGCTGTCCCTCCGGTTCAGGCAGTCGCGGGCGTCGATGCAGCAGCGCGGAGAGCGTCACCTCGAACGAATGGCGGGCGTCTCAGAGCGCGGCGTTGATTACGTCGAAACGATGGACGGCCCCGAAATCCTCAACTCCGTTGATCAAATCGACAAGCTCGACAAGGTTGCGCGGCACACCTTCGGCTTGAATGACAATCCATTTTCCCCCGGCTTCACGTTGAACGTCCTAAACCTTGGCAGTCTTGGCGTACAGGTAAGGCAGGATAGCGACGAAGCTTAACTGGTAGGATCAATAGCCGGGGCACCTAATCAAAACGATTCCAAGGGGAAGAAGAACCAACCGCTTTCTTTGCCGTCGCAATCATTTGCAATCAGCGGATGCAATCACGGGCCGTGCTTTCGAGCCCCATCGCGGCTACAAGAAACGGTTTGGAAAAACTGCGCTGAAAATTCACGCGATTGTGTTTTGCAACCGCATTTCGCGAGTTTGTAAACAAAGGCGAACATCGGCAAATATCGGTGGAAGTGTTCTCATTTATGTTCTCACTTTGCCATTTTTGAAGCCGTGAAAAGATGCGCTACGCCTCGTAAAAACGTTCCCGGCGGGAATCGAACCCACATTTAAGGTTTAGGAAACCCTTGTTCTATCCGTTGAACTACGGGAACAATGATCTAGAAAGAATAAACGGATCGAATGGAGATGGGCAAGACGCCCGTTGCGATGGGCGACGATTTCTCGGGGTGCGGGCTTTGCTCTCGACCGTCGGCAGTGTAAATGGGAGTATCGGTGTGACAGGCGTTTCCATGTGAATGCGTATGTCCGCGGAGGTCAAAAAGGAAATTCAGCTCGAGATCGCGCATGTTCTGTTCATCGACATCGTCGGTTACTCCAAGCTGGTGATTAATGAGCAGCGCGCGTTGCTCGACACGCTCAACCGAACCGCTCGTGGCACGGAGCAATTCCAGACAGCGGAACAAGCGAGCCGGCTGATCAAAATTCCCACTGGCGACGGGATGGCGTTGGTTTTTTACAACAGTCCCGAAGCGCCGGTCGAATGCGCTCTGGAGATTAGCCGCGCGATAAAAGAACATCCTGAATTAAAACTGCGGATGGGGGTGCACAGTGGCCCGGTGAATGGCGTGATAGATGTGACTGGCCATGCAAATCTCGCCGGCGCGGGCCTCAACGTGGCGCAGCGGGTAATGGACTGCGGTGACGCCGGGCACATTCTTCTTTCAAGGCACGTGGCGGAAGATCTGGATCAGTACGCGCACTGGCGGCCACTCTTGCATGATCTTGGCGAGTGCGAAGTAAAACACGGCGACCGCGTTCACGTGGTCAATCTCTATACGGAGGAACTGGGTAATCCGGAAATGCCGGGGCCGTTCAAACAGGCAGAAGGCGCAAGAGAAGCGGCGGCCACACCAGTTTCTAAGCCTGTCGAAAGACTGACGGCTGGGCGATGGGCAATGATGATCGGAGCGGTTCTTCTGATAACCGCGGCTGTTATGAGTGGCGTTGCCATTTTTCTGGCGAAGCACGCGCCAACGAAAGCAATTACTTCAACGGCAACTCCAGAGAAGAGTATCGCCGTGCTCCCGTTCGCAAATTTGAGTGAAGACAAGGCAAACGAGTATTTCGCCGAAGGTATCCAGGAGGAGATTCTGGAGCGTCTCTCGAAGATCGCGGACCTCAAAGTCATTTCTCGGACATCAACAGAAAAATACAAAAGCGCTCCTGCTAATTTGCGTGAAATCGCGCAACAACTTGGCGTGGCGAACATTCTTGAAGGCACCGTGCAAAAAGCGGCCGATCAGGTGAGAGTTAACGTTCAACTCATCAACGCTCAGAACGATTCGCATCTTTGGGCCGATAAGTACGATCGGAAACTTGCCGACATTTTTGCGGTGGAAAGCGAAGTCGCAGCGGCGATAGCAGCCCAGTTGAACGCGAAGCTGACAGGCGCGGAACAGAAAGCCATCGGAGATAAGCCCACTCGAAATGCTGCCGCTTACGATGCTTACCTGCGCGCGCTCTCGATCACGCGCGGTCACTACACTTACAATGCGTATCAAGAAGCTGCGGCGCAATACGCCACCGCGGTGCAGCTCGATCCGAAGTTCGCGCTCGCATGGGCGCGACTCGGGTCCGTCCGAAGTTACCTTTATTTCAACGGCGTCGATGCGAAAACGAATTCACCTGAGGCGGTGAAACTGGCGGCCGATACCGCGATCGCGCTCCAGCCTGATTTAGCCGCAGCATGGATCGCGCAAGGCGCATATCGGTATCGCGTCCTGCGCGACTTCCCCGGTGCGCTACGCGCTTACGATGAAGGTCGAAAACGCGCGCCGAACGATGCGGGTGTTTATCAACACATGGCTTTCGTTGAGCGCCGCCTCGGTCGCTGGACACAGGCCGAAGAACATTACAAGAAAGCGGCCGATCTCGATCCGCAAAGTTTATCGCTCTTTGTCTCCTATGGCGGCGAGTGTCTCAGATATCTGCGCCGCTTCGACGACGCGCACGCTGCGCTGGATCACGCACTGCAAATTTCGACGAATGACGAAAGCGCGCTCGCCAATCAGGCGGCTTTGTACCAGGTGGAAGGCCGCCTGCCCGAAGCGGCGGCAATGTTGGCGCGGATTCCAGCCGAGTCGACTGACGATTCCGTTGTCGTGGTCCGCACTTTGCAGTCGTGTTACGAGCGGCACTTCGACGAGGCGGTCGCAGTGATACAACGCAAACTCGCAATCATCAATCCCCAGGAGGCAACAAGTACCCCGAATAAAGAGCTGCTGACGCAACTCGGCTATTGCTACGAGTGGGCTGGCAAGCCTAACGAATCGCGAGCTGCTTTCGAACGCGCGCTTCGGGCAATGAAGCCATCGGCTGATACACGCGTCGCGCCGGAATCATCGGGATTGCCTCAGTTCCTGGCCCTGACTTATGCCGGTCTTGGTGACAAAGATAAAGCGCTCGCCCAGGCAAAAGAGGCGGTCGCGGATTATGGCGATGACGCTGTGAACAAGCCGCCCGCCGAATCCGCGCTCGCGCAAATCCAGGCGCGCTTCGGCGATAGCGATTCCGCCATCGCCGCAATTCCACATCTGCTCGAAGTCCCCGCCGGAATTACCGTCGCCGATCTGAAATTCAATCCGCTTTGGGACCCGCTGCGCAAAGATCCGCGGTTTCAAAAACTCTGTCAGGATAAGCAGCCGTGAATTCAACACCGTGCACGGGAAATGAGCGGGGAATGAAAAACGGTGGTGAGTTTTTGTGTGACCCGTTGTGTCACCCGGATGGGTAAAAATGGGCAGATTCCTGATTACTCGTGATGATCGTAACAATTATTCAACACGTTTGAAGGCAGTCATTTGCTCACTGCTGATGACACTGGCGAATTAACAAAAATGGGGTTTTGCCTTTAGGAAACCTCCGTTCTATCCGTTGAACTACGGGAACAAGTTTCATAGATCAGATGGTCAGATGCCGATCTTAATGCAGGAGGCCAATGGAGTAAATCGTGCTGTATGATTCAGCGCATCAGCGTCATAAGCCGGCTGCGGCTGGGGACTTCGAGCTTGCGGAAGACCGCGTGAAGATGCTTTTTCACCATTGGCACACTCAACCGAGCGTTATCGGCAATCTCCTGGTTGCTCCGCCCATCGCACACAAGCCCGGCAACTTCCTGCTCGCGGCTCGTGAGTCGGGCTAAATGCGGCAAACGGGAGCTCCCAGCCGCGCACGCCCGAAGCAGTTTGACGGCGCAAATCTTCGCACTGGATAAGAAAATGTGGCCGCGCTACACCAGCCAACTTGAGCTGTTTAAGATGAATCGTTGCTCGCAAATGCGGCATTCGCGGATGATGCACCTGTTCTTCTTCGCAGACCACTTGCAGTGCGTTCGCGCGTCGCGTGCGCGCCCATCGTTGTTTGAGCACGCGGCATCGATCCAAGATCTCAGACGGAATCGGCGACCGGGCCTTTGTCCTTCGCGCTTCCTCGGGTCCTTTTTCCCACACTGCGCAGAAGTCGCGCGCGGCCCTGTTTTGATAAATCAGCCTTAGGTCCCAGCGTAAAATAATCGTCGGCCATGGCAACCGGCCCACGAACTCTTCCAGATCAATTAGCACTGATCGTTGGCGTTCGAGCGACTCGAGCCTGCGAAGGACAGCCAGAAATTGCGGGTAAAGATGCCGAAGCAACTTCATCTCCGCCGGCGACAGAGCGCCCTGGACCGCCGTACGCAGGATTGCGATCACACAAACGAGTCTCTGGCCTTTCCAAAAAAAGAGACCGACGCCGTGCGCGCATCTTTGGGGCGCCATGTATCGGCTATAAAAGGCCGATTTCATGAAGCTGCGTCGATTTGAAAAAAGGTCACCAATCCGCACGAACCTTTGGCGCGGTCGTCTGGCGACGTAACTCTGGAGAGGTTCCGCAGCGAAGAAGCCCTGGGACATCGGTTGTGTCCATCTCGCGATTAGCGGCAAAATCGGATTGTGCTGCAGGGTAAGGCCGATCACGCGATTTGGCATCGCGGCGGAGAGCAACTTCTGAACGGCTTTCCAGAACGAACAGATGTTCATGGCACGGTGCAAACTGAGCAGAGGCTTCTCCAGCGCCGGGTCGATCACCGACTCCCGCTTGCTGCCAGCCTTGGGATTTCCCTTCAGTCGCTGCACGTTCTCTCCCGCTCTCGCGCAACCGCCGTTCGTTGTCTCAGTATTAGACAGCGCCGCGTTCTGGAAACGTTCAACAATCGGGCGAATTAAAAAGGCAACCTAAGTTACCTCGCGATTATCAAGCGACTGCGCGACTGTCCACTCTACAAAGAGAAAAGAAAACAAAAACAGAAAGGGAACTAGGGAAATGAAACTACAAATCAACGTGCCGGTAAGCGGGTTGGACTTGGCAAGTCTGCTGCAGGGTGAAGAAGGGTTTTTCCTCTGCCAGAACAGGGGGCAGAACTTCATTACTGTGGCAAAGGCTGGTCACTCGATCGCCTTTGGGCCGACGCCAATCGGCCGGGGCATCAAGAACAGCCGTCAGTCTCGCTTGGGCCGGAGCCGTGGGTCGTCACCAAGATAAGCAACTCGACTGAGTTCGCCGAATTCCGCGGGACAACGGGAGTGCCGGGCGCAAGCAGAGAGATGCGCTGAAGCAGAAAAAGCAAAAGCTCGGAAAACACAAAAGCCTCAGTGGGAAAACTCACTGAGGCTTTTGTTTTTCTCCTCAGCGCGCGAGCGCGTCCCACAAAACATTAGGTCACGCCTGTTTCCAACCGTTGCCGTCCCCATCCGACGCGAGCGCCGGCGCCATTTCCGGCGCAAGATCGGCGTCTTCGGCGACACCCTCCAAGTCCGGGTCCATCAGAGATTTCTCGTGATGTTCCTTCGCGATAAGCATGTAAAGCGATGGTACGATGAATAGCGTGAAGATTGTTCCGATCGTCATCCCACCAACGAGCACGAGACCGATTGAGTTTCGCGCCGCGGCTCCGGCACCGGTCACGAGTGTGAGCGGAAAGTGGCCGGCGACAGTCGCGACGCTAGTCATCATGATTGGTCGCAACCGAATTCGCGCGGCTTGCGCTACGGCCGCAAGTTTCGCCAAGCCCTCACGCTGGAGTTCATTCGCGAACTGGACAATGAGAATGCCGTTCTTGGAAACGAGACCAACCAAAGTCACCAACCCGACTTGAGAATAGATGTTGAACGAGGTCGTCCAACCGTCCGTGAAGAACTTGCCGAAGGGCATCTTCAAAAACATGAATACTGCCGCCCCGAACAGCGCCAGCGGGACCGAGCCCAGCAGAATGATCAACGGATCACGAAAGCTGTTAAATTGTGCAGCAAGGACAAGGAAAATGAGCAGAACCGCGAGCAAGAAAACTCCAAGAAAACTATTTCCTTCCAGTCGAAGTTGGCGGGAGCCCCCAGTGTAATCGATCAAATAACCTGCGGGCAGGATCTTGTGCGCTTCATTTTCCAAAAACTTCAACGTTGAATCGACCGAACCGGCCGGAACGCCGCTGATGGTGACGGCATTCAGCTGCTGCATCCGATTCAGTGATCGGGCAACGGTTTTGTGCCCGATACGAGCGACGGTGCTCAGAGGAATCAGCTGGTTGTTGGGGCCGGTAACGTAAATGTCATTCAGTTGCTCCGGGTTTAAGCGGTCTATGCGTTTGATTTGTGGAATGACTTTATAGCTCAGTCCTTCCATGTTGAACCAGTTAACGTAATTGCCGCCGATGCTGGCGGAGAGATCAGAGCCAATCTGCTGCATGTTCAGCCCCATCGCCGAAATTTTGTCATGATCGAGAACGATCTGCGCTTGGGGTTGGTCGATCTTGGTGTCGATGTCGCCGAACTGAAACATGTGCGCCTTCATTGCCTTTTGGAAAATCTCCTTGGCAAATTCCAGGATGCGCTCCTGATCAGCGGTGGAAGCAATGATGAAGCTAACCGGAAAGTTGTCCGAGCCCGGCAGCGCTTCGGGCATGATCGGGAACATTTGAATCGCCGGGATAGCTGCCAGTTTTTGTTGAACGACTGGCAGATAGTTTTTTGTTGGGACCTTTCGCGTGCCCCACGGTTTCAGCACCATGCCGCCAAAGCCGCTGCTGGGTGAGGTAATTTGAAATGTGAACCGAGTATCCGGAATATCGTGAAAAACCTTCTCCGCGGCGTCCGCATAACGGATCGTGTCGTCGATTGTAGCGTTAGCCGGCGCGGTGATGATGCCAAAGATCACGCCCTGATCTTCTTTGGGAGCCAGCTCCTTCGTCGCCACTTTGGGTATCGCCAGGAACATTAGAAGGGCCAGAACTGAAATTCCTGCCCAAACGATGTAAACAGCCGGGCGGGCGTTTAATGTCCGTTCCAAATGTTTCCCATACCAGTCGCGCACGCGGTCGAAACTGCGATCAACCCAGCCTTTGAACCCGTGCTCGACATTATGGGGCGGCAGGAGATACGCCGACATCATTGGCGAGAGAACAAGCGCGACCACCCCAGAGATGAAGACAGCGCCGGCAAGCGTCAGAGCAAATTCGCGGAACAGCGCGCCGGTCAGGCCACCTTGCAACGCGATCGGCGTGTACACGGCTGCCAGCGTGATTGTCATGGCGATGATCGGACCGATTAACTCGCGCGCGCCAACGAGCGCCGCGTTCATCCGCGACATTCCTTCCGCTATGTGACGTTCCACATTTTCGACCACAACGATCGCGTCATCCACCACCAGTCCGACGGAGAGAACGATCGCGAGCAGAGTGAGCAGGTTCAGTGTGAAACCGAAAACCTGCATGAGAAACAACGCACCTATGAGCGAAATCGGGATCGCAACCACCGGCACAATGACGGAGCGGAACGACCCGAGGAACAAAAAGATAACGATCATCACGATGATCAAGGTATCGATCAGCGTTTTTACGACTTCGTGGATGGCATCGTTGATATAGGCCGTGGCGTCGTAAGCCATTTCCGCCGTCATTCCAGACGGCAGCTCCTTCTTGATTTGATCGAGTTCGACGCGAACGCGTTTGATTACATCCAACGAGTTCGCATTCGGCAACACCCAGATGCCCATGAACACAGCTTTCTGTCCGGAGAACCGCACTTCCGTGTCGTAGTCTTCTGCGCCGAGAACGACGTCGGCGATATCGCCCAGCCGAATCAACGTGTTCTTATCCTGTCGGACGACCAGCTGCTTGAACTGCTCGGCCGTGTGCAAATCGGTATTTGCCGTCAGGCTGACCTGAAGAAGCGAGCCTTTGGTATTTCCAACCGCCGCGAGGAAGTTGTTCTTCGCCAGGACATCGCGGACTTGCGACGGGCTGATGTTTAGCGCAGCCATCCGGTCCGGTTTCATCCAGATGCGCATCGCAAAAGTCCGGCCGCCAAGAATGTCTGCTTTTTGCACACCCGCAATTGCGGTCAAGCGTGGTTGCACGAGCCGGACCAGATAATCGGTCACCTCGTTAGGCTCAAGAATGTTGGATGTAAAGCTGAGATAAGCCGAAGCGAATTGGGAATCAGCCGCCTGAATCGCAATCACCGGAATTTGCGATTCAGGCGGTAGATTGTTACGAATCGCGTCAACTCGCGAGCTGATATCCGACAGGGCCTTGTTCGCGTCATAGTTCAATTTAAGACGCGCTGTGACAAGCGATTGGCCCTGCGTGCTCTGAGATTGGATATAATCGATGCCGTCGGCGGCTGCGATCGCGCGCTCGATCGGAGTGGTAATAAATCCCCGAACAAGCTCGGCGTCGGCGCCCACGTAAACTGTGGTCACTGTAATCGCGGCGACGTCGCTGCGCGGGTATTGCCGCACATTCAAGGTCTTCATCGCCTGCAAACCGGCGATGAGAATCACAAAGCTGACCACCATTGCCGCCACTGGCCGCTTGATAAATAGATCGGTAAATTTCATTTCCTAATTCAGGCGCACTCTCCGACTCTCCTGGCGCTTACTGTCGTTGTTTCGAATTTCGACATAGGCGGTTTCGGACTTGCGGTTACGAATCCTGCGGCGTGGGATTCAGCTGCGGCTTCGGTGCCAAATCGTTATTGATTACCACCGGCATTCCGTTGCGCAGCTTGAACACGCCGGTGCTGACGACCACATCGCCTGCTTTTAATCCTTGCGTCACGGCAACGAAATCTCCGCGCGCTTCACCGATTCGCACAAAAGCCTGTCGTAACGACTGCGACTCTTTGCCGGTCTTCGGGTCTTTCTTTTTCTCGATTACGAAAACAGAATTGCCATACGGAGCATAGGAAACAGCGCTGCCCGGAATCACGAGTGTTTTACTTTTCTGCGGCAAAATGACGTCGACTTTGACGAACATCCCCGGATGCAACGCATGGTCCAGATTTTCCAGAGTCGCCTGAATGCCGACGTTACGGGTCACCGTGTCCACCATGGAATTGATGGCGGTCACTTTTCCTTTGAACTCATGGCCGGGCAACGCGTCGGCGTAAACGTGTACTTCGTATCCGGTGGCAAGCCGCGGAAGGGCCTGCTGCGGCAATGCGAAATCGACATAGACCAGATTGAGCGCGGTCAACTGCACGACTTGCTGACCGGAGTTGATCATCTGCCCAACGTTCACTTGCCTGATACCGAGCATTCCATCGAATGGCGCGCTAACCTGTTTCTTCGTAATGAAAGAGCGCATGTTATCCACCGCGCCTTGTTTTTGGCCAAAGGTTGACTCAGCAGCATCCAATTCCTGCTTCGAAACAACCTTTCGCGCCGCCAAATTGCGTTCTCGTTCAAGATTCGCTTTCGCCAATTCCAAATCGGCTTCCGCGGTATGCAACTGCGCTTCCTCGGCCGAGCTGTCGAGCCTCATTAGGACGTCACCTTTTTTCGCGACGCCGCCATTTTGGAAATCGATTGCCGGCAACAACTCCGCCCAGCTCGGTAGAAACCACGGTGCCCTGAACGGCTGAAACCGATCCGATTGCGGATAGCGCCGGCGCCCAATCCTCTTCCTTAGCGACCACACTCGACACTGTCGTCGGTGGCATCACCATCGGTGTGCTCATCATTTTGCCGATTTGCAGCACCTTGATTCCAAAGATAAGCACAACCAGAGCGATGACCCCCAAGATTGCCAGAACGATGGGCTTCCGCTTCGATTTCACTTTTGAATCCGCGATTGGCTTCGCAACATCATGCATATGCTGGTTCGCCTTCCTTCTTAAACAAAAGACCCCACAATCTCCGTGTGACCTCCAATTGACGTGCGCGCCGGTCTGCCGCCGTCATTTCTTGAGGACGCAAAACATCTAGCATGAGCATCCCGCGTGCGACCGCAAAAATTAATTCTGCCAACTCATCCGGCGTCAGATCGTTCCCCGCATTTTGTGACTCCGGCGCTCGGGCAATCAAATCCCTAACTCCAGCCATCGCTGTTTCCAAAACATCGCGCACTAAATCGGCCATGCGCTGATTGCGCGACGCTTCCGCGTAAAGATCGACGACGAACGCGGAGACCAGTCGCGGCTCATTTTCGCAGCAATGTGCGGTGAACAAAATTTCCAATGATTCGAGGAGAGTCGGCGCCTGGCGTGCGCGTTCAAGCATCTGCTGAATTTCCTCCTTATGCCTGGCGGCCATTGCGGAAATGACCGCCTCTTTATTTTCAAAATAGCGATAAATCAGACCGACGCTGATCCCTGCCTCGCCGCTAATATCGTGCATGCTGGTTTGGTGAAAACCACGCTTGGCGAAGCAGACCAATGCAGCGTCAAGGATCTGGGAACGCCGATCGCCATTGGAAGAGTCTATCTGGGGTTGGGACATAGGCTGGGAAGATGAATGAACGTTCATTCATTGTCAAATCCTACTCTCAAATCTATTTGTTTTCTCACGTGCCCTTCAGGAGAGTTCCGCTCCTCAATGCTGGTGACCAACTCATCGCGAATGGGCAACCCCGCCCGCGGTGCGCATGTCGTAGCGGCAAGCGATTGCAGCGACCTCGTTCGAAGTATGGGCGCCGCGGTTAATTTCAGGATTTCGTATCCAGTACCGTCTCCACAGCGTGATGCGAAGCAACCGGCGTGGGTTGCGCTGGTGAATCGTAGCCGGCGAACGGATCCGGCGTCGGTTGTCCGGCGAACTGAAAGATGGCGACGACCACGCTCAAAATGCACGTGATATAAACCGCCGTTTCCATGATGGCTCGACCCTTCTCCTGTGACTGGACCAGCAGTGCGTAGGTGGTGTGATTATTCATATCGTTGAATCCTTTCTTTAAAGACGTCAGCCGTTTCGGCTTTTGTCTAAACTTTGTTCATCGTTCATGATTGCTTTGAACGTTGGATGCAGTGTCGCCATGAATTGGATTCAAAGAATTGTCACCTTGAGCCGAACATCTCTGATTGCTGATGAGCGCTCTGCTGGATCAGATAATCAGAGATTCTTCGCTGCGCTTAGAATGAGAGGAAGGCGCTCATGAAGTCATTGACCATCAGCCCTCGAGTAAGCCGCGATTTCCCTAAGGAAGCGCGTCATCTTATTGGCGTTTCCGGTGGGCGCGACTCCGTCGCGTTACTGCACCTGCTGGTCAACCTCGGTTACGAGAAACTGATCGTCTGTCATTTGAATCATCAATTGCGAGGACGAATGAGCGATGCCGATGCGCGCTTTGTCCAGAAGGAAGTCGAGCGCTGCAACCAGGAATCTTTAGGGCATGCGCTCCGACTGCCGAGCTCCCGAATCGGCAAGCGAAGCGCCCGCCCTGCAACACAAATGGCAGACCTCGATTTTGAGCTTGGCGCGATAAATATCCGGGCCCTCGCCGCGAAACAGAAGATCTCGATCGAAACCGCAGCGCGCGAAGCCCGCTACAAATTTTTCGCTGAAACTGCGCGACGCCGAAAATGCAAAACGATCTTTCTTGGGCATCACGCCGACGACCTCATCGAAACTTTTTTGATTAATCTCTTTCGCGGCGCAGGGACTGCAGGCTTGAGCGGAATGCGGGAGATTTCAACGCGCCGGATCGACGATGTCGATCTTACCATTGTGCGGCCGTTTCTCTGTGTCGGCGCAAAGAGATCGACGTTTATGTGCGCGAGAATCGGATCAAATTTCGCGAGGACGCATCAAACAAGAATCTTGATTCGCTACGCAACCGCATTCGTCATCGCATCATCCCTTACTTAGAGAGAATCCTTGGCCGAAACATTCGTCCCGCCATTTGGCGAGCTGCTGCAATCGCCGGCGAAGAAGAAGATTGGATTGAAAAACAGCTCCCGGATTCGACTGATGCCCAGTTCTCGGTCGGGCGGCTCCGCGCGCTGCCGGTGGCGCTTCAACGGCGTGCAATTATGAAATGGCTGCGAGCGAAAAAAATTTCCGACGTTAGCTTCGACGTGATTGAGCGCGTGCGCTCCCTTGCCGATCACGACGCCGCCACCGCCAAAGTGAATCTCCCGCAAGATCGCCATGCCCGCCGCCGCGCAGGGAGGATTTTTGTAGAGTGAGTTGTAGCCGTAGCCCTGTAGACGACGCCGCACCGTATATTACCAACATCGCGCTTTGCAGAGTCAAAGCGGACTACAGCAATCCCCGAAAATCTGCTTGCCAGGCCGAAGCCTTGTCGAAGGCTGGTGTAGTCTGCAGCTAAACAACCTCCGTCATCTCGGGCGAAGCGAGGGACTTCGCAACCTGATACAACATTTGCGAGATCCTTCGCTTTCGCTCAGGATGACAGCTGAATGGCTTCTGACATCCGCGTTCGTTTTGCCCCTTCGCCTACCGGTTATCTGCACATCGGTGGGGCGCGCACGGCGCTTTTCAACTGGCTGTTTGCGCGGCATCACGGCGGGAAATTCGTTCTGCGAATCGAAGACACCGATATCAAGCGAAATACCGAGGAAGCCATGGCCGCGATCTACGACGGACTACAGTGGTTGGGCCTGAACTGGGACGAAGGCCCTCATGCAGGCGGCGATTACGGACCTTATTTGCAAAGTGAGCGGACGGAACTTTACGAGCGCTACCTGAAGAAGCTTCAGGATGCCGGGCACATCTTCGAGGATCAGGGTGCCTTGCGATTCCGTTCGCCACGCGAGCACGTCATCGTCAATGACATCGTGTGCGGTAAAATCGATTTCGATCTCACAAACCCGGCGACGCATCCCGACATGACAATCCGGCGTCCGGATGGCTCGTGGATTTTTCACTTCGTAAATGTGATTGACGACCTGGAGATGAAAATCTCCCACGTGATCCGCGGCGAAGATCACCTCTCGAACACGCCCAAGCACATCGAGATCTTTCGCGCTCTCGGCGCAACGCCGCCGCATTACGCGCACATTCCCCTTATCCTAAACCGCGACGGATCGAAGATGAGCAAACGTGACGAAGGCGCGCGCGTGGAGTACTACATTCGGCGCGGTTATCTCCCGGCGGCAGTTCGAAACTATCTCTGTCTGCTCGGCTGGTCGCCAAAAGATAATCGCGAGAAAATCGATATCGACGAGATCATCCGGATTTTTGATCTGAAAAACATCGGGCGCAGCTCCGCCACGTTCGATCCCGACAAACTCCATTGGTTGAATGGCGAATACGCGCGCGAATTGAGCGACTCCGAGTTTTACGATCTGGCTGTCGCGAAGCTGAAGTCGAGCGGGGTGAAGCTAGAGAATTTTCCAGCGAAATACGTGCGTGCTGCACTGGAAACGTGCAAAGGCAAAATCAACACCTTTGATGAATTACCGGCCTATTGTGGGTTCTATTTCACAGACGATTTCGATTACAATCCCGAGAGCGTTGCCAAGCATTCCACCGCTGAAAACGAAGCAAGACTGAAAGCGGTTCGGGAGGCGCTGAGCGCGCTCGAGAAATTCGATGCTGCTACAATTGAAACGACATTGAAAAGCACAGCCGCAAAGCTAGGCGTAAAAGTCGGCGGTATTGTTCATCCGACTCGACTCGCCGTGACTGGCAGCAACGTGGGACCCAGCCTTTATCATCTGCTTGAAGTTCTAGGAAAAGAAAAGGTGGTGGCCCGAATCGATCGCGCGCTTGCCACATTCTAACGCATCGTCATCCCGATCCCGCAGCCGCGGGAGAGGGACCTCTCACAACTCCGGAGGATCACGCGAGACATCATGTCTGACCTATCACCGATCGCGAGATCTTCGTTCTCTTCGCGACTCAGGATGACACGCGAATTATTTCTTCGCCTCCTTCGCCCACGTATCCCTCAGCGTGATCGTGCGGTTCCAGATTTGTTTATCACCGGCGGAATCCGGATCGAGGGCAAAATAGCCGAGTCGCTCAAATTGATATCGCTCTTCCGGACGGGCCTTCGCAAGTGCTGGCTCGCATTTCGCAGTCACGACTTCCAGCGAATTTGGATTAATAAATGATTTGAAATCGCCGCTCGCGTCGGGTTCCGGAACGCTGAACAGCCGGTCATACAATCGAACCTCTGCATCGATTGCCTGCGCCGCGCTTACCCAATGTATCGTCCCTTTTACTTTGCGACCAGCAGTCGGTCCGCCTGATTTGCTATCCAGATCGACTGTGCAGCAAAGCTCGGTCACCTTGCCGGCTTCATCTTTCACTACCTCATTGCACTTGATGATGTACGCGTATTTAAGCCGCACTTCGCCACCGGGTCGGAGTCGAAAATATTTCGCTGGCGGCGTTTCCATGAAATCGTCGCTCTCGATGTAAAGCTCGCGACTGAACGGAATCTTGCGCGTTCCGGCCTTGGAATCCTCAGGATTGTTGATTGCATCGAGTTCTTCAATTTTTCCTTCGGGATAATTCGTCAGCACAATCTTGATCGGTCGCAGCACGGCGAGCCGGCGGGCGGCGTTGCGATTAAACTCGTCACGCATGGTGTGTTCGAGCACAGCCATGTCCGTCATGCTTGGATATTTCGTGATGCCAACGTTGTAGGCGAACGCGCGCAAGGCGCTCGCGGTCACGCCGCGCCGACGCAATCCGGAAATAGTAAGCATCCGCGGATCGTTCCAGCCATTAACAAGTTTTTCGTTCACGAGTTGAATCAGTTTCCGTTTGCTCATGACCGAGTAGGTGAGATTGAGCCGCGCAAATTCATATTGATGCGGGCGCGGCTCCGGCAATTCGAGCGCGCCGAGAATCCAATCGTAGAGTGGCCGGTGCACTTCGAATTCCAGCGTGCATACCGAATGCGTGATCCCTTCGATATAGTCGCTGAGCGTGTGCGCCCAGTCGTACATCGGATAAATGCACCATTTGTCCCCGGTGCGATGATGTGAGGCGTGCCGGATGCGATAGAGAACTGGATCGCGCAACCAAACGTTCGCGGCGTTTACGTCAATTTTCGCACGCAACGTGCGCGCTCCATCAGGAAATTCCCCCGCTTTCATTCGTGCAAACAAATCAAGGTTTTCGTCGATCGAGCGATCGCGAAAGTTACTCGCCTTCCCGAGCCGACGATATGCGTCCGTTTCCTCGGAAGGCATATCGCAAACGTACGCTTTGCCTTTGCGGATAAGATCGACCGCGTATTCGTAGAATCGGTCGAAATAATCCGATGCGTAAAACGGGACGCCCCCGACATGCTTGTCCGCCCAACCATCGATCAGCCAATGCACGTCAGTCATGATTGACTCGACATATTCCGCTTCCTCCTTGATCGGGTTGGTATCGTCCATCCGAATGTTGCAAATGCCGCAAAACTCGTGCGCGATTCCGAAGTTGAGACAAATCGATTTTGCGTGACCGATATGAAGGTAGCCGTTCGGCTCGGGCGGAAAACGCGTGCAGATTTGCTTGTATTTACCCGCGCGAAGGTCCTCCGTGACGATATCGCGAATAAAATCCGAAGGTCGTTCAGTTTCAGTCGTCATTGTGAGGACCAAAGCTACCGGCGAAGGAACACATCCACAACTTTCGCGCTGGACGTCGCCGGGCTAAGCTACTCTCCACGCATGTCATGCTGAGCGAAGCGAAGCACCTCACCTGCGACCGTTGGGTCGCTAAAGAACTGAGAATCTTCTACCTGTCTGTGTGAGGTCCCTCACTTCCGTCGGGATGACGTGTAAAACATGCAAACCACCCAACGCTACACACTCGCTGATCTTGAGAAGTGGAATGATGTCGCGCGCGACGTTGATCCCCCTGTTCGCCTCGGCGTTTTTGGTGATCCAGTTGCGCATTCGCTTTCGCCGGAAATGCAAAATGCCGCCCTGCGCGCCTGCGAGATTGACGCGCAATACGCGCGTTTTCATATACGGCCGAATGAATTGAGATCGGCCTTGCGTTTTTTGCGAAATTTGGATTTCGAGGGAGTGAACTTGACCGCGCCACACAAAATTGCGGGGTTCGGGCAGATCGACGAGGCAGACGAATTTGCCAGCCGCGTAGAATCGGTGAATACGATTCGCCTTCGCGACAAGAAACTCGTTGCCTCGAATACCGACGGCGAGGGATTCCTGCGCGCCATCCGCGCGGAATTCTCCGTCGATGTGCGCGATCTGCGAGTAATGATAATTGGAGCCGGCGGCGGAACCGGACGCGCTATTGCATGGCAATGTGCGCTTGAGAACTGCGAACGTCTCGTTCTCGTCAATCGTACACTGGAAAAAGCGAATGCGATCAGGGAGCGGTTGCGCCCGTTTTTTATGGAACCTCGAGTGCTTGGCCCCGCAGCGCGCCTTGAAGCTGTAGCATGGGAGGAATCGGCAATACGCATGCAACTTGCGGACACGGATCTTATCGTCAACACGACTCGCCTTGGGATGAATTCGAGCGATCCAGCGGCAGTCCCAGCGCGATTACTTGCACCGCATCACATGGTTTTCGATTGCGTGTATGGGCCATCCAAAACCGCTCTGCTTCGCGCCGCAGAACAAGCCGGTGCCCGCAGCGCGAATGGAACATCGATGCTGCTACATCAAGGTGCGCTCTCGTTTTCCATCTGGTTCGATCGCGAGCCGCCGATCGAAGCGATGCGCAAAGCCCTGTAGCCGCCTGGCTGTGTCGAGGCGCCCCTTACGGTGGCAAAAGCACGGCGACAGAGGCGTCGTGGCTACATCACGTATTTGTAATTCCCTCGAAAACCACGATATTAGCCGATGGTAAGCGCCGGTATAAACTTTGGCAGTTCACGGCGAACTCGTGTTGATCTTGCAGAGGAGTTGCAGGAGCTCAAGCGCGAACGAAACGCTGTTATTCTTGCCCATAACTATCAGGTGCCCGAGTTACAGGATGTTGCCGACTTCGTCGGTGACTCGTTAGGTTTGAGTTATCAGGCAGCGAAAACGCGACGCCGACGTGATCTTGTTTTGCGGCGTCCATTTCATGGCCGAAACAGCGAAGATTATTAATCCAACCAAGCGCGTGATTTTGCCAGACCTCGATGCCGGCTGCTCACTTTCCGAATCGTGTCCGCCGGAAAAGCTGGCGCAGTTTCTGGAAAAGAACGCAGACAAAAATTACTACGTCATCGCCTACATCAATTGCAGCGCGGGAGTAAAGGCTTTGTCCGACGTGATCTGCACGAGTGGCAATGCCGACAAGATTGTCCGCGCAGCTCCCGCTGATCGAAACATTCTCTTTGTTCCGGACCAAAATCTCGGCGCGTGGGTGATGGAACGGACGGGACGCAAAATGGATTTGTGGCAGGGCACTTGTTACGTGCACGTCGAGTTCACTGCGCGGAGCATTAACCGCATTCGCCAACAATATCCGAATGCACCGGTAGTGGCGCATCCGGAATGCACCTACGCCGTGCGCATGCTGGCCGATGAAGTTTGTTCCACCGAAAAGATGGTAACGTTCTGCAGGGAATCGCCAGCACGCGAGATCATTGTTGTTACTGAAGGCGGTCTGTTGCATCGCCTGCATAAAGAAATCCCTAACAAAACGTTCATTCCCGGCCCCACAGATAATTGCTTTTGCGGCGAGTGCCGGTTCATGAAGATGAACACGCTCGAAAAAGCGTACGACGCTCTTCTGAACATGGAACCGGAAATCATTTTGCCCGAACCTGTGCGCAAGCGCGCCGAAGCGCCGATTCTGCGCATGCTCGAATTGAGTAACTGAGGCCCTCCAAGTGTCTCGCCCAGAGACAAGATAGGTTCGTTTCTGCCAAAAATGGCCGCCGCGGACAAATCCATCGAAGCACGGATAGACCGGCTGCAAGCCGGCGGAATTATCGATCTGCATTTCGATTTGCCGATGGATTTGTACGAAAAGCGCCAGCGTAAGAACGTGCTTGAGACGGAATTTTTACCGGAACTCGACGCCGGCAATATCTGCGTGGTCGGAGTCGCGATCTATATCGAGGACCGTTATCTCCCAGACGAAGGTTTGCGCGTCGCACTCGATCAAATCGCACGGTTGCATGCTGAAGCACAGGGATGCCAGCAGTTCGTTATTAGTAAAAACTATCGCGACATGCAGAAGGCACGCGAAGACGGGAAAATCGCGCTAATTATCACGATGGAGGGAGTAGAGCCACTGGGGACGGACTTGAATCTTCTGCGTATCTTCTACGAGCTCGGTGTCCGCTCAATCGGACTTACGCATGCGCGAAGTAACGCGGCGGGACACGGTGGAATTTTTGCTTCGAGCGGTTCATCGCAGCAGGGTCTTACTGACTTTGGTCGTGACCTGGTGCGAGAATGCGAAGCACTCGGTGTAATTATCGATCTTGCGCACATCAATCCAGCCGGTTTCAAGGAGGTTTTGTCTATGACGACAAAGCCACCAATCGTTTCGCACACCAACGTTCGGCACTATTACGATATCGAGCGCAACATCAGCGATGAGCAGATCACAATGATCGGCGAACGGCACGGTGTGATTGGCGTTAACTCCGTGTTAGTAAGTCCAAAAAAAGAAGAAAGCACTCTCGATCGTTACGTCGACCACATCGAATACATAGCCAATCTGATTGGCATTGATGGAGTCGGTGTTGGGTTTGATTTCTTTGAGTTTATCTATAGCCAGTGGCCGGAGTCGGCGAAGCGCGAACTCGCCGAAAAGCTTACAACGCCCCAATTCATTCCCGATTTAAGGAACCATTCCCACGCGCGCAATCTCACTCGCAAATTGATTGAGCGCGGTTTCAACGACGAGGAGATCGAAAAAATTCTGCGCGGCAACTGGCTTCGGATTCTCGAGAAGTGCCTGTAGCCGCACTTTATCTGGCTCATCACCGTCTCTTCGGCGATGGTCGCCGTTTGCCTAACCGTTATTGGACTGATCCGCGTCGTCATAACACTCGGAACCGCGGACACGTTGGCGGATGATATGGATACAAATGTCCTGCTCAAGGTGGTTGTTTGCATCGCGTTTCGGCTCCGTTTCTCCTTTCATGCGGCCATTACTTAGACTGGTCGCGATAGCGACTGTTCGGAGAATTGCGCGGCTGATAGAAGAATTAAAAGGTGCACTAACAAGAACTGCATTTGAAATTCATTAACTTGACGCGCCGCACCGAGATTGGTGCGAATTCATATTATCTCGAGATGGGCCGCCATCGACTGGTGCTCGATTGCGGAATGCATCCCAAGAACACCGGTGAAGATGCGCTGCCGAATTTCAAGGCGATCGCGGACCAGGAGATCGAGGCGATCCTGATCTCGCACGCCCATCAAGATCACATCGGCACATTGCCGGTACTAATGCGACGCTTTCCAACCGCGCGCATTTTCATGACCGAGTCCACGGCTGAGATTGGCAAGGTACTTTTGCATAACTCGGTTAATGTAATGACCCGGCAACGTGAGGAGATCGGTCGCGCCGTCGCAGGGTTATATCCGCTTTTCACGCATCGGGAAACCGATCGCGCATCGGAACGCTGGCGTTGGTGTCCACTGCGTCAACGAATCTCCATCGCAGGCGAGCGCGCACCTCAGCGCGAAAAAGACGCTCTGACATTCGAGTTTTTCGACGCAGGACACGTGCTGGGCTCGAGCGGAATTGTGCTGCGCGCGGATGGGCAAACAGTCTTTTACACCGGAGACGTCAATTTCGACGACCAAACGATCATGGAAGCGGCGATTTTTCCGGACGCGAAGATTGACGTCCTGATCATGGAATGCACGCGAGGCGACCACGCAAAACCCAATGGCTGGACACGCGCCGGTGAAGAGCGACGCCTGGCAGAAGCGATTGGCGCTGGTTTTGAGCGCCGCTCGTGCGTGCTCATACCGGTCTTCGCACTCGGAAAAACGCAAGAGATTCTGGCAATGCTTTACAAATTCCGTCGTGAAAGGCTCCTGCCTGAGTTTCCAATTTATATTGGCGGTCTCAGCTCGAAGATGACCGATATCTACGATCGGCGCGCGCATATGACTCGCCGGCAATTGCCACGTCTGCAATTAATGAGGGAAGCCGCACCATTCATTTTGAATGACCAAACAGTGCGTGACGCGCCGCTGCGCCCGGGACACGTTTACGTGCTCTCCAGTGGGATGATGATACCAAAGACACTCTCCAATATTCTTGCGCGTCGATTAATCGAGAATCCGCAGCATTCGATCTTTTTTGTTGGCTATGCCAGCCCGGAATCGCCTGCCGGTCTTCTGCGCGAGGCGAGATCGAATGGCGAGGTTGCTCTTGATCCCGACAAACCGGCCCAGCGCGTCCGCTGCAATATCGAACAATTTCAGTTCAGCGCGCACGCGACGCGCGAGGCGCTCATCGATTACGCCAAAAAACTTTCGCCCGGCAAGATTGTTCTTGTACACGGGGATCCACCAGCCGTGGAGTGGATGCGCGCAACCTTGTCGGCAGCGCTTCACCGGTCAGAGATCATCGTGCCGGCGCCCGGCATGGAATTGGAATTCTGAGAAGTGAAACGTGAGAGGTGGCATGGTCATGGAATAAAATTCATTGTTACCCTTACTTCTCACTTCTCACTAAATGAAAATCGTCTCCTGGAACATTAATTCGCTGCGCAAGCGCCAGGACCGCTTATTCCCCTGGCTTGAGGCGAGCAGGCCGGACATCGTTTGTTTGCAGGAGACAAAATGCACGGACGACCAATTTCCGGCGCTCGCTTTACAGGCGGCCGGTTATCATGCGGCTTATCATGGGGAAAAATCGTACAACGGCGTTGCGATTCTGACGAAGATGAAATTGTACGATGTGCGCCCATCGCTTTGCGACGAAGTAGTCGATCCGCAGGCGCGCGTGATTGCGGGAACTGTTGACCGCTTGAGAGTGTTTTCGATTTACGCGCCCAACGGACAGGCGGTCGGCTCCCCTGCCTACGAATACAAACTCCATTGGTATCGTCGCCTGCGAGATTGCATCGCAAAAGAAAAATCCAGCGATATTGTGGTGTGCGGCGATTTCAACGTCGCACCGGAAGATATCGACGTTTACAATTCCGACCTGTGGCACGGTGCCATTATGTGTTCTGATCGCGAACGCGCTGCTTTTCAGGAATTGTGCGAAATCGGCTTGCGGGACACACTGCGGATTCATCACAAGGAAGGTGAACTTTTCAGTTGGTGGGATTATCAGATGCGCGCGTTTGAAAGAAATCGCGGCCTGCGGATCGACGCGATTCTGGCTGGCGAAAAACTAGCTAAGCGCTGCAGCGCATCAGGGATTGACCTCGAAATGCGCAAGGGCAAGGAGCCATCGGATCATGCGCCGGTGTGGGCGGAATTTGGGATTTAGTGAGAAGTGATTCGCGAGACGTGAGAAGTGAACAGAAGTGCAACTAAAACTTCTCACTTCTCACGTCTCACCTCTCACGTTCTACTAATCTGAATGCACCTTCGCGTTTTGAATCCACCGCCAAGGCCTCTCATGATTTGGGATGGTGAGTGTCATTTTTGCAAGCGGTGGATCGAACGTTGGCGCGAAATCACCGCAGGCAAAGTGGATTATGCTACTTGTCAGGACGCGGCCGCGCGGTTCCCTGAAATTCCAGTCGAACAATTCAAGCGTGCTGTTGCATTCATCGAGCCGGATGGCGAAGCCTACTTTGCCGCGGAAGCCGTGTATCGCTCGTTGCGATATCGATCTTCAAAGGAATGGCTGGCGTGGAGCTACGATCACGTGCCTGGCTTCGCAGCAGTTTCCGAGACTGCTTACAAATTCATCGCCCACAATCGAAGCCTCGGATCAACATTTACTCGATTGCTCTGGGGAAAGGACGTGCGGCCGCCGACGTATTTTTGGGCGCGCCGCTGGTTTCTCCGCATGCTTGGCCTCGTCTATCTTATCGCATTCGTTTCGCTTTGGGTCCAAGTCGATGGGCTTGTTGGCAGCAACGGAATGTCGCCGGTAAGTCAGTTTCTCCCGGCGGTTCGGCAGCAACTCGCGGCAGACGCATATTTTCTTTTGCCGACGCTTTGCTGGTTCGACTCGAGCAACGCGTTTCTGCATTTCCTTTGCGGTGGAGGCGTTGTTCTTTCGTTGCTTCTGATTTTCGGCGTCGCTCCTGCGCTGTCCCTCGTCGTGCTGTTTGTCTTTTACCTGTCACTCACCATTGCTGGACAAACGTTTCTCAACTTTCAATGGGATGTTCTGCTGCTGGAGACCGGCTTTTTGTCGATCTTTCTTGCGCCATGGCGAGTATGGCCGCGGGACCTTTTGTTGTGGCCGGGATTGGCGATCCCGACTACAGCGACCTCGACTATCGCTTCTCCGGTCTCACGAGCGGGCTTGTTCTTGCTCAAGTTCCTTCTCTTCAAACTAATGCTGATGTCCGGCGTCGTGAAGCTAACCAGCGGCGACGATTCCTGGGGTTGGCTGAATCATTCGTTTCATTGGAGCGCGCTCACAGCGCTTGATTATCATTACTGGTCCCAACCGTTGCCGACAATCTTCAGTTGGTGGGCAGACAAAACTCCGGAATGGTTCAAACATTTCTCAGTCGCATTTTGTCTCGCAGTGGAGATCATCGCGCCATTTTTTATCTGGGCGCCGCGACGCGCGCGGCTGGTTGCTGCAGGATTAATGATCTTCCTTCAAATGGTAATCGCGCTCACCGGCAACTATTGCTTCTTCAATCTGCTGACGATCGCGTTGTGCTTGCTATTGATCGATGACGCGGCAATACGCCGAAGCATGGGGGGCGAGCTCCCGCGAGGCCCGGCATCGCAGGAGCTCCGCCCTCCAAATGCCAGATGGATAACGAGTCGTCTGTCGGCATATGCGGCGATTGCAGTGATTGTTGTCACATTGCCAATCAACGCGTGGCTCATTTTCAGCGCGTTCAAACCGCAAAGCCGACCGCCAGGATGGCTGGCGAACTTCTACGAACAACTGGAAGCATTTCGAATCGTGAACGGCTACGGACTCTTTCGCGTGATGACGAAGGACCGTGACGAGATAGTGATCGAAGGCAGTACCGATGGCATTACTTGGGCCCCTTATGAATTCAAATGGAAACCGGGCGACGTAAAACGCGCCCCAGGCTGGTGCGCACCACACCAACCAAGACTTGACTGGCAGATGTGGTTTGCCGCTCTGGAAACTCCGGAGCAAAATCCGTGGTTGATCGGGCTAATCGTCCGGCTGTTGGAGGGATCGCGAGATGTGACTGCGTTGCTTGCGCATAACCCGTTCCCGGATAAACCGCCCAACTACATTCGCGCGATGTTTTATCGCTATCGTTTTACAAACAGTGAGGAGCGTCGGCAAACCGGCGCGTGGTGGAAACGCCAGGAGCTTCGGGAATATCTGCCGACGATTTCGCGGGACCAGCTGCGCCAGTAGCGAGAGGCTGACACCGTTCTCTGCAACGCGTAGTTAGAATAGGCGACGAAATTGCATTTACCTAACGTCGACCCGCCGCAGCGGGTCGATCCCACCTTGAGCCGCACGTGCACTTGAATATATTCGGCCCGTGTCGAAGGAAGGACAGATCGTAACGGAAGGCACGGTGACTCAGGTATTGCCGGGTACGATGTTCCGGGTCGATCTTCCGGGACAACGCAATGTGCTTGCGCATATTTCGGGTAAAATGCGGAAGCATTTCATCCGAATCGTGCCGGGAGATAAGGTTTCTGTCGAGCTTTCACCCTACGATCTGACCAAAGCGCGCATCATTTTTCGCGAATAGTAATTTCTTTGTTTTCGTTGGAACGCGCTAAAACCTGCAAGACGTTGAAGTGCGATTGGTTTTTGGGTGCTGCACGTGCCGCTCAAGTTCGTCAAGAGATGTGTTTGCCGAATTTGTGAAGCACGCGGATAGTCGTAGCTGAGAATCAACTGGAGATTACCAATGGCAGAAGAAAACAAAGCAGAACAAAAGACGAGCCCCCCGGGGACGCTCACGACAAGTTGGAGAGCAGTAAACAACATGCGCGCAGAGCAGCTGAAGATTTGAAATCGGCAGCAGGCGCCATGGCTGAAGAATATCGCGGCAAGGCAGAGCAGAAATGGGGCGAAGCACGCGGCAAAGCAGAACAAGCATGGGGGGATGCGAGGGACCGAGCCCGTACGTTCCAGGAAGACGCCGAACAATATGTGCGCGAAAATCCAACGAAGGCGATCTTTACCGCGCTCGGAATCGGGTTTGTTCTGGGTCTGATCTTCCGGCGTTAACTCCGAAAGCTTTCGGAGATGATCAGTGAGAACCCTCGGTCCAGCAATCCTGCGGGACATGCCGGTTTGCTCGAAAACCTCCTTGCGCTCATAAACGCGCTTACAGGGTTTTTTGAAAGCCGCTTTGCCCTGCTCGCCGAGGAATCAAAATCGGCCGCAGTGCAATTACTGATACTCGCCGGTTGCTTGATTTTCGCGCTACTCCTGTGTGCGCTGGGTTATGTTTTCCTCATAACTGGCGCCGTTGTCGGGTTAGCTCATCTGGCTGGAATTTCATGGCCATGGATAGCGCTGGCCGCCGCTGTGCTGCATTTTATAATCGCACTGGTGCTGCTCCTGATCGCGCGGAGCCGAATCACCAAGCCGTTTTTTCGCGCCACTTTGGCTGAATTAAAGAAGGATCGTGAATGGCTGAGAAATCTCCAGGCAACAAATCAATCGACGAACTGAGAGCGGAAATCGCAGGCTCACGCGAACGCGTCGGGCGCGACTTGTGCGGCCTGCGCCATGAATTGGATTTCCCCGCGAAATTCCGCAGATCATTTCGAGAACAAACGGTTTCCTGGATCAGCGCTGCAGCCGCTGTCGGTGCGCTCATCGCCTTGGCGCCGATGCGGAAGAAGAAAATTTATGTGGATGCAAAAAGCAGCCGCAAATCACAGAAGAAGCTGGTCGAAACTGGCTTTGCATTGGCTGCGTTGAAAGTCGTCGCTGGCCTGGCCCGGCCGGTGATAGTCGAGTTTGTCAAAAATCGACTGACCGATTTCGGAGGAAAATCCCGTCGCAAAACATAAGGCCCGTGATCTAAGGTGTCCTGTGGGA
The DNA here is from genome assembly GCA_963719605.1 of uncultured Verrucomicrobiae bacterium. Classification (GTDB taxonomy): domain Bacteria; phylum Verrucomicrobiota; class Verrucomicrobiia; order Chthoniobacterales; family UBA10450; genus Udaeobacter. The sequence continues at coordinate 55,807 of CAVRCO010000017.1, forward strand.
CGGGCTCGTTTTAGGATTTACGCGTCGGCTGGGTTGCGTATATTATTTCCCTGGGGCGTCCATGATCGCTAAGTCTCCCGACCTTCCCGTGAAATCGCAGGTGATGCGGCACGTGGATGATTATCTCGAGGTCGGCCAAAAAGCCGGCGCGTCTGATGTCCATTTGGCCGTGAACGCGCAGCCGAGATGGCGGTTGCATGGACGCTTGGAACCTATCTGGCCCGACGCACCGCTGCTGACCGCCGAACAAACTGCCGCGCTGGCTGAGGCATTTGTCCCGGACGTCTATAAAAACGAACTCAATACGCGCGGCGATTCGGATTTTGCATACGAAAACGAGTTCGCCCGCTATCGCACCAGCGTGGTTCGTCAGCGGCTTGGGATTGAGATCGTCTTCCGCGTGATCAACAGCCACGTCCGAACCATGGACGAACTGGGATTGCCTGAGCGCCTCAAGCTACTCACCCGTTACCAGAACGGGCTGATCCTGGCGACCGGTTCAGTCGGAACGGGCAAATCGACGACCCTGGCCGCAATGGTCGAGCAGATAAACATTGAGCGCCGCGATCACATCATCACATTGGAGGACCCGATCGAATACATTTTAACGTCGAAAAACTGTCACGTTACCCAACGAGAGATATTCACTCACAGCGACTCTTTCGCCACAGCATTACGCGCTTCACTCCGCGAAGATCCCGATATAATCATGGTCGGAGAAATGCGTGATTTGGAAACGATTTCTCTCGCAATCACTGCCGCTGAGACCGGTCACCTTGTTTTGGCAACGCTGCATACCAGCAGCGCAGCCCGCACGCTTGATCGACTACTCGACGTGTTTCCGGCCCATCAACAGGAACAAATCCGGGTGATGGTAAGCGAATCCCTGCGAGGCGTCATCAGTCACCAGCTGATACCCCGGGCGGACGGCACCGGTCGCGTGCTGGCTTTGGAGATTCTTACGAACACACCCGCGGTCGCCAATGTTATTCGCGAAGCGAAGACGTATATGTTACCCGGCATTATTCAGACCGGCAAAAAGCAAGGCATGCGCTTGATGGATGATACTCTGATCGAACTGTATCAGCGCGGCTTGATCAGCGCTCAGGAGGCTTACGCCCGCGCCGAGCAGAAACAAATGGTGCGCCAACAGGTGAGAAAATGACGAAAGCACGAATGACAAATGACGAAGTAAATTCGAATGACCAAGCCGGGATGGCAAATGCACGCTTTCAGCGTCAAGCAACGGACGCCCCTACCAATCTCATTCGGCGGCTTTTCATCATTCGAGCTTCGTCATTCCTTCGTGTCGTCGTTCGTCATTAACCAAATGGCTTACCTGGACCAATTTCTCAGCGTAATCGTCAAACACGGCGGCTCCGATCTGCACTTCGCGGAGGGCCAGCCACCAAAAATGCGTGTGCATGGAGACATCATGCCCATTCGCGCCGAGACGATTTCACGTGAGGAAGCCATTCAGATGATGAGCGAAATTTGCGGAGCGCGTAACTGGGAAACCTTTGAACAACGCGGAGACCTGGATTTTGCCTATGAAATGGATGAAGCCTCTCGTTTCCGCAGTAACTACTTCAAGCAGTCAAATGGTTACGGTGCGACGTTTCGGCTGATTCCCACCAGGATCGCTACGCTCGAGGACCTGGGCATTCCGGTGGTGGTAAAAGAATTTGCTGAATATCACGCGGAGGTCTGGTGCTTGTGACTGGTCCTACCGGCTCCGGCAAGACCACCACGCAAGCTGCGCTGATCGACTACATCAATCAGAACTTTGCGAAACACGTCGTGACGATCGAGGAGCCGATCGAATTTGTGCATGACAACAAGCAAAGCACTATCACACAGCGCGAAGTGCCAGACAGATTCGAGTTCGTTCGCTGCGGGACTAAAAGCCGCGCTGCGCGAAGACACCGACATTGTACTCGTCGGAGAAATGCGCGACCTGGAAACAGTTTCACTTGCTCTAACCGCAGCCGAGACCGGTCTTCTCGTGTTCGGTACGCTGCACACTAACAATGCGCGCAAAACGGTGGATCGAATGGTGGACGTTTTTCCCGCCGACCGTCAACCACAGGCGCGTGCCATGCTGGCGAACTCGCTCCGCGGTGTGGTGGCTCAATTGCTTTTAAAAAGAGCGGATCGACCCGGGCGAATAGCAGTAAACGAAATCCTGATCGCGAACGCCGCGGTCGCCGCAATTATTCGCGAAGGCGCAACGCAGAAACTCCAGGATGTGATCGTGTCAGGCAGAGCGGAGGGGATGCAGTTCATGGACGACGCCATCTGGGCGCTCCTCGAAAAAGGCATTGTCTCCCCGCACGAAGCTTTCATGAAAGCGATCGACAAAAGCCGGTTCAGACCATTTCTGGCTCCAGAGGAAGAAGCGCTAGGCAACGCCGCTGGTTCCGTCCGAAACGACGAGAAACGGCTCCCCGGCAATCTTGTGAACCCGATCGCAGCCCGCGCGCAAGCCCGCGCGCGGTGAAAAAAGATCCGAAAAAGCGGATGTGGTTAGTTATAGCCAAGAGCGCCTTCGGGCTGCCTCATTCGGTGATCGCCAGCACCGCAGTGGCCTTCAACTCGCCCGAACGAAATTGATCAAGCGCAATATTAGCATCTTCCAAAGGAAATGTTTCCGTATTCGTCTTGATCGGAACCCTCGGCGCGATATCGAAAAATTCTTGGCCATCGCGCCGAGTGAGGTTGGCCACCGACGTGATCACCCGTTCCTCCCAGAGATCGGCATAAGGAAACGAGGGGATGTCACTCATGTGAATTCCACCGCAAACTACAATGCCGCCCTTGGCGAGCGCTCGCAGCGCCGCACGCACCAGCGGACCGACTGAGGCGAAGATAATTGCTGCATCAAGTTTCTCCGGCGGCATCTCGTCGGAACCGCCGGCCCAGATTGCGCCTAGCACTTTCGCGCTTTGCTGGGTTTCCATGTCGCCCGGTCGCGTAAACACGAAAAGGTCGCGGCCTTCATGAAGGGCAACCTGCGCGATCAGGTGGGCAGCGTTACCAAAGCCATAAATGCCGAGCCTGCGCGCATCTCCGGTTCTGCGATAGGAGCGATAACCAATCAGTCCCGCACAAAGTAACGGCGCAACCTCAACATCATCGTAGCGGTCGGGTAAATGAAAACAGAATCGTGCATCGGCGACAGTGAATTCCGCATAACCACCATCAATGGTATAGCCGGTAAATCGCGCTCGATCGCACAGATTTTCCCGGTTCGATCGACAATAAGCGCATTCGCCATCGGTCCAGCCGAGCCACGGAATGCCGACGCGATCTCCGATCGCGAATGACGAAGCTGGAATGCTGAAGGACGAAGGAATTTCGGGGCCCACTTCTTCGACGTACCCCACGATTTGGTGACCTGGTATGAGCGGGAGTTTTGGATCCGGCAGTTCGCCATCGACCACGTGAAGATCGGTCCTGCAGACCGCGCACGTCGCGATTCGCACAAGTAGTTGTCCCTTGGCCGGTCTCGGTTTCTCTATGTCGCGGAGTTGGAGTGGCTGCCGCGGCTTATCCAGAACCATCGCGCGCATGGTTTAAGTACCTCGAGCAGGAGCACAAGGACAAGTCCGATCAAGTGTAAGTGGGATCAGTGCACGCCGGCTGGAGCTGTGCGTATTTGACCTTCCCTTCTGCTCGGGGCCGGTTCGCCTTCGTGATGTGTATGCGTGCTGCGCAGGAATGGAACTTTGTCGAGGACGTGTTCCTGGAACCATTCGAGCCAGAGGTAAATGACTGGTGTCACAAATAGCGTAATCAGTTGGGAGAAAATCAGGCCGCCTACGATCACCAGACCGAGGGGGCGGCGCGATGCGGCGTCCTGGCCGAACCCCAGCGCAATCGGTATTGCACCCATGAGCGCGGCAAGCGTGGTCATCATAATGGGACGAAACCGTTCTATACTGGCTTCGTGAATGGCCGAGCGGAGATCCCAGCCTTCGTCGATTCGCTGCAAGGCAAAATCGACAACCATGATCCCGTTCTTTTTGACAATGCCTAACAACAGGAAAAGTCCGATCACGCTGTAAAGCGAGAGCACTGAGTGAAACAGATACAATGTGGCCAGACCTCCCACTACTGCGGGCACGATCGCTGGGAACAAGACCGTGAATGGATGCACATAACTTTCGTAAAGAATTCCCAGAATTACATACATAACAAAGACTGCGGCGAGCAGCAACAGAGGCAGAGAACGGAACAGTTGCTGGAACACGAGTGTTTCTCCCTGGAAAATACCCTGCACGGTGGGATGTTGCGGATGGATTTGTGCGAAGGCGTCCTCGATGAACTTGGTGGCATCGCCGATGGCGACATCTGGTAACAAATTGAAGTTAAACGTGACGCTAGTGAATTGGTTTAAATGGTTCACAGCTTGAGGGCCGATAACTTCCTTTGTTGATGTGACAACACGCATTGGGACGAGACTGTCCATGTTACCTGTGGTGGTGGCTATGGTTCCCCCACCCGAGCCACTCGCGCTGAAGTTGCCGCTGGTGCTGCTGCGGACATAAAGGTCGTCCAAGTCGTCAGGGTGCGCGCGCTGCTTGTCTTTGACTTCGAGAATGACTTGGTATTGATCGTCCGGTTCCTTGATGAGATAGACGTAGTTTTGCGAGTAAGCGTTACGCAACAGGCTTTGGATGGCAGAAGTAGAAACGCCGTAGGTTGCGGCGCGATCCCGGTTGATGTCGATGCTAAGGTTTGGCGTGTCGTGGTAATAATCGGAGCGGACGCTGGCGAAGCCTTTGAACTGCTGAAGCTTTGCCATCAACTGGTCGGCCACGGCATAAACGTCCTCCGGGACGATGCCGCTAATCGTGTAGGCGTACTGTCCCTGGGTCTGGCTCGTGGCCCCGACGCTGATTTGCAGCACGGGACTTGGCGTTAGCACCGCAACGATGCCGGGAATAGAACCAAGGGATTTTTGCAGCCGCAAAATGATTTGATCGACAGGCGGACGCTCGCTACGCGGCTTCAGAAAAAGAAACAACAGGCCCTGCGACAATGGGGTGCGCGAGGAAAAACCAGCGAGTGTGAAAAATTGCCCGACGGCTGGATCCTCTTGGAATTTCTTATTAACCTCCGCCTGATACGCCCGCATCTGCTCGGGCGACGAGCCTTCCTTGCGCGATGAATACGCCCGCGAATGAAACCGCTGTCGCCCGGTGGCAACAACGTGAACGGTAAATGGGTAAAGAAAAACCACAGACCAAGAATACAGGCGAGCACAATCGGAACAGTGAGCCACGCACGATCGAGAAACCAGTCGAGCGCGCGACCGTAGACAGCGATCACGCGTTTGATGAAACTGCTTGTGTGCCGTTCCATCCAGGCGCGTTTGTGACCGGCTTTGCGCTCGCCCAAAATGCGCGCGCACATCAACGGCGTGAGGGTCAACGAAACAAGCCCCGACGCGAGAATGGCCACGATAATTGTGACGGAGAATTCGCGGAAGATGCGACCAAGGAGTCCGGGGATGAAAACCAGCGGAATGAAAACCGCTGCGAGCGAAAGGGTCATCGACAGAATGGTGATGGAAATCTCGCCGGCGCTGTTGAAGGTGGCCTTCAGGATTGACTCGCCGTGCTCGGCCCGGCGCACGACGTTTTCCAAAAACACGATCGCGTCATCCACAAGGAAACCAATAGCCAGCGTAAGCGCCATTAACGTGAGATTGTTAATGGAGAAATTGAGCATGTACATCACGGCGATGGTGAGGAGCAGCGACATCGGCAACGCCACAGCAGGAATTAGCGTGTCCGTCGCGCGGCCGAGAAAAACGTAAATGACGCCCACTACCAGCACGAACGCGATGATCAGCGTCCATTTCACCTCGTCAGCGGAATTGACGATGGTTTGCGATCGGTCGAATATCGGCGTGAATTTGATCGAGCCGGGCAAGCTTGCGCGTAGCTCCGGAAACAGCGCCCTTACAGAGTTGGCAACTTCAACTGCGTTTGCCCCCGCCTGCCGGTTAACCGCGAGCACGACCACCGAGCCGGGCGGCTTAAAGCCGCGCATCCAGAAAAAGCGCGAGATGCGCTCGTCCTGTACACTTTGGCGCACATCAGCGACGTCACGAAGGTAAACCGGCGACCCATTTGGGTTGCGTGCCACGATCAACCCGCGATAACCCTCAGCCTGATCGATCTGCCCATTGGGTTGCAGCACAAAGGTACGATGCGCGCCGTCGAATTGCCCCGCGCCAGAATAGACCGTGCCCGATTTAATCCCGCTAGCTAGATCGTCCATGGTCAGGCCGCGAGCAGCTAGCGCCGACGGGTCAGCTTTGATCCGAATCGCGCCTTGCACGCCATAGATGCTCACCTGCGAAACGCCCGGCAGGATGTTGATGCGCTGCGCAACAGCGGTGGACGCGTACTTATACAGGTCCCAGTCCGTGAGCGTATCCGACATCAGGCCTAACAAGTAAACAGCCTGATCGTTCGGGTTCGTTTTCGTGAATGTGGGCGGACTCGGCAGATCGAGTGGCAATTTGCCTGTGGCGCGCTGGATCGCGGCCTGGACGTCGGTCGCGGCGTCGGTGATGCTTTTGCTCAGAACGAACTGCAACGTGAAGGATGTATTACTTTGCGTGCTATTGCTGGTGATGATGTCTAGGCCGGGGATTTGCAGAAACTGTTTTTCCAGCGGCGTGGCGATGTTGTTGGCCATGGTCGTTGGATCCGCTCCGGGGTAGGAACAGGTGACCTGAATTACCGGGTAATCGACGGCGGGCAGATCGTTGACGGCGAGCTTCCCATAAGTGGCGAGGCCCGCGACGATCACGGACAATGTCAACAGCACGGTCATGACTGGCCGGCGAATAAATGGCCCGGAGAGACCTGAGCCTTCGATCGGGACTAACTTTGCCGTCGACTCAGACAAGTCCTCGGCAAACGATTTCGATCTAAAGCGATCCCTATCTTTTACTTCGCGTTCGCCGTCATGTTGCTCCGCGTCATTCATTATCACATAGCGCTTTTTGAATTCGGCCGACTGCTCAGAGTTGCCGGGGTTTGGCGCAGCGTACGGTTGGGGCGCTACTTTCGCTCCCGGCGCAAGCGAAAGCTGGCCGGTCACTACTACGGTCTCATCGGGTTTCACGCCGCTCTCGATCACGGTGAGGTCGCCTTCCTGCCGTTGGCCGGGCTTTACAGGGCGAAGATCGACAGTGTTATCGGGTTTCACTACGAAAACAAACGGCCCACTTTGGCTAACCTGGACGGCCTGTGCCGGGACAAGCGTGGCGTTCTTGAGGGTGTCCAGGATGAAAGCGAACCCGCACAAATTCTGAGGGCCACAGCGCGCGGTCGGGATTCGGCGTGACCCCGCGGGCTTTCACTGTTCCGGAGCCTGGCTGCACCGCGTTGTCAATGAAGTAAAGATCGCCCGTACGTGGCGTGATTGAACCATCCTGCAGGTAGGTTTGCACTTTGATATTCGGCCCACCCAGATATTTTCGAACCAGCGGAAGATCGTTCTCAGCCACAGTGAAATCGGTGTAAATCGGGTCCAGACCTAGAATGGTGACAAGCGGCGGAGTCGAGGGTCCAACCAAGTTGCCAACATCAACATTGCGCAAACCTACTCGTCCGTTGATCGGGGATTTTATGAAGCACCAATCGAGGTTCACCTGGGCGGCTTCGGTCGCTGCCTGAGACTTCTGCGCGTTCGCCACGGCCGTGTCGTAGTCCTGCTGCGATACCACCTTTCTAGCACGCAGGTCCTCTTGTCGCTTCAGATTCACCTGGTCCAACTCGGCTTGCGCTTTCGCTTGGTCGAGAGCGGCTTGAAACGGGCGCGGATCGATTGTGAAAAGCAAGTCGCCTTTCTTCACGTCGGAGCCATCCTGAAAATTACGCGTGATGATTACGCCGGTGACCTGTGCCTGCACCAGCACAGATTCGTAAGCCGCGCAGGTGCCGATTTCATCGAGGTAAAGGGGCACATCTTTTGCAACAACTTTGGCTACGGTCACAGGGCGCACTGGGGCTTGTGCCGGTTTCAAGGTGCTGACACCGCGCTGAAAGGTGCGCAGCAGAATCAGAACAGCCAGCACGGCAAAAAGCACGTAGGCCCAGCGCGGAACCGAGTGCGCTCCCTTCCGTCGAGCCTTTGTTGCGTGAGGCGGCTTATTCACGATGCGACGCTCTTCCTCTTGGACAATGTTCATTTTCTAATAGTGGACGTTACCGTGGACCGGAATTTCGCCTGTGCGCCATTTCCGTTTTTCTTTTCCGCTTTTTCGTAAATCTGTGTGAGCACGCGCATGCAGGTACGCAGGTCCGCTGCCGAAATATTTTTCATTAATTCCTGGCGAAGTTTTTCAGCTTCAGCGCTGATTTGAGAAATCACATCCTGCGCCCGTTGGCCGAGCAGCACCATCTTGCAACGGCGGTCGTGTGGTGAACCCCTGCGTATGATCCAGCGTTCCTTTTCCAGTCGGTGCAACAAAGTCACAACGGAAGGCTCTTCCACGCCCAGCCGTGCGGCAATCTCAGCCTGCGTAAGTGCATCTCCTGCCAGCGAGAGATGCAGCAGTGTGCGCCATTTGGCCTGGCTCAGACCCATTGGCTTGAGTCGTTCGTCCAACTTCAGTCGCCAGGCACGTGCGGTTCCGTGGAGCAGCGGCCCAAATGTTTCGTCATCTAACATGTGACGCAGGTTAAATTGGTTAGCATGCTAACCAATTCCAATCTGCCAGCCTGTCAACGTTCATTTACGGCCAATTTCGAAGAGGAGTAGCTCGCGTTTGCGATAATCCCGCACACGAGCACGCAGATGCGCACGTCGCGACGCCCATCGTGGTGTGTTCGTCGGTTCCTTTTCTTCGTCGCTTTGAACAAGAAAATAATGAGCATCAGCTGGCAGTTCCTGGACGTCACTCACATATCCAAGCGGCGCTTTCACATAAAAAAATACCGGCTGATAATCTGGGTCCACGGCATACAGCGTCTCATTCGGAGGAACCACGGAATTTATTTCGGCGGCAGCCTTCTTCACTTGTTGCCTGTTCCTCAAGATCACCGCTGTGAGTGGATAACCAATCGCTCCAATAACGAGTCCAAGTCCGACGAAGAGCGCAACTATTTTGGCCCATGTTCGCTCGCCTATCGCCTCTCTTTTTCGGGGCCACTGCAACGCATGCCCGGCATAGCTCATCGCCAGCAGCCATGAAGCTGGAGCTATTACGGGCATGCCATATCGGGGCACTGCACCGGGAACGAGGTTTACAGCGAGAAAAGGGACAGCTATTCCCCAAGCGAGAGCGCGCGCGAGCCGGCGCTCAGCGTCAATCGTGAAATTTTGAAAACCTGATGAAGGGGAAGAGAAGAACCCAGGGCAGAAAGTAGATAAGACTGCGCGGGATATTTTGAATCCAACTGACGAACTTAAAATCGATGCCTTGGAGCCGTCCTGTGAACTGATTCGACCACTTGACTGCCGCCACGTGCGTCGTCGTACTGTGCAAGAAGGGAATGGCCCACGCCGCGAAGATCCCCAGCATGATCGCTAGCCCGGCGAGATGCGCCGGGTGAATCAGAAGCCGCCACTCTTTCATCTGCCAAAGAACGGCAAACACGATCGCATAGAAAAATATCAGATGGGTAGGACCTTTCGCCAAAAGCCCAAGTCCTAGAAAAATGGATGCCGGAACCCAAATGAGCCACGGCGATTTGCGTTGGACCAAAAAGCTCAGCCAAAAAATAGTCGCAAGACCACAAAGAGAGATATAGAGCGCTTCGATTTCAATTAGCCGGCCTTTTTCTATCATTCCGATGTTTGTCATCCAAATGAGAGCCGCGATGATCGATCCTCTCGGACCCAGACTGGCGCGCGCCACGGTGACTAATGCAATCGCCACCGCAAGCACGGCAACTGCCGATGGCAAACGCGCCGTCCATTCGTTGCGCACTCCAAAAATTCTAAAGGATGCGGCTACCAGCCAGTTCACGAGAGGCGGTTTCCGGAAATATGGATTCCCTCCCACTTCAGGAACAATGTAGTTACCGGACTTGAGCATCCCGATCGCAGGCAAAATGCGGCGCCCCTCCTCTCCTTTGATCGCGATAGAACCAAGCGCTGGCAGGTAGATCACCGCCCACACGAGAAGGACGACAAGAACGGCTCGGAAGCGCGAATTCATTGGGTGCTGCATGTTCGATATTGAGCGTTGGACGTCAAATCAAACCGAATGGGTAGCTTGACGAGAAAGGCTCAAGACGGTAACCTAAACGTCGAGTCCGCGCGCTGATCGGAGTGGGAACTGGCGTCCCACTCTTTTTAGTCTGCGGGCTACATGTTTTTTATGAACGCAGAATTTATTGCGATGCTTGATTATCTGGAGCGGGAGCGCGGGATTAAACGCGAAATCCTGCTCGAGGCAGTCTCGAACGCTCTGCTCTCAGCCTCCAAGAAGAGCGTGGGCGCTTCGCGCGATCTGCGCATCGACATCAATCCGAAAACCGGGGAAATCCGAGCGCTGGCCAACCTCGTGGTAGTCGACGAAGTCACGAACCCACAGGATGAGATCGAGCTGTCGAAAGCGCGCAAGATCAAGCCGGATGCGAATGTCGGCGACGCCGTCGAAGTGGAAGTAACACCGAAGAATTTTGGACGCATCGCGGCGCAAACCGCAAAACAAGCGATGATGCAGCGGATTCGCCAAGCCGAGAAAGAAATGATCTATGAGGAATTCAAAGATCGCGCGGGCGAAATCGTCAGTGGAACAGTGCGGCGCTTCGATCGTTCCGATGTCGTTCTCGATCTTGGAAAATTTGAGGCCATCATGCCGCAACGCGAGCGAGTCGTGGTAGAAGATTACAACGTGGGCGACCGGCTTCGCGCATACGTCGTCGCTGTGGAAAACGGTATCCGCGGCCCCGAGATCATTGTGTCGCGCAGCCATCCCAATTTTGTGCGCAGACTTTTCGAGTTGGAAGTAAGCGAAATCGCGGACGGCACCGTGGAGATTCGCGGCATCGCGCGAGAAGCAGGCTATCGCACCAAGATCGCAGTCTGGAGCGCGAACGAAAAAGTGGATCCGGTGGGCGCGTGTGTTGGCATGCGCGGCTCGCGTGTCAAAAACATCGTCCGCGAGCTGAACAACGAAAAGGTCGATATCATCCGCTGGAGCTCTGATCCAAAGGAATACGTTCTGGAAGCGCTCAAGCCGGCAAAAGTAAAGAAACTCGCTTTCGATACGGAGAAGAAAAGCGTGCAGATTTCCGTGGATGAAGATCAGCTTTCGCTCGCAATCGGGAAAAAAGGGCAGAATGCGCGATTGACTTCGCGACTGACTGGCTGGGAGATCAATATCGGCAAGGACACATCCGCGACGACCGTGGTAGAACAAAAGGTGGCGCAAGCAGCGCAGACCCTTGCTGGCGCGCTACCCGTTAGTGAAGAACAGGCGCTCACGCTGGTAAAATCCGGTTTTACGAACTTAGAGGGATTGCGTGATGCGGATGTACAGGATTTAGTGGATATTCTCGCAGTCGATGAAACAAAGGCGCGCGAGATTTACGAGGCCGTCCATCGGCAAGAACTCGTACAATAACATGGCTCTGGTTTAAGGAAGCTCGGGCCATGAGCAAAATTTTAAACGAACAACAATGGCAACGAAGACGAGCAGCAAAACTGCAACGCGCAAACCGGCCGCGCGCGGGACTGCTGCTGCTCGCAAGCCAGCAGCTACGGCCAAGACAAAGCTTCCGAAGCAAAAAATAAAGGAGGACGTTGCGCCACCGGCTAAGGCGCGCACCCCTCCGCTCTTAAAATCCGCGCCGGAAACTGCTCGACCTTCGACTCGCGAAGCAGAAAGCGTTTCACTCATCGATCGAAAAAAACCGACCAAAAAGATCGAAGACGGCGAGGTAAAGCCGAAGCGAACCGTTTTACCTCCAATTTCACGTATCAGGGCATCGCTGGAAACTCCGCCGGCTCCCCTCAAACCAGCCCCGCCTGAGAAGACTGCGGCCCCGGAAACGTCCCCAATCGACGTGCCCGACACTGTTACCGTTGAAAAGACTGCTGGGCAGGATGCAACCGCCTTGCCGCCCGCTGAGGAAGAAACTGCGGCGCAGAACGTGATCTTAATCAAGCCACCAATTGTCGTTAAGCAACTGGCGACCGAGCTAGGGTTAAAACCGCATCAGCTCATCGCGGAGCTGATGAATTACAACATTTTCGCCAATATCAACCAAACAATCGAGCCAGACATCGCTTCAAAGATCGCGGAAAACCATGGCTTCGTTCTGGAAAAGGAACGCCGCGAAAAAGGAGGCGGTGTCCACAAGGTTGAACAGGTGGTCGTCGCGCCCCCGCCGCCGGTCATTGAAAAGAAAGAAGAACTCAGGCCGCGGGCACCGATTATCACGTTCATGGGACATGTTGACCATGGCAAGACAACGTTGATGGACGCCATCCGCAAAACCCGTGTCGCGGCGGGCGAAGCCGGCGGGATTACTCAGCATATCGGCGCCTATAGCGTTGATCACAATGGCGCGACACTTACCTTTATCGACACGCCGGGGCACGCCGCCTTTACAGCGATGCGCGCGCGGGGCGCGAATGTCACCGACATCGTTGTGCTCGTTGTTGCAGCCGACGATGGCCTCATGCCGCAAACCATTGAGGCGATTAATCACGCCAAAGCCGCGCCGCGCGTGAAGATAATGGTTGCGATCAATAAGATCGATCTTCCTTCGGCAAACATCGATAGAGTAAAGAAGCAACTGCAGGAGCGTGGCCTCGCCCCGGAAGATTGGGGAGGTGAAACGATTGTTTGCCCCGTCTCGGCAACGAAAGGCACAGGAATTGATCACCTGCTTGAGATGATCGCGTTGCAGGCAGAGGTAATGGAACTTAAGGCATCGCCTACTGCTACCCCGCGAGGGACAGTGATCGAAGCGCAGGTAGAAGCTGGGCGCGGTCCCACTGCTACCGTTATTGTACAGATGGGGACGCTGAAAATTGGCGACCCTTTTATCTGTGGTGATTACAGCGGCAAAGTAAAATCGTTGCTGGACGACCGCGGCAAACCTGTCAAGGAGGCCGTTCCATCAATGCCGGTGAAGGTGCTCGGTTTCACCGGACTACCCAACGCGGGCGATGAACTGCTTGTGATGGATTCTGAACGATCTGCGAAAACGTTGAGCGAAGAACGTTTGCTGGCCAAACGTACTGATAAACTGGCCATTCCGAAACGTGCCACCCTTGAGAGCCTGCTCGAAGCTGCAGGAGGGAAAAAAGTCCTGCGGATCGTGCTAAAGTGCGACGCACAAGGCTCGCTGGAAGCATTGGTTGGAGCGCTGAAACAGATCGAGAGCAAAAAGGTTGATCTTGAACTCATTCATTCTGCTGTAGGGCCGATTTCGGAATCCGATATCCTACTGGCAAGCGCTTCGAGCGCTGTAGTGGTCGGTTTCAATGTGAAGGTGGAGAACATGGCTGTTTCCGCTGCAAAAAGTGAAGGGGTGCAGGTCAAACTTTACAGCATCATCTATGAGCTGCTCGATCAGATCAAAGAAGCAATGGCCGGTTTGCTCGACCCCGAACACCGGGAAACAGTGATCGGACACGCCGAGGTGAAGCAGGTCTTCCAGCTTAGCAAAGGCATTGTTGCCGGCTGCCTCGTGACTGACGGCCGCATAGCTCGCGTGGCTCGGGCCCGCGTACTCCGTAGACGGCAACCTGTTTATGACGGCGGGCTTTCGACGCTGCGCCGATTCCAGGACGATGTGAAGGAAGTGCGTTCCGGACTGGAATGCGGAATCAAGCTCGGCGATTTCAGTGAATATCAAGTAGGCGACGTGATCGAGTGCTATCAACTTGAAGCTATCGCGCAAAAATTGTGATCCGTAGAAACGTTACACCGTTGAAGGCGTTAAATTCCCGATCGCTTCAACGGTTCAACCCTTCAACGAAAAAAATGAAACACCGAATGCTGCGCGTTAACGAAGTTGTGAAGCGGGAGCTGAGCGGGATCATCGCGCGAGAAATGAGCTTTGAAGGTGCCCTGGTCAGCATCAACCATGTGGACGTAACACCCGACTTAAAGAACGCGCACGTGTTTGTTAGCGTTCTTGGAACAGAGGCCCGCGAGAGCGTGATGAGCAAGCTAGCGTCTCATCGTCCCGCGTTGCAGGCAGAACTTGCTCGTCACGTCACCATGAAGTATACGCCGCACCTTATTTTTCGTCTCGATGACTCCATCGAGCGCGGGACCAGAGTTATAGAAATCATGCAGGAGATCGAAGCGTCTCAAGGCGAAAAGAAGTGAAGATTGCAGCTACGGCCCTGTGGTCTTTCTATCGTAGCGAGTCGCCGTCTTTTTTCGCAACCGCTTATCCGTCTAGGCCGAAAGGCTACAGCGGGATAAACAGGGCGGCGGATACGTGATGAGCGCCTCAAAATTCCAGGAGATTGGCCAGATATTACGCGAGCATCAGCGTTTCGCCATCTTGGGTCACGTTCGCCCGGACGGCGACGCGTTGGGCAGCCAGCTTGCGCTGGCGCTTTCCCTTCGAGCACTGGGGAAAGAAGTGCGCGTATGGAATGAAGACGGAATGCTGGAGAAATATTCGTTCTTGCCACGCGCCGAATTGCTCACCAAGCCGCCTTCCACTCCGGAGGATTTCGATGTTGCCATCGCACTCGATACGGCAATTCAAAACCGCCTTGGCACTTCTCTGGCGGCAGTCCGGTCTTCGAAAATTTGGATTAACATTGACCACCACCTGAGTAATCCTGGCTACGGTGACGTGGTTCATATCGATTCGTCTGCGCCTGCCACAGCGGAAATCGTTTTTCATCTGATCAAGAGCCAGGGCCTGCCGTTCAATCGAGATATCGCAGAAAATCTTTACGCTGCGATATCCACTGATACCGGCTCGTTTCAGTATCCAAAGACCAGCGCTGAGACTTTCGAGATCGCGGCGGAACTCATTCGGACAGGGCTCGACGTTGGGCGTTTGAGTCAGCAACTCTATGAGAATTATCCCCGGCGACGACTGGAACTTTTGCGCGAACTGCTGCGCACCATGCGTTTCCAGCAGGACGGTCGGGTCGCAAGTTTTAGTCTTACCTTGAAAACAGCCGCCGAACTGGCTGTCCTTCCCGAGGATAACGAGGGGCTAATCGATCACCTGCGCTCGGTCCGGGGCGTTATCGTTGCTGTATTTTTCGAAGAACTGTCGGATGGCAAAGTGCGTGTTAGCATGCGTTCCAAAAGTGATGCTGTCGATGTGTGTGCTATCTGCCAGAAGTTCGGCGGAGGAGGCCATGCGCTTGCCGCCGGTGCGCGCGTGCGCGGAACGCTTCCGGAAGTGGAAGAGCGAGTTTTGGCAGAAGTTCGCGCTAAGATTGACTCGCTAAAGGCGGCAGCGACTCCAATGGCTTAACGTTTCAACGCTTCAACGTTGTAACTTTGTAACCTTCTTTTTGTCATGTCTTATCCCGTGGTTCCTGACGGCGTCCTGCTCGTGGACAAGGCTGAAGGGATGACTTCACACGACGTCGTCGCGCTGGTTCGCCGAAAGCTCCAGGTCAGAAAAGTTGGTCATTGCGGCACGCTTGATCCCATAGCGACCGGCTTACTTTTGATCACTGTGGGACGGGGCACAAAGGTCCAGGATTTACTCATGAGCGAAGACAAGGAATACGCCGGAACATTTGTGCTCGGAGTGACGACCGATACACAAGATCGTCAGGGAGAAGTAATTCAGCAGCGACCGGTTCCCGAGCTAGACGAAAACCAAATTCGCGCTGCATTTGAAAAGTTCCGGGGCGATTTTTACCAAATACCACCGATGGTCTCGGCGAAAAAGCATGGCGGAGTTCCGCTGTACAAACTGGCGCGCCAAGGGAAAGTGGTCGAACGAGATCCGCGCCTGGTGCATGTCTATCGCTACACAATTGATCGAATACTCCTTCCCGATATCGATTTTAGTGTTTTGTGCAGTAAGGGTTTCTATGTTCGCACTTATGTCCACGAGATCGGCGAGACTCTCGGTTGCGGGGCGCACTTAAGGTCGTTGCGGCGCACAAAATCCGGACGCTTCGATGTTGCTAACGCTATTAGTGTTGCTCAAATCAAGGATGCGCCACACGAGGAAATTTTGAGCAGCCTCCTAAGCCTTCCAGACGTGTCGCGCATGCGAGGAGCTTGAGAATAATGACCAATGACGAATGACGAATAACGAAAGAATGACGAAGCACGAAGCACGACTGCGTGCTCGCCAACATTTTCGGCATTCGTCATTCGAAGTTCCTTCGTCATTCGTCATTCGGCATTCGTCATTCGCCTGATGGAAACACTCCATTCCATATCGGAGCTAGCTCGGTTGCCCGGTCCCCTTTTTCTCGCCATCGGGGTTTTCGACGGCGTGCACCGCGGTCATCAAGCCGTCATTTCCACCTCGGCCGAGCACGCCCGAACGGCAAACGGAACTCCAGTGGTCGTTACCTTTGATCCGCATCCGATGAAAGTGCTTCGGCCCAAGGATGCGCCCCATTTGCTTTCGGCCACGCAACACAAGATCAAACTGATTCGCAACCTCGGAGTACGGCATCTGCTCGTCATCAAATTCGACAAGGCATTTGCCGCGACTGCGCCGGAAGACTTTGTGCAACAACTAGTGACGCATTCCAAACCGCTGCGTGAAATCTGCGTGGGGCATGAATGGTCGTTTGGAAAAGACCGGCGCGGCAATCTTGCTCTCCTACGAAAGCTGGGTGCGCAATTCGACTTTGAGGTCGTTGGAATTCCCCCTGTTACCCTCGGGAATGGTGAGCTCGTAAGCAGCACAGCGATTCGTCACGCAGTCGAAACAGGCGATCTGGCGAAAGCCGCTGAAATGCTGGGCCGTGAGTACACGATCCTGGGGACGGTTGTGCGGGGTGATGACTTGGGGAAAAAGATCGGGTTCCCGACGGCGAATCTGAGCGCCCATAGCGAGCAGTTTCCTCCAAATGGGGTTTATTTCGCGGAAGCGATACTGGCAGGAAGCGTTTATCCTGGCGTGGTAAATCTCGGCTATCGCCCAACTGTGAGTAGTGATAAATCCGAGCGCGTGCTCGAAATTCATCTGTTCGACTTTGATCGCGATATCTATGGCCAGGACGTCGAAGTCCGTTTTATCCATTATCTCAGACCGGAACAGAAGTTCGAAAATGTGGATGCCTTAGTCCGGCAGATTGAACTCGATGTCCACCGAGCTCGTAAACTTTGCGCGGATTAGCCGAATCTGCCGGCTTCTTTGTCGGACCAGTTAGGTTAGCGAGGCCCGGCTTCTGGATATTGCGGCCGTAGCGCCAGCAGCAGCTATCACCAGGCCGCTGGCGAGAGCCAGCCCAAAGACCCATAACGCGGGCAAGGCCGCGAGACGCTCAAGAGTCACACCTACAAAGCGACCGCCACCCGAAACGACATAGGCAAGCACGCTCGCCAGGAAAGCCATTCCCAAAAGAATGACAGCACGCAACAGATCATGACGGCGCCGGAGCGGCGGTAACTGCTGCAACACCCGGGCAGTAAATCCCTCGTCGTCGATATACGGCGCCGCTTCGCGCAATTCTCGATCAAGCCAATCTTCCTGGTTCATTTGCTTCATATCTACTTTACCTGATTTGGGCCCCAGTCGGCAAGCATTCGTTTCAATTTCTCGCGGCCTCTAAGAACATTCGTTTTTACCGTACCAAGAGGGATGTCGAGAACACGAGCAGCTTCATCGTGCGAAAGACCGTTCTGGCAACAAAGTAAAATCGCGGAGCGTTCATTCAAGGGAAGTAGATTTAGTGCGCGCATAAGGTCGTGTCTTAAACCAGGATCGGCCGCCTGAGGATCGTGTTGCGTTTGAAGTTGTTCTTCATCGATTCCCACAAGTTCCTTCCGGCGTCGCGCATCTTCTCGAAAACAATTGTAGGCAATCCGGTAAAGCCAAGTGGAAAAGCGCGCTTCGCCGCGAAAACTCCGGATGTTCTTGTAGGCGCGCAGGAAGGCTTGCTGAGCCAGGTCGTCTGCGAGAGCGATGTCGGTCCGGGTAAGTTGGCGCAGTAGACCACGCACGCTGGATTGATGCCGCCGAACCAGTTCGCCGAAAGCGTGCTGGTCGTCATCGACAAGAACTCGCGCGACGAGGTCTGCATCGGTCAGCTCCACGGCCGCAGATTACGGTAATGGCGGCGGGTTGTCCTTCTTTGTGTCCAGCTTCCATACAAGCAAATAGCCAGCGCCGATGAGGAACGGAATGAGGCCCAAGGTCCACGCACCGCCCTCCCAATCGTTCACGGCGCCGAAAAACACCATTAGGCCCAAGCCGATCATCGTCAGCACAACACCGCGACGCAGATCGGAACGTTGGCGCAGAGCCGGTGGTGGATTTAGCAGGGCCGCAGGCACGGGCTGTCCTTTTTCGACCATCATCCGCACCGTTCGATGGAGGGCCCGCGACCTGGAGAAACTGAAATATAGGATCAGCCCGACGATTAGGACCGGCGCCCCAAAGACTGTCAGCAGCGTAATGGCAACGATTGGAACCACGATCGCTGGAACGTCGTCGGACTTTGCATGATCTAGGCGATCGAGTTTATCCAAGTCCGTGTCGTGGTCGCCTATTGTGAAACCAAAGTGTTTCTTCTGTTTCTTTCTGATCGACTGCTCGATCTTGCTTTGAGGTGTTGAGGTTGGCGAAATGGCAGCGGTTGCCGCAGGCGTGCCTGTGAGTGGCGAGGCCGTCGGCGCCTGCGCAAATGAGCTTATCGCCACCGAGAGGGAGCAAATGTAGACAAGGATGAATCTATTCATAGTGGATGATTTGACCGTAGGATGCATTTAGCGCCCTGTTTGGATTCAACTATTTCAATCCTCCGGCGACAATTAAAAGGTTGCGCGCTGCGGACGGCTGGACATTATTTGTCTCCCCTCAAAACTGCGGGTGTAGCTCGGTGGTAGAGCACCTCCTTGCTAAGGAGTACCGATCGATTGCACTCACTTTTTCTCACTTGCTCTTGAGTGATCTTTCATAGGAGAAAGTGTCGAATGAGGGATATCCCAAGTATTCTCAAATGAGCTCAAAAAATATCGTCGGTGTACAAAGAAGTGGACAAAGCGGTCGTCGGTTCGAATCCGACTGCCGGCTCATTTGTAAATCGCGCGTTTTTAGAGGTTGCGAGTCGGTACTGCTTGGACACTTTTGCAGTTCCAGCCTCGCAAAACAGTATACAGTCGCTACCCAGCATATGAACGAAGGAGAAAAGTCTCTTCTTGAGGAAGTAACCATGTTTTATCTCAGTTCTGGAGATTTTAATGGAATTCACGCCCTCCAGCTCGCGTCTCGACTCAACAAACAATGGGAGCAGATCAAGCCTGACATTGAAGCCCTCATCGAGAAGGAATTGATTGGCATCTTGGACGAAAATAGCGACGTGAACCCTGCGATTATTCGGGTCGGTTTCGAACCGAAAGAAGTTCAGATAAAGAAGTTGGATAATTCCAATCTCCGACACGTCTATATTTATGCTCGGACTGCGCACCTGAAATCAGTTGTAAAGCGATCTGACTTCATTGATCGGCCCTACGAACTCGAACTTGCCCTTGGACATCCACAGCTTTCGTTTCGCTCGTTCGAACTCTCGGTTTTGGAATTTTATCGGAACGATCCTCGCTACACCTATGAGAACAGAGACATCGACGGGTACATCTGTGTCCGGGATGAATTTTACCGATCAGATGACATGGCTGAGAAAGACCAAGTGCTGCTTAAATCGTTCGGCTTTTCTTTCGACAAGAATGGCAACCGAGCCGTTGCGGCGTTCTTGTGTTATCTGGCTGATCTGAGTCCCGAACATCAGCAAATCTGGAAAGCCAAGGAGCTTGCGAAACCGCACGAACTTCACCCCGATTACTTTAGAAACAGCATATTAGGCGATTGGGGTGAACGTGTGCCAATCTTCGTCGCCTTCGCCGTTGAGATGCATCTTCTAAATCGAATGGCAAAGGCGATGGGTAGATCCAACCTTTTTAGGCAAGATTTCGGTGAGGACGGTCAAAACAAGCCAACGCGCTTTACATTTCTCGTGAGACCAACGCTCGAAGAATTTAACCAATTCGTATTGCTCCTTGATCAAATGCTCTCTGACAATTTGAACAAAGATTTTTTTCGAAACGACGTGGCACCAGAATGCGAAGACATTCACCAAAAATTCAGACCACCGGTATATGTCCAGTAGTTTCGGGGGGAGTATCTTCTACTCGATTACGCGCCTCTCAATACCGACGAACTTCAGAGATTTTTTTACTACTCGTGCGCGCATTGCCCGCCCACCTGACCCCCCTCTAGATAGATTTGAGCATGAACATCCAGAAAGTTTTGCATTTCCACCGCATCGAATGCTGGACGCAATCGGATACGCGAAGTTCTACAGCTGCTCAGATGGCGCGGTGATTCGTTTACGATGACGCTGGCAACGTGATCCAGACCCGCGAGCACAAAGGGATTTCAAAAGAATGGTGAGTTTTTTGCTCGCATCAGATTGCGGCGGACTATCAGAAATCTCCGTTAAGGAGGGGTGGCTTCGCGTAGAGTTCATTGGGAAAACCGATGAACGGCTCTGCAGTTGTACGGTCAATAGGAGGGAAGAAATAATTGGATATATGTCTAACAGACGTACCGCACGACTCGTCGGAATATTGATTTCGATATTTACGCTATCTATTTTTGCGCAGCCCGCCTGGGCTGATGAAAACTTAACAGCGCGCAACAAGCGATCGTCCGAGATTTTTATACAACGGTGCTCATCGGCCGCAATGTCGATGCGGCACCGCGGTTTTTACGCACGGACTACATTCAGCATAACCCTCAGGTACCAACCGGGCTGAAGGGTTTCATGGAAACGTTTCGGGAGCGTTTCGCTCAAAAACTCCCGGGGGATTACAAGCGCGAATTGTTGAATGTGATTGGCGACAACGACATGGTTGTCGTTTACGTGCGCCAAACGTGGACCGGGCGTGACGGTCAGCATCATCAAGCCCTCGGATTCGACATGTTCCGCGTGCAGGACGGTATGATAGCCAAACATTGGGACGCCGATTGAAGTGGGTGTGAGTTGGAGCGCATAGATAGTGATTCGCTAGGCAATCTTAACCAGCTTATTCCAACGCCTGAATGACGGGGGCTTATATACTTAGTGCAACTCCGGTAGTGTCAAAGTATATGATTCCCTAACAGAGGGAGACTCAAAATGAGAAAGATCAGGATCTTCGAACACATCTCGCTGGACGGCGTGATCTCGCCCGGCGGACGGGACGAAGACGGCGACTACGCGCATGGCGGATGGACGGCACCGTATCGAAGTGCGGCCGGGGCAGAGGCCATCGCCGAGGCACAGGGCAGGAGCTTCGATCTGCTGCTTGGCCGCCGCACCTACGATATCTGGGCCGGCTACTGGCCGAAGGTCAAGAACGGTCCGATCGCGGACGGTCTGAACGCCGCGACGAAATACGTCGCGACCCACAGGCCGGACAGCCTCGGATGGGGTCCGGTCGAGGACCTAGGCGCGGACATCATGGAGGGTGTTCGCGGCGTCAAGTCAAAGGACGGCCCTGACCTGATCGTCTGGGGAAGTTCGACGCTGACGTCCGTGCTGCTCGAGCAGGGACTGGTCGACGAGGTTGTGCTGCTCGTCTACCCGGTCTTGCTGGGCCGGGGCAAACGCTTCTTTTCGGACAGTGCTGACCCGCGCGAACTCGCTCTCGTCAGCACGAAGGCCACGTCCTCGGGCGTGCTCATGAACACTTATCGACACGTTGGATCGCTGCGAACCGAATCTTTCGCCGACGCGAGCGGCTGAGCGGGCGCCCAAGTCACTTGAAGCACCGCCAGGAATCGGACTGCCCGAAGTCTCTGGTGGCGGAGTTTTGCTCGGCAACGGTGTGTATTCCCGCCATGCAACCATAACTGGAAATTTCTTTGGTGGCAGCTTTACTGCGGCTAATCGCCATGGCAAGGCTCGTGTAGACGCGATTAAGTTTATTTGATCATTCACCGCCTCCCAACTGCTCCCGTGAGGCGTTCCCATTCGTCGAGGCTCCCGCGAAACCCCAGCTCACAGGCAGTATTGAAACTCAACCGAGCGATCATTTCGCGGCGTTTTCCGCTTTTCGTATCGTTGACGTTCCGATAATTTCGCCGCGAAACAAAGATGTGCGACGCCAGTGGATCGTGTTCGGCTTTCATTGCCGCAAGCTTAGACTCGACTTCACGTATCGCGGCAGTGAGTCGTGCCAGTGAATCTTGAAGGCGCGCCGCCCGCATGAGTGTTCAGGTGAACATATCGGCGGGTGAGCGTCAAGGGCGCGCTTTTACTGAACGACCTGCAACGCCATCACCGGGTGGATTTCCCAGCTGCGTAGCCGGGGGAAGATCGGTCTCCGGTTAGATCGAAACCGCAGCCGATCTGAAGCGATAGCGGAGTCTCCACGAACTTCGTGTTTGTCCGCATCGCCTAAATCCTTTCTAATCCCAAAGCGATGGAACCAGCTGAAGCTTTGTCGACCGCCGCCCAGCTAGCGCTAGCGCTAGCTGGATTTGCCGGAGTAGTGGTGGCGTTTCGCAGCAAGTCGCTGCACGATTGGTCGGCCCTGGATAAGTTTCGCCTGTGGCTTTTGCTCGGCAATGCCCTGGTCCCGCTCTTCGCTTGTTTATTCGGCATGCTCTTGCTGACGATCAAACCGACGCCGCTTTCCATTTGGCGCTGGACCAGCGGGTTCTCGCTCCTTTTGGGTTTTGCCTCTGGTTTTGCGAGCCGACGGCGTTTATCAGAACTGGGGCCGACGGCAATCAAGGATATGGCGGCCTTCCGCTATGTTTTCTACACGATTGGTGTCCTCGGCATAGCGACGACCGGCGTCTTGCAGGTTTACAATGCTCTAATCTCGGGCGTTTTCTGGCTGTTTTATACCGGCGTCGTTTTCGGACTTGCTGTCGGCGCCTTGCAATTTGCTCGAATGATTTTTCAGCCACCGCACACGAGCGATGTTGGCGAGAAGTGTGACTAGGTCATGGCAAGAGTCATGGGTCTATCCAAGCGCTCCAGCCCAGCGCTGGCCGCTCCGATGACGGTGATTGAAATCAAACCGCACCTTGGGGGTGGAAAGTTTTTGAAGCTCCGGGCGTTGAGCCTGTGTTCTCGGAGAGAGATCACGCGATCGATTACGCGCCGAGCCGCGCCTGTGCTACCCCGCGCGAGAAAAGTAGGCGTCTGTCCGCGTTTCCTCAGTCATGGGCGTTTCTCTCTTACTCATCGGCCCCATGTGCAACATCAACAATTCAAGGGGCGCCCCAATCCTGATGCCACAGAGCGGGGAAGAAGTGCCCATGATGTGGTTCATATATTTGCGATTGGGTCTTTACGGTGGAGGAGGTAACTGCGGACGTGCCGAAGCCGGGATTTTAGGGCGATGATGTAATCGTTCTCTTGGAGTTGAGTTTCGGCACGGAGAGATTGCCAGGTTTGGAGCAGAGCTAGTTTGCCTTCGGTACTGCTGGATGAGGTCAGCCGTTGCCACTTCCCGTGGCTTTTTCACTTCCTTCGCCACGCAATCTCCTCCGACTCGGAATAGTCAGCGTTCGTTTTCATCGGCGCGCACATATGTGACACTGATGATTGGCGGTGGCGGCGGCGTTTGCGACACTTCTTTAACAATGATGCGATGCGCGACCGGGCCGAAGTCCGACCCCGCAAAGATAAACGCGGCGTCGATCTAATCGACTCGTGAGTTTGTTAACGTCGTAACCTCATTGGCATAATTTGCCGAGGCCCAATGCGAAAAGCGACGGCGACGCATAGTTCGGCAACTTCAGCGCGTTTGCTACGAAGCCCTACCGTGGCTTATCTCTTTCTCGTTAGACGGCAGTTGACGTTTGACGCAGAAACGAAAGGATAGAAATATGAAAGCTCTGATTCTTTTTGTTGGGTGGTGCATTCTGTTCGTGCTTTGCTGGCCCATCGCGTTGCTCGCGCTGATTCTATTCCCTGTCGTTTGGCTTTTGTCTTTACCGCTGCGCCTCGTGGGCATCACGGTGTCGGCTGTGTTCGCATTGCTTCGCGCAGGACCTGTGTCTGCCAGCCCGTCTGCTGGGATGGAAGAGGCATGAGTGTCATGCAGTCGCGGCCTAACCATCGACTATGCCGAAACCCGAGCGTGCTTTCGCTCCGGTGAGATTCGTGTTTCGGATTCCAGCGGCAATGTTGAGCGCACCATTGCGTTTGACGAAGCAGATCGAAAGCTGTGACGCGAGCGCTAACGTCAGCAAGTCTTAATCGATTGTTTTGGCACGCTCCACGCGCTTTTCAAGTCACGCGCATAAAGGTAGAGTGCTGCTGTGACGAGCGCTTCGTCAAGGCGCGCAGAGTGAACCCCACGAACTTTTTGACCGAGCTGAAACGGCGCAATGTTTTGTCGAAATGGCAACTGAGTTCAAATTCGTCGCAATTCCGAAGGCGTTCGCGCGGCTAATAGGCGTCGCGGACGACGGCACTCGAATTTTCCGTGCAGAAGGAAATCACGCAGCGATGCGCAGGTGGTTCGACGCACTTTGCGAATATATCGGACCGTGTGTGTCACCCGGAGGGGCTGCCGTGTACGCGAAAGTTAGTCGTACTGCCGTTTACAAGCGAATGAAAGCGGGTGGTCTAACCGCGTTCTGTTTTCACATCATCGGCAAAACGAAAACGATTTTCGGTAAAGAGATGAAATTAAAAGAGTGGCCGCTTGTCTACATCCCGGTCGCGGAATGCAAAGCATGGGGCGCGGAATTAGATGAACGGGGTGCGCGACTTGAAGCGAATCGGGGCACGCAGGAAGACGAGGCAGCATTGGAAGAAGCAGAATTCGATGAAGACGGTCCAAGGCCTGATTTCGTGCATTATGATCCGAAAGACAAAAGGCGTCGGGACGTTAAATATATGACTGGCAAGAGACGCATCGAAGAGACGGAAGAAACAGAAGAAGATAGAAACTGATCGCTTAGGCCGGAAAAACCAGTAATTAAGGGCGGGATTTTCGGCCCGAATTATAGTTGTTTCAATGTGCATATTGACACCAAAAACACTAAATATTTGTGGGTTGATTTTGTCGTTCATCGGTGCCGTGATGCTGTTTATTAGATTTTTAGCGCATCTCATCAGGGTTTCAGGGCGACCTATCTGGCAGTCGTGGTTCGTGCGTTGGTGCGGTCGCCTTGGAATCGCGCTGATTACTATTGGTTTCCTTCTCCAGCTCGTCGCTAAATTTTCCCAGTAGAACCGCCTAACCGGAGCCGTGGATTCCGAGGGGCGAACAATCTGGATCGTTGACGCGCATCGCGACAATGGAAAGCGGTTTGTCGTTCGTAGCGATGAAAAGCTGACAGCGTTTCTCGAACTTGAACGAGTCACGCGCGAATCATTGCGCTTCCAAAATGCCGAATGATTCGGCACAATTCTCGCCATGATTCCGGATGTAACGCTTTATCCAGTCCACACAGGCCGCTTCGGTGCGCGGACTGTAGCCGTTAGGCGTATGCTCGCGCTGTGCATGAAGCAAACGGTGAATCTCACCAACTATGGCAACCGAGACCTCAACTATTCCACCCGATAACGTTCAACGAAATCTAGCGCTGGCACGGCCCAATGAAGACCCAAACCTGCCTCACATTGGACTGGCTGGAGATACCTACACGATTCTTCTGACGGGCGAGGACACGGCCGGCCGTTACTACCTCATCGACATGCTTGTGCCGCCCGGTGGTGGCCCTCCGCCGCATCGCCACGACTTCGAGGAAATGTTCAGTGTCATTGAGGGCGAGGTCGAGGTCACTTTCCGCGGTACGAAATCGCTCTTGCGAGTTGGCGAGACCGCTAACATCCCGGCCAATGCGCCGCACGAATTCCACAACGTCTCACAGCGTCCGGCACGGTTGCTCTGCATATGCTCGCCAGCTGGGCAAGAAGAGTTTTTCATGGCTGTCGGTGCCCGTGTCGCGAGCCGGACGACGCCACCTCCCAAACTCGACGGGCCCACCCAAGCGACTCAAAAAGTGAAAATTGAAGCACTCGCCTCTCAATACCGGACAGAGCTTTTACCACCTGAGACCGAATGACCGACACGCCTAACCAATCAATGAAGCCAACGGCCCCATTGCGAAGCAAGCTCAGCGTGCTTGCCACGACACCCTGCCCTGGCTTATCTCTTTCTCGTTAGGGATTGTTGACCACTTGCGGCGCGGGTTTGCTTGCTTCAAGCTGAGTGCTCACGTTCTGGATTTGCGCTGCCTGTTCTTTCACGGTTGCTGCGAGACTTCCGACGATGCCTTCAATTCCTCCGCTTTGCGGTGCTCTTTGAGAAACTCATTGAGTAACATCGCGTTCACTGCGTCGTACCGCACGGTGTAGATTTCGCCGTTCTTGTCGTGCACCACCAGATCAGGGTTCACCTCGGCAACTTCCTCGGCGATTAAACCAAATTGCGGCGTCCCTGTGGTAGCCCAACAAACGCGATTGTTCGAGATCGACAAAAGAAACTCTCACGAAATGACGCTGGATGAGACTGGCGGCCTCCACCCCCTTCAGCAGGCCGCGGGTTTGGCGTCGCCGCAGCTTTGAGCCGGCTGGTAAGCCGGTCGCGAATAATCGCGGCGGGTCCCTATACCAAGAAAGTATGACGCCGAGCTTACGAAGTATTGGCTAGATAGAGACGGAAGCTCTATGAAACATTCTATGAACGCAAAACTCATATTTTCCTTAAGTTGGTTAGCTGCGGTGACGTTAACCGCGTCGCCAGTAAACGCTGGTCCGCGGCGTGGTGGTGGCGGCCATGGCCATGGGCACATGTCGATGCCGTCCCGAGGCGGAGCGACATTCAGCCGCAGCGGCAACCGGAGCGGTCGCAACTGGAGCGGCGGTAATTGGAGCGGCGGTAACCAATTCATCTTTACCGGTGGATATGGTTCTCCGTTCTTCTACGGGTATCCCTCTTACGGGTACTATCCGTACGGCTACTACGGCAATCAAGGGTACGGCTACGGCAACGGCAACCAAGGGTACGGCTACGGCAACGGCCAGGGGTACGGCTACTACGGCAACCAAGGGTATCGCTACGGCAACGGCAACCAAGGGTATCGCTACGGCAACGGCAACCAAGGGGGTATCGCTACGGCAACGGCAACCAAGGGGTATCGCTACGGCAACGGCAACCAAGGGTATCGCCACGGCAACCAACGGCAGGAGCAAAAAGGGCAAATACGTGAGCGAAGCAGACGCGATCAAAGCGGGAGATAGGCCCGCGCTGGGGTTCACGATTGCCAAAAAAATCGCTGTCCGAACTTCGATTGACGCTTCTGCACGTCGCTTCCCAAACGACCAAGGCCTTTTCGCATTGCTACACATCGTTGGAATCGCTCTTGAAAGCCAAATGGCCAAGAATCCGGCCCCCTGCGCCACCGAGGATTTCTACACACGTTTACGAGATTCGGCCACGGGGCGATAAACACGGCATCGATCTAATTTCCGATGTGCTGCCATACAGTCCACTGTGGTATGCCGGGCCAACCGCAATCAGCAATGCCATTAGCTTTGCCAAGTTTAACAGCGGTTCACATGATGTTGTGATTAGCGTTTACGATGAGGCTGGCAACGTGATTGAAACGCACGAGCAAGCGGGTGATTTCAAAGAACCGTGAATTTTTACTCGCATCGCGTCGCAGTTCCCATTAAGAATTTCCCATAAGCTGCTTAGGCCGGAAAAACTCGTAATTAAAGGCGGGATTTTCGGCCCGAATTATAGTTGGACGTTGTTCCAATGTGCATATTGACACCAAGAACACTAAATATTTGTGGGTTGATTTTGGCGTTCATCGGTGCCGTGATGCTGTTTATTAGATTTTTGGCGCATCTCATCAGGGCTTCAGGGCGACCTATCTGGCATTCGTGGTTCGTGCGTTGGTGCGGTCGCCTTGGAATCGCGCTGATTACAATTGGTTTCCTTCTCCAGCTCGTCGCTAAATTTTCCCAGTAGAACCGCCCTAACCGCAGCTCATGAATGCCGTTCGCTTCATCTTACCTTCCGACAAGGATGAAGATGCCTGCCGCCAGCGCCAGTACGCCTGTAATAACTCCCGAGATGGCAAGAGAGGAGATTGTCGAGAGGCCGACCACGATGAGATAAATGGCAAGCAAGAGCATTCCGATGTTCTTGGTGAAGATGAACTTCATTAAGTCAGTATTCTGATCGCGGCCCGAAATGACAATCTTAATCGCTAAGATCGCCCGAACACGGGCCGCCTCTACACCGAGAGGCCGCGATCAACGACCGCGGCTAGAGTTTTCCTTTTTCCTGATTAGAGAACGCGGGGAAAATGGATATTCAGCTTGATGCAAACGTAGAGAACCAGGATCGCGCCAAGGGTGGAAAAAATGAGGCCGGCGGGATGAAATCGTTCGTTTGTCGGGTGCGAAAACATGTGGGTAACCGCGCCGCCGATGATCGATCCGATGATGCCGAGCACGATTGTCCAGAAAATCGTCATGTGCACGTGCATCACTGATTTCGCGATAATCCCCGCGATCAACCCAACAACAATGTACCAGATTAAGTGAATCATAATTTTCCCTCCGTCGTTTGCCTGCAGAAAGTTGCCGAGTATGGCCAGGCAGTTCACAATTGACGAGATTTTTTTTCACGCGAAGGCGCTCATCATGTCGTCGGCTTCTCGAAAAAGTAACTGAAATGTCTCTTTTGTCGGCCTTCAAAGCCGTGGAAGATAAACACCATGGGATACAAGGGCAGCAAACAGAATAGCCTTGGGTTGACGGAAGCCCTATTAGGCAAGCTTCGGCAGGGTGTAAGCAGCCGGATCGTTGATTCCCCCGTCGCGGACGTTTACGAAATTCGTCCCCGCAAAGACGGGGACGGCTTTGATCTAATCAGCGATCAGCTTCGACACGGCCCAATCTGGTATTCAGGGCCCGACGCGGTCCGCAGAGCGGTCGCGTACGCGAAGTTCCGTTCCTTGTCGCGTTCGCGCCGGGCGATTATCCGCGTGCTGGACCACTGCGAGACTGTAACGCATTAACCCAGCGGCGATTTCAAAAGAACTGGCAGGCCCACATGCAGCCTTTTGCGCGCTTCTCCCACGGAAGGGCGCGAGATAGATTGCAGGATGCAGTCTAATTATAGTTAGCCCTCGTGATAGCGTGTAAGTAGTCGAATCACATGGACGATATTCCGATACTCGGGATCCACGAGATTGCGTTCGAAGTCCAAGATCTTGAGCGTTCCATTGCCTTTTACCGCGACATTCTCGGACTACCGCTATATTCGCGCGGACCGCAACAAGCGCGGTTTTGCATCGGCGCTCAGCGTTTGGCGCTGTTTGCGCGCGAGCGCCCAGGGAGCGGGCAACACTTCGCTTTCCTAATCCCGCAAGATAAGGCAGAGCAGGCGCGCAGCGCTCTGGTAGCTCATGGGTTTCCCGAAGAGACGATGCAGCAGGACGACGGCTTTTCCGTTTATGTCCGCGATCCTGATGGAAACAAGATTGAGTTGTATGGTAAGCGCACAACTGGAGCCTAACCAATCGATGAAGCCGACGGCCCCATTTCGAAATGCGTTCAGCGTGTTTGCCACGACACCCTGCCGTGGCTTATCTCTTTCTCGGCGATGAGGCCCTACACTCCACTATGAGCATTATCACGCCACAACAGCTTGAAATGCTATTGCCTCTTGTGTGCGGTTGGGCCGTTGGGCAAGAACGTGCAATCGTCCAATCGGGTGTGGCGCTAAGCGAGTCGCAACTCGCAGACGCGAGACGAGTCGGAGTCGCACAGCCGGAGCGCGTGCGGTTACTGCGAGTCGCGCAGATTCCCGTACCAACAGCCCGGACATTGGCAGCGGCGGCTCGTGCAACCAATCTTATCAACCCTCTTACGCATGGTCTGACCTTCCGTTATGGCATTTTTATTCGGGCAGATTGCTGGAATCAACGCCCCCTCCTTGTACATCAGCTTGTCCACACGTCACAGTATGAGCGGCTTGGCGGATTCGAGGGTTATCTGCGTCCGTATTTGTTGGAGTGCATTACACCACCGGGTTATCCGTATGGCCCGATGGAGCAGGAGGCTGTTGCTATGGCGGCGACGTTGTGCGCTAACTAAGCGTAGGACAAATGGGACTGACGTTGGCATCTCGCCGCCTTTTTAGCCGGTCTTCCCTCTAAAAGGCAAGAAATAGATGACAAATTGCCGTCTAATTCTAGTTAGATGGTGAGGCCTGTACTGAATCGTGCATTTCTTCAGACCATTCAGATAGATGAAGCCGAGAAGTCGCCGCAGCTTCTTGAAAGCCTCCGCAGTCTTCGGTTGCGGACTTGGAGCGGGAGGTTTGTCGTCGCCTTCTATCGCTGGTGGAGTGGGAGGTGTAGTCAACGAAGGATTGAACATCATCGGCCCACGCAAAGGTTTCTCACCGCAGATTGGCACACTGGTTTCAATGTTGACCTGGATGCGCGACACGATTCTGCAGCCAGTACCAAGGGCTCACCGTAACGCAGCTCGACTATTTGCATGACCCGAAGGCAAACTCGATCGGCGCCTTGCTCCTCCATCTGGCGGCAATCGAGCGTCTTTACCAACTACACACCTTTGAGGGGAGAAAATGGGACGATTGGGATGAGATGACGGTGAAAGAGTGGGGCGTACCGGCCGGTTTGGGCGACGCGGCGCGGCGAACGATCCGCGGAAATGACCTGTCCTATTACCTCGATCGCCTGCGTGAAGGACGCGAGCACACGCTCGCGGAATTGCGGAAACGGGACGACACATGGTCAATGCAGATTGATAATTACTGGCTTTGGGGACCGACGAACAATTATTGCAAGTGGTTCCACGTGTGCGAACACGAATCAAATCACAATGGACAGATCAAGTGGATCAAGGGCCGGCTGCCCGACGCATCGAAATCCCAAACCAGCTAATTTGGAAGCAACGTCTAAGATTAGAGTCACTCCCACACCGATGAAGAAGGCATTCCACACTAACCATCTAACCCATCGATGAAGCCAACGGTCCCATTGCGAAACAACTCCAGCGGGTTTGCCACGACACCTTGCTGTGGCTTATCTCTTTCTCGTTAGGCCCATGCGTCTGGCCATGACAATTGCAATTATCTTTGTTGTAGTGCTCATCGGAATTTTGGGCTTCGCTGCGACGAAGCCCAATATCCTAAACATTCAACGCGTCGCAGATATCAAAGCTCCGCCGGAGCGAATCTTTGCGCTTATCAACGATTTCCATAACTGGCAGGCCTGGGCACCTCAAGACAAGATGGATTCCACGATGAAAAGAACGTTCGGCGAAACCGTGTGCGGCAAGGGCGCCTCTTCTGAATGGGTAAGCAAAGGCAACGCTGGCTGCGGGCGCATGGAAATTACCGAGTCAGCGGCTCCCTCCAAGATCACGGTGAGGGTCGATTTTGTAAAGCCATTTGAAGCCCACAATGCCAACGAATTCACGCTGGAACCGATGAATGATATGACAAGGGTAACATGGGCAATGCACGGTACGAACCCTTATATGGCGAAAGTTATGAGCATTTTCGTCAATATGGACCACATGCTGGGAAAGCATTTCGAGGCTGGCCTTGCTTCTCTTAAGACGCTTTCTGAACGGTAGTGCCTAACCAGACGATGAAGTCAACGGCCCCATTATGGAATAACTTCAGCGCGTTTGCCATCACACCCTGCCGTGGCTTACCTCTTTCTCGTTAGGCGACGTGAGCACATTGATTGAGGAGCGGCCGAAACACAGTTGGAGAAGTGCGATAGTTGATCGCCTTCTTGAACTCGGCATCGTTTTCCTCGGCGTTTACGCAGCTTTTGCGCTCAACAATCATCAGATTCACAAACAGGAGCGGCAGCGCCGCGAACAGATTCTAACTTACCTCGAAAAAGGCGCAGTAGCGGCAGCTGAAAAACTGAAACAGACCACCGCGAATTACGATCGAAACATGAACCAATTTTTGGATAAACTCGCAAAGGGAGAAATGCCTGAAATTGCCCCGATTAGCTGGGCTAGCAATTACAATCCCAATGAATACACATGGCTGCTCCAAGCCGGCGGTTTGGAGTTGCTGGACATTGAGACGATCGCCCGGATACGGGAATTAGACACCGCCGCGAGCACTGGGCTTGCCACGATGGCACATTACCAAACGCTCAGCGATCAATTGATCGTACCGCATCTCGCCGAAGGTCGCAGCTTTTTCTACGATTCGACTACTAAACAGCTCCGCGGGGAATACGCGCAGTATCCTGCAATTCTTAAAGAAGGCTCTCGGATTTTGCACGACATCACGCAAAAAACCGATCAGCTTGTTGCTCAACTCCGTGTGGAACAAGGACACCATCGTTGAATGGAGAAGCACCTTCTCTCAATGCCAATAATTCACGTTACCACGCCTAACGAGACGATGAAGCCAACGGCCACATTGCGAGGCAACTTCAGCGTGTTTGCCACGACACCCTGCTGTGGCTTATCTCTTTCTTGTTAGGTCCCATTCAGGCTTCTCCATGCCAAGTCCGCCGCAGCTTCCGCGAACGAAATTGAAAGCGTGGCTCTGGGTGTTAATCATAATCGGGGGTCTTTCCGTGGCAGCTCTAATAGGTGGAATTATCGCGTACCGCTCTATCATCGCGTCCGGTATTACTCGTGGTGTCGACAACAAATTCGGGGATCAACATCTCAAGACTGCCGTCGCGCTTATCGAGCTGCACAAGGTGCGCTTCGGCCGCTATCCGGATTCATTGAATGATCTCAAGTTCACTGGCGATTGGGATCAGATTGCGTTGATAAACGTGCGCTATTATCCAAGTCCAAATCGCGACGCATATTACATTGAAGTCGAGCGCGGCTGGATCGGAAAACCCACATTCACAATGCCGCGCGAATTTTGGAAAGCCACTGGGTATTCACCAGCTCTCAAGCCCGCCAGCCAATGAGAGACCTAACCAGTCGATGAACCCAACGGCCCCATTGCGGGACAACTTCAGCATGCTTGCCACAACACCCTGCCGTGGCTTATCTCTTTCTCGTTAGATCATAAACCCATCAACCAAGAACCAATGAAGGAGCGTGTTATGCGACCAGCCAGCGTATCTATCCTCTTCTGCTCAATAGTGTTTTGCACTAACTACCGAAGTGCGTCTGCCGACCCAGCTAACCAGCCAACGAACGCTGCGAAGCCGACTCCACTGATCCTTGAGAAGAACGACGGTGAGCGGCGATCATGGAGAGACATCGAGGGCCTTGGGCCCCAACCCGAAATGAGGTTTATTCTAAAGGTCGATCCGCAGAATGGTGGCTCCTCGCGTTTGGTTTTCGGTACCGAGGATATGGCGCCCGGAGCCAAAATCGACAGGCACAAACACCCAGGCTCAGATGAGATCCTCTTTTTGGAGAATGGAACAGCTAGGGTGAGCCTTGGCGACTCTTCGAGGGACGTGCACGGTGAGGCCACTGTGTTTATCCCGGCCAACACCTGGATCTCTGTAACGAATATCGGAAGCGAAGTAATCCACTTCGCGTTCATCTTCTCCGCCCCGGGATTCGAAGAATTCATGCGGTTGGAGTCTGTTCGTGAAGGAGAGAAAAATATCCCACTATCGAAGGCCGAAGATGAAGAGATTATGAAGAAGCACTTGCATGCGGTGATTTACAAGTGAAGGCACGAAGAAGGTGACAGCGCCTCCCGTCACCGATCCGTTGCCCGTTACGCGAAACGTAACCTTCCTCGGTGCTGGTAAGAATTGCGTTAATCCGAATAGCCAAGCTGCTTTACTTGTGTCCGTGCAACTCGACGTGACGCTTTGCTGCTTCACTAGCGTGATGCGTCGCGTGCAAATGATGACCGTGCGCGGCATGCGCATGGTGAGCCGCCGTCTCGTGTTTGCCGGAGCCATGATGTTCAGCTGCTTTGCGATGATGCTTCGCCGCGTGTTCATGGTGTTCGGCAGCCTTCGTGTGATGTTCCTTTAGTTTTTGGGGCATTGGATTTTCCTTTTGGGTTTAGTTAGTGGCACAAAGTAGTTCTGACAGTCATGACTTCAATGGGACCTTGGCGAATTAAGCACTGACTGACAGCTTAAATAGATCTCATCCTACATGGCGGGGGGGGGCCCATCTCCGCCTGTATCTGCAGTCGTTCACCGCCTCGCAACAGCTCCCATGAGACGGTTCCCATTCGAAAGGCAATTAGCTGGTGGATAGTCAGCGCAAAACAGGAAGCAACGCGGCTCAAGCGGCCGGAAAAACTGATAAAAAAATCGGCGAGACGGAAACGAGTGCTCTAGGGAGAGTCGAAAAATTATCGGTAGTAGCTCTTGATGGCGAAGCCCATGTAACCGTAATGTTCCCAAATCGTATGACCTCTTCTCAGCGTCAGGGCGATTATCAACTTGGCAACACTGATGCCGAGCACGAGCGCCTGATCCGACAGGCCAGTCGGCTCGCCCCTGTCACCGAAAGGTTTTTTCGCGAAGCCGGGATTGGTTCCGGACAACGTGTCTTAGACCTTGGCTCGGGCGTGGGTGACGTGGCAATGTTGTTGGCCAAGCTCGTAGGGCCTTCCGGCGAGGTTATGGCAATCGAGCGTGATGCCCGTACACTTGGTCGTGCGAGTGCTCGCGCAGCCGAGGCAGGTCTTAAGAACATCAACTTCGTACAGACCGACATCGCTGAGTTTTCGGCTGACTCATCCTTTGATGCAGCGGTTGGCCGCTACATCTTACAGTTTCTTCCTGATCCCGTTGCTGTCTTGCGTTCTGTCGCTGCGAAGGTGCGACCTGATGGCGCTATTGCTTTTCAGGAAGGGTCCTGGGCACCGTTTGTTCTTCTTTCCAAGCACTTGCCGCTTTGGTCTGCATCCGTTTCGCTGCTCCACGAGGCCAGTGTGCGTTCCGGTGTGAATTCAGAGATGGGCTTGGATCTATACAAAGTCTTCCAAGAAGCTGGGCTGCCTGCGCCTCGGATGCGTTTGGAAATGGAGTTGGGCCATGATGCAGACTTCACACGATGGGTCTCTGATGCCTTGAAGAGCGTTTTCCCACAAATTCGGAAGCTCAATCTCTCTTATCAAGAGCTCGGCGATTTTGATACTCTTCAAGAGCGGCTCCAATCCGAAGTTGCGAGTTCAAACAGCGTTGTCCCCTGGATCGGACTCGTTGCAGCCTGGTGTCGCAAACCTGTGCACTAAACGCTAGGATCCAAAGTTACGTCGGTCGTGTTTCGCTCTAAGACACTCGGACCAACGAAAGGCCGTTTTGGCAACAGTAAAGAAAGGATCCCGGAAAATAGGTAAAAGATCCCTGCACAAACCAAGCCTGAATACGAATTGCCCGTGTTCTGGCGAAGCAAACCTGCTGTGTAGGGCCCAACAAAGCCGCCCAGGTTAGCGATGGATGTCACCAGAGCAATACCAGCCGCGGCCGAGTAGCCAGCGAGGAATTCTCCGGGCTCAGAGAAGAAGACGGGCAAGAAACTGTAAGCTCCGACGGCTACACCGCAAAAGAGTACAACCGACATGGTCAAGGTGTGAGGTATCCCGAGCAGCACTAGGCAAACTCCCGCCAAGAGTACGGATGTTGCCATGTGATACCGCCGCTCCAGCGCACGATCAGAGTGGCGGGAAACGAGGAACATCGCGATCATGCCTAGCAGATTGGGAACCATCACAAGGATCCCGACCCGCAAATTCGATTGTTGGCCGGAAGCTGATCTCAATAGCTGAGGCAACCAGAAGTTGAACGTGTACGTCGCAAATCCGTGTCCAAATCCAATGAATGCCAGATGCCAAACTCTTAGGTCAACCAGCGTCCGCATCACGGAAAGAGGTTGTGCCCTGACCTTCTGTTGATCCTCCGCCTCTAACTCGTCACTGATCCGCGATTTCTCCTGTGCCGTCAGAAATCTCGCTTCTGATGGTCTACTCGGTAACACAAAATAGATCAGAGGCGCGCAGCATAGCGCCGGCGCTCCTTCGAGAACCAAAAGCCAACGCCAGCTGCTAACACCGAACCAATGCACACGGTCGAGAATAAATCCTGAAATCGGCGAGCCCAGAACACTAGCCAGGGGTATTCCCACGAGAATGAGTGCAATGGCCTTCGCCTTTTCTTGCTGTGGAAACCAGTAACCGAGATAGAGAACAATGCCAGGAAAGTACCCTGCTTCGGCTAGTCCAAGCGCAAAACGGGCAACGTACAACTGATTCGCCGTACGCACAAAGCCCGTCAAAATGGCAACTGCCCCCCATGTCACCAAGATTCGTATGATCCATACGCGAGCCCCAACTTTGTGGAGGATCAAATTGCTCGGAATCTCGAACAGGAAGTATCCCCAGAAAAAAATCCCAGCCGCAAGACCGAATTGCTGGCTGGTAATTGCCAGCTCACGGTTCATCGTCAGCGCCGCAAAGCCAAGATTTATTCTGTCGATGAAGGCAACGACGTAAAGCACCAATAGAAACGGCAATAACCTAACTTGCAGTTTCAAGATCGTTCCGCGGTCGCCGGCGGCGCCAGCAACAGATGTGAGGACCGTCATTCCATGAATTCGTCTAGCCAAAAACCCTGTTGTCAACACTTGAACTTCTGTTCATCTGGTTTCAGCGAGACACCGAGGGGCGCAGGAGTCCCAGCTGCACTGAGCGGGGGGGCCTACCTACCCCACTGGGGTGCTTGGATTTCGCAGCGAACTGGAGAGAGGAGCAGTCAATTAGAACGGATGATTTCCACTCATCTTCTGACAACCACATAATGCAAACGAAGCGCTGCCCGCTGAAATGACAATCATTGAAATAAACCCGCACCGTTCGGGCTGGAAAGTTTTTGAGGCGCTATTGCGCTTCCAAAATGCGGAATGATTCGGCACAATTCGCGCCGTGCAGCCTTTAATCGCTTTCCCCTGGGGAGGGCAGGAAATAGATTGCAAGATACAGTCTAATTATAGTTAGGCCGCAGATTAGGAGATTACTATGTCTAATACATTCAAAGCTTCGCGGGATATCATTATCCGAACCGAGAAGTGGTCAGAGGCACTGAAGTTTTATGGGTCGGTTCTTGGCCTGCCGATCACAGAGCGGAGCGAAACGATCGTAGGCTTTGAAACCGGTGCTTTTTGCCTATACGTGGAACGGGGTAAAGAACACGGGCCGGTCTTTGACTTTCTTGTGCCAGACATTCAAAAGGCCAAGCGGCAACTCGTAGCAGCCGATTGCACCGTGATAGAGGAGAATCCAAAGATACCGCGCTGCTACATCAAAGACCCATACGGTATGGTATTCAATGTCGAGCAATCTTCCGGTGAAAAATAGGTTCATGCAGTCTAACCAGTCGATGAAGCCTCTATCTTCTTTAAACGGCCCTTGATTTGGTGCAAAAGGGCGGCAGGTGCGAGATCCTCGATGAAGCCGTTTCTGGTTAGACCAAGAACGTCCGTTAGTTCGATCCGCGCCTGCCCTTGGGCGTGGGAAGGAAACTCGAACAGTTACTGGAGCGACCAAGCCGGTCTTAAACCCCGAGGGCAGGACCGGCCTGGCCAGCTCGCATCTTAGAAGCAGGAGTTATTTATCACGTGAAAGAGCAACTTGTCTATTTAGGAGTTGATATCGCCAAGTCTTATTTGGACGCGGCAGTGGGGAATGAGAAACGCCGTTTCTCTAATGACGCGATTGGTCATCGCGAGCTGATCAAGTGGATTAAACAGCTCAAAGCATCAGTGCAGGTGATTTGTGAATCGAGCGGCGGTTATGAACGCAGATTGGTCCAGGCGCTTGCTCGTGCGCGGATCAAAGTCAGTTTGGTCCAAGCCAACCGGGTTCGGCAATTTGCGCGGGCGGCGGGAATCTTGGCTAAGACCGATCGCATCGACGCGGAAGTACTGTGCGAGTTTGGCAAGGTGATGCAGCCGCAGACAGTCACCGCTGCGACATTGGAGCAAGAACATCTGCGAGAGTTGGAGAGCCAACGCAGGCATTTAACTCACTTGCTCGTAATGGAACTGAATCGAGGGGCGCGGGTCAGCGATGCTTCCGTGCAAAGATTGAATCGCAGTTTGATCAACCAAATCAAAAAGCAGATCGAGCAACTCGATTTGCTCATCAAAGGGCACATCGACCAATCACACGGACTCTCGGCCAAAGCAGCCAAACTGACGTCGATCAACGGAGTCGGTGCGCGCACGGCAGCATTACTCCTAGCGCAGTTACCGGAATTAGGAGAACTCAATCGTCGTGAAATTGCGGCTTTGGTCGGAGTCGCACCGTTTAATCGTGACAGCGGCCGGATGCGTGGCAAACGAGCAATTTACGGTGGCCGCAAACCAGTGCGTCACGGGCTTTATATGGCCGCGCTTGTGGCGGCGCACCACAACCCGATCTTGCGCAACTTTTATCAGCGACTGCGAGCGGCTGGCAAACCAGCCAAACTGGCCCTGACGGCGACCATGCGAAAACTACTGATCGTCCTTAACAGCGCACTCAAAACGGATCTAAGTTATGCTTGAAACCAAGACAGTTACTAACGGCCCCATTTCTCAGGATCGCGCTAGAATCGTTTTTGATTGCCGGATGGCAAATGATCCGGCCATGATGTTCTTAACATGCACACGTTATTCGTAACATCGTTCGTCGCCGAGACCAGCCTGACGGAGACACTCGTCGGTTTTCTGCCGATCGCGCTTTTTCTTCTGATTCTTTATGTCTTATTCAGGTGGCAGATTACATCGCCAGCGGCAAAGCTCCAGCGAGAATATCTTCAGCGCCAGATCGATCATATGCCGAAGATCGAAGCTCTCTTGGAACGCATCGCGAAAGCACTTGAGCGCGACCGATAGGTCGCGGCTTCGATCTAATCTCCGATGCGCTGCCATTCGGTCGAGCTGCGGCGCTAGAATCGTTTTTGATTGCCGGATGAGAAACAATCCGCCCCGATGTCATCGGCGGATTCCTGCACGTTCGCGTGGTGATGAGTATCTTTTTCGGGCGGTTTTCTCGATTTGCCGGACACGCTCACGCGTGATGTTCCAGTAGTGACCGATCTCCTGCAACGTCATCGGTGGATGTCGTTGCCCTGCCTTATCGACGAAGCGCCCCTGACGCATGCGTAGAATCGTCTTTTCCTGTTTATAGCGCTTCGATACCTTATGTGCGCTCTGCAACGATTTGCGGTATCGCGCCTCTACCTGCTTACGTTGTTTCCTTATCACCTTTATCTGCTTGGTGCATCGCTGCTCCATTTTTTTTAGCCACTTCACCGCGTCGCGTAATTGCTGGCGTTCGCGCTTTTCTTTGGCACTCCCTTCGCCAGTTGATGAGCGGCGGTATCTCACAAAGATCGTGTACACGCCCGCTTTATGGAAAACAACTTGTAGTCGATGCGCGAGTGCGAAAGCGTCGATTTTTCGTTCACGATCTTTATCCGACATCGGCCAGACTCGGCTCAATTCCCGTTCGTACACCGTACAGTAATTTGACGCTTTTAATTGATGCTCGATTCGGCTGGCGAGTGCGTCCATACAACGTCCTGCTCCGCTCCGATTCTGCCGCTTTTGCGCTGCACAGAGCAAGCCAATTCGCGATCTAAGACGCTTTACGGCTCACGACGCTTTGTGATTGAATGCCGCCGTTAAAGAGCGGTGAATACCACATTACAGACAACCCTGCTCGCGTTAGTGCCAGTATGTATGCTGTTTGCCGGGTCGGCAGTGATTTTCTCCAGCACAAAGACTGTGGCCTCGTTCTTACAGCTACTCGGTGCAGGATGTCTCGTGATAGTCGTGCTCGCTCACCTCTCCGAAGCACTTCACCTGTTTCCTTGGATGAATTTTGGTCGCGCACACAGCGTTGGTCATTACCTCGACCTCTGGAGTGCTGTTCTTGGACTGACGTTGTTTCCCTTGGGATATTTGTTCAATTCGCTTACGAATCGTTTTTGATTGCCGGGCGGCAAAACGATCAGTTATCTCCAAACCTATGAAAACTCCTCGTTCCTCGACTCGAAATCATCTCCTATCACATGTGCGCCTCCCAGCGGCGATCCCGCTTATGGTTGCTGTGGCCGCAATGGCTTGCGTCACCCTGAATGCACCCGGTCCAGTATCGGCGCAGGTCCGAATGCCTCCAACAACGCCTTTTCCGACGCCTCCACCATCGCCTTCACCAACACCTCACTGACCTACCTTTCGCATAACGTGCCGGTGATCGAAAAGCCCGACCGAATCATTGCTCTCCACATGGCAATGACAAAATGATTAAAACGCCGGAGTCCCGCGCCAGAATCGCGCTAGAATCGTTTTTGATTGCCGGATGTGATTGCGGCCAAAGTGAATCAGATTCTTAAACTGCTTGAAACTGAAAACACGGAGAGTGAACTGGCTAATATGGTCTAGCGACTACGGCGGGTGGTCG
The DNA here is from genome assembly GCA_963719605.1 of uncultured Verrucomicrobiae bacterium. Classification (GTDB taxonomy): domain Bacteria; phylum Verrucomicrobiota; class Verrucomicrobiia; order Chthoniobacterales; family UBA10450; genus Udaeobacter. The sequence goes on from CAVRCO010000017.1 coordinate 96,347, forward strand.
AAGCCAAACCGTCACGGATACACAAATCGTCTCGCCGATGCGGGGCGATATTCATTCGATGAAGCATTGGAAATTGTCCAAGATGCGAACGCCGGATTGTCCGCCCGTAATTTTCCAAGCGAAACCATGTGCCCTGACTGGACGGAAGAAACGCCGGGCGCGAAGCATTGAAGCACCGTCGATTCGTGTGTGCCTCAACGCCCGATTTATCGCATTAGTTGAACGATTGTCGCGGCCAGACCTCCCACTTAAATTAAATTGCCATGCCTGAATCAAAAAGTGGAACTCCGTCTGTCGGCTGGATCAAGTTCCTCGCGATGGTGACTGCTTGGCTGACCATCATCTTAGTGGCTTTGATCATCGTCTTAGGGATGTTCGTTTGCCGCTTGGAAGTGTTAACAGACTCACTGGTTGCTTCGCGGGGATCTGCTCAACTTTCAAGTCCGACACCGGAACAATCCCTGACGCCCACTCCCACGGAACTGCCTATACTGAAGGCAACATCCTTAGCTACCCCGACTCCCGACCTGACACCGTCACCGACTCCTCAGCCTGCGCGAGCGCATCATCGACGCCGACACCGATAGCAATCAATCGTCAGCAGAACGCCTGTCCAAACGATGACGATGTGGATGCTATTTCATGCAATCGCGCTGTGGCCTTTTCTTTTTCATTCAACCTTGTTGTTTCCATAATTAGTTACCTCACTTGTTGGATTTGATTTTTCGATTCGAAAGATTCAACGCGACTGCCACGATATAGGATGCTTAGCCAGTCGCGTTTCAAGATGTGCCGAATTTGCGCTTCGTGCCTCATAATACCGATTAGCCTGAAAATTTTTAATCTAGCACCGCGCATTACGGAAAGATTTTCAAGAAAGACTTGCCTTCTTTTTTGTAATCATTCAGCCCACAAAAAGAGCAGAACAAATGGCTTGCTGTTTTCCGCTAGATAGATTTACCTAAAGAGAGCATTAGGAATGGCTGGCGTGAATGCGCTGGTCTGCCAACCGGGTAGGAGATAACCACGGTGGCTTGGTTGAGAACCGATTTTCTCATCCGATGCGCGGGAGTGAGAGACTTCCGAACAAAATCTCCGGGCGAAGGCCGCTGTTCCTGATGTGAGCAGCGGCCTTTTTCGTTCGTTTCTAGCGCGCATTAGAAGAAGAGCGCACATGAAAAACAACGTTTCGATTGCTGGAGAACGGCAATTCATGACGCTAGAAATCTGTGCCGTCGCATGGCGGTCGAAACAATGAAAGTAAACATTCATTACTTGCGTGAGTGCGCGAGCGTTGAAAAGCAAGGTAGATTCGCGTGGGTTGCCGAATTAACCAAAGATGGTGACCGCTACTTTTATTCAGAAGAGGGTAGAACAATTAGAATTGCTAAGTGGCAATATGAGAGAGTGCTAGGAAACCCATATGCCTATTATTTTTCGACTGCACTGCGATTACACTGTGTCTGTCAACACAACCCCGGCCTTGATTTAACTTTTATGACCGTTGATGGCATTAAAGAAGAATCAGGCGAAACCATCTTTGTATGGATAGCATCAAACCTAAAGCTGAACGCGCTCTTTACCGCGACTTCATGCGCCATGTCGCGGCTCATCCTGATGACCCGCAGTTAGCTATTAAAGCTAATTTGATATTGGACGCCTAATGTTTGACGTCACGTTAACAAAAAAAAGGGACTCCGCAAAGATGCTCGCCTTTCGTTAATTTTTTAAGAAATGAAAAAGAACAAGCCGGCATCGGAAGGATTAGAAGTCTCCGTGGGGAAAATTCTGGACCTGCGTGCATCTCGGGTGCGGGCTCTGGCCTCAAAAGTGTCGCGGCTAAAAAAGCGCCTAGCGACCTTGGATTCGCACGAGACCCACGTGCAAGCTGACGATTTCAAAAACTGCTGAGTTTTGCCAAGTGGCTTAAGCGGTATCAGAGGGCCCATGCCCAAAAGACGACTTGCCAACTTGCCGCCTTTTAACGGACACTTCCCTCTATGAAAAAGATCATCCTGCCCATCGCAATCGCTGCTTGTGCGCTCGCCGCGCAATTCTCGCTGTTGTCGGCCCTCTTAGTCGGGCTTTCCCAAGTCAGTTTAGGGCAAGACTATGACATAGAAGTGCCGGGCGAGCCTCCCTTCGTTCCGGCCACCAAAGGGTTAACGCTTTTTCAGAACGTGCGCATCTTCGACGGGTCGAGTCCCACTCTGTCAGCTCCTTCTAACGTGTTGATCAGAGGCAATACCATCGAGCAAATATCTGCGAGCCCGATCATCGTCGACGCGAACTCCAACGTGCAGGTCATAGCGGGAAACGGGCGAGTTTTAATGCCGGGCCTCATTGACGCGCATTGGCATTTGTTCATGGCAGCGACACCCCAGCCGGTCCTCATGACTTCCGAGCCCTCCTACCTGCATCTTTTAGCGGCGCGGCAGGCTGAGATGACACTTATGAGTGGTTTCACAACTGTTCGCGATTTGGGTGGTCCCGTGTTCGGTCTGAAACGTGCCATCGACGAGGGAGTGATGGTTGGACCGCGAATCTATCCCTCGGGGGCTATGATCTCGCAAACTTCGGGCCATGGAGACTTTCGCTTTCTCTTCGAGTTTCCGCGAAAGCTAGGTGGGCCATTGAGCAACTCCGAGCTCGAAGGAATCGCAGCAATTGCTGACAGCCCCGATGAGGTGCGGCTGCGCGCTCGAGAGCAGCTGAGGCATGGAGCAAGTCAAATCAAGCTGATGGGCGGCGGCGGCGTTAGCTCACCTCTCAACCCGATCGAATCGATTCAGTTCACTGAACCGGAGATTCGTGCGGCGGTTGAAGCTGCCGAAAATTGGGGCACTTACGTGACCGTTCACGCTTATATGCCGCGTGCGATCCGACAAGCGATCGCTGCAGGCGTAAAGTGCATTGAACACGGCCACTTAATCGACGAGCCGACAGCCAAGTTGATGGCGGATAAGGGCATCTGGTGGAGTTTGCAGCCGTTGCGCTACGATGAAGGCGCATTTCAGCGAATGAGCCCAGTCTCGCAGAAGAAAGCGCTGCAGGTGTGGGCCGGAACGGATAACGCCTATAAACTGGCGAAGAAGTACAAGATCAAGACGGCTTGGGGCGCAGATATTTTGTTCGACCCCGGTGCAGCGAAGCGACACGGAACCGATCTCTCCGTGATGGTGCAGTGGTACACACCAGCAGAAGTGCTCAAAATGGCCACCGCAGACAATGGCGAGTTGATGGCGCTTTCTGGTGTTATGAACCCTTATCCGGGAAAGCTCGGCGTGGTTAAGCCAGGTGCGCTTGCCGACTTGCTGCTAGTTGACGGCGACCCGATTGCCAACGTTAAGCTTGTCGAGAACCCCGAAAAGAACTTTGTCGTCATCATGAAGGATGGGAAAATCTACAAAAACGCTCTGAAATGAAAGCACCCACACTTTACGAAGAGAAGTTTCAATGAAAGCAGTATCAGCCGCCCGTGAACAGCGTTTACGGCGACAAAAATCCTCCGCGATCTAACCGATCAACCCATCTAACCAGTCGATGAAGCCAACGGCCCCACATCGAAATGCGTTCAGTGTGCTTGCCACAGCGCCCTGCCGTGGCTTATCTCTTTCTCGTTAGACCTCATGGCGCCCAAACCATTGTTCGTCACTCTCGCGACAGCTATGCTGCTCACCAGTTGCGCCACACCAATCCACGTTGATGGCGTGCTCGTCACGGGCGAGCGCCAAGACGTATCAGAGTCCGATGTCAGAGCAGCTATTGCCGCGCTGAAGGCTGCGCTGCCAGAGCTCAAGGCGCAGACACTTACTCGAATCCGCGTTGCCGCTGCCGACGAGATTCTGTTGAGCTACTCCCCTCAGCGCCGGGCGGAAGCCACAGAATACGTCGTCAAACGGTCTGAGGGCCGTGGAAGCCTACTGGCGAAATTAAGATATGAGGTCTAATCAACAGATGAAGCCAATTTCAGCGTGTTTGCCACGACACCCTGCCGCGGCTTATCTCTTTCTCGCTAGATGCTGCGCGACCTCGTAGATCGATTTGCTTATCGCTACCAGTTATGGACTGGCGAGACTCAGGGCGACAAGGTTGGGGCTGGCGAGGCACCTCCTGAAATCTCGCCGAGGAAGGAGCCGGCGTGGCGATTGATCACTCGCTTTCTCCAACTCCTCGTGGGTGGCCTCATCTTCTTGGCTTTCCTGTATCGCTTCGCCATGCACACCTTCCCGAGCCTCAGCGACGGCATTCCTATGATTTTCATTTTTCTTGCGGTCATGTGGTGCGGAGTGGGATTATTCATGATGGGTGGCGAGTTGCTCACGAAATACAGCAAGAGCGATGATGACGACAAAAGCATCTAACCAGTCAGTGGAGCTGACCGCCACCCAGCGTGCGTCCCTTTTTCCCGTGACTAGAACCTCTTCACTTCAAGCCATGCTCGCTCTCGGTGGCGGTAGCTCACTTCTTTCTCGTTAGACCTTAATCCTGATCTCTTCGAGATTGATCCGCATGTCTTGGCTGCCACGATTACAAATTGCGCTTTTCGCAATCGTCGTTGTTGGGATGCTGCTCTTACTCTTTGGGCATTTGGGAAGTGGATGGTCCGCCCTCACCTATTTTGCATGGGGAATGGTGATTTCCGGAGGAATTCTTCTGGTGAATCTCATTGTCTCTGCAGTGACAGCCGTCTTTCAGCCGAGACTGAGAAAGGTCTCAATATGGATTGCTGCGGTCTCGATCGTGATGCTTCTCGGTCTTGTGCTGCTGTGGAGAATGGCCTAACCAATCGTTGGGAACAACCGCTGCCAGTGCCTAAGCATCAAAAAATAATTAATTAATGCTTTATCTTTTGATTATCTCACCAGAACTCACGGGGCAGGTCGTCCCAAAAAACAGTCATGGAAGTGGGATGCGTTATTATATGCACCCGGCCATCGCCACGTATGAAGTGATTTTCGCTCAATTGACGCCAGCCCCGGAGTTTGGAGTCCTGCCCTGTGTTGGGCACGTCGTATGCTTCGAAAATTGCCTTCTTGTCCTCAACACTTAACGACGAACCGTCGCTTTTCTCGGTGTCGAGTTTTTGTGCTTTGCCGTCGATGAACAGAACAGTCGCTTTCCAGCCATGTGTTTCGAAGTGGTATCGGTCATACCTGATGCCGGAAACGTTCCCATTATCGTGACTGGATGGCTTACCAAGAATTGACGCCACTTCTTCACACGAAGAATTTAGTAAACCTTCTTTAGCTAACACGGAGGAATGCGACATCGCTGCGAAGAGAACGAGAATCCCCAATTTCCTCATCAAGTATCTTTTAATGGAGTTTGGATTTCTTAACAAGAGGCTTGTCACTGCTCCAGGAATCTTAAAGATTGCTTATCTGAAAATCGGAACGGCAACAAAGCGGACCTCGAATTCTTTTAGGAATAAGGAAATCCTTCACGTCATGACGAGAAAGGATTTAAAGAAGTCTTAGTAACTCGCGAACCGCCAGAAACACGAACCACAACGCTTCTGAGTCTCTTGTGAAGGCAATGTCAGATTAAAATGCTCTTCCATCTATGGCGAGCGGGTCAACTTGTCTGGCGAGTCGCGCATTAACGTCAAAAGAGGGGCGTTGGCCTTTAGCTGATCGCTACACGTCCTCGTGCGTCAAGACACTGGGCATAAGACCATCGCGCTCGTGTAGGTTAGCTTATCTAGAGGGCAACGCTCCCGCGTGCGTGGGAAGTGCTAGTTGCTTGGTGGCGACACGAGATTGGGATAATGAGGACGGTGTAGAGGACACAAGTGTCTCGCCTACATCCAACCTCGGTCCATAAAAATAACGTGGGCTCCGATTACGGTCACGTTTGCGAACTTCGCCGGGTGCGAGGTGGATTATCTGCAAAGGCTCCGCTAATATTCGCAGCCAGCGTGCAACCTGGGTAAAGTGAACGCCAAGAATCTCGCCGAGCTTGCGCGTAGGTAAGAAAAACGGATTTGGGCCAGTTATCTGTTGTATCTCCCGGCAGATCGCCACAAGCAGGCGGACGCGCTCGCCTGTAAAACCTTGCACTTGCGGCAATGGAGCAGCCTTTGCGCGGCTAACGGCTACTTCAATTGGATTTTCATCGAGACCGATGCGAGCATAGCTGTAGGCGTCCAGAAGCTCTGCGTAATAATCGTCTCGGTCGAGTCCGGGTCTCCAGAATTTGCGGGCACTCAGGGACCAACGGTCAAAAACAAACTCCAATTCCTGCGCCGTGGCCTGACGACCCACAGCACGTTCATAGCTTCTCACCAGTCGTGCGAGCTTAAACAGACTGGCGTTATTTTGGTGGTAATCGTTCGGTGCTACCTGGGAAATTAGATCAGGAGGAAAATGCGGTTGTATCTGTTCACACACACCCACGCATACGACTTTATTCTCTCCTACTCCTTGTTCTCTTTTGACTCTTCTGACTCCTCTTACTCTCTGTAGCAGGCACTAGAGTAAGGTCACTAGGCCAAACAATGTCCTCATAATCGATTGTGATGACTCGGCTTTCGACCAGAAACTGATATGGCAGGCCACTTGGATGAGTCCCCGCAATGATAGTTTGGCTTCCATTGGCCCGCCATTCGCCGAGCTTATTTCCGGATAAGTCCGTTAGACTACGGGTCGGTGGATATTCAACCGCTACAACGAAGCCAGATATTGCAGCCTCGGCTGCCCCGCGTGCGTAGCGAGTGCGTCAGTGATGGATTCGCCTCCAGGAAAGCATCTACATATTTGTCGTCGTCAAGATCGATTGTAACAAGCCCACCTGATACCTTTCCAAGAGCGACGCCAATGTTCCCGGCCTTTTCGAGCTTAGCCAGATAAGTGGAGTCGTTCATATCGGCGAGCTGCCGGTCCTTCCATTTCCTATGGCCGCCCTTTGATCGAGCAGGCCATGGCAACAGCACTGCAGGGCCAAGTAGTTCTTGCAGGTGCTCAATTCGATTGTTGCATATCTCGTTCATCTTCGATTTGGGATTGAATTTTGATTTGAAATGGTGATGGCAGAGCTTTCATGGTTAGAACCCGTCTTAATTGGATAAGGGGTCTCATAATTAACGTTCATCATCCTTGGGAAGCGGAAGCCTCTGTTTTGCTTGCTGAATTGGAGTACTGCTCACGGCAATCCTCCGTTTTGCTCGTGCCTCTGTCGGAAGGACTGGGGTTTGTATCGAATGACCTCATAAGGTCGGTTTTCGTTCTCATCGGTGTCGAGATACGTCGCGGTCTCTTTCAGGGGCATGGTTCTTTGTGATGCCGGTCGAGCCTGGAGCGGTTTTTTTGTCAAAACCATGTTAGGAGTGCAGGATTTCACAAAAACGGTGTTTTCGGCTCCTCCCAGGTGTTCAACGATCTGGGCGACGATCAACGCCGGTTTGCCTGACTCGATGGGCAGAGGTTCGTAGCTCATCGGTGCCCCCCGGCGAGAAATCTGTCTAACTCCGCGACTGGAATTAGGACGTGCCGTAGAGAACGATTAGGTCTAATTAGGTTCCGCTTGATTAAGCGCCGAACGGAGGCTGTGCTAAGCTCGCCGAGATATTCGGCTGCCTGTTTTATCTTTAGTGCACCTCGAGGTGCTGTATTGGTTTTCATCATGACCTAACCCTCGTCATGAAAACCCAAAAAAATAATGAACTTAGAAACGGCTCGGTGGGTTAGTTATTTTCTAACTCGTTGGTTTCTGCTGCCGCGCGGACGCCCCGATGGTTGTCCCGGGGCAAGCGGCAGGCGCAGTGTGTTCTTGATTATGTCTCGCATTACATCCTTTGTTGGCGGCCTATTCCTCGGATTGCGACGGCGAAAACAGTCCCAGACCTCCGCAGTAGTTGGTGGAAATATTCTTTCGATCACCTCTTCGTATGCGTCCAGAATTTTAGAATGTGTGGGGGCATCGGCATCAGGGTGAGCGGGTTTAACGCTCTTTCAAGTCTGCGCAAATTGCGGCCGTCCCTGGCGATATATAATAAGACACGCTCGGCGATGGATCGAAGTATCTCCTGCCGTAGTTCGTCTAGCTTGCTGAAACTAGTCGCCCTGCCGAGGAGTTCGCGAGCAAATCTTATATACTCAGCAAGTTCTCCGGCTTCAGTAAATGTACTTTTGCCGTATTTCTGGCGGTCGCGAGCCCTCGGAATCATTTCCCTAACGACGCGCCGGAGATAGCCCATAGAGATGAAGTGCTAAAAATTACTTTCGGTAAGATTGTTTCGATTCAGTCACGCCAACGCGGTCTCCAACGTCACCACGTTCTCCGGTTGCTCATCGCTCATTAGCTGCGCCATCCTCTCGCTGTGGTCGGCCCGGACGTGCGAGTACGTACCCAGAATCAGTTTGCCGCCATCTTTGTGACCTTGCCACTCGGCCAGCGTTTTTACATCGACGCCACGCTCAAGGGCGCGGGTAATAAACATGCGGCGAAAACAAATGTGCGTGTAATTTGGCAGATTGAGCCGCTTGCACGCGCCAGCGATTGCTTTTGCGGCTTTCTTGACGCCGAATACTTCTTCGCGGCCATTGCGATTTGCAAAGCGCCGCTCCAACAACGGTCGCAGTTGATGAAACAATGGGATAGTGAACCCGCTTTCGGTCTTGTGGCGAAATGTGACAATTCGATTGTTTCTCCAGTCGATGTCGTCCCACCGGAGCGCCCGCGCTTCTGCTAGTCCCAGGCCGGACAATCCGAGAAATTCAACAAAGTCGGCGCTTTCCTCTGCCGTGTCGCTATACTTCTGTTCGCGGATACTGGCAACGATCGCCTTAAAATCTTCAAAGCTTGGAGTCTTGCGGATCGGCTTCGCCAACTTCTCGGCCTTAATCTTCTCGGCTGGCGATTCAATGATGATGCCGTCCTGAACGGCACGGCGCATGATCTCCTTGATGACCCGCAGATGTTTGTTGTAGCTCACCCGTCCAAAGTCGTAACACCCGAGCCACGCCCGGACATCGGAGGGTTTGATTTTCCTCACCTGCGTGCCTGATCCGGTCGGCCAATGCGATTTGAGCCGTCGCAGGATCAGCTCCTTACCCTCGACGGTTTTCTCCTTTTGCTGCTTAAGCGTGGACTCATATTGGTCGCACAATTCGGCCAAAGTTGTCTTGCCTTTGGAGTGGTCAACCCCGCGATGCCTTTCTTTGAAATCCGCCAGTGTACGCTTTGCGATTTCGCGATCCGTAGTCCGCAGTGATTGGCGAATCTCCTTGCCGTCAACTTTGATTCTGGCATAATAGACGCCGCTTGATGGATACCGATAAAGACATTCGCCGACTTTCTGAAATACTCCGATCCTATTCCGTGGTGTTCTCATGCATCCTAAATATAGGCGTACAAAATCGGTGTGCAACGGGAATTTCTGGCAGTTCGGTTCGATGCGGTTTTCATAGGTAAACTGCGGGTGTAGCTCAGTGGTAGAGCACCTCCTTGCCAAGGAGGACGTCGCGAGTTCGAGCCTCGTCACCCGCTCCAGTCTTTGCTTAAGGCGTAACATAACGTGAAGGGCGACAGCGGCGCAAAGGTCCCTAATGAATCGCGCGCGACAGGCGCTCCCAGAAGCGATGTATCTGTGGCGTAAAATTGCTGAGCCGCGCTGGCTGCGTGCGCACGAAACCATTTTGCAAGCGCGTTCAGGCGGCAGACTTGCAATCATCTCGAGACCCGGGCGGAAGCGGCGGCAACTCGAAATTCCGTGCGCATCACGCAATGATTCCAGAAAACTCGTCGAACAATTCGGCGGACGCACGGAGAAGTTGCCCCGCAATTGGCTACAGCGATTCGCCCGCCTTCACCAATCGAAGCCAATCAAGGTCGGAAAACGACTGGTGATTAGAGGAAGGGTCGATTTCCAAACCCCAAAGGCGTTCGTGCCGAAGAAACCGCGGCTCCTCGTCATTCCCGCTTCCACGGCGTTTGGAACAGGAGAACATGCAACGACGGCAATGTCGCTCCGTCTCCTCGAACGCTTGACTCGTGAATGGAAGAATAGCTGGTCGCTTGCCGATCTTGGAACCGGAAGCGGAATTCTCGCTCTCGCGGCGAAACGCTTCGGCGCAGAACGCGTGGTTGGCATTGATGTCGATCCGAAAGCGATTTCCGTAGCGAAAGCGAATGCCCGCTCTAACAAAATCGATAATGTCGATTTTAAGTTGACCGATCTGCGCAAATGGAAGTCCCGGGTCGGGACGGACATTGTTGCTGCAAATCTTTACAGCGAGTTGTTGATCGAAATTCTCCCGAAACTGAAACGCGGTCATTGGCTAATTCTTTCCGGCGTGTTGCGCAAGCATGAAGACAAATTCTTTCATGCTCTGCGACGGAACAAGATTGAGGTCGTGAAAATAAACCGTCGCGGGAAATGGATCGCCGTACTGGCGAAGGCACCGCATGCGCCCCGGTTGGGAATTAGGCCAAGGTCAGATTGGAAAGGTACGCGACTTTGGATTTGCGCGAGTAAACTCTAACAGATAGGTTCTTTCAGCCTTGGCGGCTTCGGTTTCTCTGCATTCTACGCGGTTTAAACACGAGCCGCGGCTGAAACAGACACCATGCAGAACGAACAACTTGCCTATGTTGCCGTCACGCCGTACTCGATGCGAAAATCGCGCACCGGCGGCATCGTTGGCCGGCTGATTTCCCGCACAGGACTCGATCTGGTGGGCGGACGCATGTTTGCACCGGGTCTGGAGTTAACCAAACGCTATGCCGAGACGATCGTGACGGAAACCGATCCGCGTCATCGCGCGACACAAGAGCTGATTCGCGAGTACGTTCTGAAGAATTTCACAGGCGAGAAAAACGGACAACGCCCGCGCGTTTTGTTCCTCATTTTTCGCGGCCCGGACGCGGTCGAAAAGATGCGCACCACGATTGGTCATATCGTGCACGAGCGCACCAGCGGCGAAACGATTCGCGACACCTACGGAGATTACATCACAGATGATTCAGGGAAGGTAACTTACTTTGAGCCCGGAGTATTGGCGGCTTTCGATCCAAAAGCAGTTGAGCACGATTTGAAGCTCTGGGCGGAATTTTCCGATTCTGACGGCGGAATTTTGGATCGGGTCGTCCCCTTCCCCGGCGACGAGCAAGTCGAAAAGACGCTCGTCCTGATCAAACCCGACAATTTCAGGTTTCCAAATCTGCGGCCGGGCGGGGTCATTGAAGTATTTTCCCGCTCGGGGCTCTCCATCATTGGATTCAAAGTTCATCAGATGAGCGTTGCGCAAGCGGAGGAATTCTATGGCCCTGTGCTGCCGGTTCTTGAGAAAAAACTCGACCCAAAGAGCGGCCGCGAAAACTGGGAAAGCATTGTCGAATTCATGGCCGGGCGAAAGCCAAGCGAATGTCCGTCTGAAGAACGCGACGCTGCCGGAACGGAAAAATCGATCGCGATTGTTTATCAGGGTGTTGATGCGGTCCGTAAGATTCGCGACGTGCTCGGCCCAACTGATCCGGCCAAGGCGCCGCCAGGCTCGATCCGGAGAGAATTCGGCCAAACCATCATGATCAATGCCGCGCACGCCTCGGATTCTCCGGAGAACGCCAAACGCGAAATGGCAATTATTCGAATCGACGAGAATAATTTCAAACCTCTCATTGAAAACTTCTATCGGCGCCCATAGTTTGCGCTCCATTTTGAACCACCCCACAACCAGCCCTACTCCTATGGAAATTTCCGAACGCGCGGCTCAACTGAGTCCTTCGCTTACTCTCTCGATCGATAGCAAGGCCAAAGCCATGAAAGCCGAGGGCATAGATGTCTGCGGCTTTGGCGCAGGCGAGCCAGATTTCGATACACCCGAACATATAAAAAAGGCTGCGATCGACGCATTGGAGGCCGGATTTACAAAATACACGCCCAGCGCCGGCATCCCGGAATTGCGCCAGGCAATCGCGGAAAAATTGGCTGCCGATAACGACGTGAATTACCGCGCGTCGCAGGTTATCGTGAGTAACGGCGCAAAGCACGCGTGCTACAACGCGATCCTCGCCACATGCCAGCCCGGCGATGAAGTCGTCATTCCCGCGCCCTATTGGGTCAGTTATCCGGAGATGGTCAGATTAGTCGGCGCTGAACCCGTGATCGTGCCGACCAGCGAGCGCAACTCCTGGAAAATGCGCGCCGAAGATTTTGAAAATGCCATGACCCCTCGCACGAAGATGTTGATCATGAACAGTCCCTGCAATCCGACCGGGTCTGTCTATACGCGAGAGGAATTGCAGGCAATTGTCGATGTTGCGGCTGAAGAAGACATTTACATTTTGTCGGACGAAATCTACGAAAAGCTCGTTTACGACAATTCAAAACATGTGAGCATCGCCTCGCTCTCCGAGGCAGCTTACGATCTGACGATTACAATCAACGGCTTCAGTAAAACTTACGCGATGACAGGCTGGCGGCTTGGTTATCTGGCAGCGCCCGAGCCTGTGGCCAAGGCGGTCGATTCCATTCAAAGCCATACCGCATCCAATCCTTCTTCTTTCTCGCAGTACGGCGCAGTCGCTGCTTTAAAGGGCGATCAACAACCGATAATCGACATGCGGGAAGAGTTCGATATGCGCCGCAATTACATGTTCGATCGTGTCTCGAAGATTTCCAACGTTACTGCCGTCAAACCGGAGGGCGCATTTTACGTGCTGGTAAATATCAGTCAGCTTGGTCTAACGTCGCAAAATTTCGCGGATCGTTTGCTGAGCAAAGCCAATGTCGCGGTCGTTCCCGGAGCCGCCTTCGGAGACGATCGCACTGTCCGGCTCAGTTACGCCACGAGTATCGATGTAATCAAAAAAGGGTTGGATCGCTTCCAGGACTTTTGCCGCACGCTCTAACGCAATCGCCGATTGGCGATTGCGGATTGCGGATTTCAACGCGACCTGATAGCGGAATTGATCGGAATCCGCAGTCCGAAATCCGTAATGTCTTCCGGTTCTCTCGCTCTCATTCTTCACGCACACCTGCCGTTCGTTCGCCATCCCGAGCACGAGCATTTTCTGGAAGAAGACTGGTTCTTCGAAGCAATAACGGAGTGTTATGTGCCGCTGGTGCGCATGATGCAGCGCCTGGTCGATGAGCATGTGCCGTTCAAGCTTGCCATGTCGCTCACGCCGACGCTCTGCGCAATGCTGCAGGACAAACTGCTTTGCGAGCGTTACGTACGGCATCTTGATTCGTTAATCGATCTCGCGACGCGTGAACGGAAACGAAATCGCAATCACCCGCCGCTGCATGAGCTCGCGAACTTTTATTTCAAAATCTTTCGCGAAACCCGGCGCTTCTTTGTCGATGAATGCAAATGCGATTTGCTAGCCACTTTTCGCGAACTGCGGGAAAGCGGCGGACTTGAAATCGTTGCGTCGGCGGCCACGCATGGCTTGCTTCCCCTGCTCCAGGAGCCGGTTATAGCCGAGGGCGGTGACCTCGGCGTTCCAGCGTTTGCCTCGTCCACGCCGTCGCGGTCAACGCTCAAGACTAGTAGCAGCGCGGGCCCAGATTTTGATTGGACGCGATGTTTATGTGGATCTTTTCGGTGTCGAGCCTCGTGGATTTTGGCTGCCTGAATGCGCTTACGGTCCGGGTCTGGAATCCATCCTGCGAGAGGCAAATATTCGCTGGTTCGTTCTCGACACGCACGGCCTGTTGTTTGGAAAGCCGCGTCCGCATCGCTCGATTTATGCACCTTGTTACACCCCGGCCGGGCCAGCCGCGTTTGCACGCGATCATGATTCAAGCCGACAAGTTTGGAGCGCACAAGGAGGTTATCCTGGTGACCCCGCGTACCGGGACTTTTATCGCGACGCCGGATTCGACCTTCCACTGGAACATTTGGGACCAGTTGCTCACGGCACCCGGAAATTCTCCGGTGTGAAGTATCACCGCATCACTGGGGGTGGTGGCGAGAAGGAGTTATACGATCCAGTCGCCGCAGAAAGAATCGCCGAAAGGCAAGCCCTTCACTTTCTCGAGGAACGCCTGCGTCAGATCCGTGAAGTCGACGCGGCACGGTTTGATCCGATTGTGGTCATTCCGTTCGATGCCGAACTATTTGGACATTGGTGGTTTGAAGGTCCCCGTTTCCTCGAACAATTCATTCGCCAGGCAGCAATCGAGCGCGATTTTCGCCTCTCCACACCGAGCGAATATCTGACTGCGAATCCGACGCAGCAAATCATTGAACCAGCAACCTCAACGTGGGGCGAGAATGGGTATTTTGAAGTTTGGTTGAATCCTAGCAACGCGTGGATCTATCCACAGCTGCACATCGCGGCACAGCGAATGAGTGACGCTGCGCGTCGATATGCTTCTTCTGCTGTTGTAGGGCAACCGGTCCGGTTGCCAGGCGAGAACCCGCCAGACGAAGCGCCTGCCCTACAACTTGCCGATCGTGTTTTAAAGCAACTTGCTCGCGAACTTTTACTGGCTCAGTCCAGCGATTGGGCGTTTTTAATGAAAACCGGGACAGCTCCGGAATACGCAACCAAGCGCACCATCGATCATCTTGCTCGCTTCAACCGCTTACACGATCAGCTCGTCTCGAATAAATTGGATGAAGAATTTCTACGCGAGTGCGAATGGCGCGATAATCTTTTCCCGAACGTGAACTGGAATTACTACGTCTAGTTCGCTTGTCATCAAGCGAAGTCGCTTGCCCCGCCGTAGCTTTATGCGAAGGCTGGGAGGAATCTCTATCTCTCGTTATCAATTAATTCGAGATGTCTCAGCTCCTCTCGACATGACAACACAGGTCAAAACAGCGATTCTGACGGTGTTCTTTGCTTCTGCGGCCCTGGCACAAGAATCCCAAACGCCGACTCCTTCGGCGACGCCGGAGGAATCTCCTTCTTTGTCGCCCACTCCGATAGAATCTCTCACGCCGCCACCCGCGTCAGAGCAGACGCCTTCACCTTCACCCGCGAGAAGCGTCCGCATCAGTTTTGTACCACCACCGTTGGAAGGCAGGATCAGCCTCGGAATTTACGATGCAAAAGGAAAGCTACTTCGCGTTTTGCACCACGAAGCGGACCTTAACGAATTCAAAATCGGTACCGACGCGCTCGTGACGCAATGGGACGGGAAAAATGACAATGGCGAAGATTTGCCTGCTGGAAATTATCACGCTCGTGGTTATCTCGTCGGTCCTCTCAAGGTGGAAGACCTCAATCAGGCCGCAGCTTCCCCTCTCGAAAACAACTGGAATGCCAGCGTTAAAGTGAACCTCATGCCAAATCCGCTAGCAAACGACACGCGAGCACTCGTCGAACTCGCCGCGGGGTTTGACAACGACGGAAGCTACTTGAAAACACACGACGGTCTGCGGTTGTTCACGATAAGTGAGTCGCCGAATTTAAGTCGTGTATCGATTATGAAGAAGGGCGATAAATCGGTCGATATCTGGCAAACCGATGGCACCGTTTTTCACCAATTCCGCATCTCGAATGTGGACCAGATGATGGCGTTCGATTGCGGGGAATTCGAATTGAAGTGAGCTGTAGCGGCGGTCTGTTAGTCACGCCGCAGGCTTAGCGAATGCGGATGATCGGCATCGACTCGAAAGAACGGTGCTTGACACAAGCACCGCTACAACGCAAGCGATTGCTAATCCAAAATGACCTCGACTCCTGAGTTTCAACATACAGTTGGCAAAGCGGCCAGCTTTACCGGCACCGCGCTGCATACGGGTGACAAAGTCACTCTGAAACTGCATCCCGCGCCGGTGGATCACGGAATAAAGTTCAAGCGCAAAGATCTGCAGGATGAGCCGACCATCGATACGAAGATCGAGAATCTCAAAACGGTCGAGCGCGCCACGACCATCGGCGAAGGGTCAGTGAGAGTGCACACAGTGGAGCATATCCTAGCTGCGCTGTCGGCAATGGGCGTGGACAATGCTGTCGTGGAAATGGACGCAAACGAGCCGCCAATCGGAGACGGAAGTGCGCGGCCTTACGTTGATCTCATCAAGAAAGCCGGGGTAATGGCGCAGGAGGAACGGAGAAAATTTTTCGACGTGCGCGAGCCGATGCACGTGGAAGCGAAAACGGGCGCGCTGCTCGTTTTACTGCCGGATGACAAATTTCGCATCTCATGCACACAAGCTGGACCGAACAATCGCTTCGCGCAGTTTCTATCGATGGAAATCACTCCCACAAGTTTCGAGTGCGAGATCGCGCCGGCACGAACATTTGTTTACTACGAGGACGTTGAGCCACTCATGGAGAAGAACTTGATCAAGGGCGGCAGCCTCGAAAATGCGATTGTCGTGCGCGGCGAGGCGGTCTTAAGCAAGGAACCATTGCGTTTCCCAGACGAATTCGTACGGCACAAAATCCTCGATATTATCGGCGATCTCGCGCTAGTCGGCCGGCGTATCCGCGGTCACGTCGTCGCAGTGAAGCCCGGACATGCTGGGAATGCGGAATTGGCTCGCGCGATCGCTCGCGAGCAGACGCGGAGAAGCGCGATGAGCGCACCGCGCGCGATCCCAATAGGCGATTGCGGTCTGGACACTGGCGAAGTGATGAAGATCCTTCCGCACCGCTACCCTTTTTTGATGGTTGACCGGGTCATCGGCTTCGAGGGCGAAAATAAAATTATGGCCATCAAAATCCATCACGATTAACGAGCCGTTTTTTCAGGGGCATTTTCCCAGTCACGCCGTCATGCCCGGAGTAATGCAAGTGGAGGCGATGGCGCAAGTGGCCAGTATTCTATTGTTCAAATTGGCGAAGACTTCCAGCCGTATCGGCTATTTCATGAGTGCGGACCAGGTGAAATTTCGCAAACCGGTTTTTCCGGGCGATACGATTTTCATCCACGCCGAGCTGACGAGAGCGCGTGGCAATCGTATGGCGAAAACGAAGTGCTACTGCGTAGTGAACGACGCAATCGTTTCGGAAGCTGAACTGATGTTCACGTTCCTCGACAAATGAGCGACGGGCAGATTCATCCGACCGCCATCATCGATCCAGGCGCCGAAATTGGTGCGGGAACGATCGTAGGGCCCTACTGCATTATTGACCCCGACGTTGTGCTTGGCCCAAACTGCTGGCTTCAACATCACGTCACGCTCTGCGGGCCGATGAAAGCTGGCGCGAAGAACAGATTCTACGCCTACTGTTCTATCGGTCAGCAAACGCAGGATTTAAAATATCGCGGCGAACCAACCTATCTGGAAATCGGCGACGAAAACACATTTCGCGAATTCGTGACGGCCCATCGCAGCACGACGAGCGAGGGCAAAACGCGCGTTGGTAATCGAGGAAACTTTCTCGCTTACAGTCATATCGGCCACGATTGCACCGTGGGTGACGGCGTCATCTTTTCGAATAACGGCACCTTGGGCGGGCACGTTCAGGTGGGAGATCATGCCGTGATGGGCGGACTCACCGCTGTGCATCAATTCTGTCGGATCGGCCGATTCGCGATCACCGGTGGCTGTTCCAAAATTGTGCAGGATGTTCCGCCGTTTATGATCGCCGATGGTAATCCCGCGGAAATTCGCGGGATTAATCTAATCGGATTGGAACGCAAAAATTTTCCACCCGAAAGCGTGAAACTGATCAAAGAAGCATTTCGCCTGATTTACCGCTCGAATTATAACAGGCGTCAGGCAATCGAAGCGATGCAGAAGGAATTGCCGCAGACCGAAGAGGTCACCGAAATCATCCAATTCATCGAACAGAGCGAACGCGGAATTATTCGCTGAGATTTCAACGTCGCCGCGGACTGGATATTAGAATCTGAGCTTCAATCCGTCATACGCAATGTGCACGCCATTGGGAAGCCGCGACTCTGCAGCCTGCGGAAGATCGTGGCAGATGTGAGTAAAATAAGTCGACTCAGGCTTTACGTGCGCTGCGGCGTCCAGGGCCTGCCCAACGCTCAAATGTGTTGGATGCGGTCTGTCCCGCAGCGCATCGATGATCAAGACTCTTACACCAGAGATAAGATCGACAATCGCATCTGGCACTGCGCTGCAGTCGCTTAAGTAAGCGACAAGTTTTCGGTTCGCGCGCGAGAAAAGATAGCCGTTCACCATGGAGTCGCCATGAGGCACCGACAGCGGAGTGACGAGAGTCTCGCCCAGTTTAAACGGGCCATGAATTATATGCCCCTCCGGCTTTAGATAATATGGAAGTGGATTGCTGGTGTTGAACGCAAATTGAAATACGCGCTGCAAATCACGCATTGTTTCAGGCGATGCATAGACCGGCATGGAGCCTCGCGCGTGCGAAAACCGTCGGAGATCGTCAAAGCCCATGATATGATCGGTATGCGAATGCGTGAAAACGACTGCATCTACGCGGCGAATGCCTTCTCGGAGCGCCTGTGTTCGAAAATCGGTTCCGGTATCCACCACCCAGGCACATTCCGGGGTTTCGATATAGATCGACGAGCGCAGGCGCTGGTTGCGGGGATCGGGCGACCGGCAGACATCGCAATCGCAGCCTATCATTGGCACGCCTTGTGACGTTCCGGTCCCAAGAAAGGTGACCGCAAGTTGAGAGTTGAAAGTTGGTTGTTGAGAGTTTGAAATCTTCAGAGTCGTAACTCTCAGCTCTCAACTAATAACGCTCAACTTTCCCATGCCTGCTGTCCTCAGCTTACTGCGAATCAAAAACCTCGCGCTCGTGGAGGAGCTTGAGTGGCAAATGGCGCCGGGCTTTGTCGCCGTGACTGGAGAAACCGGCGCGGGCAAATCGATCATCATCGGAGCGCTGCAACTCTTGCTGGGCGA
Source organism: uncultured Verrucomicrobiae bacterium (assembly GCA_963719605.1). Classification (GTDB taxonomy): domain Bacteria; phylum Verrucomicrobiota; class Verrucomicrobiia; order Chthoniobacterales; family UBA10450; genus Udaeobacter. The sequence continues at coordinate 115,105 of CAVRCO010000017.1, forward strand.
GCGCGCGGATAAATCGTTGATTCGCACCGGCGCCGATCTTTGCACAGTCGAAGCGGTCTTTACAGGTCGCGACCTGCAAAAACTAAATCCAGGACTTGTCGAGGCGGGGATCGAGCCGTGTGAGGATGACCTAATCATCAAACGGAGTTTCTCGGTTGCCGGCGGCACACGCCAGTTCATCAACGGTTCGCCAACGACGCTGTCGATCTTGAAAAAGCTCGGCGATGAGCTTGTCGATCTTCATGGACCGCACGATCACCAATCGTTGCTCTCGCTCGAGACGCAATTGAGCTTGCTCGATTCATTCGCGCGCGCCGAAGACCGGCTCGATGAATATCGGAAGCATTATCGGCAATTACAGGGTCTGCTCGCGGAACATGCTGCGTTGGACACCGCGGAAACCGCACGGGAACAAGAGCTCGATCTCCTTCGTCATCAGTTTGCCGAGATCAAGTCTGCGAATTTGGCCGCAGACGAAGAAGAAGAAATCGAAAAGCGCTACAAGCTCGCGAGCAATAGTAAGCGGCTGATCGAGCTGGCCAGCGCGATCGCCAACAATCTTTCCGAAGCAGATGATTCCGTTGTTTCTCAGCTCGCCGAAACGCAGCGGTTGCTCCGCGAATTGGAAAGGATCGACAATTCGATTGCGCAATTTTCATCGGCGCACGCTGCCGCTGTGGTCGAGCTTTCCGAGATCTCGCGCGCTCTTTCCGCGTACGCCGAAAAACTTGATCTCGATCCACAACAACTCGCCTCACTGGAGCAACGCGTTTCGCTCTTTGAAACTCTGAAGCGCAAATATGGTGGGTCGATCGCCGACGTGATCGCGTTTGGCGAGCGCGCGGCGGAACGAATGCGAAAAATCGAAGGTCGAGACGTCGAACTGGAGCGTCTTGCGAAAGAAATCGAAAACGTTCGCACGCGGATGAATCGCGCAGGCGAAGCGCTCCGAAAGTTGCGCGCAAAAGCGGCGCCAAAACTTTCGGAGAACATCCGACGCAACCTGCGCGATCTCGGATTTCGCCAATCTGAATTCGAAACGAAACTCGCCGCGCTCGATGAACCGCGCCAGAATGGATTCGATTCGGTAGAATTACTTTTCTCGCCGAATCCAGGTGAACCGCTTAAATCGCTGCGCGCCATCGCGTCGAGCGGCGAAATCTCGCGCCTGATGCTGGCGATCAAATCTGCGCTGGCCGCGCATGATGCGATTCCCCTCCTCGTGTTCGATGAAATCGACACGAACGTCGGCGGCGAGATCGCGCATGCAGTTGGCGCGAAGATGCAAATGCTGGGGCGGGATCATCAGGTGATTTGCATCACGCATCTGCCGCAAGTCGCTGTGACAGCATCTTCACACTTTGTTGTGACCAAGAACGTCACGCATGGGCGCACGTTTTCCAATTTGCGCGAAGTGACTGGAAAAAATCGCCAGGGAGAGATCGCGCGAATGCTCGGTGGCAAAAGCGAATCGGCGCTCAAACTCGCTGCGAATTTGCTGGGTAGGGGGGATTGACCTCAATCGCCCGGGGCGGTTGGGCGGTTCGGTGAACCGCCCCTGCCTGATCGCAATCAAAGGCAATTATTTCATCACTGACCCGAGCGGCAGCACAGTTTTACCGAAAATCTCGTTAAGCACCTGCGCGAGTCCGGCGTAGATCGCGGAGAAACCGCAGAAGATCCCTTCGTAACCGGTGAAATGTTTGAAGCCGGCGCTCGCATTCGTGTAGTCGCCGATCGCGAGCAAAAAGAAAAGAATCGTTAGCGAACCAAACACGATCTGCCCTGCGACGTGCAGTCGCAACGTGCCGATAAACATAACAGCGGTGAACAAGCCCCACATGGCCAGATAAGCGGCCATGGCCGTATCATTGGAAGGCGAAGCCCATCCTAGCTTGGCCAGAATGATCAACGTTACGAGCGAGAACCAGAACAATCCGTAAGAAAGAAACGCAGTAGTAGCGAATGTGTTGCCCTTCCTCCACTCCATCATTCCGGCGATAATCTGCGCAGCGCCCCCATAGCAAACTCCCATTGCCAAGATCATGCTGTTTAACTCGTAGAAACCGGCGTTGTGCAGGTTTAAGAGCACAGTTGTCATACCAAAACCCAGAAGCCCAACGGCGCAGGATTTCCCGTCATGTCCTTGATTTGAGTGACAGATTCATTCATGGCGCGGACAGTCTGGCGAAAGAAGCTTCAACCGCGCAATAACAATATCGGGATTTCCACAGGCGTAGGTAGTGTTGGTTGATTGTCAATTTGCCTGACGGGGGTGCGGAATTGGATGTTAGCCAGTCGGCCGGAGGACGGATTCGCCCTGGCGAACTGGCCCAGAGTGGGCCAGCAGCCGGCCCGCCGAGTCAGTTTCCGGCAGCCTGACATCCCATTAGCTGGCGCGCCCACGCCACGATTGACCAACACGACCAAGGTGATAACGCCGTTAACGATTTAACTTGTCGGCGCACCGGCGCCGAAATTATGGTGCCAGTTCGCATATGATTCAGCGCGACTATCTCATCATCGGCGGTGGCATCGGCGGCGCCAGCGCCTGCGAAGGAGTTCGCCGCCACGATAAGCGCGGCAGCGTGACGCTCGTCGGCACCGAAGTGTTTCCACCTTACAAACGCTGGATTCTATCGAAGGACTTTTTGCGCGAGAAGGATCCACAGCCTAGGAAATTACTCGAGCCCAATGAGGCCTGGTACGAGAAGCACAAGATCGAGACGCGATTTGGCGCAGTAGTAACACAGTTCAACATCGATCGGCGCCTGGCAGTGCTTGCCAACGGCGAAAGTATTGAGTTCAACAAGGCGTGCCTGGCGATGGGCAGCCGCCCGGTGCGTCCACCGGTAGCCGGAACCAGCCTCGGCAATGTGATTTATCTGCGAACGATTCGCGATGCGCTTGCGCTAAAAGAGATGGCAAACTTGGAGAAAGGCATCATGGTCGTGGGTGGCGGATTGCTCGCATGCGAGGCGGCAGCCAGTCTTCGGATGATGAAACTGAAGGTCGGTCTGATGCATCGGGATTCCTATTTGTTAAACCGATATATCGATCCGGAAACCGGCACCTGGATCACCGAGTACTTTGCAAAACACGGAGTGACGTTGTCGATGGGAGAAAGCCTCAATGGCTTTGAAGGCAAAACTGTCCTGCGCAATATCCAGACAAAAAGCGGCAATCGATTTCCGGTTGGCCTCGCAGTGGTTGCCTGTGGCGCCGAACCAAATCTCGATCTTGTCCGCAACACGCCGCTGGCCGGACCACACGGTTCGCCAGTGACCGAATATCTCGAGACCGAAGAAAAAGGGATTTATGCGGTAGGCGACCTGGCATTTTATCCCGATCGGATAATGGGCGGCGTGCGACGCCAGACGCATTGGGAGAACGCACGAAGCCAGGGTTTGGTCGCAGGCGCCAATATGACCGGCAAAAAACGCATCCGCTACGAGCAGGTTCCCTATTTTTGGACGGAAATCTTCGATTTGCGGATAGATTTTGTTGGCGATTTCAGCGTGGTGCCAACGCGTGTTGATGTTCAGGGCACGTACGCAAAGAAAAAATTCACCTCGCGCTATTACCAGGGAGAGAAACTCCGCGCCATCTTGCTTTGCCAGCAACCGCCGCGCGACGTGGAAACTGCCAAGACTCAATTGCGCCAGGCGCAGGGCAAATAATCTGTAGCGGGCTCTATGAGCGCCGAAGGCCCAGGGCTCAATATCCCCTAATGCTCAGCGATAGTGAAAAGTTCTTTGGCGGAGCGATGAGAGTTTTCGCCGTCAATAGGGATCTGTCGGAATCTCAAACGCCGGGATTGGTTACCCGCGCGAGCTTCCAATTCCATGGCTTGCCTGAGAGATGATGCCACTCTAGTTCGAAAGGAACTGCCAGTGAATTGACGAAACTTCCGCGCCACGGCTGGCAACGAGACTCCACACTTTGTTGGCCCAGTTCTCGAATTCCGGGTCATGCGTGACACCGCGCTCCAGCGCGATCGGCGCAAATTCGGTGTGACCTGGAGACTTACGGCTGGTGCTCGGATCGGCCCCTTCGCGATGTTGAATAACTTCCGTTGTGCGTCGCAGTCCGCTTATTTTGCTGACGCCTGCAACGTAATGGCCATCCCACTTAACGCTGAATTTAAAGTTTTGTAGGGATCAAAACGCGTCGGATTGGCGGAAAATTCAGGCATACTTCAGGATGCCTGTTCGGGAGAGCGAAAGTAGCGTGATACAAAACCGCGTCACCCATGTCAATCTGTGTCAGTTTTATCCCTCAAGCGAGACTCCCCCCGCATCCCGCGCGTACCAATCTACTTTGCGCGTCACGTACATTACGATCGCCAGCACGATGAAGAGTGCGATCGCGCCCATGAGCAGTGCATAATCCTGCTGGCGCAAAGTGATGTAGAGAAATGTGTAAACACCGGCGAGACCCGCGCCAATCATGAGCGTGCGCGCCCCGCCGCCAAGGAAAAATCGGCAATACCACGTAATCAACCCGGTCGATGCGACCGCCGCGATCAGGTACGCCCAGCTGAATCCGATAAATTCTGAAATCGACAACAGCAGCAGATAAAACAAGCAAAGGGCCGCGCCGACCATCAAATATTGAAACGGATGAATTTTCTGTCGCGCCGTGACCTCAAAGAGAAAGAAAGTTGTAAAAACCAGCACAAGAAACAGCACACCGTATTTGATCGAGCGTTCGACGTAGCGATATGCGTCCAGAATCGACAAAAGCTGAACACCGAAACGCGAATTCGTAACGGAAAGAACACTGAAACGCTCATTGCCGGTGCGACTCGTCCACGATTGCGGATAATCGCGACCGTAATACGACACCTTCCATTTCGCATCGAATCCGTCAGGGCGCACGGACCGTTCCGCAGGTAAAAACGCGCCGCGAAAGGCCGGATCAGGCCAGTTCGATTTTAAAGTCGCCTCATTCTGCACCCCAAAAGGCGCGAAATATATTCCTTCGCTCCCGTTGAAATCGAGTGGAATGGAAAATTCGGTTTCACTTGCAATCGGTTGATCGGTACCCAGCGACGCGGTCGCACCGGTTGTGTATCCGGGAACCTGTGAGCCCGGCAGCAACGAGTGCTTGGTGCCACCCCAGTCGAGCATCAGTGCTTCCCGTGTTCCTCGCAAATCGTTCACCGCGATAGTGACAAACGCATCCTTCCATTGCAGGTCCTTTACGTCGATCTTGAGCGGACCAAAATCCGGCGGCCCAAACTTGCCCGAGAGCGTAACCTGCGCGCGAAAAACTGCCGCATCGTAGATGCCGCGATGTAACATCTGTGTCTGCACGTCACCTGTGATGTGAAGCGTTTCGGGAAGAAAATATGCAATCGCCGTGCCGTTCTCTTCCGCTTCGCGTCGCTCCATCTTGCCATCAGGTGCCGGCACTTCTTTGACTACTTTAAACTTGTATTGATAAGGGATCCCAAGCACCGGCCCGATCACGTTTTGTTCGCTACCCCACGACGATGTGATGTCGGCGACCGCTTCATTGCGCCGCTGCAGTCGCTCCCGCAAAACGCCGGTGATCATCGCCAGTGGAATCAGAAGCACCAGAACAAGCGCGCCGACCCCGAGCAGCTTGATGATTGTGCTGTGGCGTTTTCCGAATGAGGGCTGCGACTTTGGTAACGGCGGTGGTGGTGTTTGGGCGTCAAGCATGCCGCGATGTTGAATAAGCAATATTCATTAGGCAATCAAGCTAATCATCCGCCCGCTGCATTTCTCAGCCAATTCTCGAATGAAGCCAGAACTCGTTAGGTCAAAGCTTGCGATTGCCGACGAATTCGCGCCGCTTCCCGCATGAAACCCGGATTTCGAACTATCGTCGTCGAGGTATTTTCAGGTGAACCGCCTCGCTCAAACAACGACAAGCAATCAATCAAGCGTCTGCCGCGCCAGTTAACCAATTCCTGGCTGATGCAGTTTAACCCGGTGCGTGCGCATAAGGACCGGAAAACATCAGCGCTCATCGTCGGATTACGGTGATGTTCGCAGTCGAGGATCTTTATTTTGCGAAGAACTTTGCGCATCGGTTCCGGAACGCATTCCGATAGCGAGTCAGCATACGCGCCGAGATTAGAATGATGAATAAATCCTTTGCCCCCGATCTTCAGTGTCCTTGCCAATTCACTAAGGTAGGCCTCGATGATTTCGCGCGGCAAATGCACGAATGAATCGAAACTGAACACGAAGTCGACCGAAGCATCGGGAATCATCGATAATGAGCGGCCATCATTAAGGTAGCAGTGCACATGCGACTCAGCCGCGAAACGCCGGGAACACGCTTCGATACATTCACTCAAGGCGTCAACAGCCCAGAGTCCTTGACAATAATCTTTGAGGTAATGCGTCCATCGCCCAAAGCCGGGCGCGATCTCCAAGATCGTCCCGGTTGGCAGGCAATCTCGAATACGCGGCAGGATTGTGCCGGACCATTGCGCGGCGGAACTGCCCCACGGCTCGGACCACTCCTCGCCTGCATCCTTCCAATGGTACTTCGTTTTCTGAGAATGGCTCGGCATACTTCTCGGCTAATACATGGCTGGCGTCAGCATTTACGCTAGAACCTTAAACGCGCGTGTTCCGTTCTGGCGAGATTTCGTATTTTGGATCCGAGCGGCGCTGTCGAACGGACCAAAACGCAAGCTAGACGCTAACGCTACTTTAAACAGCACCCCCGCAGATGGCGCTCCCAATCCGGATTTCGTATCAGCGATCCAACCAGTGTTCATCGTGAAGCTAAAACCATCGCTCACTTGGCTCCTTCTGTTTGTGCCAATCGCGATTGTATTGCGGTTCTGGCCGGATGCGGAGAATCCCACGGCGCTTTTCATTTGCTCGGCCATCAGCATTATTCCGCTGGCGGGATTGATGGGGCGCGCGACCGAGGCGCTGGCCGCACGAATCGGCGAAGGAAGGCGGCGGATTATTGAATGCCACGTTTGGGAACGCGGCGGAACTCATCATTGCCGTAGTTGCGCTGTCGAAAGGTCTAAGCAGCGTGCTCAAAGCGTCGATCACGGGCTCGATTATCGGCAACATTCTGCACGTCTTCGGGCTGTCAATCTTGTGCGGCGGTACAAAGTAGAGCGAGCAGCGGTTTAATCGGACTGGCGCGTGCACGTCGGCAATCTCCCTATCCCTGGCGGCGATCGCGTTGATCATTTTCCGACGGTGTTTCATATGGCCGCAGACCTTAGCCCAAGTGGCTGGAGTCCGATTATGGAGCAGCGTCTTTCGCGGGCGATCGCCCTGGTGCTTTTTGTCACCTACCTGTGCGTGCTCAGTTTCTCGCTCAAGACGCACCGACATTTCTTTCAAGGCGTCGAAGGCGAACCGGAGGAAAAAAGCGAGTATTGGTCGCGCGGCAAAGGGTTCATAGCCCTGCTCGTCGCCACTGGATTCGTGGCCCTGCTTGCCGAATTTCTGGTCGGGACAATCGAGAGCGTACGCGCGACCTTCGGCCTCACCGAGACCTTCGTCGGCATCATCGTCGTCGCGATTATCGGCAACGCGGCCGAGCACTCGAACGTCATTCTCATGGCGTTGAAAAACAAAATGGATCTGACCGTTGGGATCGCGATTGGATCGAGCTTGCAGATCACGCTCTTCGTCGCTCCGCTGCTGCCATTCGTCTCTTATTTGTTTGGTGAGCCGATGGATATCGAATTTTCGCGGCCGGAAGTCTTCGCCGTGGCCGCTCCAGTCATATCCTGTTTCAAATCAGCGGCGACGGCGAAACCAACTGGATCGAAGGCGTCTAGGTTCTCTCCGTTTACATTATCCTCGGCATTTTGTTTTTTTATCTGCCGGAAGCTGTCGCGCACTAGTTTTACAGCCGTTCACATGACGCTGTGATTCGCGCTTACGATGATGCTGGCAACGTGATCGAAACGGACGAGCACGCGGGCGAGTTCAAAGAGCCATGATTCAATTTCTTGTCGCGCCGTGCGGCTGCATCCATTGCTTTAGACGAAATCTTAGAGAGCAACGACTGCGCCGGGCTCAACACTGCGGACCGGCCCGCGTTTAGAAGATCACGGCTGAAAAATAGTCTTGCAAGGGTTTGTGAAGAACTGTTAATAACTTGCAGTAATTCCGGGAGGTTCGTGGAAATGGGCCGTCGTGTGAGAGACTTGGGTCTTCGTAGTCCCTACGACAAGGTGGGCGGCTTGTTTTATTTCGGCCGAATGCTGGACAAAATCCGTCGCCATGACAAAGGAGAATTGCCTCTCGAATATGAAGTGAACCTTGGAAAAGGTTTTGACGAAAAATGCGCAACCTTTCTCCGAGTTAGATACGAGCTGGTAGTCGAGTACGTGAACCACGGCCTCAACGACGCGGCAATTTTGCAGTCGTGTTTTGGGATGGGACATCGACCGTCCGAGGGTGAGATTCATATGTGGAATGAATTCATGCGAAAACGAGGCTGGAATGATGAACTTTCCGAGACGCTGGAAAGCGAGAAAAAAAAAGAAGCCATGGTTTCCAGATCGGAGATCCAGACAATGTTTCAATTCATTGATGCTGATGAAGGGCGCTTGGTAAACGATAACCATATAAACGGCTCCTCGCGCTCAAAGTATGGCAGGACAGGAAATGGCGTTCCGGCCAAAGAATAGAGACCGCTCCCGCGCTCCGAAGGCCTGAGTAAACAGTCCGAAAGCAAGCGCGGCGGCGATCTGATTTCCGGGGTGCTGTTATTCGTCAATTTTCTCGGAGAGTTTCCTCGAAGCAGCACGCACTTGTTCGTCTGCGTTCTTTTAGGCGCTGTCATCGGATATATTGTTCGCCTTTTGGAAGAACGCCGCGCCGAATTCAAGCGAATGAGGCGAATGCTTGATCGCTACATTGCAAATGCACAGACAAACCTCGTTTTACAAAGTGACGAATTCTGGCGTCTGGGAATGCTTCAGAAAGTCGGGGCTGCGGAACTCAATGAGCGCGAATTGTCTCTCCTTTGCCGCCGAATCGTCAATTACGGACTACAAGACCCTCGACATCGAAAAATATCTACTGTCTTTAAAGATCACCGCGAGTCTCTAAGCGGGCTTTTACGTTGGGCTTCGAAGGAAGGTATCGACTTGAGTGACGCGTTGGCAGTCATGCGACGGCAGGCCGAGGAGCTGGATCGACAGAGGGGCTTGCAGTGACTAGTCCACAACACGTTTACGGAGTCCGCCCGCGTAAAGATCATCGCGGAGTCGATCTGATTTCTGATGCGCTGCCATTTGGTCGGCTGTGGTATGGCGAACCGGAAATGCGTTTTATATCAGTGCGAATTTTGATATAAACTCGGCGCTACTTGCTCGCCAACCACTGTCATTGTGGAGGTTATTTTTGAATCGTTCATCACTACATCTCCGATGCCGATGCAAAACTTATGGTCGGCGCTAAACCAAAAGTCGCGATGCAAAACAAGCGCCTTCCAAGGGGAGGATACACTGATTTTTTGCAAAGCAGAAAAGTCATATCCGTAGCTCTTAGCCACCGGGACTAAAGACGATACCGGAATCTTTCCCGATAGGTCGCTATAAGCCTCCATGATAACCTTGCCATCAGCTCCAAAGACGATCTGCGCAACTGTGCCATCTCGCGCATATTGCCGGACCATGGTATTTGATACGCTGCCCGGACTTTCGCCCATATATTTAAAGTCGGGGTGTGCTTGCTCAAATTCTTTTTGCGTGTCTCCCAGTCGCGCAAAAGTGCTGGCTGCTGAGGCCAGCATGACTACTAGTATTATTTGTTTCATATTTCCCTTTCGTTTATTTAGGAGCGGCGTCCTTGTAATCTTTGCCGTCCAACGTTTTGAAGTCGTCAGCCAATGTGAATGCCGCCGACAGCGCCACGAAAATCGCCAGTGCGGTTTGCCAAGTCTTCACGCAGCAGATTGTGCCCGCTTTTGCGCTCCACATGGCAATGATTTTTTCTCGCTGCGCGTCCAGACCTCCCACTTAAATTAAATTGCCATGCCTGAATCAAAAAGTGGAACTCCGTCTGTCGGCTGGATCAAGTTCCTCGCGATAGTGACTGCTTGGCTGACCATCATCTTAGTGGCTTTGATCATCGTCTTAGGGATGTTCGTTTGGCGCTTGGAAGTGTTAACAGACTCACTGGTCGCTTCGCGGGGATCTGCTCAACTTTCAAGTCCGACACCGGAACAATCCCTGACGCCCACTCCCACGGAAGCGCCTATACTGAAGGCAATACCTATAGCTGCACCAACCCTTACGCCGTCACCAAGTCCTCAGCCTACGCGAGTGCCTCACCGACATACACGCCGCCACCACTGATAGCCCTTTGCGCGGGCTGAAGATGAAAGAATTTTCCGCCCCGAGTCAGATTCGCACGAGTCGCCTACGCCAAGCTTTACAGCGGCTCACATGATGGGTGAGCCGTGTTCGTCACTGACACTGCAGTGATTTTCGGTTACACGGTCCTCAGCGATGGGCGCGTGGTCCTGATACGTTGGGACGCCGGTGGCAACCCTGAAATCCTCGCACCGCCAAACGGTCTTAGCGTCGTCAACCTTAGCTCCATTGACTCCCAAGGCAACGCGGCCGGCGGTGCATTGGCCCAGCAATTCAGTTGCATACAACAATGTAACGACCCTCTCTGCACCCGAAAATCTTTTGTGTGGACCCGCAGCGGCGGGTTCACGATCCTCCCCGAAAACGGCCTTGAAGGAACCTACAACACCAGCTCTGTCCTAGAGGTGTCCGACAACGGGGGCGTAGCCGTGGGACAGCTCTCAACATGTTCGGCAGAACCAAACAGCCCGCCCCAGCTCGCATTCGTCTGAACCGCAGGCTCGGGGCTTGTACTCGTTAACGATCTGATGGCGGCGCGCGGGCAGCCCGACCCCCACTATTACCTAGCCACCGACGTGAGCCGCAACGGAAACCGCGTTCTCGCGGTGGGCAACCCTCCACTGCACGATACACAGGACCCCCTGATCTGACTCTCGATCTGGCATGGCCTACGCCAATTCCAACACTTAGACAGACTCCGCCACCTCAATTTCAATTATGAGACAAGAACTTGGTTACTATCACGGCCCGATAAATGGCTAGTTGGATTCGGCCACCGGTGCGGCTATTGCCAATTATCAGCGCGACCACGGACTTTACACGAGATCGGCAATCGTTTAATCCTACAAGCCTCAAATTTTCGCCGCAAGCCTCTCCTGCCAATCCCTTGCCAACTCCTCATCCTCAAGCGCGTTTGTAGGGCTAACTATGGCGCCGGAACGGCTATTTTGCATGACGCTGCATGACACTTTCCTCTCCGTAAACCCGCATTTTCTTTCATTTCCGGGTTTTTAGCTTGATGCCGAAAAAATGGGCGTTTTCCTTCGCGATTTACCTATGAAAACAGGAGAGTGGCTGGGGGCGGAATCGAACCGCCGACACGTGGATTTTCAGTCCACTGCTCTACCAACTGAGCTACCCAGCCTTTTACCTATGAGAATCTCGATTTTTTCAGGTTCGCAAAAACTTTAATTGACTTTGTATTGACATTCTCAACCTCTTCGGGCATCATTTGGGGTCATGAAACGACCAACCCTTAGAATCCTCGAATATCGCCACAGTAAAACGCATCCCTGGTATCTCGATCTCCGTCCTTTTAATCGAGGTCGCAAATTCTTCAAGACAAAAGCTGAGGCAGAAGCGGAACGGCTCCGCCAGATCACAACCCTGGCTCGCCACGGGCGCGAAGCGGTAGGGCTGTCCCCGGCTGAACTCTCCGCAATCATCCAGGCCCGCGAAAAACTGGCCGCACACGGCAAGACCATCGAGGATGCAACCGCATTTTATCTTGATTACCTGGAGCGAATCCGCAGATGCGACGTGACCGTCGTGCAATTGGCGAAAGAAGTGTTAGAGGCAAAGCGCAAGGATGGAATGAGCGTGACATACATCGCCGATCTCAAAAAGCGTCTGCCGAGATTCTGCGCTGACTTTGGCGAGCGATCAATTGCCGGAATCACCGTGGAAGAATTAGACAACTGGCTCCGGGCGCTTCCGGGTGCCCCTAAAAGCCGTGCAAACTACCGGGCCAACATTGGCGTGTTATTTAGTTACGCAGCTCGCCGCCGGATAATTGACAGCAATCCAATCTTGCACACGGCGCGTCCGAAACTGCCAGACAATCCACCGGAGATTTTCGCGGTCGATGAACTGGCGGCTTTACTTAATGCAGCCGCAACGCGCGAGCCCGAGCTGGTCCCGATGCTGGTAATTGGGGCGTTTGCGGGGGTAAGGGATGCTGAGATAAAACGGCTTAATTGGTCAGAGGTTGATCAGAGGCGCGGACACATCGAAATAAAATCCAGCAAGGCGAAGTCTGCACGCCGCAGGATTATTGAGATGCAGCCTAACCTTCGAGAATGGTTAAAACCTTATGCGGAAATGACGGGCGCAGTGGTACCTGTGAACGCACGCAAGAAACTGGACTTGGTTTGCAAAGCCACCGAGCTAACACGTTGGCCTCAGAACGGGCTTCGACACAGTTTCGCGAGCTACCGCTTGGCGGCAACACACGACGCCCCCCGCGTTGGCTCGGAGTTAGGACACACAAGCCCGCAGATGCTCTACTCAACCTATCGCGAGTTAGTCCTGCCGGAAGAAGCGGAGCGATATTGGAAGCTTATCCCAGAGGTTAATGCTGAGAATGTGGTTCCCTTTAGCTCAAAGGCCCCCCGATAGCCATACCCCCTACCACCCAATTTGTGGCCCAAGCGACTCGTAGGGCCCCAGCGAAATCGACGCAGCAGCCAAAATGGAGCCTAAGTGGCTCGTTGCATGTTCCAGAGGTCAAGCCGCGAATGGTTGTAGCCTTTTCCGCTACAAGGTCCAACCAAAGCGAAAATGTTACAATTTTAGGCTTGCGACAGTTCTGTAGGGTGTGCTACGATCATTTACGAAGAACCTGACAAGAGAGCCGTTCATGATACCCCCGGATTCGCATTCAGTGTTCATTTATCGGCCCACGCTTGAGCTGCTGCGAAACGAACTGGCCGAAAGGGAACACAGGATTCGCTTCAGCGCGGGTACGAATCGCCAGTGCATGGATTGGAACAAAGAGAAACAAGGTATTTCCTATCGTCTCGAAGGGGAAGAAGTATCGGGATGCTACGCGAAAGGCGGGAACTATGTTCGTGTTGTTGCCCACGGGGCAGAGGGCCACAGTGCTAGCACTTTTGTTAATCCCGATCACGTTGACATTAAGCAAGAGAAGCGGTTTTTGAAAAAGTTTTTGCGCAGAAAGAGCAAAGGGGCGACGCCCCTGAGCCGTGCGACCAGCTCTACCCCAAAGCCCACACCCACGGCTGACAAGTGGGACGGCATGCCGACTTCTGTATTGGTAGAGCTCGATGGGGTCGAACGGGAACTCATCTTTGAAAACCTGGGCTGCGCATTGGCACTTGATGGCCGTAACGGCCAGGCAGTGCAGATCCGGGCGGTAGGAAGTCGAGAAGCGGCCAGGATTTGGGTTTTAGACGGACCAAGAAACAACTTAGACAATTTTGATGAGAGCGCGGATGTATGTCCGCGCCAAGTCACAGGTCACGAAGGCGTGAGCTTCACTACAGTGGCAGCGGCTAGGTAGTCGCGTAAGGCGCACTGGAGAAAGTCAAAACCTGGCCCCTAAGTGGGCGAAAGCGTCAGTAAGGGGCAACACCCGCGCCCCCAGTCATGCGAGTTCGGGACACATTTGAGGTGTGTTTACCAACCAATGACTGCAATATGTCAGCAAGCCGGAGCGGAAATTCCGGCAATCTTAACCAAGCGGCAGGCTGCGGACTACGTCCACTGCACACCGCGTTACCTTGAAAATATGATCCGCGCGGGCCGTCTCCGCGCGCTAAAGCCTACCGGAAAGCTCTTACGCATTCGGCTAGCTGACTTGGAAAAGTTTTTAGAGAGCGGCTCAACCATTGGGGAGGACGCATGAGCCCGCGGCAAAAAACGATCAACTGGGTGTTGCCGCTACCGCAAGGCACTCATGACATCAAAACGCGCGCTACGGCCAAGGCTTGGGGTAAGAAACGCCATTCCTATAAGCCGTTGCCAACGCGATTCCGTCGCGATGGGTTCGATTATCGGCAGATCGCGCGGGAGAGAGGTGCCGCGATATACGAGCAAACCTGGAGCGGTTGTGCTGAGCCTAGTGTTTGTTACGAGGTAATTCGCATCCGACGGCGCGAGGGTTTTCAAATCAACGGCAGGCCTGTCGAACCCGCGGAGGTTTATCCAAGCTCAGGAGTTTGGGGCGTGGACGGCTTCACGCTTACTGATAAAGACGCGGCATTCGCGAAACTCCGCGAGCTTGTATGACGACGGCCAAAAATTGGGGAGATGAGTTGGCGATACAACTCATGATTAGCCCGGACGCAATAAGCGAAGCTGTACGGCGCGGCCTCATTAGTTTTAAGAAACATCGCCGTGTTGCCTGTTGGCGGTTTGACGACACGCAAAACGGTTGTTCGCGACGGTTCGATGGCCTGCCCTTTGAAATCAACGGGCAGCGTGTGAAAGCTGTCGCGGAGACGCGAGGCAACGCATGGCACCGCCTAATCGGGCTTGATGACGTCTTCACAAATGACCGGCGCGAAATCTTGTTAGTTACCGAGGGTAGCAAGGACGCACTGGCTGCGCTGCACTTTGCAGATGCTGAAGGCAGTCTTTCGGATGTTGGCGTGGCGGCTGCGCTCGGTGCGGGTGTCAATCTACGCACAGAGGACATTGAAAAGATTAGCGGGCGGCGCGTGCGAATTTTTGGAGACGCCGATACGGCCGGTCAAGAAACGGTGTTCAGGGTTGGGAAGCAGCTTGTAGCCGCAGCGAACGAGGTTCAAATCTTCAGCCTCGCTGGCCTACATTGCCAAGACGGGTCGCTAGTGAAAGACCTTTTCGACCTAAGTCGGATTGACTGCGACGACTTTGAAGCGAACCGCGATCTTTGGTCTGTCACCGATCTCAACAGCAAAGGTCAGCGTGTGAGCGTTCTTAGAAACGAGCATGAGTTTTCTTTCTCACCTCTCCCTCTCCCTCATGTGTCTCCTGGGTCTCATGGGTTTCCTGTGTATCCTGTGTCTAGCTTTCAGGAATTAGGACAAGAGCTTGAAAACTTGGCGAAACGTAATGCTTGCACGGCCCGGAATACCGCAAGGGAAAGGCGCTTCAAACTTGAGCGTGACTTGTCCGCCGTACAGAAGCAAATTGCCCGCGAGCTTAGTCCCGATGAACTTATCAAGGCGTTTGATGAATGGTATCGCGGCTCGCAACCGCACCTTGATCCAGATAAGACACGCGACGATTACCTAGCCAAGTTTTTCGCCGAACTTGGAAAGGTTCGCGTACCCACGGGTGAAGGAGAGGCATTAAAGAAAGCGCTTGAACACGTTTCGACGCTTTCGGTTTCTGCGCTTCCGCCACTGCCAGGAATGGGGGAGGCGCTAGAGAGCTGGCGAAGGCTTGCGGCTTTGCATCGTCAACTGGCTCGCCAATCGGCGAACGGAACATACTTCTTGAGCTGTCGCGATGCCGCTAAAGCTCATCAAGGCTTAAACAAAGATTCAGCAAACACCATCAATCATGCGCTCATTCGGATTAGGGTAATTGACCCGGTGCGAATTGGTGATGCACGTCCCGGAGGGAAGGCATCTGAGTTTCGCTACTTACTGCCGCTCAACGGCGCAACACACAACTAAGGAGTAACAACATGCAGAAAAAGACAACAGGACTAAGGACCGCAAGACCACAAGCCAAGGTCAACAAAGAAGCCTTCAAGATGCTCGCCACGGAAATAGGACTCAACGCAGCCTGTCGCAAGCTGAAGGTGCCTATCCCAACAGGCAAATCATGGGCCAGGCGCGGTGGATGGCAGCTACCTAAACGCCCGGGAGGCCGACCAGGCCGAACGTTAAGCGCGTCCAGTTTGCATCCCATTGCGGATGCACTGGATGCAACACATAAAGAACTGGCAGACACGGCCAGGACCTCAATACTCCAAGCAGTGACTAACGCCGCCAAGCTTGTCGCTGAGAAGCCCGGCTTGGATATATCCACTGTGGCACAACTGCGGGACCTAGCGTCAGCATTGGTGCGTCTGTGCGACAATGGCAAGCCAGCGGTGACGGTGTATAGCGACAAGACGATGATTGTTTGTGATGAGAAGCGTCGGGCTGAGCTGATCGAGCAGCGGCAACGGCTACTGGAAGCTGAGAGCCAGGGCAAAGTGATCGAGTTGAACGGGCATAAAGCAAAGGCAGCCGCTCCAGCAGCCCTTCCGGCGCCAGAAACGCATTCTGACGCCAACGTGGGCGCGGGGAAGGACATTGTTGCGCAAGAGCAAGATCCTGTCTCCCGGCACATGGAGTCCATAAGGAACGCCGAGACCTGGAGGAGTGAGCCGGAACATCATGTAGGGAGTTTCGCGCCTCATCCGAAAGAGATTTACTAATGAAAAGGCAACTAAAGCCCTTACAGGACGAAGCCACAAGCGTCACGGATCACGTTCACGCGCTATTAGCGCTCCGTGAAACGAATTGGCGAATCCAGTTGTAACCGCAACCGCGAAGGACGATACCAGAAAAAGCCAGAGCGGCATTGTCATCTAACGAGGTTTCGGTTGCCCGACAGCTTTCCTGCTCATGCAAAAAAAACCGGGCAGGTTTTACGCTGCCCGATGAACTAATGTTATGGTTCCTAGGTCTAGGGATCGTAACCAACTAAATCTTTAGGACACGTCGGGCCATACCAAGCGCACCGATGGCGACGCCGAGCAACATTACCGTGGCGCCGCCGTCCGGAACAGCAGGCGTGCCAAAGAGCGTCCACCCGGAAAGGCCACACCCGCCGCCAAAGGCAGGAATCGTAATGATTCCACTCAAATTACCGACATACCAAACTTCAGAACCAAGTAATCCGCCAGCGTACGTCGCAAACAGGTATGTATATAAACCGCCGGCACCAAGATTTACTAGCGAGTTATGAGGAGATTTAATCTGACGGGATTGGTCTGCCCCTGGTTGGCTCCGGTGCAGAATCGTAAGATATTTCGACGGATTCGTAAGGTTTTCCGACGATTCTCGACAGCCACTTGCGTATTTTGAATTTCCTAACGTCGCTTGGAGTAATGGTTGGACTTGCCGTTGGTGTCGGTGTCGGTGTTGGAGTTACAGGGGGGTGTTCATGTCGCTTTGGATTTGAGCGGCGCTCAACGCTCGATTGTAAATCCTGACCTCGTCTATTCGCCCCGTAAAATACTGGCCGTAAATGCTGTCCCCGCCGATCTGCAAAGGATTGGTCGAGGTCACGATGGTGCCCGTCTGGGCTCGGCTGGCCACCTGCACTCCGTTCACATACAACCGCATCGTCGCCCCGTCATAGGTCGCCGCCAGATGCGCCCACGTATTCAGTGCCAGCACCCCCGTACCATAAAGCGGCGGAGTGCCGGGAAGGGTGGCCCCCATCGCCGGGAAACCTGAATTGTCCGAAGTCCCCTCCAAATAGTAGTTGTCGTTGCCCTTGTAGATCACGTCCCCCCACCACGGGCCGCTCACTGTCGGATAAACCCACGCCTCCAGAGTCATCCCCGTCGTCAATTGCAGTGACGCCGCATTGTTAATGGTCACTAGAGCGTTCGTCCCGTTGAAGTTCAAGGCATTGCCATACTTGCCCGAGGTCGTCCATGTCGCTCCATTGATGGTTCCGTTATTCCCATTACCCGATGCATCGTTCACCACCGTCCCGCTTCCCTCATTAAATCCATACGCCGCCACCAGACCAGGCGCAGGCGTTGCAGTTGGAGTTGGACTTGGCGTGGGTGTAGCGCAACTCTCGCTGCCCATTGTGATAAATGTTCCCGGCGAGCTTTGGTTGTTGTACTCAGTAGTGACCCAGCTGGCATTGCGTTCGATTGTCGACAGCCGGACTTCGTCAAGCGTCCCAGCGGCATTGAGCGAGCTCGCTGCTCGGGACATGAAATAGAGCGAGCTATTGGAAAAATTGCCCATGCCGAAAGCGGTGCGTGCGCCTATTGTTAGCGTTTGGAGGGAGCCATCTACATAGGCCTTATTGGTTGATCCGGAGCGCTCGAATACCAGGTGGATAAGGTGCCATGTCCCCGCTGCCGGCCTAGTAAAAAGATCAGTCCAGTAGGTGTAATCTCCATTGCCCATGCCCGTCTCGAATTTTCCGCCACCAAAGCTGCTGGCATTCCAGTCGGCTATAAAACCTCCAGCGTTCGTATTATAATTAGGAGTGTATTCGAAGGCCAGGTCATCGTTGTTCGAGTTGGCCGTCCACTGCACCCAGAACGATAGGGTGGCGATATTGGTGGCGCTTAGATTAATGGCCGCAAATGAACCGTCAGTGCTGCCGTTGTAACTCAGAGCGTTGCCGATCTGCCCTGCTGTTGTCTTACTACTTGTGTTGGCGTTGTTCGTGCCATTGGCGCCTGTGGCAGTGGACTCTATTATGGTTGTGTTCGCCGCGTTATCATTCATGTGCCACACACCCTTGAAGCTTGAGTCCCAGGTATTGGGCGGATCGGACTGGTCCGTATTGATCGCGCTATTGCCATACATCAGGTAAAAGATGGTATCGGTTGAACTGGACACCGATGGAATCTTTACCCATGCGATCAGGTTGCCGGTTGTGCCATCGTATTTCTCCACTTCCCACTTGAGCTTCGTATTCCCCCCGGAGTCGGCGTAAAACCCGATGTCGTATCCGTTCGCATTCGCTACGTGGCCACCGTTGGCAACCGTCTTAAGCGCAGGATCAGTGACGCTTACCAGTACCGTGAAATTGGACTGTGTGCTGGGAACCTTCGTATGGTCGATCGTCATTGATCGTTCACAAGCTGTAGCCGGTGTTGGCGTAGGAGTAGGGGTCGGCGTTGGGGTGGGAGTGGCAGTCGGTGTCGGTGTTGCCGTTGGAATTGGTGTCGTTGTTGCAGTTGGCGTAGGTGTCGGTGGTGGTGGAGTCGGAGTTAGTGTTGGCGTAGGAGTCGCCGTTGGTGTAGGTGTAGGTGTAGGCGTTCCTCCCGGCAGCTTAAAAGCATAGACTTTGTTATCAGTAGCAACGTAGATGCGCCCACGGGCCACAATGCCGGTAGTGCTGTAGGAGTGCGTGCCCGCCATCACTTCGTTGGCGTCACCACCGGCATAAACAACAGCACCAGTATCTCCGTTGTAACCGTGTAAGCGCTGGTCGCCCTCGGTGCCTACAGCCCAGACGATCATGTTATTAGTGCCATCGGTGGAGCTCACGAAAGGTGACCCGCATCCATTCTGGTTCACATTCCATACGAAGCGGATGAAGGAAGGTGGATTGGTTGCACTAATGCCCAGAGCACCGAGTATGGTTCCTCGATCGTGTCGATAAGCAACATACGTGCCTTGGTTAGTACGGTAGGTGGCCGCTGCCTGGAGGATGCCGCTGCCGGAGGCCACAAATGAATCTATCGGCGCGCTGACCCCGCCGAGGTTATTACGGTTAAGCAAATGGGCATAACCACCTTTGGTCATTGCGACCACGAGCTGGGAGGGCGTCGCGCCCGGTACGTCCACTAGTAACGGGCCCGAGCTCCCAAGATCCTGGTCAAACTGGTCGAGAATAGTGAACCAATCGACGGGAGCCCAGTAGTCGCTGGTAGATCCGCTAAAGATCGGGCCCGGTTGAAAACGAATCACCGCTTCGCCGCCTCCCCAGATCCCTCCAGTGTTGTAAGTGTTGCCGGTGGCAACGAACAGATTGGTGCCGTCACTGGCGATGCCACCAAGTCCCCATATACCGCCGCCCATGGCGCTAGTGGCCCATGCTGTTACGCTCGCTGGATTATTGATCGGCACTCCCACCACCCAGCCATGATAGAGGTTGCAATCATCCATGCTCCCATAGGCGACATAAAGAATGTTGCCCAGGATGGCGAGCGCAGGTCGTTGCGCTTGAGTCGCTGGAGTGAAGGTCGTGCCGTTGTATTGGGCTGCCGCCTCCACGTCCACGGGCCAGCCGGAATTGATGGCGCCCGTGTCCACATTAAGGGAAATGATGTAATGTTTTATGGTCGTGCCGCCATCGGGCGTAACCATCGCGTCCAAAAAGAGCGCCCGTGAAGCAAGATCGACAACAGGCGTGCCGATGATGCCCATGGAACCGGTTATAGTGCATTGGATATCGTTTGCCGGCACCGGAGCGCCCACATTTCGCTGCCAAATAATGGTGCCGTTCACGGCATCGAGCGCATACACATTATTCGATTCGGTGACCGCAATAATCATTGGGCCGCTTGGACCGCCCTCGATGTAAAGCGGCTGCGCGTAAACGTTGCCTACGATCGTCCCGTCGAAGTTCAGGTCTCGCGTTAGGTTCGCGGTGGCCGATTGCGTGAAGGCCGAATCGATATAAAGCCCGTCACGCGAAATATGGTTGTGATACTGGGTAACGTTAACCTGCGCGTTTGTGGGAAGAATTGCGCTCCACAAACCTGCAGCGACAAGCGAAGAAATGGAAAATAAAGCTTTCATTTGCGTAATGGGCGTTCAATCGAAATCGACGGAATCACGGGGCAAAGTTGTCGACATTGAATCAACGTACAAGACCAGGATGCCCGCTGGCGATGAGCGATAGATTTTCATGTTTGATGTTCTTACTTTGGTTGTATGAACGAGCCTTTCTTTCACGGTTTACCCTGCGGGAAGCGGGTTAGGTGGAGCTCTAGAAATGGCCTAACGAACTTAGCAGGTGTGATTCTACGCGTCTGCTAAGGTCGTGTCAATACTAATTTTGGCTGGTAGAATGACTGCGGTGTCGCCGCTAAGGACCTGTAAAGAAAAGCAATCGCAGTGCTCATCCAATGTCACGCGCCTCATTACGTCGGTGTTATGTCATTTTGTCAATGCCCTGAGAGGCGCAAAGGAGGCATTGACAATAAGGGCACGCCCTAACTAAGATGGTCGCCAGCGAAAACGCATTTGCGAGGCAGGATTGCCACCGACTGTGACTCATGTGTATGGCCGTGCCTAGCCAATTGAACGTTACTTTTTGCGCAGGGAAACGAGTAAGCTATTCCGACGGTTGTCAGGTATTCCGACGTCACTGCGACGTTACTGAGGTCTCCTAGAGCGGACTTCGTAAAGATGTTGTGGATTGGTCATCGCATGACCTGCTCTAGTAGGGCACGGACTCAGACGGGAGAGGAGGACGACCGGCTAATTCGGGCTTATCCAGCAGCGGGAACGGCTGCTGGAAGCTGAGAGCCAGGGCAAAGTGATCGAGTTGAACGGACATAAAGCAAAGGCAGCCGTTTACTGCCCTTCCGGCGCCAGAAACGCAACCTGAGGCCAACGTGGGCGCGGGGAACGGCATTGTGACGCAGGACCAAAGCCCTGTTGCTCAAAAAGACGCAGTCTTTCAGCACATGCAATCCATAGGGAAGGCTGAAAGCTGGAAGACAGGAAATGAGCCGGAGAATGCGCACGGAGGGAGTTTTGGACCTCATCCCGAGGAGATATACTAATGGAAGCGCGACTTGACCCCTTACAATTGGACGCCACAAGCGGCACTGGTAAGATGTTAACCGTGCCCTTGCCCCAGACTCGCCCGGCAAACCCAGAGTAGAAGTGCTACCAGCACCAGTGATGGACATGGGATGAGTTTCAACTTCGCGCAATTATTTGACGGATTGTCTTGTCCTATTTTTCGATCTGGACAATCATTGCTCATCGTTTGCATCGAAAACGCGTTTATGAGGGACACGCCGCTGTCAGGCTATCCCTCGCTACAAAGAAGACAATAAGACTTAACGCCTACAGGACCGAAGTCAGAGTCCGACCTCACAAGTCCGAGCGCCTGCGACGTAAACGTTGCGCCGCTTCAGCTTGGTAAAAAATTGAGCGCTTATTGTGCGTTGCCCATGGACCTAGCGAGCAGTTTCTGAAAACGCGGGTCGCTCCGGAGCGGGTCGAGTCGCTTGTCGATCTTCAGGCTGCCGGTGTTTCCACCGATCTGGATGCTGCGCTCGTCGTATGCTTTCTCGAGGAGTTGCAAGGCTTGCTCGTTGTCACCGAACGCAACATGGATCAGAGCGATAGGATAACTTGGGACAAACCGATGCTGCGATTGCGCGGTCAGCTCGTTTAAAATCTTTCGCGCCTCTGCGCTTCTGTCGATGCGCGCGTAAACAGAAGCGAGCAGGGCCAGCCGCAGGGGAGAAGGATTAGCCTGCTCCGCTTTTTCATAAGCGACCGCCGCTCCTTTTAAGTCCCCCTTATTTTCGAGAATCTGGCCGAGGACCCAGTATGCCACGTTGAAGTTCGGATCCATATCGATGGTGCGATGTATTTGTTGCAGCGCTTCATCGGAGCGGCCGGCACAATCAAGGACCGAGGCCAAAATGGCATTGATGATTAACGAAAGCGGATCCAGGTCGTACGCGCGTTGTGCTTCAACCAGGGCTTCTTCGAAGCGGCCCTGAGCTTGCAGGCATTCAGCAAACCACTGGTGCAAGGTGGCGTAGTTCGGATTCAAAGCGATCGCTCGCCTAAATTCCACTTCAGCGCCGGCAAACTGCGAATCGGCGTTGAAAGCATTTCCCAACGAGGTGTGTGCTTCTGCGAGATTATCGTCCAGTTCCAGCGCTCGACGGGCGGCGGCGATCGCGCGCTGGATGTCTTCCTTCGGCGGATTGCTGCTGTAAACCGGCATCAAGGCATAGCAATCCGCCATTCCAGAGTAAGCCAGCGCATACGACGGATCCTTCTCAATGGCCTGTTGAAAATAGCCCAGCGCCTTCTTCAGGTTTTCCTCGGTGCGTCGGTTCCAGAAATACCGGCCCTTGAGGTAAAGCTCGTGAGCTTCCGGATTTTCGGTTGGCTTTGAAGCAAGAGCTTGTTTGGCTGAACCGGTAAGCTTGGCTTGCAGTGTTTCGGCTACAGTCCGCGCAATTTCGCTTTCCACGCTGAAGATGTCGGTCAGTTTTCGATCGTAGGTATCGGCCCAAAGATGCGTATCGCTTAGCGCGTTGATTAACTGGACGGTGACGCGGACCTGATCGCCCGCTTTTTGCACGCTGCCTTCGAGAATGTTCGCGACCCCAAGCCGTTGCGCGATGTCGCGCAAGTTGTCTGGCGCGCTTTTGTATTTCTGCGTCGAAGTCCGCGAAACCACCTTGAGCTCCGCGATCTTAGCTAGCCGCGTCAGAATCTCGTCCTGAATGCCTTCACTAAAGTAAGCGTTCTCCGGATCGCGACTAAGATTATCGAACGGCAGGACGGCGATGGATTGATTCGGAATCTGATTAAGCGAAGTCGCTGTCGTTTTGCTCCCCGCAGTGTAGCCATCTGGGAAAAGCCTTGGCGATTTCTTCGAACCAAAAACAAAAGCGACGGCAATTGCCACAATCAGGAGTACCGCACCTGCCCTCGACATCCAGCGCACTCGAGCGCGCTGTTTGTTTAGAACCCGGAGCTTCTTTGGAACGCGCGGATTTCCCACCCCGTCCCCGTAGAAATTGACGACTCCGACTCGCACACCGTGTTTCACCTGGCATTCGCCCAGTTCATGAAGGTGTGCGCGCCAGCGGGGATAATGTTCCAGGTCTTCAGCAACGTGTTTGGAAACGAGAATATGCCCGGCGTCGCCGCAATCCATCACACGCTCTGCGGTATTGATGCCCGCCCCAGCGATGTTCGCTTGCTCGTTTAGATCGGTGATTGCGTTCACCGGGCCGCTATGAATCCCCATGCGGACGTGAAGTTCGGGATGTTTCTTGAGCTCTTCACTAATTTCCAGCGCGCACAAAACCGGCGCTTCAGGACTTGTGCGAAAGACCAGTGCGCCGCCGTCACCCGTTGGTAAGCGCAGCAATTTGCCTTCCGCTTCGGCCAAGCGGAATTGCTCGGTACCACGCACAATTTTTTTCAACGTCTCGAGCTGTTCGCTCTGCTCATTGATGAGCAATTTCGAGTAACCGACGATGTCAATGAACAAGACGTGCGCGATCTCCAGCTGAATCTCTTTCTTGATCTCAATGGACATCTTGTCGGGCACCCTAAAATTACGTGAATTTCGTAGTCGCGTCTCGTTCAGACTGTTGAGCTCGCCAGCGGTGATTTCCTAGTACTTCGCCTGATGGATTGTGCCTCTTTTGCTCTCCACAGGGCAATGACAGAGTGATTTGAACGCACTACTGCACAGCCTCAAACGAAATGCTCTTGCATCTGGGCATCTTCCAGCCGCCTCTAGAGTTACCGGCCGGGTAAAATGCTTCACGTACTCACAATCTTTGCATTTCCACCGCATTGAACGCTCGTCTTCCCATTTTTGAAGTTTCTTAAGGGCGATATTCTCGCTCCTCTCAGCGTGGTTCGTGACGCGCGGCCAAACCTTGAAAACCGCGCGGGAAGGAAACACACCTTCCAAGCTCCATTTCGGTTCTACGGTAACGACTGAACCAAGTTTCCAAAAAAACTGCCATGGGACTCTGGGTCCCAACCCACAGGGGTAAGTGATCAGCTTGGCGGGTGAGAGCATAGCAATGATTCGTGCGTGACTCTTTCTAGTTCGAGAAACGCCGTCAGCTTTTTCCGCCGTGCGATACTTGGTCGACAACCCGCTCCGCCATCTTCTCGCTCTGGGATTCCATCAGCACAGCCGCTCCTTGTTTCACTAAAGGAACAGTACTCCCGATAAACGTCAGTGCTTTTGCACCAGCCCCGAGGATCAAGCCTGCAGTCCACATTAACGCCATAACCAAGTAGAGCACGCAGCCGCCAACGAGTGGTCCAACGATCAACGCAACGAAAATAGGGTGCTCATTCTTGCGATCGTAGGTAATAGCGATGCCGATAAAGAGCACTATCACCATTGTCACGATAGCAGCCAGGCCTTCCTGCATGATCTTTGCAATCGCTCCTAAGAAGCCAGTAAACAACGCGGCGATGATTGTTCCGAGGTTTCCGTGTGGCTGTGAAAACGCATAGTGAACAAACTGACGGTAATATTCCGCATAGAAATGAAACGGTTGACCATTCGTAACCCCATCCTCAACAAAGCTGTCGGCCTTCTCCAAGAAAAGTCCAAAACCATGGAACAGGTATTCCAATACTTTGCCGATCAGAATCGTTAGAAGAATCGTGATTAACGTTCTAAACAGCCTATGAAGCAGGCGTCGCCGCGCGACCAACTCCCAATATCGTTTCACGTAAACTGATTCTGCCGCTTTTGTTCTCCACGCAGCAATCACAAAATGCTATGAACGGGCGCAATGATTCGGACGACGTTCACGGTTGCAGTTGTCTTTCTCTGCATCGCAGCGGCAGCGCCAGAAGTAACGTTTGTCTCGCCTTGTGAGTGCCAGGCGTTCCACGGCAAGAAGCCGGCGGCTGCCTGAGACTTACAAAACTGACTAGCGAGAGAGCGCGTGTTCAAGCCACGCGCTTTTTCGTTTGTGCTCGCCTAGCGCGCAGCTTGAACGCTGTTGCGTGCCGATTGGTAAATTGTAAAAAGGAGCGCGGGCGAGGTTTCACTCGTGCCCGCGCTCCATATATGAAACAAGCTGTCCCCACACGGAGGCAGCTCCGCCGCGATACTGGTCAGTGGCCCTCATTTTTGTCAATGCTTGTTTTCCGCCTCATTTAATTAGCGGTCATTTCCACGACCTGTTTTAAACTCTACGGTTTTTCTTCGAGGCCAGCCGCTACCGCTGGCGTGATACACAAACCCAACTCCAACCGCCTTTGCTCAGATTGTCAGCGATGATTTCCGATGCGCTGCCAGAAAAGCCTTGTGGATCAGGCGGCGTTAGGGTAGAGACGCTGTTTAGTTTGGAGAAATTTGAGCGGGGCGAGATTGTCTCGCGGGTAGGAAGCATTGCCAGCAACGGTGTCGGATGTTGATCTGGCGACGCCCGATGCGCGTCATCGTCGCCCGCTCAAATTTCTTCAATCCACGTTGTTTTTTCAGTAGGTTCTCCGGAAACCGCGATGCCAAGTTCCATGAAATCTTCGCAGAGCGATGCCTAGATGGTTGCCCTTAGACGCTTTCGTCCAAAGCGCGGCTAATTTGCACAACGAAACGCTTTCCCTCGCCCTGGCATTTCGCCGCAAAGAAGAGTGGCAACAAACTGCGAGGGGCCAGGAATTACACGGGGACTTAACCTAGCGCGGTATTTATGAATCAGCACGGCCTCTTAATTCCGCCTCTCCGCACCGGGTGAGTGCTCGCAGTTGCTGCCTTAGTATTTCATTTGCAACAAGGGAAGTGGTCGGGTGAGTTTTCTCCAATGACGAGGCGTTTCGCCATCATTCTGATTAAAGAATAGCGCATTGAGTTACAGCATTATAGAGGCAGAATACCGAATGACCGGGCGAGCCGACAAGTCGATAGTCGTACCGGCCGAAGCGATTGCTCGGCTTAAGGACGGCAATAGTCGGTACACGATCGAACGGCCCGCAGAACTAGCCAAGGGCCAACATCCCTTTGCCATTGTGGTCAGTTGCTCTGATTCGCGTGTATCGCCAGAGATCGTCTTTGATCAGGCCCTCGGTGATCTGTTCATATGCCGCGTTGGCAGGGAATGTGATCAACGATGAAAGTCTGGGAAGCATTGAATACGCGGTTGATGAGCTGGGGGTCCGCCTTGATTGTGGTCCTGGGGCATCAGGGTTGCGGCGCGGTTCAAACCGCAAAGGAAACTATCGCTGCGAAAGGCAAAGCGGCTGGGCATATCCAATCCCTTGTTACGGCAATTAAGCCTGCGGTAGAAGTCACGGCCAAAGATGACCTGGACGCGACCATAAAAGCGAATGTGAAACATGTTGTGGGCGCGCTGCGCTCAGCCACGCCAATTCTCAAACCGAAAGTTGATTCTGACGAGATCAAGGTAGTGGGCGCAACTTACAGTCTCGACACCGGGTTCGTTAGTTTTCTGGATGAGAAATAATTATCCCTTACGGCCCGGTCGTGAAATCGCCTTCCTGCTCGTGATTCGAGCACGTTGAGCGTTCCATTCGACGCGCACCACGGCGCGATATGAGGCCGCATCCTACACTTGATTCGGGCATTGGAATAACGCTGATTAAACTTGCCTAGCGAAACACTATCTGTGCATCATTAAACTATGGCAGCAAACTGCGAGCACTCATCTGGTACGGAGAGGCGGGTTTTGGAGCCCGTGCTTATTCATGTTACACCGCGCTAGGGTAAGTCCCCGTGAATTCTAGCCCTCGCAGTTTGTTGCACTATTTCTTCTGTCTGCTTGAACGCAGCAGGATGATTTCAAACTAAAAAACACTGAACAAAAGAACCACAAAGAACACCAATATGAACAAATTCCTTATTCTCATTGTCAGCGTCGCGGTATCTACTGCATTCACGGGGCTTTGCCGGGCGCAAAGTGACGCGCCTTACACCGAAGGGCCCGTTTGGACAATAACGATGGTCAAAGCCAAGGCGGGCATGGCCGATGAATACCTTAAAGGCCTCGCCAAGACCTTCACAGGCGCTCTGGACGAAGCCAAAAAGCAGAACCTCATCATGGATTACAAAATCCTGCTCGGTCCAGCCGCCACGCCGCAAGATTTCGACATCCTGCTTATGGTGGAATCGAAAAACATGGCCGCGCTTGACGGCTTGCGCGAGAAGACCGATCCGATCGCCAGAAAAATCCAGGGGTCACCAGATCAACAGCTCGCCACACAGACGAAACGTCTGGAAATTCGCGAAATCATGGGCACCAAGAACATGCGCGAAATTACGCTGAAATAGCTAAACGCAGCCCCGATTGATTCGCTCACGACTGCTTCTATCCCAAGCGTCACGCATCACGTTCACGCTTCTTTGAAATCGCCTTTGTGCTCGTGCGTTTCAAGCAAGTTGCCAGCTTGATCGTAAACGCGGATGACTGTCGCGTGCGGGTCGGAGTAAGACTTCGCGTAACGGACAGCAGCGGCAGCGTCTAGAAACCCCACAGCGCGCCCCAACGGCAATACCCTCGAGATGAGATCGAAGGTGCGGTGGAGTTTCGCTGGTCGGATTTCGTAAATCAACCTTGTGTCCCTCATCCTACTACAGAGCATCCTTTTACAATCTATTTCGTTCAGCAGCGGCGGTACACTCGTATGGGAACGCCTGATGGGCGCAGTTGCGAGGCGGTGAACGATTGCAGATCCAGGCGGAGATGGGCCCAGCCCGCTCGTTCCATGTAGGATGAGATCTATTTAAGGTGTCAGTCAATTCCTAATTCAGCAAGGTCCCATTGAAGTCATGACTGTTAGAACTACTTTGTGCCACTAACTAAACCCAAAAGAAAAAAGGAAAATCCAATGCCCCAAAAACTAAAGGAACATCACACCAAGGCTGCCGAACACCATGAACACGCTGCGAAGCATCATCGCAAAGCAGCTGAACATCATGGCTCCGGCAAACACGAGACGGCGGCTCATCATGCGCATGCCGCGCACGGTCATCATTTGCACGCGACGCATCACGCTAGTGAAGCAGCAAAGCGTCACGTCGAGTTGCACGGGCACAAGTAAGCCTGCTGCGCTTTGCTGCAATCTCAACTCTCATCCAAAAACTCTCGACCGCGTTTAGTACAGGCGCCAGCGGTTCGCTGCACCGCTTGGTTAGGCGGATTCACTTTGAGGCCCAAAAAGCGTCAGACGCGTTGCAAAGAGCGTGGACTATTATCGCTGGCAGGAGGCTGCCACTGCGTCGCCTCAATTCGCCCGCAACGAACCCAAGTATGAGCGCGCCGAGTGCCACGATTGCGCCCGACTCCAAATGGATGACACCGAACCAGAATGGCGCTAAACACCACGGCACCCGAAAGCGAGCCACCGACCAAAGAAAAGCTAACCCTCCACCGTCGCTCTACCATAGATTGGATTAAGCCGCGAAAAACAATCTCCTCCTGGATGGAAGCACCGATAAGAAAATAGAGCCCGATCTTCCAAGGCGCAAAACCCGAAACGTCAAACGGGGGCTTGGACGGGAATAACTGACCGACAAAACTGACGCCGAGTCCGAGCGCAAGCCCAAAGACGCTCGCGCGCGCCAGATAGCGTGAATGTGGAATTCGGAACCCGAACTCTGCAAAACCCGCCGGGCGCCGCGCTAGTAGGAACATCAGGATCAATGCGACCAACGAAGTGATCGCGATGATAAGAGGTATTGCTATATCAATGCGCGGTCGAACAAGTGCTGTTGTCACGAAAGCAGGAACATAGACGACCACAAACAGCCCCACACCGAGGACTATTGCTTTGAGCGCAGGAAACTTCATTGATCCGACGGCTAAGCGCCTCTTCCCACCTATAATTAGACTGCATCCTGCAATCGATTTCCTCCCTTTCCGATGGAGAAGCGCGCAAAAGGCTGCATGTGGGCCTGCCAGTGCTTTTGAAATCGCCGCTGGGTTAATGCGTTATAGCCTCGCAGTGGTCCAGCACGCGGATAATCGCCCGGCGCGAACGCGACAAGGAGCGGAACTTCGCGTACGCGACCGCTCTGCGGACCGCGTCGGGCCCTGAATACCAGATTGGGCCTTGTCGAAGCCGATCGCTGATTAGATCAAAGCCGTCCCCGTCCTTGCGGGGACGAATTTCGTAAACGTCCGCGACGGGGGAATCAACGATCCGGCTGCTTACACCCTGCCGAAGCTTGCCTAATAGGGCTTCCGTCAACCCAAGGCGATTCTGTTTGGTACCCTTGTATCCCATGGTGTTTTATCTTCCACAACTTTGAAGGCCGACAAAAGAGACATTTCAGTTACTTTTTCGACAAGCCGACGACATGGTGAGCGCCTTCGCGTGAAAAAAAATCTCGTCAATTGTGAACTGCCTGGCCATACTCGGCAACTTTCTGCAGGCAAACGACGGAGGGAAAATTATGATTCACTTAATCTGGTACATTGTTGTTGGGTTGATCGCGGGGATTATCGCGAAATCAGTGATGCACGTGCACATGACGATTTTCTGGACAATCGTGCTCGGCATCATCGGATCGATCATCGGCGGCGCGGTTACCCACATGTTTTCGCACCCGACAAACGAACGATTTCATCCCGCCGGCCTCATTTTTTCCACCCTTGGCGCGATCCTGGTTCTCTACGTTTGCATCAAGCTGAATATCCATTTTCCCCGCGTTCTCTAATCAGGAAAAAGGAAAACTCTAGCCGCGGTCGTTGATCGCGGCCTCTCGGTGTAGAGGCGGCCCGTGTTCGGGCGATCTTAGCGATTAAGGATTGTCACTTCGGCCGCGATCAGAATACTGACTTAATGAAGTTCATCTTCACCAAGAACATCGGAATGCTCTTGCTTGCCATTTATCTCATCGTGATCGGCCTCTCGACAATCTCCTCTCTTGCCATCTCGGGAGTTATTACAGGCGTACTGGCGCTGGCGGCAGGCATCTTCATCCTTGTCGGAAGGTAAGATGAAGCGAACGGCATTCATGAGCCGCGGTTAGGCGGTTCTACTGGGAAAATTTAGCGACGAGTTGGAGAAGGAAACCAATTGTAATCAGCGCGATTCCAAGGCGACCGCACCAACGCACGAACCACGAATGCCAGATAGGTCGCCCTGAAAAGGCGGCGAGATGCCAAACCCTCTCTAGATTGATGCCGCCCTCCGTTTTCATCGATGAAAGCTACGGACGAGGATGCGGAGTCGGTCGCGGCCTCGGGGTTGGCTTGCGCCTGGGGGTTTGCACTTCAAAGGAGCCCTTGTCGATACGACCGTTCGCAACGCGATTGAAGCCTGGGCCGCGTTGGTCGAAGAAAGGCGGCGGAGTGAAGCTCGGGTCGCCTGCATCAATGGCGGGGCTCCCGGGTAATAATGCGTGCGTGAAGGTTGGTCCACCGTTATCTTGCAGCGGACCGAGCATTGGATCGGTGTCAATCTGGTCCCCCGGGCCAGTTAAGACACCGCCCCCGTTATCGCTGGCGATGTTGTATCCAAGTGAGGTGATCGCGCCACCATTGTTGAAAATCGTTCCGCCGGACGCGCCAGCATTCAGGACAGTATCGCCGATCATCGTCTGACCCGCGTTGGATATAGCGCCGCCCTGACCCGAAGGCACCGAGTTACCGCTGAGGGTGCTATTTGTCAGGGTGAGGGTCCCACCGTTGCGTATGCCGCCGCCCTCGGGCATCGTGCCGCCGACGGTGTTACCACTGATTGTGCTGTTAATTACCGCCATAGATCCAGAGCAAGCGATCCCGCCACCGCCCGTGGGAACCCCGCCAACATCGACGGTGTTAGCACTGATTGTGCTGTTAATTACCGTCACAGATCCAGAGCAAGCGATCCCGCCACCGCCCGTGGGAACCCCGCCACCGCCCGCGGAAACCGGACAACCCAAAACCGAGTTACCGACGATGGTGCTGTTCATCACTGTCAGGGTTCCACCTATATCATTAAAGGCGATGCCGCCGCCCGTGCAAAGACCTTCGTTATTGTTAATCGTGCTGTTGCTTACGGCCACTGTCCCGCCAGCACTGATGCCGCCGCCGGGGCCATTTTGGCTCTCGTTGGCGCCGATTACGCTGTTCGTCACGGTGAGCGTTCCGCCAGCGCTGATGCCGATGCCACCGCCGCCGGCGTTGGGAGGGAGAAAGCCCCCGGCATTGTTGCTGAGGATGCTGGTGCCGCTGAGTGTGAGCCCTCCGTGGTTAAGGATGCCGCCCCCTCCGTTGTTGTCGCCAGTGGGGGGAAGACCATTCGTGACGGTGAAGCCGGAGATGGCGACGTCGGACCCGAAATTTTCAAACACGCGGGAAGCGGCGTTGCCGTTGACCGTCAGATTTCCCGCACCGGGGCCGTTGATGGTCACGCTGCGATTAATCTGAAGTTCGCCGCTGGTCAGCAAGATGGTGCCGGAGACGCCGGTAGCGTCAATCGTGTCGCCGTCATTCGCGATGGCGAGCGCGTTGCGCAACGAGCCGAGGCCGTTGTCATTGGTATTTGTGACTACGATGATGGTAACTGGAAACGCATTGCCCGCTTCCGCCAATCCTTTGCTCGCGCTGCCGAGCTTGGCCGCCCTTGGCTTGGTAGTGTTCCACTGTGCCAAGGCGAAGGGCATTGCCCAGACGGGCACAAGCAGGAGCAAGTAAAACGCGCCTCGAACAACATGCGCTTTAATCGCGGGGCCAATGTGCGCTTTCACTTTGCTTGCGCCCAGGTGGAGCAAGCATCTTTTACTCGAACCGCGTCAGAGATATCAAGACATTTCGGTTACTGACGCACACGGCGGCGACCGAAAGCGTTTCGTTGTGCGTGCGGATGAAAAGCTGACTGCGTTTATGGAACTTGAATCGGCGATTCGCGCCGTCACTTCATAAAATCAAAACGAATCATCACGCCAGCTTAGACGGTAACTACATCGTGTGGTTAAATGTACCGTGATTTCTTCAAGAGACATTGAAATAGCCAAACGCCTACATTGGCAGCTGTTAAAACAACAAGAAAGTTCAATAGCCCGATTTTCCAACCGTAGAAACAAAAAGCAGCAACGATGGCGGCCAAGGAAAGGATGCTTAGAAGGCCCTGAACGACTTGCGCCAATAGCCCTCCGTGAGATGGATTGGCGAATCCAGTGGTAACCGCAACCGCGAAGGACGATACCAGAAAAAGCCAGAGCGACATCGTCATCTAACGAGGTTTCGGTTGCCCGACAGCTTTCCTGCTCATGCAAAAAAAACCGGGCAGGTTTTACGCTGCCCGATGAACTAATGTTATGGTTCCTAGGTCTAGGGATCGTAACAAACTAAATCTTTAGGACACGCCGGGCCATACCAAGCGCACAAAGTGCTGCACCGAGTAACATCGCAGTGGTGCCGCCGTCCGGGACTCCCGTCGGAGTAACGCTGATGTCGTCCAGAAAGAAGAAGCCAGCAGCGCTAAATTGTATCGGCGAAGAGGTGCTCAAAGCGGCGAAAGTAAACGTGAACTCGGTGTAGCTCGTTGGCCCGGCAAAAATATGATTGAAAACGGTTGAACCCCCCAAAACGCTAAGCGCACCCCCGCTCGTCGTGGCCGCCCAAAAGTCGACCGTATACGATTGGCCCAGTGTCGTCGCGAACGACTGCCCAAGAACCCCCGACCCAGTAGAACTAAACGCTTGATAGCTTCCGGAATGCGGCGAGACGCCGCTGGCCGTACCCATCGCGAAAAACCCGGGGTGCAACGTCCAGCCGGTAAGATTGCCCGTTTCGAATCCGGGATTGGTAATCTGGTTTGCTTTGGCGGGTTGGATAATGCAGAACGCCGCAACTGCGGCTAAGGCCAAGAGAAGCTTGGGTAGGGCTTTCATGCCTAACTAATTAGCATCGAACATGCCAGTATAGGGCGAAATACTATATTTCCTTCGCCCTGTTTAACTTAAAACAATCGACTGCCTACGTGAAAATCAAGAAGACTGTAAAACGCACCCCGAGTTGTTAGCAAATCCGACGATTTGTGAATCTCGCCCGTGTGCTCGTGCGTTTCGATCACATTGCCAGCTTCATCGTAAACACGAATCACGGCACCGTGCGAGGTTTGAAGCCAATCGTTTTGAAAAAAGAAGCATTGACCAAAATGGAAATTCTGGGTCGAATGCGTGTATGAAAACAAAAACGATCGGACTGATTGTTGCGCTCTGCTTTTTCGCGGCGGCTGCAGTGTCTTTCGCTGACGATCCACAAATGGGCACTTGGAAGCTGAACGAGGCCAAATCAAAGTTGGCCCCTGGGGCGCCGAAGAACCACACCGTTGTCTATGAAACCGCGGGTGACAACGTGAAAATCACCGTGGACGGCACTGACAAGGATGGCAACTCGACGCACAATGAGTGGACGGGCAAATTCGATGGTAAGGATTATCCCGTCACCGGCGACCCAACTTCGGACATGCGGTCATATCAGAAAGTTGGTGACCGCGTATTGAAAATGACGATCAAGAAAGATGGAAAGGTTACCCTCACGGGCCGAATTATTGTATCAGCCGATGGCAAATCCCGCGTGGTCGGCACGAGCGAAGCCGGTGCGAAGGGTAAGGGCTCCACAAGCAGGGCGGTATTCGACAAGCAGTAGCAAAACAAAACCCCTCATTTAGAACTCACCACTCCCTGAAATCGCCGTTCCTTACGCCGACGCTGGACCGTTGTCGGCCAAACTGCTAAAGAACGGGACGCTAAAGACCTACAAGGGTTTCCCGCACGGCATGCCCACTACGCAGGCAGATACGATCAACGCCGACCTGCTCGCGTTTATTGAGAGTTGACCGACAAGAACACTATCGCCATGGAAGGCCAAAGTCCCGTTATCATCATTCGCAATGCCGCGGCTACTGCGAAAATCAATGTAACGAAGCTACGCGGCAACGTCAGTGTGCTGCAGGGATCGGGTGGAAACATCACGGTACTCACCGGCCCCGACGGCAAACTTCTCGTAGATGCCGGGATCACAGCGTCACGACCGCAAATTACGGAAGCCTTGGACACTCTCAGCCCGGACCCAGTCAAGCATCTGATCAATTCGCATTGGCATTTCGATCACACCGACGGTAACGAATGGCTGCATTCAATAGGCGCCGAAATCACCGCGCACGAAAACACACGAAAACACCTTTCCGTCACCACCCGAGTTGAGGATTGGAATTTCACCTTCCCGTCCGCGCCAGCCGGGGCTTTGCCGACAAAACTATTCAACTCCGAACAAGCGTTGCATCTCAACGGAGCAACATTGGCATTGAATTACTATCCGCCGGCGCACACTGACTCTGATATATCTGTCCACTTCACTGATGCTGACATCATCCATGTGGCCGATACTCTTTGGAACGGTCATTTCCCGTTCATTGATTACTCCACCGGCGGCAGTATTGACGGAATGATTCGGGCGGCAGAAGCAAATGTC
This sequence comes from uncultured Verrucomicrobiae bacterium, assembly GCA_963719605.1. Taxonomy (GTDB): domain Bacteria; phylum Verrucomicrobiota; class Verrucomicrobiia; order Chthoniobacterales; family UBA10450; genus Udaeobacter. The sequence goes on from CAVRCO010000017.1 coordinate 150,054, forward strand.
GCCAGAGTTACAGACAAGACCATTGTTATTCCGGGACACGGTTCAATTGGCAACAAGTCTCAGTTGATAGAATTCCGCGACATGCTGGTTTCGGTCCGCGATAAGATAAGCGATCTAAAGAAAGAGGGTAAGTCGCTCGACGAAGTTGTCGCTGCGAAACCCACCGCTGACTACGACGCAAAATGGGGCGGTTTCGTCATCGACGGCAATTTCTTTACCAGGTTGGTTTATTCCGGCGTCTGACTCGTTAGGTGCAGTACAAGGATTGACCAGCTCTTCTTTCGCATAGCCTACCCTCCCACAATTGGTCAAGGCTGATTCTGCAATTTCTGTTCAGCGCGTAGCATGTTCGAGTTCTGACCTGAGCGGATCGTAGTGTTGGTCAACATTGTCACCGAATCGTCACCTAACCGAGACGCACACGTTCCTTCCCGGGTTCGAAATTTCAGTTGATGCCATGGCGATGGACCCGTAGAGAAACTGACAATTTCTTCTCATCGAATGCGCCATTTGCGTTGGTGTTCACTCTCGCCTTTCTCGTTGGTGCGGCTGCTGAGTTCAACTCAAATCACATACTCAATGCCGTCGAGTGTGTCATTATGGTGGCGCTTTGCCTCGCATCGATTGATTAAAGATCCTGCCGTGTTACTGGCCAGACGGTCAGCTAAAACGATTCGCTAGGCATTTGCGCTAGTGAACTGAACGGCCTTGTGCGGTTTGATGTGCCTCTTCGCGCTGATAATACCTGAGAGCTGAGACAACTCCGGGCGCACGCGAGGGGCACGCGGCAGCCTCGACGAATGGGAGCGCCTCATGGGAGCAGTTGCGAGGCGGTGAACGATTGCAACAGAACGGCCAGTGCACGCGCAAAGCACAAGAAACGGTCAATCCTTCGCGAAATACGCCCGGCAGCACTCAGATGAACGAGGTAGATTACAAAACCAAAGCTATGAAAACAACCCTAATCGCCCTCCTCACGCTCCTGCTCGCCGCTACAGCACCCGCGCAGGAGAGCATCCAGAACCAGCTCAACCAGATCGAAGCGAACCAACAGGCCCTCCAAGGCCAGATTGACATGGACCAGAGCAACCGCTGGTACACCGCGTTTGAAGCTGAACTTGAGCAGGAACAAGCAGCCCAGCGACAGGCTGAGCAAGCACAGGCGCGGCAGCTGTTCAAAATGTGCGTGGACTCGGGCTTAACGCCTGCTCAGTGCGCCCAGCTCTGGCTGCATTAAGGCAAAAGACGGCATTGCGCTTCTGTGGTCCCAGGGGAGCCAGCGCGCGGCTGTGTTTAGGACCTTGTTGACACACTGTTGACCGTACCACGTTCTGTTTTGTTCTTTTACGGTCTAGCATGTTCGCAACCGTGCGAGGGAGCGAATTTGTCACGAGGGGCAAACACCGGATTTTCAGTCCACTGCTCTGCCAACTGAGCTACCCAGCCTTTGCTATCGCCGCTCGTCCGCCCGTGCAGGTCAGCGGGCTGCTTACTAAAGCAGAAAACGTCCAACGCTCAACACGCCGTCGCAGTTCGCGTCTGGCTAGAATTCGCGTGGCAATTCCACTGCTCCACGCAGGAGGCGCAGGTAATGGTCTCGCGAAATTTCGATACCGCCAAATTGTTGCAGGTGTGGGGTAAGCCATTGCGTGTCAAGCAAGGCGAACTTTCGAGCGCGCAAATGCTCTACCAGAGCCACCAACGCGATTTTCGACGCATCCGTCACGTGGTGGAACATCGATTCGCCAAAAAAAACGCCACCGACGGCCACGCCGTAGAGTCCGCCAGCGAGTCTGCCTTCCTTCCAGGCTTCGACGGAATGCGCGCAACCGAGCTGATGCAATCGCATGTAGCTTTCAATAATTTCGAGATTGATCCACGTATCTTCGCGGTTCGCGCACGCCTCGATGACTTTCGAAAACGCGTTATCTATTGTCGTTTCAAAAAGTTTTTTGCGCACGAGGCTTCGCAGCGCGTGAGGCACATGAAAATCTTCCAGGGGTAATATTGCGCGCGGATCGGGCGAAAACCATTGAATTGAATCGTCCTCCATCGCCATGGGAAAAACGCCGAGCCGATAACCCTGCAGCAAGAGTTCGGGATCGATCATGGAGTTAAAAAGTTAAGACGTTACAACGGAAGGGCATGAACGTTTCCACTATTTAACCTTTTAACCAATCACTTGGTGTTGTTCCGCAATCGGCAATTGCAATGCTCCGCCGCCTTCATAAAATACGTAGATGAAACGCATGTCGATCATGCTCGCGATCGCATGCCTGGCTCTGGCTGGCTGCGCCGACCCGCTCGAACAACGCTCTACGCAAGAAGTTCAGGGACAGTTTGAACGAGGAGTGACCGGCCAGGGAACAGTCGGCCCGTTGGAGCGATCTCCGGGCGACCCAGCCGGAGAGCATGGCGTCCCACAAACTCATCCCTAGCCTGCGTTGAAGATGTCCGACAAATCCACGCACTCAAAAATTCTCATCCTCGATTTCGGCTCGCAGTACACGCAAGTGATAGCGCGGCGAATCCGTGAGTGCCAGGTGTATTCGGAGATTGTTCGTTTCGACACGCCCGCCGCTGAAATCGCCGCATTGAAACCGAAGGGCGTGATCCTTTCCGGCGGGCCCGCCAGTGTTTACGACAAGGGGGCACCGCAAATCGACCCAAAGATTTTTTTGCTTGGCGTTCCCGTGCTCGGAATTTGTTACGGGCTGATGTTAATGGCCAATCATCTTGGCGGACGTGTCGTATTCTCCGGACGACGCGAGTATGGCGCGGGTGTCCTGCACATCAAGAACGGTTCAGAACTCTTAGGCGGTTTAGGCGAGCAGCTAGACGTCTGGAACAGCCACGGCGACGAGGTGACGGCATTACCGAAGGGCTTTCGCGTCGCAGGGACCACCGAAGGCTGCGATTTCGCTGCGGTGGAAGACCCACAGCGGAAGCTGTACGGATTGCAATTTCATCCCGAAGTCGCACACACGCCGCGTGGCCGGGAGATTCTTCAGAATTTTCTGTTTCACATCTGCCATTGCGCGATGGACTGGACAATGGGCTCCTTCATTGAAGAAGCTTGCGATCGCGTCAGGAAACAAGTCGGCGATCAAAAGGTCGTGCTCGGTTTGAGCGGCGGCGTCGATTCTTCAGTGACGGCTGCGCTCCTGCACAAGGCGATCGGCAACCAGCTCACCTGCATTTTTGTCAACAACGGACTGCTCCGCGCGCGAGAGGAAGAAGTTGTGCAGCGCGTTTTCGGCGAGAATTTTCACGTGCGTCTAAAGTATGTGGATGCCAGCGATCGCTTTCTCTCGCTGCTCAAAGGAGTGACCGATCCTGAAACGAAGCGCAAGCTGATCGGCAATGAATTCATCAAAGTATTTCAACACGCCACCGAGGAACTGCTCGAGGAAGATCAGAAAAATGGCGAGCGCAAACTCACCGCAGCGAATCCGTCCGGTGGCCGATACGGCAGCTACAAATTCCTGGCGCAAGGAACTCTTTATCCTGATGTGATTGAGAGCGTATCGATCCAGGGCAATCCCGCGCAAGTGATCAAAAGCCATCATAACGTTGGCGGATTGCCTGAGAAAATGCATTTCGAGCTCGTCGAGCCGGTGCGCCAGTTATTCAAAGACGAAGTGCGTCAGGCAGGATTGCACCTCGGTTTGCCGAAGGAAATCGTATATCGTCAGCCTTTCCCGGGTCCTGGTCTCGCCGTTCGCATTCTCGGAGAAGTTACGCCCGAACGTTTATCAATTCTGCGCGAGGCGGACACGATCGTGCAGAGTGAAATGGAAGCGGCCGATTGGTATTACAAAGTCTGGCAGTCATTTGCTGTTTTGCTTCCTGTGCAATCGGTTGGCGTGATGGGCGACCAGCGGACCTACGAAAACACGGTTGTGCTTCGCATCGTCGAAAGCCAGGATGGCATGACTGCGGACTGGGTACGGCTTCCCTACGAATTGCTCGCGCGAATTTCCAATCGGATCAGCAACGAAGTTAAAGGCGTCAACAGGGTTTGTTACGACATCTCAAGTAAACCACCGAGCACGATCGAGTGGGAGTAAGCGTTTCGAATGATTCTCAGCCTGTAGTACGAAACGCTACGCGCGGACAAAAAAATCTAAGAAAATCGTTCACATCGTCCGTCATCGGGTGTGCATCTTCATTCGTTCAGCCAAAGGATCAAAAATGAAAACTCGTAAATCTCTCTCCACGTTATTGGTCATAGCTTTCGCGCTCGCTCCACAACTGTTCAACAGTTCCCGCGGGGCCCTTGCTGCCTCGGGAGGCACATATTCCGCCAAGCTGATTTCACCGACGATTGGCCAGGTTTTACACCCAGGCCAGCAAGTCAGAATTCAGTGGAAAGATACGCTTCCGCTTCCTAATGTGCGGTATGTCGCGTGGTGCGAGATGGAGGTTTGGTTGTCGCTCGATGGCGGCAGGACCTTAACCATGTGTATTACTCCAATACTCACTCCCAAAAACGACATACTTCGATTGGACTGTTCCGAACACTCCCACTAACGCGGCGGTCCTAGATGTTCGCTTTGGGTGCGACGGGTGGTACCGGAGAGCTACAGCCCCCAAGCTGCATCAACTTTTGTAATCGCCCAGAACTAAGCAACCCCACTGGTGTTGCATAAAGTTCGGCCGATAGGGCTTTCGCGCAGACGCTACGCGAGGCACCCGGAAAAAGTTTCTGTCAGGCGACGGAAGTCTTGCTGTCGCAAGCTTCCACGCTATCTAATCAATCTGCATGACAGCGCTCAGGAACTCAGAGAAATCCTTGCCGTTGCGGGCGGCATGATTGAGCGCATCCAAGCGCGCATTCATCGCCGCTTCCGGCAACGCGACGCGGAACGAATTCGCCTGGTTTGTGAAAACGATTTCGTCCCACTGAATGGAGGAAATCTCGTCGTTAAAGCGTGCTACGGCGCGACCGCGAAAAAACGCACGCGTGGTTTCCGGCGGATTGAAGATGGACGCCTTGATTTCCTCCTCGTTTGTGACGCGGCGCATCAGACCTTTGCGCAGCAGCTCATAATATAATCCCTGATCGAGATCGAGATCGTGATATTCAAGGTCGATGGATTGCAGCCACGGGTCGCTCCACGAAAGTTTTTCCTCCTCCTGTAACGCATCCAGCAAGAATTTCTTTGCCGTCCAGTCGATCCGGTCTCGCGTCGACATAACATCCCGCTCGAGGTCATTGAGCACATTTTCCCACTCGCGTAATATCCATTGTCGATCTTCGCTCGGGTGGGTGTTAAGTTTACTCGCAGCGCGCAAATAAATCCTTTGCACATCGATCGCAGAGATCTTGCGCCCGTCCTTGAGTTCGATGATCCAATCGTAGGTCCGATCGCGGCTGATCGATTTGTTTGCATCAACAGGTTGCGCGATCTCCAGCTGCGGCGCTTCCCCGTGCTCAATCAACTCGAGGATGAGCGACGTCGTCCCAACCTTCATGGCCGTCGCCCATTCGCTCATGTTTGAGTCGCCAAGAATAACATGAAACCGGCGATAACGGCTCGCGTCCACATGCGGCTCGTCACGCGTGTTGATCAGAGGGCGCCGATTCATCGTATCGATGCTCACAACCACGCTGAAGAAATCGGCGCGCTGCGAGATCTGATAGACGCCTGGCTGACCCTGAGCACTCTCGGCTTCGACCCCCATCTTGCCCGCGCCCGCGAAAATCTGGCGAGTTATGAGAAACGGCAGCATTCCAGCGACAATTCGGTCCCACGCGATATCTCGTCTCATCAGGTAATTGTCGTGACAACCGTAACTGTGCCCGGCAAAGTCGGTATTGTTTTTGTAAAGACGAACTTCAAATCCGGCGGGCAACTTCTGATTTCGGCGTCGCGCGCACTCTGCCAGAATGCGTTCCCCTGCTTTGTCCTGTGCAACGATCTGCCGAAGGGTTGTGCACTCCGGCGTAGAATATTCCGGGTGTGCGTGATCGTTGTAAAAGCGCGCGCCATTTGAAAGCACGAGATCGCTTTTTATTTCCTCAAAGCTGAGGGGGCGACGTTTATCGATCTCGTAATAGGCCGATTCGTCGGTGTCCTGAAGCAGTTCTCGCGCGCGAAACCCTCGGGCGTCGAGGTGCGGATCCTCCAGTTCGTAATCCCATTTCATCAACGCACCGTTCTCGGTATAACGCCGCACCAATTCGATCGACTCGGCCACGACATCGACACTCTCGGCACCGCTGAGCGTAATGCCATATTCCGTCTCCAACCCAAAGACGCGTTTCATCGGGTCCTGCTCTTTTCCGATGTCACCCGGCCAAGACACAGATGGAAATCGAGCTAAAGCGGCGCGACGCAGTGGTCATTTTCTCTTCGCAGCTCAGATCACGCCAACGGTTGCACGCGCTCGCGCATCGGAAACCGGTCTAACAGGCGAAATTTTGACAACGTTCTCCGGATCGTAATCAATCAACTTGAGCCAATCTTCGGTGATGTCGGTCGTCGGAAAAATATCGTTCTCCATGTACTCGGCGTTAAAGGCTAGCTGCAAATCCGTTTCGCGAATTCCTTGCTCCTGTTGGGTGGCAATGGCCCGCTTGATCGCCATCGCTTTTGCACGCTCCACAATCGAGGCGATGATCGCACCACTGATAAGATCGCTGCGGTAAAGTGTCTCCTTGCGCCCACTGCGCAGCGTTACGTCCAGGAATTTGTTTTCGTCGCGGCGCGTAAACTGCCAGTCTACGAAGCGCTCAATCAGACGCTCGATCGACGCGCCCAGGCCGTCGGCTTCCTTTGCAAGCACACCGTCATAAGGAAGATCGTCTGTGAGATAGATGCGGTAGATTTCTCGCGCGCCATGTTTATCTGGCCGGTTAACTTTTATTTTTCGATCGATTCGGCCCGGGCGCAAAATTGCCGGGTCGATCAGATCGGCGCGATTGGAAGCCAGGATGATGACTACGTCGTTGAGCGAATCGATCCCGTCCATCTCCGCGCAAAACATCGGGACCAGCGTCGAAAGAATGTTCGAATGACGCGACGCGCGGCGCGTGCCAAGAATCGATTCGGCTTCATCGATAAATAGAAACGGCATAAAACCCTCGCTGCGTTTCTCACGAGCGGTGGCAAAAATCTCGCGCACCATTCGCTCTGATTCGCCGACCCACATGTTCAGAATCTCGGGGCCCTTGACGTGCATGAAATATTCCTGCATCTCGGCGCCCGTTTTTTCGCGAAGCTGTTTGGTCAAATTATAAGCAGTCGCCTTTCCGATCAGCGTCTTGCCGCAGCCCGGTGGACCGTAAAGCAGAAAGCCCTTTGGTGTGGCGTGCTGAAATTTCTGGAAAAGATCAGCGTGCAGAAGCGGGAGCTCGATCGCGTCCTTGATCGCCTGCAGCGCTGCCTCCTGTCCACCGACCTTTTCCCACGGCAGCTCGGGTACATTGTCGAGATAATGCTCGTGAGATTTGGGGCTCGAGAGCGTTTCCAACGCCATCCGGTAGTTCGAATCAACGCGGACGTCGTCGCCGGATTTCAAAGTGGAGTCGGCAAGATCGGCAGAACGCTGCAACACCATCGATTGCAATCCGTGCTCCGAACCCACCCGCAGCCTGTCTTTGCCGAGGACCTCGGTGATTTTTGTCACCGGGCCCGCCGTTTCGAATCCGAGATCGCCAACGATGACGAACGCTTCGTTCACCAGGACGCGTGTACCCTTTTTCAGTTTCGGAAGTGGAATGCGCGGATCGACGTTGCAGTAATAATCAGCACCGCCCACCACGATATGCGCCGTATCCTTTGAAGTGGCGCCGAGAAATGTGCCGATCCGGTTCGCAGGAGAAGTCACTTTCTTGACGACTTCTTCCAGCTTCTCGATCATTCGGCGCGCTTCGACCATCGTCTCTTGTTGGTCGGAAATCTGCGGCCGCAGTTCCAACAGATCGCGTCGCACCGGATCACCCGGAGGCAAGGACGCGATCACTTGATCAAATGAATCGAGGAGATTATCCGGACCCGAGTCCCCAACCCCGCCCTGAAGTCCCTCGCTGCGCTCGTCACTCATTTATGGTTTGGGTCAATCCGCCGAACCGTGTGTCTCATTATAGCGTTATCAGGCGCATCCGCAATGTTCACTCGCGAAATCTTTCGGGGTTCGACGCTGCAATATACAAAATGTTCAACCATGAGGTCGATTTGGCGTTGCACAAAAGTTTCTGGCACTAGCGTGAACGCGTAGTTCCTGCCTGTCGGCCGTACTCCATGCCCGGAAAGTATGAGAAAAAAGCTAAGACGCCATTTGGCCATTCGGCACCGAATTGGCTTGCAGAATCGCTTAAGACACAGGAAACGAACAAGATTGCATAGGTAACTGAACCCTGAAGGCAGCGTAGCCTTCGACTGACAATAGTTTCAGGTCGTTGCGTCGTCGACGAATAGTTGCGACTGAAGAGAGCCGCCTCTACAGTTTCTCCTTCTCGGGGAGTCTTAGCTCAATTGGTTAGAGCGCCGCCCTGTCACGGCGGAGGTTGCGGGTTCGAGCCCCGTAGACTCCGCTCCATACATTTGGAGAGTTCATGCGATTTCGATACAAATTCGCAACAGAGTTGTCGCACAAGTTTGCACGAAATTTTGAATTTTTCATGAGAACTCTTTTTTTTCATTCCGCGCGCGAAAACGACGAAAGTCGAAACGACCCCGCGTGGCCGCGGTGGGTGTAAAAGTTATCTAGAAGGGGGGTCACCTTTCCCCCAATCGCTCCTTTGGCCTCCTTACCAAAGCGATCGCCCGGCATACTCGAATTATCAGATACTTTTCCAACATCCGCTTTCTCTCTCGTGAGCTGGCCAACGAATCCGCGCAGTTTCGTCTCGCCCTTTCACTTCATGGCGCAACCGACGAAGTGCGCAGCCAGATCATGCCGGTTAATAGGAGGTATCCACTAAAAGTCTTACTCGAAGCGTGCGATTACTGCGTAGCGAAAAAACGAAGTATGACGTTCGAGTACATGGTTGGAAGTGCTTTCAGACGGAAACGGCGTTTATGGGTTTAACGTTCATTTTTCGAATGGCAGCAAATCGACCTTCGAACGCACCAAAGATGGCGTGAAGCTAATCAATATGAGGTAAGCGACGGCGTGGGGTTCATGGCGGGGATGATCGACAGGGTCGAACCAGTTTGGAAAGTTGATGGTGTGCCCGTAAAAGCTTGGGACGAACTGAACCGCTGCTCGGGCGATTCCGCGCCAAGCAGTAGTGAGACGTGAAACATTCCCCGCTCTAAGTCTGAACAGCTCTGGTTATTATCTGCACCTCGGGATAACGGAGAAAGTTCGCTTCGACCTAAGTAATCCCCACACGCTCGCCGCGACAAGGATCGAGCTAATTGGGAAGGTGTTCCGACTTGCCAACGAAAACGTCGACGCTCAATCCAGATTTTGATTCGCCGAAGAACTCCTCAATCTCATGGATTTTATCGTACGACTGGTATCGAACCTTGTCGTGGATTCCGAGGCGACGAAAACTGGGTCTGGTTAATTGTTCGCGAACTCTGTTTCGGCGCTCACCAGGTGCCACGATAAACATGGGATAGATCGTGTTCGGAGCGACGATCGTCAAATCGGCAAAGCGAAGAAGACCCGAATAAATAGATGTGCTGTTCTCAATTTCGAAGGCAGCATCGATTCGAAATTCCTCTTTCCAAACCACATCAATATTCTCAACGTACTTTGCTTGCGTATCTAGACCTGCCGTGAATGTCTCAGCAAAATCGGCGAAGCTGTACTCAGTTGTGATTCGCTGCTGATCGTTCCGTGGCGCCCAGACCGTTTCGCCTGCTTGTCGCCCCAACTTGAGTAGTAGCCATTGCATCCGAAGGTGATCAGAGAGTTCGCGGTCTGGCGGCGGTCCTAGCTCTTCGTCGCGCGCTGGTACTTTTTCGTATTGTTCAGCTTCCCGTCGCTCCTCTACGCGATCACCTCTTTTTAGGCGAATGAGAATTGAGTAGAGATCATCGTATTGCGAGTAGAACCGTTCGAGACGTTCCTTAGCAATACTTGTGAAGCCACGAAGTTGGAGATTCTCTTTGAAGCCAAACAACGGGCAGAATTCCGCGAACGGAAGATTAATCTCGCGCGGATTTGCGATAAAATAGATGAGATTCCAGCCTTCTGAACTGTCACCGCGAATATTTTTCCATAATGCTCCCGAAAGTGCCGCGCTCACGACCTTATCTGCAATGCGACCAAGCAATTTGATCGTGTCACCCTCGATGATAAGAATTTCGTCGCCTTCGTTCATTCGCTCGAATCTCGCCCGATTTGCAGGTGAGTCGCGCGATCCCCAGACGGCAATCGGATGATGTCCGAACACCTGCTGCAACTTCCGCCCCAGACTAGAAGTGACATGTGGCGCGATACGGCCAAATGCAACCTTGTTTCGAATTGTGTCCTGATAGTGAACCATTGCCTCAGTATTCCCCGGCGGCATGTATAACAGGAAGATATTGCGCATTTAACGGCCAGAATATTTTCCTGTCCTAGCCTTGTAAAGTTTGTTGCTTTTCAAATAACATTTACGGCGAGTAGTTTGAGGGAAGTGGACGATGAATTTCGCTGAACGCTTAGCGGGCCTTTATCTCCGGCTTAACGGGTTTTTCCTAATGCCGGAATTCAGTATCTTTCGAGTTGGGCTTGAGAAGGGGCATGCTCATGTGGACTTGATTGGGTTCCGTCCTGCGGGCTCACGCGAGGTCTTCGAGGGTGTCGTGTTTCCGTTAGACGCTGCGTTTTACGAAGCGATTGCAAACCTTTGCCACGAGCCGTTCGCTGAGAACATCGCGCTGGTTTGCGAAGTGCGTACGAACTCCGCTGGAGAGTTTCCAAATGCAGAACGCCTGAAATATGCCGCAGCGATGTGTGGCACAAGTTCGATAGTCTCGGTTTCTTGCGATCGTTCATTAAAGAACGTCAAGTTCGTGAATGAAAAATTGGGGATCAGGATCGGCCTGCTCCACATGATTAGATGGATTGCAGCACGAATTTCGTGGCTCGATAACGAAGGAGTTCCAAAGTCGGCAAGCTGGAATTGGAGTGAACCCGCTCTGGCTGACTTCTTGGTTTTGAATCAATTGATTCCAATTCAATACGAAAATGAATCGAACATGTTCGTGTGGCCGACAGCGGAATCGAACACCAACAGGCAAACTTCTTTGAAACATACGTCCTTTACTCAGCATGCGTGAAGAAGCATGCGAGTCTCGCAGGGTTTGGTTGTGAGATGTGAAGCGAGATTTATACAAAAAACTATGTGACCCAGCGGTTCTCAAGATCGCCGCGAACTATGTTCATGATGACAAGAAAGATGACTTCATTCCCGACACCTTTCGAAACCAAGACTACATTTTCAATTTTCAGGATAATCTTGCTCGCTTGTCACAATCTCTGAAGAGCGGCACGTACCGGCCCCGCCACCTGAAAGAAATCGACGTGCCTAAGGGTGGTCTCGCCGTTCGCCCCGGCAGCTCGCTCGATATCGAAGACCATATCGTTTTCTTTGGAATCGCCTACCTGCTCGCGCCAGTAATGGACCGGGTATTACCGCCAAGCGTGTTCCATTTCCGCGTTAAGAAGAAAGGGAAGGGTTCCCATCCCGATAAGCTCTTCGAGAACCAGGGTCCGGTCTTGGTGCGTAGGGAGACCCGTAGGAATTTGCGCATCTTTGCTGATTGGTATGAGGCTTGGCCGGAGTTCCTGACCGAAGCACAAACAATGTATGAGAAGGAAGGATTCAGCCTCATGGTCGAATCGGACATCAGCGCATATTTCGAGAATATCAGCCATCCACTACTCGCCGACATTCTTCGACAGTACGCTCCAGGCCAGCTGCGATTGATCAATCTTCTGATGGAAATGCTTTCGTTTTGGGCGACGCCATCTCTGGCCGGCTACAGACCGCAGCGCGGGATTCCACAAGGCAATGACGTTTCGAGTTGGCTTGGGACGTTATATCTGGTCGAAATGGACGCCGAATTACTCAGGCTTCAACGCAAGCGCCTGATCAAGTATGTCCGCTATGTAGATGACATTAAAGTGTTCGCCAAGGATCGCAAAACTGCCCGTGCGGTCATATTCACAATTAATCGGATTCTGCGTTGCCTTCACCTCAATATGCAGTCGGCGAAAACCGACGTCTATGAAGGCGAAGATGTCCGAAAGCGACTTCACGACGAGCGCGTGGAGCGCGTCACGCAAATTATCGACAGCCTGCCAGGCGACGCAGGCCACATCACGTTCGAACAGAAGAAACAAGCTATCATGGCCGTTCGGCCAGTTTTCAGGAAACACTTGGTGTATAAGCGCGAAATACACAAGGAAGACCTCCGACTATTCAAGAGGATTCTAACACTTTTGACCCGGGTCGGTTCCGACTTGGCCGTGCGACAATCGCTGAAATGGATTTGGAGGCAGCCAGCTTTGACGCAGAAGGTCTCGCGATATCTCTCGCGTTGGATGCGCCGAAAATCAGTGCGAGCTGAAGTGGAAGGCGCTTTGCTTGGCGAAGAGGAACTTTTTGACGCTCAATATCTGTATCTCTTGCCCATGTTTCGGAGCTCCCCCGTAATAAGCCTAAAGCACAGATTCCGTCTGATGCGCCTCGGCTGTGGGCCTGCATACCATCCAGCAGTACGGGCAGAAGCTTTACTTTGTCTTGCGCTGTTCGCGTTGGACGCTGCTGATTTCAAGAGGCTTTATTGCTGTTATTCCAGAGATCCCCGCCCAACCGTAAAGAAGACAATACTTGCATTATTCCTGAAGGCTCCGGGGCACATTAAGGCTCGAATGTTCGCCGCCACAATTCAAGAACCGGATGAAGAAACAAATCGCTTTCGCAAGTACATCTGGGCTCTTGCCAACGATGCTCCGGTGAGCCAGCGAACTCTTGCTGTGCTGCGCAACGTTGAGAAAGACCCAGCGCGGCTGCTCGTTTCGCTCAGTGGGGCGCTTCAATCCAAGAACATAGAGACGCTGAAACTTGTGAAGCAGATTGCCGACGAACGCCTGTCTGAAGCGTCGTCGGAGCTCGCTCAAGGTGCCTTTAAGCAGATTTCGACCGATGCCATGCTCATGATTGCTGAATTGGCAAAGCGTTGCTGAGCATATGCCGCAAACCGTAACGAGCGTCGAAGGATTTGTTCGCAAGATTAGACAAATCGTCCCCGAAGCAGATGAAGTTCTCCTCTATCGCGGGCATTCTGATCGGAGAAATTATCGGCTGCTGCCGTCCCTCCTTCGCAAAGCCAACCTAATTCAGGCTGAGCATATTATTATCCGCGAATTGATTGTCGCGCATCCGGGCGAGTTCTCGGCGGATCATACCATGTTGGATCGGCTCGCTCGTATGCAGCACTACGGTCTGCCGACGCGTCTGTTAGATGTCACAGGGAACCCACTCGTCGCCCTGTATTTTGCGGCAAAGGAAGACGACGGAAGAAGGGGAGAGGTAATCTTATTCCGCGTGAAGCGGAACATAATGAAATTCTTCGACAGTGATACAGCAAGTTGCATAGCAAACCTCGCGCAATTAACTCACGCCGAAAAGCAAAGCCTGGATTTTACGCTCCCACCAGTTGAATTCAACGCGAGTCCTCAAATCGATAGGCTCTTGCAGTTTATTCGCGAGGAAAAACCGCATTTTCGGCCGTCGATCATCGCGGAAGACCTGAGGCGCGTTTTATGCGTTAAACCGAAGTTCAATAGTAAGCGGATTATTGCGCAAGCAGGCGCATGTTTGCTGTTCGGAATGACAGGTGAGCTTGATACCAATCCAGTTGCGGGAATCGTAATTGAGCGGATTTCAATTAACGCAAACAGGAAGGCGGTTATTAGGGCGGAACTTGCCCATTTTAACATCAACGAAAGTCCAATGTTCCCGAAATCGAGAGCGCGGCTCGCTATGTTACAGGCTTAGCCTAGTTGGCCCTTGAAGAAAATCAGCTCTTGTCGCAGCGCGGCGGACTCAAGACAAGATTGCACGCGGTCTGCGGGACACCTCAAAGGAAGAAGTAAGAATGGAGCGCGTGGGAGGCGCGACATCGAAGGTAGAGCGACGAGGGTAGGAGCGAGTAAGCTGGGAGGCGAGCGAGTTCAACGCAAAAGGAAGACGCTCTGCCCTTATTTCTCGCGACTTGCCGGTGGAACGATAGCGTTCATGCGCAGGTACTCGATCATCTGGCCGTAGTGATCGAAGCAATGAGCTGCGGCAAACGTCGCCTGGAGGGGAATTGGGGTCACGTCGATTTGGGCAACACGCCCTTAACATTTGATTGCGCTGAAAAACGCCTGTTTTTAAGAGCCAATTGGGATGCCACGATTCGCGTCGAAGATTTATCGCTTTAAAATGGCCGCTATCGCGTTTTTCAAAGGCGGGCAGAGTGTTTTCCAACCCCCGAAAATCATCGTATTTTGCGCGGTTGGGGTTTTTCAGCAGAATCAACATTTGACACGGCTTACTCGAAGACGTCGCCAATCTAGACCTCCAAGCCTTTTGCTTACTTCGCCGAAATCGCAGCGGACGTAAAACGATAAATTATCCGTCACACTCACCGAACTAGCACAAATCCTAGTACATCGACCAATCCGAGGGTCTGTCCTTGGGCAAATCGGATCGGACGCGCCAGACTTACACTCGGGAGATTCAGTGTGAGCGTTTGGATTCGAGTTTAGCTGCGTCGACGGTGCTTGCGTTTCAGACAAATGACTTTGAATCACCCAAAAGATTAGTACCTTAAACACTGCGTGAAATCGCAGACGCAAAGGACTTAAAATTGAGATTTTCGCGATTTCTTTGCTTTACGCTGCACATCAATTCAACGGCGGTTTCCCAGGTAAATTGCGCAAATTCGTGATTTAGCGACTCGCACGCTGGGGTAGGGCAGAAAGGTCGCCACTCTTGCACAAACCAAGTTGGCGCGTCCCAAAGCGACTAAGCATGTTGGGGAATTCCGTGTGCAAGCTTCGACGCTGAAATCCTGACCGCACCTACTCGACATAACGCTCTAGAACCGTGAGTAACTCGCGCAACTTCCGCCGGCCCTCTGCCGGTCGGCGCGCTTCCTCGATGCAGTGAACTGTGTGCGAATGAATCAGTTTTTCCGCGAGCGATTTCAGACCGCGCCGGGCGGACTCAGCGTGACCCTACAATCCACCAGCTTCGGCGGAAGCTCCGACAGGTGCGGCTCAAAATCACGCAGCGCTACCACGCCCTCCACGAATACTCCCGGATCTATCACGCTCTCGCAGCCTGCGAAGCCAAGGGATCAGAACGCGAATTGGTCCTGCTCTGTTTGGCGGAAGAAGCGGACATGCGTGTCGAGCGCGTGGAGATTTCACTGAGAAAGTTTCGGATTGCACATAGTCTTCCTGCGGAAACGTGGTTCCGTCGCCTGATCCGCTGGTTCCTACTGCGTTGGCGGATTAGCTGGACTCTCGCACTGCTCGATCGCATAGAGTCGCGGCGCTCACGCGCGATGCTCGAAGCTTTGACGCAACTCAGCCGGCTCTGCCGCGTGATCGCCGCCGCCAGGATTCGGCACAATCAATTCTTCACTCGACTTTCATCTTGCCCTCCGGATGATCCGTAAAGTCGAACGCCTGTAGCGCCGGCAAGCACCCAAAGGGAACTTTCAATGTTTCGATTTATTTTTTCGGGCAAGCTCCATCCCGCCATCGTCCAAAAGGCGGTCAAAAGGGCAGCGGCTGCGATTTCAGAGCATGAGCAGAAGCTCATGGAGCTATGCACGCTGCCGGCCCCGGAAGCGTTGCAGCGTCTTGGCGTGACAGAGAAGGGTCTGTCGGACGAGCAAGTTGAAACTGCTCGGGAAGAATACGGCGGCAATATTCTCAGTCACAGAAAAGAGCCCGGCATCGTGATGGAACTCTTGCAACGCTGCCGCAATCCTCTGGTCATCCAGTTGCTCGTGATCTGTGGGGTCTCTTTGTTGATGGGAGATGTCCGGGCGGCAACAGTGGTAGGGGCTATGGTCCTGCTCAGCGTGGTGCTGGCATACGTTCAGGAGCATCGCTCTAGCAAGGCCGTGGAAAAACTCAACGCCATGGTGCAAGCCAACTCTCTGGTGATTCGCAACGGAAAAGAATGTGAGATCCCGCTAGCCGAAATTGTTCCGGGAGACATTGTCATCCTGCACGCTGGCGCACTTATCCCGGCGGATCTTCGCTTAATTAGTGCCAAGGATTTTTTCGTAAGTCAGTCCTCCCTAACCGGCGAATCCATGCCGGTGGAGAAACATGCTGAGCCGGCGGACATAACCGGCCGGGGGGTTATCGAGTTACAGAACGCTTGCTTCCAAGGGAGCAACGTTGTCAGCGGCACCGCTCGCGGGGTGGTCGTTAATACGGGTAGCAAGACGCACTTCGGTTCGATAGCCGAAAAGCTTGCAGGACAGCGGGCCCAGACCAGTTTTGACAAAGGCATCGCGGGTTTCACATGGCTGATGATCCGCTTCATGGTGGTCATGGTCGCGATCGTCTTTTTGATTGTCGGAGTGACCAAGCACGAGTGGGCGGAAGCCCTCCTTTTCGCCCTCTCGGTGGCTGTAGGACTGACACCGGAAATGCTGCCGATGATTGTGACGGTGAACCTTTCCAAAGGCGCGATGGCCATGTCGAGAAAGAAGGTCATCGTGAAACGGCTGAACTCCATTCAGAACTTCGGTGCTATCGATATTCTCTGCACCGACAAGACGGGCACCCTGACGCAAGATCGGGTGATTCTCGAAAAGGCTGTTGATGTCACTAACCGTGATAGCGACGACGTTTTGCGTTACGCTTACATGAACAGTTACTATCAGACTGGGTTGCGCAACGTGCTGGACCGTTCGGTTCTTTCGCACACCGATCTGGATGTGGAGCGGGGTTGCGGGAAAGTGGATGAAATTCCTTTCGATTTTCAACGGAAACGCATGTCTGTCGTTGTGGACTATGAAAGAGACCACGTACTCATCTGCAAGGGTGCAGTGGAAGACATTTACAAGGTCTGCACGCATTACCAGATCGATGAAGAAATTCATCTGATGATTGACCTCATCAAGGATGATCTCCTGGAAGAGTATGAAGAATTGAGTCGGGACGGTTACCGCGTTCTCGGAATCGCATACCGCGAATTTCCGCGAAGCAAGCAGGTGTTTTCAGTTGCTGACGAAAGCGATTTGATTTTGCTCGGCTACATAGCTTTTCTGGATCCGCCCAAGGGCTCCGCCGCAAAGGCCCTCGCCTCGCTCCAGCGGTTTGGTGTCACGACTAAGATTCTAACCGGTGATAACGCGCTGGTAACCCGGAAGATTTGTAAGGACGTCGGATTGGATGAAAAAGAGGTTATCACCAGCGACAAGCTTCTTGACCTGGATGAGGCGCAACTGGGGGAGTTAGCGGAAAAGAACAATGTGTTTGCCCATTTGTCTCCGTCACAAAAGGAGAACATTATTACCGCCCTGCAAAAACGCGGGCATGTGGTTGGCTACATGGGCGACGGCATCAACGACGCTCTTTCGATGCGCGCGGCGGACGTCGGCATTTCTGTCGATACCGCGGTCGACGTCGCCAAGGAATCGGCCGACATCATTCTTCTGGAAAAGAGTCTCCTCGTGCTTGAGGACGGCATCATCGAGGGAAGAAAGGTGTT
The DNA here is from genome assembly GCA_963719605.1 of uncultured Verrucomicrobiae bacterium. Taxonomy (GTDB): domain Bacteria; phylum Verrucomicrobiota; class Verrucomicrobiia; order Chthoniobacterales; family UBA10450; genus Udaeobacter. Next base: position 167,737 of record CAVRCO010000017.1, read on the forward strand.
CGGCAACATCATCAAATACATCCGAATGGGTGCCAGCTCGAACTTCGGAAACATGTTCAGCGTGGTAGGGGGAAGCTACTTTCTGCCCTTCCTTCCGATGGCGCCGATTCAGATCTTGCTTAACAACCTGCTTTACGATGCATCTCAAGTCGGCATTCCAGCGGATCATGTCGATGAAGAATATCTCAGGACCCCCCGCAAGTGGAACATCCAGAATATACGTCGCTTTATGGTCTTCATCGGACCGATGAGTTCCATCTTCGACTACGCGACTTTCTTTCTCATGCTCTACTTTTTTAACTGCAAATTCTACTCGCATGCCGCGACTGCTCCGGAAATGAAAACGTATTATGAAAGCCTCTTTCACACTGGCTGGTTTGTAGAGTCGATTTTGACTCAAACGCTCATCGTTCACATTATCAGAACCAGCAGGATTCCCTTTTTTCAAAGCATCGCCAGCCCGTTCCTGCTTCTGACGACGATCATTGTTATGATCGCGGGTGCCGCCCTTCCGTATCTGCCGATCGGGAGTTACTTTGGCTTCGTCCCGCTGCCGGCAAGCTTCTGGATATGGATCGCGGGCTTTCTTCTTTGCTATTCGGTGTTGACGCATTCGGTTAAAGTCTGGTTCCACCGAAAATACGGAATCGATTAACATGAGAAGCCTTCTCGATGCCCTACAGGCTGGCCGCTTGATTGAATTGACGGACAATCACAAGACCAAGGCGCTGGAATATCTAGCTGCGCTAATTGAAGCTATTCCAGACATTGGAGTCGAAGGTGGTATCACGGAGAACGTGCTGGCGCGTGAACAAGCGCACAATACAGGGATAGGGAAAGGTTGGGCATGTCCGCACGCGCGCGCTCCGCACGATGGCGACCTGGTTTGTTCTGTGGGCTGGAGTCCCGCGGGAATCGACTACGGTGCGCCTGACAACGAGCCGGTGCGTCTCCTCGTCATGTATTTTGTGCCGGACACGCAGAAGAATGCCTATCTCAAGGAGATTTCCTCTCTGGCCAAGGCAACCCAAACGCAGCCCGCGCTACAGGATCTCAAATCGTTGACAGATCTGGGAGAAGTCCGAGACCGGCTGCTTGACGCGATCCATGTCGCCTTGGAATCAACGCCCGACGCAAGAGCGCGGATGATCCAGCTTGAAGTTAAGCATGCCGCCGCTCAAGAGCTTGGCTTACCTTTTGAACTCGCTCGCTTCATTATTCCGCTCTCTATTCTAGCAATTCCCGGTTCTAAGCCAGTTATCCTATGTCAGGACCGTGAAATGGTGCATGCACTGGAATCACAGGATGACCTAGTTTCCCACCTCGCTCAAAATGGTCGCGCTGAGCACCAAGGAATCCAGATTTTACTTCGATCCTCTTCGAATTTTCAGCCAGACCGCGTTCTTTACGATTGCCTCGCCTTCAGACCAACGAAAATCCATCCGTAACGATCGTAGCTCTCGCTCCTTAAATCAGATGCGTTGTACCGACAGATGTGTATCGTACCTCTCTGTAAAGACTTCTTTCATCGAGCTTCTCATTGCGGGCGACAGCATCCGAAGGTCGCGCCCACATTGTAAAATGTGCTAGTGCTGGGACTATTCGTTCTCATCCGCACATTCCTCAGCTTATCGCTGCAATTGGAGGATTCGAGCGGCCAATCGCGTCCGGCAGTAAATCAGACTGGCTCGCTTCGAACCAAATGCCTGTCGTTCTTCGGGCTGGTCCTGACGCCGGTCTCTTAGGTTGTGGTCATGTGGATCACCGAAAAGATTCGAGGCCACCGTTCAAGCGGTATTCGTCGAACAACCTTCACGAAGGGTCGTCGAATGATGAGCATCGAGAGGCCAACCTCTAGGTCACTGCGAATGATCTGCTCAGCGCGTTTTGGCTTTGGCGAAGCGAAAGTTGCGCTTGGTATCAAAAGCGGGGCGATTATTTCGCGAGCGATCGCGCGAGATGAAACAGTTCCCTGTTCAGCGGTTTTTGTTTGCGGACGATGTCGGACAAAGGGGTAGCAGTGATCTGAGCGCCTTGCATCCCAATCAAAATTCCCTTCTCACCTTCGAACAAGTAATCGACTACGGCTGCGCCGAGACGCGTCGCGAGAATGCGATCGAAAGCAGTTGGTGCGCCGCCGCGTTGTACATGACCGAGCTTGGTCACACGTAATTGGAATCGCAATCGATCGCGATGCTGGTCAAAGTAAGCATTCAATCTTTCGGCGTTGTAAGACGAACCCTCGGCTACAACAACCAGGGCATGCGATTTTCCACGATCGTAAGCATCGCGCAATTCAGTCGCGACCGCCTCAGGATCACTCTCGATCTCCGGGACAAGGATCGCATCAGCGCCGCCCGCGAGACCAGCCATTAGGCCAAGGTAACCGCAGTTGCGTCCCATGACTTCGACGAGAAAGGCACGGTGATGCGATGAAGCGGTGGTCTTTAATCGGTCGATCGCTTCTAATGCGATATTCAATGCAGTATCAACACCGATCGTCAGATCGGTTCCGCACAGATCGTTGTCGATAGTGGATGCGACACCTGCGACGGGAAGCCCAAGTTGTGATAGTGCCTGCGCGCCAGCCTGTGAGCCGTTACCGCCGATCACGACAAGCGCGTCAATATTGCGTTTCGATAGATTCGCGCATGCTTTGTTCCGTCCAGCAGCTGTTCGGAATTCGTCACACCGCGTGCTGCCCAGTATTGTACCGCCAAGATCTGAAATCCGGCCGACGCAGCGGGCAGACAACGGTAGTATTTCATCCGCAATCAGTCCCGCGTAGCCACGTCGAACGCCGGCAACTTCCGCTCCGCGGAAAATCGCTCGCCGCGTGACCGCGCGAATCGCGGCGTTCATCCCTGGTGCATCGCCTCCGCTCGTTAGGACTGCTATTCGTTTCATCGCTGGTGTTCTTTCAGTAAAAAGGACATCACAGTTTGCATTTGCACTCGCCAATGGATTCTAGCGTTATCACGGGCGTTCAAAGAACGCAGTTATTTAATGGATTCCCGTCGCAAAAAACGCACAAGCTTTGACAAAGAGCGGAGAGCGCATCGTTGCGGTTGCAGGCAAAATCACCTGCAATGAAATCAGAAACCGTCGGAACCCAGCCGGTGAAATCACGGAGTTCAGTTACCAAGTCGGTAACTGATGGCGCCACGATCCCGATCAAAAAAATATTGGCGCCGACCGATTTTTCTCCCGCATCGCAGAAAGCCTTGAGATATGCCCTTCGGCTTGCCCACGACTGCGATTCGGAGCTCACGTTGCTTCACGTCCTTGAGCCGGCGGTCTCGCCGGGTTTCGCGGATACAACAGCAGGCCCGGTATTTTCCAAAGCGGAGATAGCGGACGCGGAAGAGAGTTTGCGCACTTTAATTAAGTCGGTTCGAGGTGCTCGTGTGGCTCGGGCAAGATCGACAATGCGCACGGGAGTGGCGACACATGAGATTGTCGAAGCAGCCAAGGAACTCGATGTCGATCTGGTCGTGATTGCGACACATGGATATACGGGTTGGAAACATTTCGCCATCGGCAGCACTGCGGCGCGAGTCGCCCGGGCGGCGCCCTGCCCGGTCCTGGTGGTTCGTGAGAAGGAGCACGATTTTCTGTGAGATGAAAACGATCTGCTGCGCGTTTTTCCGAAAGAAGAGTCGTGGGCGCAAAAGTCGGCTTGAAATAGTCGGTTTCACGAGGTCAACGAAAAAGTCATCAACAACGCAGCGACGACACCCGAGTTTTCCGTTCGATTACAATGAGAACGAGGCGCTCGTGATCGGCGAATCGCTGGATGAAAAAGAAAGAAGAGGCTAATGAAAATAGTGACGGAAACCCCTACAAAAACTAAAACAAAAACAGAATCAATAGCGACGCGGGTGGCGTTACATCCGTTTCTTGCGGGAATTAACCACACGGAGTTGGCGTTATTGACCGATTGCGCGATGGCGACGCATTTCAAGCCAGGCCAAATCATTTTCCACGAAGGCGAATCCGCGAACCGATTCTATCTACTCGAGAGCGGTAACGTCGTGCTCGAGTCCGGTGAAGGCTTCGGCGAGCCGGTGGTGGTGGAAACGATCGGTGCGGAAGATTTGCTGGGCTGGTCTTGGATGTTTCCTCCGTACGTCTGGCATTTCACCGCACGCGCTGTCGAACCCACCGAGGCCATTTTCTTTTACGGCACGATCCTCCGCGAATATTGCGAACGTGATCCTTCGTTAGGCTACCAGCTATTCAAGCGCATGGCTCCGGTGATGCTCCGGCGTTTGCAAGCGGCGCGGAAGAAAATGCTGGCTCTGTACCACAGCACAGGTTCCCTGGAGCCAGTTGTGCTGGAGTCGCCATTCATGGATCAGGAGCTCGATACGGACGATGGGGATAACGATCTGAAGGACAACGATTGATTTTCGAATCGATAAAGGAGGCGATACTGTAGCGTCCGTGTATGCTTCACGCTTGAATCGGGAGGGGGAATTGGCTATAATATTTTTCCCATTTCTGATGTCTAAGACCGCGCTCAATGCTGCGGATAACACTAAGAACAAGCAACTGATCGGCATGTTGCTGCGCTCCCGATTATTTCGTGATTACGAAACGACATTTACTAGAGCGACTGGTCTGCCTTTGACGCTCCGTCCCTTGGAATTCTGGCAACTCGCGCATTACGGAAAGAAACATGAGAACTCGTTTTGCGCCTTGCTGGCAGAAAATCCGGCCACGCTGGCGGTTTGTTTGCAAGCACACCAAGACATGATTGAGCACACTGGAATACTCCCGCACACCGTGACTTGTCCTTTTGGATTAACCGAGACGGCCGTACCGATTAAGCTCGGCGAACAAACCATTGGTTACCTGCGCATCGGTCAGGTACTGCGCCACATGCCGGCCAAGGCCGACACGACTAAAGCCAACCGCCAACTCGAGCGATGTGGCGTCCCGTTTGCCGGCGAAATTCGCAAGGCGTGGGAGAAAAACCCGCTGATCCCGCCTGACAAATATAATGCTATTGTGCGGCTCCTTGCATTTTTCGCCGATCAACTTTCGGCCCTGAGCAATCAACTGATGACGGAGAAAAGCAATGCCGAACCACCCCTTGTGCTAAGGGCGCGCGAGTATATCGATAAGCATAAGACCGAAGAATTATCGCTGGCCGGTGTGGCGAAGGCGGCTGGAGCGAGCGTATTTCATTTCTGCAAACTTTTCCACAAAGCCACTGGCTTGAAATTCACCGATTACGTCACCCGCGTGCGATTGGAAGATGCCCGAACTCGGCTTCTCAATCCCAACCTGCGCATCAGCGAAATCGCCTACGATGTCGGATTTCAATCCCTTACGCAATTCAATCGCACATTTAAACGCGTCTTCGGACAATCGCCGAGTGGCTTCCGCGCGCGTCTATGTTCACGTAAGCGCACGGGCAAAGCTGCTTAATTAAATCCGCGCGCGATTTGTTACAGAGCGTCAGTTGATTCGCCGGAGAGTCCTGGCATCAAATCAAATTTACAAATGGGTGATGCGTCGGCGTTCGCAGCACCGCCTTTGCCAGCTATCATTGCGAACCTTCAAAGGCGCGGTTTTCATCGCGTCACGATTTCGAAGATTTTGGAATCTGCGCCCAAATCGCAATGAAAATCCGCACGCAAGAAATGCGCGGCAATTCGCAATTGCTGCAAAGTGCAAATCCGCACATGCGCAAAAATTCTATCATGAAGATACCAGTCATGCTTCTGCTCACGAACGACCGTGAATTAGAGGATTCCGTCGCCGAAGCGCTCTTGGAGCTCGCCGAGGTAAGCCACCTCACACACGACGCCGGCAATGCGTTAGAAACCGTCTGCGGCGTCCATGATCTCGATCTTGCCGTTATTGACTTCGAACATGGACCTCACGGAATGACGCTGCTCAGCGCGATCACCATGCTGCGAAAAGATCTTCCTATAATTGTGATCACTCGCGACGACGACAAACATGTTGAAGCGCTGGCCTACGCGAATGGGGCCACTGCTTGTTTTCCAAAACCGGTCTCCGCGACTCACCTGGCGCGCGCAATTCGCGAATTACAGCGGTCGAAATCAGAACTGACTCCTGCCTGACGAAAGGAAGATCGACAATGCAAAAAATGAAAGCCAACGTCTTTCACGGACCGAACAATATCCGCGTCGAGGAAGTGCCGCGCCCACACGCCGGCGCCGGTAAAGCCGTTGTTCGGATCACACTAACGACAATTTGCGGGACCGATCTGCACATTCTGCGCGGCGAATATGCGGTAAAGCCCGGACTCGTGATCGGACATGAACCGGTCGGCGTGATCGAAGAACTCGGCGAAGGATTGTCTGGATACAAAATTGGCGATCGCGTTTTGGTCGGCGCGATCACGCCGTGCGGTCAATGCCGCGCCTGTTTGTCGGGCCAATGGGCGCAATGCGGCCACGGCGACGGAGTCGAAGCGATCGGCGGCTGGCGTTTCGGAAACACCATCAATGGCGCACAGGCCGAATATCTGCTCGTGCCGAACGCGCAGGCTAATCTCGCGAAAATTCCCGATGAATTGAGCGATGAGCAGGTTGTCTTGCTCGCCGATATTGCATCAACCGGATTCAGCGGCGCGGAATCGGCAAATATTCGCATCGGCGACACGGTTGTCGTTTTTGCGCAAGGACCAATCGGCTTGTGCGCGACTGCAGGCGCGAAATTGATGGGCGCCTCGTTCATCATCGGCGTCGAAAGCGATCCGATGCGAGTGAAAATGTCGAAGCGAATGGGCGCCGATGTGGTACTTGACCCGAAGCAAGTGAAGGTCGTCGAAGAAGTGAAACGGCTTACCAGCGGCGGCGCGGACGTCGCAATTGAAGCGCTCGGCTTACAGGAGACGTTTGAGAATTGCCTGCGTTGTTTGCGCGCCGGCGGAACGCTCAGCAGCCTTGGCGTTTATTCCGGCAAACTGCAAGTTCCCTACGAAGCATTTGCAGCGGGCATCGGCGATTACAAAATCGTGACGACACTTTGTCCGGGAGGCAAAGAACGCATGCGTCGGTTGATGTCGATGGTACAAACCAAACGCTTTGATCCTACTCCGCTGCTTACGCACAAATTTTCGCTCGATCAAATTGTTGAGGCCTACGATCTGTTCGGTTCACATCGCGATGGCGTTCTGAAGGTCGCGATCCAGCCATAAAGATCGCCTTTCCACATGACACTGAAAACAAACCGCGCAAGGAAATCCAAACTGCGGATCTCAAGACGCGATGGTGTTGCTAAGCAAGACCGGCAAACTCTACAAATCCACAACGTTCTTGTGCCCGTGGATTTTTCCGCGCCATCACTGAGTCCAGTTGAGTTTGCCCTTTCGTTGAGAAAGAAATTCGGCGCTGATCTGCATCTTGTTCATGTCTTTGCCACGGACTATCCGATTACCACACTAGTAGCTGTGCCACTCGTTCTGCCGGAACTCGAGATTGGCCGATCTGTCCATCAACATCTTAGAGATGTGGCGAAGAAATATTCGATAGAGCTGCGTCAGGAAAACCTTCACGCGTTAAAAGGCCGCCCATTCGAGCAAATCTGTCGCCTTGCGCGCGACATCAATATCGATCTCATCGTTATCGCAACACGCGGAAACACTGGTTTCAAACATTTCGTGCTTGGCAGCACAACCGAACGCGTCGTGCGCTATTCGCCGTGTCCGGTACTGGTAACGCGCGATCGCAAGCTCTCGCGCCGGGCCACGAGTTTCCGTAAAATCCTTGTCCCGATCGACTTTTCCGAATGTTCGATGAAGGGACTCGCTTATGCGAAGGCCTTCGCGCGGCAGTTTAAATCAAGACTTGTCCTGCTGAATTCGGTTCACTTCGAATACTACGTCGCGAGTGACGAGTACGCGCGATACGACCTGCCAATGCTAATGGACTACGGCGAAAAGGCGGCTCGCGATCAGATGCGCGAGCTCGTGCGGAAGACGGATTGGAATGGACTCGAGGTTGAAACATCGTTGCAAGTGGGTCACGCCGGTCAGCAAATCTGCGCGCAGGCGGAAGATAGCGGCGCGGATTTGATCGTGACGTCCACGCACGGAACCACCGGTCTCAAACATGTGCTGATTGGTAGCACCGCCGAATACGTTGTCCGGCATGCGCATTGTCCAGTTTTCGTTATCCCGACTCGCCCATGTGAAGCCCTAATCAAATTCCAATAAACAAAACTGAAAATATTTACCACCATCGCTTGTTGCCAAGCTTCACGAATGGCAATCATAACCATTCGCCATTCGCTGTCGAAAGTTTACTGCCACTCAGGTTCTCTCAAGCATCGCCCGATGATCACCACATAGAGCCCCATCGTCGCGACCACGCTGAATGCAATTACGTATTCCATTTTGTTCACCTCATTTGTGTTACAAGTAAAGCTCGTCGGCCGCGGCGCAGAGTCGCGGCTTCCGCTCTTCAAGACAAGCCGGATGGCCCCTGCGGTCGCACCGGCAACCGTGCTCCTCGCTCCGGGCATCGACTTCACTCGTTATCGGAATGTGACGCGCGTTGTCAGCTGGTAGATGCGCGTGCTTGGGAACGCCACAACACGCATCGAAATATTCGTTCATTGTCAGAACCGTATCTGTTTTCATAACTGCTCCTTTCGCGCTTCAGGCTAGGGCAGCCAGGAGAAACCCGCTCCACGTAAGTTGGCTTTTTCTGTGCAAAAATTGTGCACGCCACGCTTGCCCGCCCTTTGTTAACTACCGCAATAATCATCTCCTCACTTGTGGTTAGCTGTTACCATTCGGGCTGCTTCAAACAGCGCGCTATGATTAGCGCGTAGAGCGCCATCATCGATACAACGGCAACTAAAATCAGGTATTCCATAATTAGCTCCTTTATGGGCTTTAGTAAGGCGACGATCGGTTGAGTGCTCTGCGTCGATTGGCTTTTGCTTTGCAAAAATTGCTCAGGCGAGAAGTAGCTGTTTTCCCCGACACGCCAAGATCAGACCAGACAATGCCAATAGAGGAACAGCCTAAAGACGCCAGCTGTGGCTTGATAGGGTACGATGATAGCAGCAGCCACAGATCGATTCCCCCAGTCAGCGCGCGATGGCCATCGGGCCGAACCGGTAGAGATCTGGAAAGCGCGAAAGTTCATTAAGGAACATTCGGCCGAAAAACTTTCGCTCACCAAGGTAGCGAAAGCGGCCAACATTAGCCGGAATCATCTCAGCGAAAAATTCAAGCAGGTCACTGGCACAAATTTTGTGGAATACGTCGCACGCGCTCGCTTCGAAAGGGCGTGCGAGCTTTTACGCGATGCCGATCTTCGCATCAGCGAGATCGCATTCGCAGTCGGGTTCCAATCGCTCTCGCAGTTCAATCGCGTTTTCAAGAAGTTCTCCGGGAAATCTCCCAGCGCATATCGCGCAATCTATTTAAGGCCCAACAAACGTCGCTGAATTGAGGATTCTGGCGTGAACTAGTGCCACCGTTTTTGCCGAAAAAATGCGTAGTCAGGGTCTTGTCTTTTTGACCATACTCGCCATTTGTGTGGCGTTCGAGGCTAACTCGATGGACCCACGGTAAGCGCGAAAAGATTTTATGGGGCGTCGGGGGAACTGTTGCGCTCGCCGTTATTCTGCTTTCTTGCAGCACGACGAACCGCACCATTCTGGCGCCTCCGAGTATTCCCGGGGCGGAGTTCGTGGGATCAGAAAGTTGCGAGACCTGTCATCAAGACATCACTCGCAACTTTCGCACCGCAACACATGCCCGGCTGATGGCGAAAGGAGAGAATGCAAAGAACGTCGGATGCGAATCGTGTCACGGGCCAGGCAGTCTGCACGTTAAGAGCGGTGGCGCAGCGCACACGATTATCAATCCGCGCAAGTCGCCTGAAACTTGTTTCCAATGTCACTTGGAAGTGCGGGCGCAATTCCAACTACCTCACCATCATCCGGTGCTGGAAGGCAAAATCAGCTGCGCTGATTGCCACAACCCGCATGTCGGGATGGCAATTAAAGGCGCGCAGACAAATGTTCAGCAGGTACTCAAAGGCGGCGGGCTGGCTTTCCTGAGTCAAAACGAAACCTGCTTTCAATGCCACACCACGCAGCGCGGCCCGTTTGTGTACGAGCACGAGGCGATGCGTCAAGGTTGCACCTCCTGCCATTCGCCACACGGCTCGGTTAACCAAAGACTATTAAACGAACGCAACCAGACGCTCTGCCTGAAATGCCATTTCCAGGAGCAAAAGATCCCCGGCCATATTTTCATTGGAGACGTCGATCACTCCAACTTCCTGCCGCAAGGGACCTGCTGGTCAGCTGGCTGCCATGAGGCACCGCACGGTTCCAACGTCACCCCACTCCTTAGATATTGATGTCGCATTAAAATGACCTCATCTCGCACATTTCTTTTGCTGGGTTGCGCGGGAATTTTTGCACTGGCGTCGGCTCGCGGCGGTGACACAAGCGATAACAAATCAACGACAGCTGCGACCACGGAAGAGCAACCCGAAGAATACAAGAACTGGATCGAGCTCGGGATTGGCGGAGTAATAACGAGCGGCGATAAGGCGCAGTTCGAGCAACAGCACTGGCTGCCAGGCGATCAGCCTTACGGCGGCATCCAGGACCTGCACTTTGAGGGGTCTCTGGGCAAGGACGGCCTGTTTTCGGTCGATGGTCACGGGATCTGGGATGCGCACGATTACGACATACAAGTGCAATTGTCGAAGCCGAAGCTCGGCTACATTAAGGCCGGTTTTACCGAGTTTCGCAGTTGGTACGATGGGAACGGTGGATTCTTCCCGCACAATGACGTGTTTTTTCCACCGCCGTTTCCCGAAATGCACATCGACCGAGGCGACGCATGGATTGAACTGGGCTTGCGTGTACCAAATTGGCCTGAAATAACGATTCGTTACGAGCACGAGTTTCGTGATGGCCAGAAAGATTCGACGATCTGGGGCGACACGAGTCTTACCGGGCTTCCAGTTAATCCCACGCGGAAAATTGTCCCCTCGTTCCGCGACATCGATGAAACGCGCGACATATTTTCCTTCGAGGCGTCGAAGACTTTCGGCAACACCGATGTTTTGTTGGGAATGCGTTACGAGCACAACGAGAACGATGACTCGTTGAACATGGAGCGTGGCGCCGGGCAGCTCCCGCCGGTCGTGCCGCCTCCTGGCCAGCAGCGCAAGGTCACTCAAATTCAGAACGATGATGTGGACCTGTTCAGCGGCCATGCCATCACTGAGACTCGGTTTAGCGATTCGCTCTGGTTTACCGCTGGCTACTCGTACACGACACTACAAAACGATCTCTCCGGCTCCCGTATCTTTGGTACGCATTGGGATTCCGCATTCGGCGAGCCTGTCCCAACGCTAGGTCCACTTGACGAGGCCTTTATCGATTTGGCTGGAACGGCCCAGGACAAAGAAAATCTGGTTAATGCGAACCTGTTTTGGACGCCACAGGAGAACCTCGCCGTTTTAGTAGGTTTCCGATACACCCATCAGAACCTGGACACGGATTCGACTTTCCTCGCGGAATTACCTGTGCCAAACACGCCACCGTTTACCCCTACGAATCCGGCGGGCGGATTCCACTTCGGACCTCCGATGCCGATCTCGGGCGCGGAAATGGCAGATTATGACCGTTTCGCCGAGCGGCTGGAGTTGCGTTACACTGGTATCTCCAATTGGGTTTTCTACTTCCAAGGCGAGTGGGAAGAGGAATGGGGCCATGTTGATGAGTTTCAGACGGACGTCCTGATAGGACCGCCGCTGGACAAGGATACAAATGCGCTTGGCCAAAAATACACGATCGGTTTCTATTGGTACCCAACGATGAGGTTAAATCTCTCGGGACAGTACTATCACAAAATTGCGTCCTACAGTGAGGACATTATAACCGCGCAGAATCAAAGCTTGTTTGACCAAGACTGGAATGTGGATGACCTGAATTTTCGAATTACTTTTCGGCCGAAGATTCCAGCCTGCCTGGGCACGCTTGGTCTGGTTACGCGGTACGATTTTGTGCACACGTCGATCGACGGCCAGGCGGGGGTGTTTCCCAGCGGTCTATTGTCCGCGGAATTGCAGACTGGTGAAATCAAACAGCACGTTATTACCGAGTCACTTAATTGGAATCCCCTCGCCCGCTTTTATCTGCAAGCAAACGTTTCTTATACCCTCAACCAAACAGACACGCCCGCGAATAACATCAGTTTAGCCCCCCTTACGAGTCCGACCGTCGTGAATTTCCGGAATGATTATTGGACGGTGAGCAGCGGCATTGGCTATATCATCAACGACAAGACTGACTTTTATAGCGACTTTTCCTTCTACTGCGCCAATGATTACTTTAAGAACCCTGCCGTGGCCGTGCCCTACGGAATGGGCGCAACAGAGTACACTGCCTCAGCCAGTATCACTCGCCAATTGACCAAAAACACGCGTCTGCTGCTGAGGTACGGGTATTACAATTACAGGGATGTCACCTCCGGCGGTCACAACAATTACCAGGCGCATTCGCTTTATTCCGGTCTTCAGCTTCGCTTCTAATTGGAAGTTCTGATGTGATTAGCGGGGTGAAGGGAAAAATCGACATCTTGATGCGTCGTTTCATTTTCAGACTTTTGTTTATCGGCGCGCTCGTAATTTTGATGACAGCATGCGATCGAAGCGATCAGCAGATCAAGGTCTATCGGGTTTCCAAGGCGCCACTTGAAGAATTCGCACCTCAACAACAAAATGCGATGCCCACCAACGTCGGATCGCCAGCAGCGCCGCATGGGATGCCGCCGGTTACGTCAACGACGCCAACAACGCCGCCGAATTGGCAACCGCAACCGCTCTCGCAAATGCGGCAGGCGAGTTTTCTCGTCAAGAGCGACAACGGCGCGATTGCGGATATTTCATTTGTGAGCCTCGGCGCAGCCGCCGGAAATGTTCTCGATAATGTCAACCGTTGGCTTGACCAGCTTGGTCAACCGCCAATTACCGAACAAAAGCTCGGTGACATTGAGCAGCGACTGCGCACTTCGTTAGGTGATGTGACCATTGTCGATCTTGCAGGCCTCCCGGAAAACGCCGATACAGCAAAAGACGGCAGAATCATCGCTGCGATGGTGACCACCGGTGATTCGACGCTCTTTTTCAAAATGCGTGGCAACGCCGACCTCACCGAGGCGCAGAAAGGCGACTTTATCAAATGGGTCGCTGCGGTTTGCAACGCCCAGACCGAAACCAAATCGCCGCAAATGGCAGCGATGCCCCCACAGGATGCAGGGGCAACCCAGATCAAATGGAAAACGCCGGAAGGCTGGACGGAAGTTCCGCCATCTTCGATGCGTTACGCCAGTTTCAGTGCCACGGACGAAAACGGCCGCAAGATCGATATTTCCATCGCGACGTTCGTAGGTGATGGCGGAAGCGATGCCGACAATGTCAACCGGTGGCGTCAGCAAATCGGATTGCCGCCCGTCGATGGACGCGCCGTGACGTCGCAGGTCACTCCGTTGAAAACGGCGGACACAACTTTCTCGGCCACTGACATCGCTGGCGCCACAGCACGGACTGTCGCAGCGTGGACGCGCCGCGACGGGCGTGTCTGGTTCTTCAAAGCGACAGGGCCAAATGCCGCAGTTGAAAAAGAAAAGCCGAACTTCGTAAAGTTCATCGAGTCAGTTCGATTTTAGCAATATGCTGCGCAAAATTGTCGATCTCATCACGTCGCTAAAACTGACGATCGTCTGTCTGGCGGCGGCGATGGCACTGATCTTCGCGGGCACGCTGGCGCAAGTTCATCTTGGGATCCATGACGCACAGCAGCGTTATTTCCAGAGCATGTTTGTGTGGTGGCCACCGGAAGGACGTGGCTTCAAGATCCCGATTTTCCCTGGTGGTCATCTCATTGGAGCAGTGCTGCTCATTAACCTCATTGCTGCGCATGCAAAACGTTTCCGCTGGACCTGGCGAAAGCTGGGGATTCATCTCACCCACGCCGGTCTCATTATCATGCTCGCGGGCGGACTCTTTACGGATCTTTTCGCGGTGGAGAGCCATATGCGGCTCGCCGGCGGCGATACGAAAAATTATTCCGAGGACATGCGCCGGATGGAACTCGCCGTGATTGACACGAGCGACAGCGATCTCGATCTGGTAACCGCGATCCCGGACAGCGTGCTGCGACGTAACCACACGATTGACCAGTGGAGTTTGCCTTTCCGGATTGTCGTCAGGAATTTTTATCAGAACTCGCGCCTGAAAATGTTGAGTGAAGCCGGAGACGGCGCGCGACCGATCGCAAATCAAGGAGCGGGCGCGATGATTGCGGTCGAGCCGGCTCCGCGCGCGACCGGTGTTGATGAACGCGATGTTCCGAGTGCAGCCATCGAAATTTTGCCCAAAGATGGTGGCTCGTTGGGCACGTGGCTGGTGTCGGATGCGCTCGGTGCGCCCCAGACATTTTCCTGCGGCGGCCGCACATGGATGATCACGCTGCGCCCGTCGCGCTACTACAAACCTTACAGCGTCACGTTGCAAAAGTTCACACACGAAAAGTACGCCGGCACCGAAATTCCAAAGAATTTTTCCAGCCGCGTCACGTTGATTGATCCCGAGCGATCGGTGAACCGCGACGTCTTAATTTACATGAACCATCCGCTGCGTTATCGCGGCGAGACATTTTATCAGGCCGGATTTCAGAAGGACGATTCAGCGACGATTTTGCAGGTCGTGCACAACCCGACCTTCATCGCGCCTTATGTTGCGTGCGTGATCGTTGCTGCAGGGCTGCTTGTGCAATTCGGTTTTCATCTCGTCGGATTTTCGCGACAACGACGGAACGCAATGGCATGAAACGTTTCATTCCGACAATTGTTTTCGGTTTCGCTCTGCTGTGGATTGCAGCGAGTTTTCGCCCGCCAAAGAGCGCGAGTGAAGATGTTGATCTTGCGAAGTTCGGAAAGATTCCCGTCTTGGTCGGCGGGCGCGTTAAACCGCTCGATACGGTTGCGCGCAATTCGCTCCTTATCATTCACGGCAAACAAACTTTGCGCCTGGTGAATGAAAAACAGATCGCCGCGTTGCACTGGCTCACGGACACGCTCTTTAACGCACCAGTCGCCGATCAATATCCGGTCTTCGTCATCCAGAATGCGGAAGTGCTCGGCTTGTTCGGTTGGGAACAAGGCGACCGAAAATATTTTAGTTTTGCCGAACTCACACCCTTCCTGAAACAGATCGACGAGCAGGGCGGGCAATCCGAGAAGCTCGAATCAGTTCAACGCTCGGCTTATCAGAACGCAATCCTCAACCTGCGCAATGCCCTCGTCCTCTATCAGCACCTAAAGAACAGCGTTCAGCCGGAGGACGCGCAGAATTTCGCCGGCGAACTAGAGCGATTTGAAACCAGCATCCCCGGGGCAGCAAAGGCGGCGCGCCGGCGCGAAACCGGACAAAATTTCGACAAACCGAAACTCGACGATGTGGCGGAGCTGATCCAACGCTACGAGAAGTTGTCTGAGATGGCGTACATTCTCGCGGTGCCGCCCGCCTCAGCGCAAGAAGGAGAATGGCTTTCGGTGGGCGACAGTTTGTTGCGCTCAGTCGGCACGGGAGAAATTCACCCGGTTGTTCGACAGTACGCGCTCACAGGCGACGCCTACCGCGCGGGCAATCACTCGCTGTTTAATCAAGATATCGAGCTTCTCGCGGGTTGGATCGCGAAAGAGCAACCGAGTGCAACGAAACGAACAGCGTTCGAATTTCTTTTCAACCATGTCGATCCATTCACTCACAGCATGGTTCTCTACGTGTTGGCGTTTCTACTCGCGTGCGGTTCGTGGTTGGGGTCGAACCGCATGCTCAATCGTTCGGCGTTTTATCTCCTGCTGCTCGCGCTCGCCATTCACGCGTTCGGTCTCGTTTCACGGATGTATCTGCAGGAACGGCCGCCCGTCACCAATCTTTATTCGTCCGCGATCTTCATCGGCTGGGGCGCTGTCATCGTGTCGCTCATCCTTGAACGAATTTTTCGTGATGGAATCGGCGCTGCCTGCGCCGGTGCGATTGGCTTCATCACGTTAATCATCGCGCATCATCTCGCCGGAAATGGCGACACGCTGGAGATGTTGCAAGCCGTGCTCGACACTAACATCTGGCTGGCCACCCACGTGGTCGCTATTACGACCGGTTATTCCGCCATGTTTCTCGCCGGGATGCTCGCCATCATTTACGTCATCCGTGGCGTGTTCACCCGTTCGCTGAAAAAGGAGACGGCCGATTCGCTCGCGCGCATGACTTACGGCGTCGTCTGTTTCGCCACGCTGTTCAGCTTTGTCGGAACCGTACTCGGCGGCATCTGGGCCGATCAATCATGGGGACGCTTCTGGGGTTGGGACCCGAAGGAAAACGGCGCGGTGCTGATCGTGCTTTGGTGCGCGATCATTCTGCACGCGCGCTGGGGCGGCTTCATTCGTCAGCGCGGGTTGATGGTAATGGCCATTTTTGGCAACGTCGTGACGAGTTTTTCCTGGTTCGGTGTGAACATGCTCGGCGTTGGTCTGCATTCCTACGGCTTCATGCAAAAGGCCTTCCCCTGGCTGGTCGGATTTATGTTGAGCCAGCTTGCATTGATGGCAATCGCTGCAATGCCGCTTGAACGCTGGCGAAGTTTTCGAACATCAGTCGGCGCAATGCGTCCAGGGGGCGAACACCAAGAATTAAGGTTTACACCTGCAAAATTGGCGTTAGAAAGGACTCCAGAGTGAGTCGCAACTCTTCGACAGAAAGGATCCAACAATGAAAACAATCGTTACGATAGTCATTAGTTTGTATATGGCCTCGACACTCGTCATCCGGGCGGCAGATCCGAAAACAAATTGGGCCAATAACTGTGCCCAGTGTCACGGGCCTGATGGACGCGCCAATACCAAAATGGGAAAACAAGTGGGCGCGAAGGATCTCACGGACCCCAAGGTTCAGGCGTCTTTCACTGATGCGAAAGCGACACAATCAATCAAAGAAGGCGTTAAGCAGGGTGGCAAAACGACAATGAAGGCCTTCGGTGGCAAACTGACCGATGACGAAATCAAAGCGCTCGTTGCTTACGTGCGCACGTTGAAGAAATAAGCCGCAAGATCATTGGACGGCGGCGCTAAATGAGACGCGTTGAAGCTAAGAAAAGTACGCGATTCAGTCCAAAAGGGTACTCTTTTTTCGCGCATGTCGCCTTCGCCTTCACTGCCGGTGCCCACGCCACGCCGCAGGCGACCGCGAGTCTGCTGATCGAGGTGAGAAACAAGACGTTGGCGGCCGCTCTCAGGAACAAACGGCTGAAGATTTCGACGTTAAAGGATTTCCAAAAAGCCGAGTTGGCTGGTGAAATTGCGATGGCGGCTGCGGTCAGATATTTGAAATCCCGAGCCGAGTTTCGGCAGTTTCCGGCGCGACGATTCGTTAATTTCGATCTCGTCCGGCCAGCCAGCTATATTTCGGTCCGGCCAGCGCCGAACAAAGTTTTGCCCGATGGGGCGATGGTTTGGCGCATTGCCGAAAGCGACGCTGACAAGCTAAGAGGTGAACCGCTTTCCGTTCGTTATCCAGACATTGAAAAACGGCTGGCCGCGCATCCTTTTCTTAAAGGAATGACGCAGCATCACGTCGAACTGCTGGCGCTTTGCGCAGTGCCGACTCAGTTCGATCCGGGCCACACCATCTTCCGAGAAGGTGAGCCGGCGAGTGGATTTTATCTAGTCGAGACCGGAAAAGTCGTGCTCGAAGGAGAAACGAGCGACGGAGGGCAAGTCGTCATTGACACCGTCTCCGCCGGGGAACCCCTGGGGTGGTCGTGGTTATTCCCGCCCTATCTCTGCCATTTTACTGCGCGGGCGACCGAGCGTTGCGCTGCCATCTGCCTCTCTGGTACGTTACTGCGACAGCATCGCGAGGATGATCTTACTCTGAGTCACGAGCTATTTAGGCGCGCCAGTGAAGTAATGGTTCGGCGCTTGCAAAGGGCGCGCGGAAAATTGGTTTTGTAAATGAATTCGCCGTAACCCGGCTGCCTTTACTTTAAGCTCTTGATGTAGGCGACGAGAGCTTTTAGGTCCTCGTCTGAAACATCGACCGGCTTCATCTCACCTGCGAGCATTTTTGCCGTTGGGTGTCGCAGAAGGCTCGACAATTCCTCAGCTGATTTTTGTGCGATTGCGCCCGCAAGTTTCGGACCGGCAGCTGTTCCGACACCGTTTTCACCGTGGCAGGCGTCGCAGGATTCGCCTTCGTAAACTTTTTTGCCGGCGGCGGCGAGCGGATCGGCCAGCGCGACATTCGCCGCAGCGAGTGAGCCGATCGCAGGCTCGGGTTCGAACGGCTCGCGCATGAATTGCTCAGTCTCTTCACGCTGTTTTGCGACCTGCTTCGCAATGCTCGGGTCGCGCCGATCATCGCGCACACTCATCAATCCCATCGCGACGAAGCAAGTGAGGATGAACAGGAATACACCGACAGCAACCGGTCGCCGCCACGGCCGGCGCTGAAGGCGCCGATCAATAAATGGAACACAGACGAGAAGCGCAGCAGTGAGCGCCGGGATGACGACAATTCCAAAAATGGCGTATGGCCCTCGCCAATATTTCAGCCATTGGAAAATCGGCAGATAATACCACTCTGGCCTGGGAACATATTGTGTGTCGGCGGGGCTGGCCTTAGGTCCAAGCTCGGTAGGCGCAAAATGCGCGAGCAGACCAAGCACAAGTATCATCACAAGCGCCACGATCGTATCCATTACCACCTGGCGCGGATAGAACCGCTCTGTTGTCAGACGCGGATGAACGGGGTCTTCGCTTGGCGGGCCGGCCGCCCCCGCCTTCCGGAATAGATAAACATGTGCCGCGATGAATCCGATTAGCACCGCCGGAAGCAGAAACACATGCGCGACAAAAAAACGCGACACGGTCAGGGTTCCCATTTCGTTGCCCCCGCGCATGAAACGTTTCAGCCATGTACCGATAAGTGGGACGTCGGTTGCCATGTTCGTTCCAACGGTGGTGGCGAAGTAAGCTTTCTGGTCCCACGGCAACAGGTACCCGGTAAAGGCCATCGCCAACATCAAAGCGAGAAGGACACATCCCGAAATCCAAAGCAGCTCCCGGCGACCTTTGTAGGCACCGTAAAGATACGTTTGTGTGAGATGAAGGAGCACCACGATGACGACCGCGCTCGAGCCGTAAGCATGCAGACTCCGCAAAAACGATCCGCCCGTTACTTCTTTGACGATGTAAGCGACGGTCGTGTGCGCCCGATCGGCCGAAGGAACGTAGTAAAGTGATAGGAATACTCCGGTGACCGTCTGCGAGATAAAGAGAAAGAGTAAAACCGAACCAAACACATAAGCCCATCTCGCTCCGCCGGGGATGGGCTCATCCAAGGCTTCGTGCAGAAGCGATCCGATGCCAGTTCGACGATCCAGCCAATGATATAAGCGTTGCCAACGACCGGCGTAGGGATGCATTGGCTCTTGCGCGTCAGCCATTGTCAATCTTCTCGTTAAGACAAAACTTCCTTGGTCGGAATGAGCTGGCGGAAGTATTGATAGCGAACCTTCAGAACACCATCCTCGACTTTGCTTTCCAGATCATCCATCGACCGCGGAGCCGGACCGGATAATCGGGAACCATCCTTGGCAAATACCGCAACGTGGCAGGGACAGATGAATTCCTGCTTTGCTTCATTCCACGGAATCGAACAACCTAGATGGGGGCAGATCGGCGACAACACGCGCACTGCCCCATCCCTTATCGGCAGTACGTAAATCGCTTTTTCAGAAATGATTTTCCGCCAAGCATCGCGTTGTTCGACTCTGATCAATTTTTTCAGCGGCGCGGTTAGTGACGCAAACTCATCGACTTTGCCGACGTCCGACCAGCCGATCTCAGTGGTCTTGGTGAGCAGCGGATGTAAAGCGAATCGAATAAGTGGCACGGACAGCGCCGCGCCCACCACTACGGTGCCGAAGCCAAGTAGCACGCCGAGAAAAGAGCGCCGCGTTATAGATTCGACCTCTCCGGTAGTTGCGCCAGCGGCGTAATCCGCATCGTTCATTATCGATGATGATTCAACGAAGATGCTGAAAAAAAATGGGGATCTAGGCAAGCGCGATTCTAAATTTCCGAAGAAATGCGCAGTTATTTCGCCCTCCGAGCAATTTCTGCAAAGTAAAACGCAAAGTGCGGGGAGCGTCTCGTCTGCCATTCCCCTAACTTATTGCGAAAAAGGAGAGGTCTATGAGAAAACACGATCTGATTTCGCTGATTTACGCGAACCTTGAGAAGACGAGCGCCGCCGTCGAGGAGGCCGCGCGAACAAATGCGAGTACAGCAACGCCAATGCCCGGCTGCCGTTGCGACCGTTGGGGACACGCCTGCACCGCTCACCCCTATCAACAGTATAAACAACAACTGCCGATCCCCTCGGTTTTACTGGCAAAATAAAGTGGTACAAGAATCGGATTATCAAACAGTATTTGCCGTCGTTGCGAGGCCCGCGATGTTACACGGAGTTTTTGGTAACAGAATTGCGGACACCTAAACGCGGTGCGAACATGCGAAATATAACTGCATAAATTCATGATCCTTAATCCAGGCGAATACGTTCACATCATTCATCGCCAGCTTTTTCAGGGCGACGCACGACGTCATTTCGTTGGGACCGTGGAAGCCCACGATGGGTCAAATGTCCGCGTGAAAGGTTATCTCTTCGCGATGGATTCGACGCAAAGTCAGTTTGTCAGACGAGAACAACTCCGCACGCGCGTCGTTTCACTGAACGACGCAGTAATCGTAAATGTTCTGCCGTCCCACGTGAAGATTGACGAAATCACTTACACCCACCGGCCAAACGGCGATATCCATATCACGGATGGAACCGATTGGCATTTCGACATCACGCATTTGTAGGGTTTGCGCTGTTCAAATTGTTAATCTGAAGGCGCGCACTACTTTTGCATCCTAGCTTTAGAAACTGAGGCGATGGATCTGACGACCAATTATCTTGGACTTTCTTTGCGCTCGCCTCTAGTTCCTTCGGCTTCGCCACTTTCGGAGAAAATCGATAATGTTCGTGCGATGGAACAAGCGGGCGCTGCCGCAGTGGTGTTGCATTCGTTGTTCGAAGAGCAAATCGAGGCCCTCGCGCCAGAATTCCGTATCGATCCGGCCAGATATCTTGAGCACATTGCGCAAGCCAAGCGCACTATCCGTGTTCCGATTATCGCGAGCCTTAATTGCACCACGCTGGGAGGTTGGATTAGTTATGCGCGGCGAATTACCGAAGCCGGCGCCGATGGCTTGGAATTGAATATCTACAAAATACCGACGCTAACTGAAGTCATCGGCAGCACGATTGAGAATATTTACATCGACATTGTTCGCAGCGTTCGAGCTGCGACCAAGATTCCGCTCGCAGTCAAGCTCAGCCCATACTTCAGCAGCTTCGCAAACATAGCGACCAGCCTCGACGCGCTCAACGTGGACGGCATCGTTTTGTTTAATCGATTCTATCAGCCCGACATCGATTTAGAGAAAATGGAAGTCGCGCCAAACCTTACTTTAAGCACACCCGCCGATATGCGATTGCCGTTGCACTGGATTGGAATTCTTTATGGGAAAATTCGGGCCAATCTGGCCGCAACCAGCGGCATTTTTCAGGCACAGGACGTGATCAAGCTGGTGATGGTAGGCGCTGATGTTACCATGTTATGCAGCGCTCTTATGCGTTACGGCATCACACATATCCAGCGGGTTGAAATGGATCTCGCTTCCTGGCTGGAGCAGCATCATCACACTTCGTTGCGCGAACTCAAGGGCATCATGAGCCAGCAGAATTGTCCGGACCCAAGCGCATTTGAGCGGGCGCAATACGTGCGCGGCCTTTCAAGTTATACTTCGCTGTTCCCGATGCGGCGCTGAGCTGGTTGCGGTCTTACGGCCCTTCGCGTCTGATTTTACAGTGCCAAGCCTTCGTTTGTTTCCGCGACGATTTGATCGACCACCGCTTTCATATCCTGGGTGCGTTCCCATACCATAAGTTGTCGATCAGCGCCCGTGCCTTCGCGTATGATCTGTTCTATATGCGCGATCTCGTTCTGGTTGCCAAGTTCCTCGACTTCGGGAGAAACAAACTCGAGCATCTCATGAAGCAAATCGCGCTCGTCCACCTCGCAGCGCCGGCCAAAATCGATTAGCTTGGCGTCTAACCCGTAGCGCGACGCGCGCCACCGGTTTTCGTCGAGCAAACGCTTCGGATAACTGCGAAAAGTCACATTAGCGCGGCGCAGCTTTTGCAATTTGACGACAATCGCTTGCATGAGGGCGGCCAACGCGATGCTGTCATCCACGCGTGACTGCGCGTCGCAAATCCGAAACTCAATTGTGTCGAAAAACGGATGCAGCCGGATGTCCCACCAAATTTTCTTGGCGTTATCGATGCAGTTGGTCGAGATCAGGAGCTTCAAATAATCTTCGTACTCGCTGAGACTTTCGAACGCGTCGGGAATGCCGGTGCGCGGAAACCGCTCAAAGATCATTTGCCGATACGCCTTGAGGCCGGTGTTTTGACCCAACCAGAACGGCGAGTTGACCGAGAGCGCATACAGATGCGGCAGGAAGTAGCGTGCCTGGTTCATAATGTCGATGCCCTCCTCGCGATCGGGAATTCCCACGTGCACGTGCAGACCAAAGGTTAGCAACGAGCGTGCAATTTGCTGCATGTCTTTGACGATTGTTGCGTAGCGCTCGTCGGCGGTGATGAGCTGGTCCATCCAGTGTGAAAACGGGTGCGTGCCGGCAGAAGCGATTTTTAACCCGTGGTGCGCCGCGAGTTTCGCCAGCTCAGTGCGAAGATCGACAAGTTGCTGGCGGGCGCATCGGGCATCGCTGCAAACTTCGGTGCTTAGCTCCACGATCGACTGATGTAACTCGGGCTTGACCCGCTCCTGCAAAATTATTTTGCCGTCGCCAAGGATTTGCTGGATGTGCGAACGCAACTCACGCGTTTCTGGATCGATGATCTGAAATTCTTCCTCAATCCCTAGAGTAAAGACGTGATCGCGTTTCTTCACTGGTCAGAGCCTACTTTCCACTACTTAGCAATACTTCGCACCGCTTGGTCTTTGCTTTGCAAAAATTGTGCTTGAAGACGTGGCGTACGATGGAAAATCCATCCGTAACGATCGTAGCTCTCGCTCCTTAAATCAGATGCGTTGTACGACAGATGTGTATCGTACCTCTCTGTAAAGACTTCTTTCATCGAGCTTCTCATTGCGGGCGACAGCATCCGAAGGGTCGTGGTCGCGCCCACATTGTAAAATGTGCTAGTGCTGGGACTATTCGTTCTCATCCGCACATTCCTCAGCTTATCGCTGCAATTGGAGGATTCGAGCGGCCAATCGCGTCCGGCAGTAAATCAGACTGGCTCGCTTCGAACCAAATGCCTGTCGTTCTTCGGGCTGGTCCTGACGCCGGTTTCTTAGGTTGTGATTATGTGGATCACCGAAAAGATTCGAGGCCGCCGCCCAAGCGGTATTCGTCGAACAACTGAGTTTCCAGCAGACGCAAGTGTCGTCAAGGCTTGACCCACCGCAGCCGCTGCAATGAAGGTGACGCATGCTGCAACGGACTGTCGGTGCGCCAAAATTAAGGCATCAGCCGCCAGCAAGCCGGTTTTGGGAATCGGTCACCGTTCTCCATCGTCGCAGGACCAGCGTCATCGCTCTCTTCGCGGCTGCGGCGATCTTGGTGCATCTCGTCCTCCGTTTCGCCTTGCGCACGCCTCCGGGAATTTACCAAATCCCGCTTCTGGCCACGCTCATTTTCGGTGGTTTTCCTCTTGTCTTCGAACTGGCCAGGCATCTTTTACGGCGAGAATTCGGCTCGGATCTCCTTGCGGGAATTTCCATCGTCACTTCTGTTCTTCTTAACGAATACCTTGCCGGCTGCATCGTTGTCTTGATGCTCTCCGGCGGCGAGGCGCTGGAAAATTATGCGTTGCGCAATGCGTCTTCGGTGTTGCGCGCTTTGGCAAAACGGATGCCTGCAATCGCGCATCGGAAAAGAGATTCTGTCATTGCCGATGTCGATCTGGATGACATCGCGGTGGGCGACACTCTTGTTGTCTATCCGCACGATGTCTGCCCGGTCGACGGGACGGTCATCGACGGTCATGGCGTCATGAACGAAGCGTTCCTTACGGGCGAACCGTTTGAGATTACGAAGGCGCCCGGCTCCGCCGTCATCTCCGGGGCAGTGAATGGTGAGTCTGCTCTCACCATCGCCGCTACGCGCCGGGCGGTCGACTCGCGCTACGCCAAGATCATGGAGGTGATGCGCGAGTCTGAGCAAAACCAACCACACTTGCGCCGGATCGGCGATCAATTGGGGGCGATCTACACTCCGATCGCGGTGAGCATTGCTGTCCTGGCTTGGGTCATCAGTGGTGAAGCCGTTCGTTTCCTGGCTGTGCTTGTGATCGCCACGCCCTGCCCTTTGCTCATCGCCATTCCAGTCGCGGTCATCGGCTCCATTTCGCTGGCGGCGCGGCGCTCGATCGTGGTGAAGAATCCCGCCGTCCTTGAACAAATTACCGAATGTCGCACCGCGATTTTCGACAAAACCGGGACACTGACCTACGGCGAGCCCAAGTTAACGGAGCAGCTCATGGCTCCGGGGTTCGCGCAAAAAAAGGTACTCACATTGGCGGCAAGCCTTGAGCTTTACTCAAAGCATCCACTGGCTCGAGCCATCCTCGCAGCGGCGAGAGCGGAAGGGCTTCAACTCCAGCAAGCATCTCATGTGAGCGAGCCGCCCGGTCAGGGACTGCGCGGAACGGTCGCCGGTCACGAGATTCAACTCACCAGCCGCGGCAAGCTCCTTTCTCAAAACGTCCCCGGCGCCGAGCACCTTCCGCCGATCGCGGGTGGCCTCGAATGCATCCTCGTCATCGACGGCAAGTTTGCAGCGACATTCCGATTGCGCGATGCGCCGCGTGCCGAAGGGCGTTCCTTTATTGAGCATCTCGGACCGAAGCATCAGTTCCAACGCCTCATGATCCTTTCTGGCGATCGTGAATCGGAAGTGCGTTATCTCGCCGAGCAGGTTGGCATCACCGAAATTCACGCAGAGCAAAGCCCGGAACAAAAACTGGCGATCGTCAGGCAGGAAACCGCGGTTGTGAAAACGCTCTACGTCGGCGACGGAATCAACGACGCGCCGGCGATGATGGCGGCCACGGTCGGAATGGCGGTGGGCCAGAACAGCGATGTGACCGCAGAAGCGGCCGACGTTGTGGCGATGGAAAATTCATTGAAGAAGGTGGATGAATTCATGCACATCAGCCGCCGGATGCGTTCCGTTGCCTTGCAAAGCGCGGTCGGCGGAATGGTGCTGAGCTTGGGCGGCATGATGTTCGCGGCCGGCGGATATCTGGCTCCCGTAGCCGGAGCGATCGGTCAGGAAATTATCGACGTGTTGGCAGTGCTCAACGCCTTGCGAGCTGCGTTCCCGCCAAAGGTAATTTCGGATATGGCAGAACCGACCTAACCAACGCTTTGGCGAGCTTAAGTATCAACTCAGCTATTTTGCTTTTTTAAATCGTCCCAAATCCAGTGCTTCGAACTCCCCGCTTCGAAACCTTCAACTGCAGATCTACTTATAAAGCACGTGGCAGCGCAAATCGGGCCGATAAGATTGGTAGCTAATTCGGTAAAGCTTCGAAAGCTCAGATCAGTTCGTGTACTAGAAATTGTGCTAGAATGATGACGTTTTTACTCGCCGGTCGTGAACTCGATGATGACCGCGAAAAATTGCGCTTTCCCCTCGTAAATCGATTGGTTTTTGAAACGAAAAGGAACGCTTTGAAATCGACGATTTCGCAATCCTAAGTCTGGCGGGTCTCCCGAAGTTGCCACCTCGCCCCCGCGCCTTCGGTAATGCCGCGGTGATCCTGCTTGGCACGCCGACGTGTTTGTTGCTCACAATCAGCCGTCCTCTTGTGGAGCATCGGGGCAATGATTCATCAATAAATCGACGAGAGTTGAAACAACCCGCCGCCGCGGAGGCCGGCCGGAAGGACCCGCGTTTTTTTATCGCGGGCTCCGACGGGTCCGTTCATTTCGTCCGCCACACTCGCCTTGCGCGGATCCGGACCTTCATTCCGAGCAGATAGGCCGTGCTATAGATGAGGTGCTTCGGCGTCGTCTCGTGCACGATACTGAACGAATCGCCGACTTTCATTTTCTCGAGCACCGCGGCGATCTCACGCTTCGACTTAGGGATCGGAACGCCGGGCCGGGTTGGAACTCGATAATGAGTTTCATTTTTATTTCTGTTCACCTCCGTTCTGGCATTCGCGATAAATTTTCCGATGCGCCTTTGCGCTCGGGCACCTCGCAAAGTGGGAACACGTTCATACGTTTCTTGGCCTTTTAGGGAGAAGTGCGACGTGATGCGAGTAAAAACTTCAAGAGTTCAAGGGAGAAGGCCGCGCGCCTTCCCCCAGGTTGAGGCCGCTCGACCTCGATTAGCCGTTGTCCGGCTGTTTGTACGTCGATCAGCGTTTCGTGGGGCTATCAGAGATCACGTCGGAAAAACCGCTGCGGAACTTTACCTATGAAAACGCGCGTCAGATCAAATCAGAACAAGTCAGAATACTCGTTAGGGAGGGATGCCATTGAGGGCGCTCGCCTAGCCAAATCGTTGTACGTGCACACTTGTGCAAAGTTTTCAGAAGGATCAGCCAATTGCCGTGTCCGACTAGCGGCTTTAACTCGTTGAGTATCCGGGCCGAGCTGCCAAGCGTGATGGAGCGACTATTTAAAGTGGTTCGCCGTCAGCGAGATCTCCTTATTCAGTTCCTGGAACTCGTTCATTCGTTAGGCCACTTTCGAAATTTCATTTGTGAGCCGGACCTTCATGACTTTTTCAAAAGCTGAAATCTGCGAAACGACTTTCCTTCTCGCGCGTCTTCTGAATTGCTCAATCAGCGCGAGGACATCGGCGAGCCTGTATCGTTTCGAGTGGCCGATCTTGACCGACGGAAGTATCTGATCCTCTTCCGTCCATTTGTGGAGCGTGCGCCGGCAAATCTGAAATGCGCGGCAGGTTTGCGCGACGGTGAGTAATTGCTGATGCGGCGGCAAAATCGTTTCGCCGAAAATCTCGGGGAACGACAGCCTAAATTGTTCGTCTTGGTTCGACTCGTGCATGTGCGTGCAAGGACGCATTAGCACAGAATCGGCCTCAATAACGCATAACGTTGACCGCCTTCCGATGCCTAATTAGATCGCTCGGTAGTTTGGCGAACCTTTGCCACGTTTCGTCGGCAGATGTGGCACTTTGAACTCGCGCACGAGATTGCGGAAAACTGGTAGCGTAATCGCGCTGTTCGGCGCCACGATCGCTTTAATTTCAGGAACTGTGTGGCGCGCTTGGCCGGGCGTTGACGAAAAATTTAACGAGAACCTGTATAAGATTAACCGTTCTTTGATTCCCTGAAAGGAGTTGAGTTTCGCTTGTTCAATTGCGACTGCGATCTCGCGGAAAAAGTTACTATTGCCTCTCTCGAATTTTTTGAAAATCGCCCACATCGCAAGAAACGCGTTACCACGCGCTTTCCGAAGATTCGCTTCAAGAGCATGTCTCTCTTCTTTAGATGCCGCTCGCCAATTCAAGACAGCCTGCCAAGCGAAGCGACCTTCATCGGTACGAAGGCACGTCGGCATGGTTTTGTCCCATTCGTCCTTTGCCACCCATCCCCAAACGAAGTCGTCCTCATTTGCTTTGACAGCAACAGGGCTTGTGTCCGGCCAACCAGGTTTTGGTGGCTCGACAAATGACTGCTTGGACAACTCTAAAGCCTTCTGGTGATCGCCGCTTCGCTTGGCCGTCTGAGCCCGTCGATGTAAAGATTTTCTCCGCCTCGCGCATTCAGCCAGTTCCGCTGCCCATGCGACCCTGACATCGCTGAACGAATTCTTCATCGGCCACCTCGCATTTGAACCACGTTGGCCGCCCTTCGCGGCGCGAGGCTGAACCAAGCTTTCGCGTCGTGTTCGTCCGCGAGCTCGCGGTAGTTGCTGAAAAGCATTTGCGGCGAATTGCCCATTTCCAGCGCGACGCGCGCAGCGTCTTGGCACTGCGCCAAGCGATAAGTCGCGTAGCTGTGACGCAGCGCATTGCTCGGCCAACTAACGCCAGCGTCCTTCGCGGCAGCGATCGCGCGATGCGCGGCATGTTCGCTCACAAAGACCCGACCATCCTTGTCGCGGTATGGCGCGAGCCACTGCATTAAGTTCGGTTGAATTGGTACGAGCCGGCGCGTGGCAGTTTTTGATTTGCTTTTTGCGACTTGGATATGTCCGCGCGCCAAGTTTACGTCCTCCCACTCCAAGCGAATGAGTTCCGCCGATCGCAAGCCGGTGAATGCGCCAAGCGCGAGATAGAGCCGCGCTTCTTCGTCCCCGTTTTGGAGCAGCTGCGAGAGTTGCTCTGTTTGCAATACGCCGATCTCGCCGCCGCGGTCTTTGGCCTTCGCAACGTGATCCGCTTCGGTGGGCCAATGCTTTGGCAAATAGCCGCGTGCCCGCGCCCAACGGAACAAGGTGACGACTGAAAGCCGAATGTTGTTTCGATTGCGAGGCTTTAGTTTCCGGCGCCGCAACCACTCTTCGATTTGGGCACAGGTCACCGTGCCGATGTTCATCTGGAGGTGCTCGCCGAACCGACGTAGATGGCTGCGGAGCGTCTGCCGGTAGCGCAGGCTCATTCCGTCCTGCTCTTTCGCTTCAAGAAATTCTTCGACTACGTCCGCAACAGATTTGCGGACCGCTTCGATTTGATTGCGCCGCCCGTATTCTTTTGCTGCAGCAATTAGTCCAGCGCCGGCGTGTCGCTTTGCTTCGACGTACTCCGCAACAGCGACGTGCAAGGGCACACCCAGCGGCCGAAGCGCTTCCATAGCGTGCAGGTATGCCGTGCGATCATTGTTGGTTAGTTTTAGAATATCTGCTTCGCCGTTGTGGATCGCAGTGGCGATCCGATTCGCCTCGAATCGGGCTTCTTTGATGGAACCGAATGATTGGCAAATGCGAATCTTCCTCTCCCCGTCCGGCCGATAATGAGCGACTATGAATCGTTCGTACTTCCGGCGCCGACTACCTACGGTCTTGAAGTACGTCTGATGGTAGATGGGACAACGCGCACTCCCGACTTGAACAACCATCGGTCGCCGTCTCCGTTTTTTGAGCGCACGCATTTCGCAACAGTTCGCAACAGTGATCTTGCACAATCGCGCAACAACTAAATTCAAGTTCGCAACAACCTAGCGTCACTTGTGTACCCGTATGCTAGAGGCAGTTTTTGTTGCGAAGCGTCATAGCGAATTTATTAGGTTCGAGCCCCGTAGACTCCGGATTGTTTTCTTTCGTTAACGCGATGCGGTCGGCCATCGAGATCTGGTCCTTCCCCGCATCAAGGCGGCGTCGACTGACCACCGCCCGGCGCCGACGATCAGCAGAAAGAGCAGACCGAGCCACATGGAGAAATCCGTACGTGCCTCATGCATCATGCTCCAGAAACCATATCGCGGCAGCTTCATCAGAGAAAACCCCCAGAAGCCGTGACCCAGAAGCACCGGAATTTTGGTTGAAACGATCGCAACGCTAATGTCGAGAAGCAGCACAATCGCTGCGAGGCGGGTTAGTAATCCGATGATCAGCAGACCGCCGCAAACGGCTTCGCAACCGCCGATAAACGGGCCCATGGTGTCGGGAGCGGGAATTCCGATTTTGGCAAGGCGCCCAGCGGCCAGCTCTTCCGAATAAAGAAATTTCTGAATTCCCTCGGACAGAAAGACGCTACCAACCATAATTCGCACAAGAACGGTCGCCGCAGGTGCATCGGTAATGAGAAGTTCGCGCATATAATTTCGAAAATGCGACTCTTAGCAACCAGTGACGTTCATTTTACCGTCACAACAATTCGTCCCGCAACGAATCATCGTCGCATGATGTGGATGGCTAAAATCCGATTCTGATGACGCGCCAACAGGTAATCGATGAAATCACCGATGATCGAGTTGGGTTTATTGCCGAGCTTTGTCACAACCCGGCAAATGAGCGTGCTACTCCGCGCATGCCATTCCAGATTAATTGCTCCGTGAAGATCTCGAGCGCTGTGTATCTTCGCCCAGCCATGCGGACGGCTCGGTTGTTTGTGCCAGACTTTGATGAAACCGAATTTTTTCTCCAGTTGCGGATCGCTCATGATTTTGTTCCGTAACGATCCGCGGCCGGTCGCGATTACCTGAATCACCGTTTGCATTTAACTCGAGTCATTTAGCCAATTCGGCCTAACGAACGCAAAACGCAAACCAAAAACGAAATCCATTCTTCGTTCGCAGCCACCGATGTTCGGGCTACAGAAGCGAGCGAAACATGACGTACACGTCGACATATCCTTTTTCGAGATGACGAAATGCACCCGGCAAAGTGCCAACAATCTTGAAACCAAGTTGCCTCCACAAACGAATCGCGGATTCGTTAGTCGAAACAACGAAATTGAACTGCATCGCCCGAAAACCGAGTCGGCATGCTTCGCTCAGGCAATGTTCGCCCATCGCGCGACCAACTCCCTGACCACACGCATCCGGAGCAACCATAAACGCCGCGTTTGCAACGTGCGCGCCGCCGGCCGACTGGTTAGGCCGCAAGATGTAAGTGCCCACAATACGGCCAGCACTCTCTGCTACGTAAGGCTGAATATCTGCTCCAAACCAATACGCCAACGCGTCTTCGCGGGAGATGTAAGGATCGATTGCATACGTATCGCCGGTCGCGACCACTGCGTGGAAAATTCTCCAAATGGGATCGTGATCTGGCTCCGCTGCCGCGCGAATTTTCATGGCTGCAAATCAAAGCTTCAAATATCTCGTGCAAGTCTCCATGTTATCGAGGGCCCACACCCCTCTTCGCTCGTAGTGCATGAGAGGAATCAACACGCTGCGCGGCCTTAGCCGAGCATGGCTCTTCCTTGCTCAGCCCCATCTTTTGCGAAGGCCTCGACCGTCGCAACGGAGGATGTCCTATACAAAGCGATCGCCAAAACCGCACAAAGCGGCTTCGGGTCGGCCGTTTACTTCTGCAACTGAAAATAAAGACCAGTGCCACCACGAACGCTCCTCCGCGCCAGCAAGCTTGTTGCAAGACTCGAGGCAAAACCCATCGTCGCGCTGTAACATCGAACCAGCCGCGTTCCAGGTCCGCGCTGTAGCGACCGACCCGTAGGCGGTCACAGTTAGATGGCGCACGTATAAAAAAACGGACGGCTCACAAAGGCGCGGTTGCAACCAACGGGCCGCGACCTAGGGAACGATGAAGATCTTATCGGTCCAGGGATCCTTTACCTTGGTGCCCGACGCAAAGCCGCTTACATCGACATACCTTTCACTAGTAAACGGGCTGAATACATATCCCGGTTTCCCGGGAACCGGTTTTCCCGTCGGAAACGAAGGCGTTGGTGCGGAAGCGCGCGACGACGAGATTCCCGTTGATGGCTGCGCTGTCTCCCGATGCGTCATGCGCTGGTCAGCGTCCGATGATGACCGGCGCTGGCCCCGGCTTTCGACGTCACCGCGCGACTGCGCTTGCGACGCAGAAGCCATTTCGGGCGGCGGAACTGTTTGGCCGGGATTGGTAACGTCAGATGGCACGGTCTTCGTCACCGCAGTCGACGATGATGATTCGCTGCCCCCTCGCCGCGTGGCATAGTGCACTGGAGCACTGGCAACACGATATGAACCCACCGCAACAGCTCGAGCCACTTTGTAAGACCCTACTGCCGCGCCACGCGTAACGTGGTAGGAAGTAGCAGCTACGTCCTGGGTCGCCCGGCATCCGCCAAGAAGGATGGGAGTAAGCATCAAAACTCGCACAAGCGCATTCATTTTACCTGCATACAGATGTCACTGATCGCTATTCGTTCAATGATTTAAGCTAACGTCACGAATGAAATCGCCGATATCACTCTCGGTGGTCGCCCAGGAACACATCAGACGGTAAACATCTGGCTCGATAAATTTGTAAAAACGCCACCCGCGCGCTTGGATGCCGCGCGCGACTTCGTCGTTCATCCGCACAAACACTGCATTTGCCTCCACCGCGAATACAACTTCGAGGTTCGCCTTGTGTTGCAGGTTTTGCGCAAGCTGGTGTGCCGCGCGATTGGCGTGCCGAGCGTTTCGCAGCCACACGTCGCCTGCCAAAAGCCCGATCCACGGTGCGGCCAGGAAACGCATCTTCGACCCGAGCTGTCCGGCTTGTTTCACTCGATAATCGAACTCGCGCGAGATCTTTTTGTTAAAAAATATCACCAACTCACCAGCCGCCGTCCCATTTTTTGTGCCGCCGAAGCAGAGAACATCAACGCCAACTTCCCATGTGATCGTCCTTGGCGCGCAGTTGAGCGATGCAACTGCGTTGGCGAAACGCGCACCGTCCATGTGCACAAACAGTTCGTTGGCACGCGCGAGGTCAGCGATTGCCGCAATTTCGTCGCGCCTATAAGCCGTTCCGAACTCGGTCGCTTGTGCCATACTGATCACGCCCGGCTTGTGCGAATGCAGCTCGTTCTGGCGCATGAGTAGCGCTTCTGTCTGTTCAATATCGATCTTCCCATTTCCGCCCCCGACCAAAAGGAGTTTCGATCCTCCGGTGAAGAACTCCGGCGCGCCGCATTCGTCGGTCTGAATATGAGCGTTCTGATGGCAGATGATACTGCGAAATGACCGGCACAGTTGCGCGAGCACCAGCGCATTGGCCGCCGTGCCAGTGAAAACAAAATAAACCTCGCAATCGGTTTCAAAGATTTCACGGATCCGATCGCACACGCGCGCCGTCCAACGGTCCTCGCCGTATGCTGTGGCGTAGTCCGTATTGGCTTCCTGCAATGCCGCCCAGGCCTCCGGACAAATCGGCGCGGTGTTGTCGCTCGCAAATTGGTGGCGTTCTACGGTCATGACACTGGTTGCTACCCGAGTTTCTGCCCTCGATCAATCAGTACAAAAAGAGATTGCCTGACAGATCCGAGCCCTGGGCCTCCGGAATCTGCCAGGCAAATCTCCTCCACTTGCTCCTCAAAATTGCTTCAAGCAATTTCATTCTATTTTCGGAAACCGGCGGCAAACTGACCGTGTCCGGACGTAAATTTTTTTTTGAACCCATGAAGGCGGCTGGCTCCGTCTTTGCTTAACGCATGGGGGCGAACTAATTTCGTGAAATGACGTCGCTCCAAAGCGAAATCGAGAAGCGCGGCAGGGGCATCTTCGAGTTGGTTGATAAACACCCCGAGTCGCTCTTCAGCAAGGCCGGATTCTATCAGCGACTAATGACGCTCTCAATGCGCGATGAGCAGCTCAAATTGCAATTGTTTCGCTTTGTCGCTGTTCTCCCCTCGCTCCGTAGCTCAGGCGAAATTATTGAGCATCTCCAGGAATATTTCGCCAACGCGCACGATTCACGAAAGCTCTCGGAATTTCTAGGGGCTGGCGTTCGTTTGGCGGGCATCGCTCCATGGATTAGCGGACCGATCCTGCGCTGGAACGTTTCCGAAATGGCGCGCCAGTTCATCGCCGGACGAAATCCGAACGATGTAATGCGGACACTGCGCAAGCGTCGCGGCCAACAAATTGGATTTACTGTCGATCTTTTAGGAGAAGCTGTCGTCAGTGAAACCGAGGCCGATGAATATGCGGCGCGGTATCTCGATTTGCTCGAGGGCCTCGCGCGCGAAACGAGAGACTGGCTCGAGCCGCTGGGCACAAATTCGGACCTTTTCCCGGTTGTAAATCTCTCGGTCAAAATTTCTGCGCTTTATTCGCAAATAAGTCCGGACGACCCGGCGGATACAATCGCCCATCTCGCGCCGAAGCTGCGGCCGCTCTTGCGCCGTGCGGGAGAGCTGGGCGCATTCATCAATTTCGACATGGAAAGCTACGCGCACAAAAATGTTACTCTTGAACTCTTCAAAACCGTTTTCACAGAGGAAGAATTTAAGGATTGGCCCCATGCGGGAATCGTTATCCAGGCGTATTTGCGAGATTCTGAGGCGGATCTGCGCGACCTGATTGAGTGGGGCGGCGCCCGCGGAACGCGATTCGCGGTCCGACTGGTTAAAGGCGCATACTGGGACTACGAAACAACGAAATCGCGCCAGAACGGCTGGGATTGTCCGGTTTATCTTCAGAAACCAGAGAGCGATGCAAATTTCGAAACGCTGACGCGGTTACTGTTGGAAAATGAATCCATTGTCACCTCCGCATTTGGCTCACACAATGTTCGAAGCATTGCGCATGCACAGGCGCTCGCGGAGGAACTCGGGATCGATCGCAGCCGCTTCGAGTTTCAGTTGCTCTATGGGATGGCTGGACCAATCAAGCGCGCGTTGGTGGAAACGGGTTATCGCGTCCGCGAATATTGCCCAGTCGGTGAACTGCTTCCCGGGATGTCGTATCTGGTGCGACGTCTGCTCGAGAACACGTCGAATGAAGGATTTTTGCACGCAAAGTTTTCCGAGAACGTCCCCGCAGAAGATTTGCTGCGCGATCCATGCGAAATTTTGCGCGGAAGCCGAAATGGCGTTCGACCGCCATCAAATGCTACCACAAATATGACAACAACCACACCAAAGACACACCCGGGCGCTCCCTATGAAAATGCGTCCCTAACGAATTTTGCGTTGCCCGAGAACCAGGAGAAAATGCGGACTTCGCTGCGCGAACAGCGCAAGCAATTTGGGCGCAAAGTTCCGCTCACGATCAACGGCGAAAAGATCTGGACCGACAACACCTTTTCCTCGGTCAATCCGAGCCAACCAGACCAAATTGTCGGCTACGCTGCCGAAGCCGGAATTCCCGAAGCTGAACGCGCCGTCGCCGCTGCGCGCGCAGCGTTCGAGAAATGGCGTCGCACTTCGTTTGAAGAGCGCTGTCAATTGCTGGAACGCGCCGCCGAAATTCTCGAACGCCGCCGGTTTGAGCTTTCTGCGCTCGAAGTCTTTGAGGTCGGCAAGCCGTGGGCTGAAGCAGACGGCGACATTCGTGAAGCCATCGATTTCTGTACTTTTTACGCCCGCCGAATGCGGTTGATAGGCCGGCCCCGGCTCACGCAAAATGTGCCCGGCGAAGAAAGCTATCAGCATTACTGGCCGCGCGGCGTCGCGCTGGTCATCGCGCCGTGGAATTTTCCGATGGCGATCTTGTGCGGCATGGTCAGCGCCGCGCTCGTCACGGGGAACACCGTGATCATGAAACCGTCCGAGCAATCGGTCATCATCGGCGCCATGCTCATGGAAATTTACGAAGAAGCCGGCGTGCCGCCTGGCGTATTGAATTTTCTCAACGGCAAAGGCTCGGTCATCGGCGCACACATGGTTGATCACAAAGATGTCGATTTGATCGCCTTCACGGGGTCGCGCGAGGTGGGGCTAAGGATTTGGGACAGCGCCGGCAAAACGCGCGAAGGCCAGCGCGAGCTGAAGCGCGTCATTTGCGAGATGGGCGGTAAAAACGCCATGATCGTCGATTCCGACGCGGATCTGGATGAGACGATTGTCGATTCGATTTATTCCGCGTTCGGCTTTCAGGGTCAGAAATGTTCCGCGCTCTCAAGGCTGATCGTTCTCGAAGAAAACTACGACCGCGTGGTAGAACGATTGCTCGCTGCCGCCGCCAGCGTGCGCGTCGGCAATCCGGAAGAACCGGGCGTCGTGGTTGGGCCAGTAATTGATGAAGCCGCTTATCGGCGCATTCTGGAGTACATCGAGGTCGGCAAAAGCGAGGCGACGCTGGCTTATCAGGCCAAAGAAGTGCCGCCGCACGGTTACTTCATTCCGCCTACGATTTTCACCGATGTAAGACCAAGCAAACAGATCGCGTGCGAAGAGATTTTCGGCCCCGTGCTGAGTGTATTAAAAGTGCGCGACCTGGATGAGGCGATCGAAGTCGCCAACGGCACTGATTACGCGTTGACCGGCGGCTTTTTCTCGCGCAGCCCAGCCAACATCGATCGGGTCAAAGCGCAGTTGGAAGCCGGCAACGTTTACATCAACCGCCCGTGCACCGGCGCGATCGTCGGCCGTCATCCCTTTGGCGGGTTCAAAATGAGCGGCAGCGGCACCAAAGCCGGTGGCGAAGATTATCTGCTGAACTTCCTCATCCCGCGCGTCGTGACCGAAAACGTCGCACGCCACGGGCTTGCTCCGGAAAAAACGCCCGAATACCACGACGAATTTCTCTGGCCAAAAGGATAGTCGTAGGGACGTCGTGCCGGCTGGGAAAGGAGATTCGCTACTGGTCTATCGGACGACCCCTGCTCAGCAGTTTCACGACTGTCACCACCATGTAGAGCACCGGCCACGCCGAGGTCAGAACAATCAACGCAAACACCGCCATTTCCCTGGCACGTTCCCGCGCGGCCTCGATACGGAATTCGCGTCCTAAATTGTAAAAATTCCTGAATCCATATTTGTCCTCTCCGTCGTAAGGCGAAAAATAGCCGCCATGCCATTGGCCAAAACCAGAATGGAAAAAGTAGTCGGTGCGCGGAAATTGCCCCTTACCGCCCGTCGAAGGACTTCTGGGTTTCATAGCCAAAACCTCGTGTACGAACCGCCAACTATGATACCACGTTCAAAAAAGGAATCAGCCTGAAAAATAGCCTTCCTATGGCGAGTCAGCGAAACACTCAAGCAGTGCGACTCAAAATGACATCTTATCGCGCTGCAAGGCTGTTGGTAAGACTGCTGTTTGCCTGTGTCACGCGTGTTCAGGTAATCCGGCCCGAAAATACAAATCGGACCGGCGGATTTTTGCTGGCCGCCAATCACATCAGCCATTTCGATCCATTCATTATTTCGTTAGTGATTCGACGGAAAATCGACTGGTTGACGATGGCAGAATTTTTTCAGTCGCCGGTCGTGGGTTTTCTTTTGCGCGCGGTCGACGCGTTCCCAGTAGATCGAGATCGTGCGAATCGCAAAACCATCCGGACCGCGGTTGAAAGACTGCAAGACGGACGCGTCGTTGGTCTTTTCCCCGAGGGCGGGATTCGGGATGGCGCGCGATCGCTGCTCGAAGGCGCGCCGCTCCGGCCCGGCGCTTCAACACTTGCGCACATCGCCGGCGTTCCAATTTTGCCGTGCGTTATCCTTGGCACTGATCGTCTTTATTCAATAAAATCCCGAAAGCTTTCGGCGCTGCGACGCAGGCCAGTCTGGATCGCATTTGGAAATCCAATTTCACATTCTCCCGGTCTCGAAAAATTACAGGCACGCGAGCGAATCGAAGCTGAATTGGCGTCTGCATTCAAAAATCTCTACGCGGAACTGCAACAAACATTTCGCCTAACGAGGGATGATCTGCCGCACTCGCCGCGAGAACGAATGAAGGGCCGGGTCGGACCGTCAGCCCGACCGGACGCCGCAGCGCCGTCCCATAAAGTTCAGATGCGGATTGGCAAAATCAATGGCAACGGACTTCGCCGCTTCGCTGCGAAGGGAATCGATGCATTTCTATGCGCATCAATCAACGTCCTGCATGCCCGACACCGGCTAAATGGGCGCAGCCGTGAGGAGATGGAGCGCTACGTGGAAGAATGCGAACGGCTCACGGCCGATCAATATTATGCCTCGCCGCACGATGACAATCTTGCTGAAGCACTGGGAAACGGTCACCGGACTATCACATGGCGCAGCCCGCTCGAGACCCAATTCCCAGCGAACAATATCGCGCACGCAGATTTTTTTCCGTCAGAACGTGTTCGCAGCGCACCGACGGTTTTCATCTTGCACGCGCTGATGTCCACGAGCCCCATCGGTTATCGACGTTGCGCGAAGCACTTCAACGAACTCGGCTGGAACGCATGCTTCATTCAGCTGCCATACCATTATTCGCGTGTCCCTCGCGGGTACTGGAATGGTGAGCTTGCGATCACCTGCAACCTGATCCGCAACGCGGAGGGACTGCGCCAGGGCGTCATGGAGCTGCGCCAATTGATGAGCGCATCGCGCGAACGCGGCTCCGGCGAATTCGGCGTGCTCGCCATGAGCTATGGCGGATGGATCGGTGCGTTGCTTGCGATGGTCGAGCGCGACCTACGTTTCGCCGCCTTGATGGCGCCGATCGTAAATATCGAGCACGCGATTTGGGAGAGCCCCGCAGCGCGGTCGATCCGCCGCGAACTGCGTGGTGCCAATATCGAGCCGTCTCTCGTCGCCCGACATTTCCACCTGAGCTCACCGATCCACAACTTACCGCTATGTGACGCGTCGCGGGTATTGTTTGTTGCAGGCGAGTTCGATTCGATCGCGCCCCTTCAACAGCTTGAGACGATCCAGCAAAAATGGCATGGCTCTGAATTGCTGCGCATTCGCCAAGGCCATTTTGGTTACCGCATGTTGGGCGACACAATCTCTCGACTCAAAAAGCGTGGAGATTTGTAACCTAACATTTTGGCCACCGCGCCAGTCAATCCTGTAGCCATGGCGA
>CAVRCO010000018.1:0-15456 GCA_963719605.1 uncultured Verrucomicrobiae bacterium
GACGCGCATGAGAAACAGTCCGGACGTCGTGGACGGCTTTCGCTTGCGAGGCCGCGAAGTGACTCGCCTCGAATCGTTCGCCGATGCGATCTTCGCGTTCGCACTCACATTGCTTATCGTCTCGCTGGAGGTACCAAAAAGTTTTGCTGATCTGATCAACACGATGCGTGGCTTTCCGGCTTTCGCCGTTTGCTTCCTGATGCTGGCTACGATTTGGAATACGCATTACAAATTCAGTCGGCGCTACGGCCTGGATGACGCGACGACACGTTTTCTGACGTGCGTGCTGCTTTTTATTGTTTTGTTCTATGTTTATCCGCTGAAGTTCCTTTTCACGCTAGGGATTAATGACATGATCTTCGGCGGCTCTGGTGGTACGCGAATCAGTTACCGCGAACTATCGACCTTGTATTCCATTTATGGTTTTGGATTCGCTGGCATTTATTTCTCGTTCACGTTGCTTTACCTGCACGCGTGGCGGTTGCGCGATACTCTCGACCTATCGGGAGTCGAGAAAATTGAAACCCGTTACATCATTTGTCGGGTGTTAGCGGTGACCATTTTTGGATTAATTGCTGCTGTATTAGCGCGGATGCCCTGGTTCCCATCGTGGGGCGGCTTGATCTATTTTTTGCTGATTCCTATCTTGCGTGGCTTTCGCAGCGTGTACCGACGGCAGCGGGCAGCGCTGAAAGCTGCACAAACGTAATACTCGGCGGGGTAGACAGCCTTGTTTGCGACAGCCACAGACTGCCGCTACAGATGTAATCGCAAAATGCCGAAGACATTTTTCATCACCACAGCGATCTATTACACGAACTCGTCGCCGCACGTGGGGCACGCTTACGAGATGGTGCTGGCTGATGTGATCGCGCGCTATCATCGGCTGAAAGGCGAAAAAGTCTTTTTTCTCACCGGTGTCGATCAACACGGACAGAAAGTCCAACAGTCCGCAGCGAAAGCAGGTGTTCCTCCGGCTGAATTCGTCAAAGGAATTTCACAAAAGTTTGTCGATCTCGGGAGAAAACTCGACGTGCAATACGACGACTGGGCGGAGACGACCAGCGATCGGCACAAGAAAGTCGTTCAAGGAATCTTGCAGCGCTTATTCGAAGAGGGTGAAATCTATAAGGACAAACAAGCCGGCTATTACTCGGTTCGTCAGGAGCAATTTCTTACCGACAAGGAGCGCGGCCCCGACGGTCAATTCGGCCCGGAGTGGGGAGAGATCGAGTTTCGCGAAGAGGAAAATTACTACTTTAAGCTTGGCCAGCACAAAGAGTGGCTGCTTCGGTACATCGAAGATCGCAAGGATGCAGTCATTCCTGATTTTCGGCAGACCGAATTGCGCAATGCCGTGGAGAAACTCAGCGGCGATCTTTGCATTTCGCGTCCGAAATCACGACTCGATTGGGGAATCGAACTGCCGTTCGACAAAAATTTCGTCAATTACGTCTGGTTTGACGCGTTAACGAACTACATCAGCTTCGCCGGCTACGAGCCGAACGCGAGCGCTGTAGCCACCGGCCCGCGGCCGGTCGAGACCGATGCAAGCAGCAAGTCGCTCGGAACGGCCCACAGGGCCGTGGATACAAGTGAATTCGACGCGCAGCCGCAGGAATTTCGGGATCGTTGGTCGAAAGATACACTGCAAGTCATCGGCAAAGACATTCTCGTTCCCGCGCACGGGATTTATTGGCTGATCATGCTGCACGCGATCGGATTTCCGGACGAAGAAATGCCGCAACTGTTAGTTCACGGGTGGTGGAATCTCGGAGGAGCAAAGATGAGTAAGAGCACAGGGAATATCGTCGATCCATTCATACTCGCAGATAAATACAGCGCAGAAACGCTCCGATATTATCTGATGAGCGACATCGCGACCGGAAGGGACGCAGACTTTTCCGAGGAACGCCTAATCAAACGTTACAATGCTGATCTCGCAAATTCGTTAGGCAATTTGCTCAATCGATCTTTGACAATGATAGACAAGTATTGCGTCAGAAAGCTAACGCGCCCCAAAAGCGTCGAGTCGTGTCCCGTCGAAGAGTTCGGTCTCCGTGTTTCTCCGACGTTAGGCATGATTGAATACGTCAACGCGATGACGAACAACGCACCGAATGTTGCCTCGCATGTTGCCCTTAATTTGGCTTTGCAGTGCAATCAAATCGTTGACGCTTCGAGACCTTGGGCTCTGGCAAAGGATTCTGCAGAGCGGGAACATCTTGATCAAGTGCTCTACACCCTTGCCGAATCACTTCGCATCATCGCGATTTGGATTTCACCAGTGCTGCCGCGCGGGGCACACGGAATTTTTGATCAACTGAATTGGAAAATGGAGCTAAGCGGAAAAGAAGAGCGGTTCTCACTCGCAGACGCGGAGTGGGGGAGGCTGCCGGATGGACATGTCGTCGGCAAGCCGGTGCCATTGTTCCCGCGGATTGAGGTCGGCGACGGCGTTTGACTCGCTCGCTCTCGCTCGCTCGGCCGTCCCGCCTTCCCGTCCATCTCGCTCGGCGCCCGTCGGCTTCATTCTGTAAGACGCCGATCTACTGCGCGCGTATCCGCCGACCATCGTACAACGCAATCGAAAGTTGCCAATCAGAGAATAGTGGAGCAGTTTACATAGAATTATGGCAAAGACTACGTATCCCACACTGTCTGTGAGCAAAGCGCAAAGCGGGTTGCCGAAGTTGTGCCGAGACAAAAAGGCCATCTTGATTACCACCCACGAAAAACCCATCAGCGTCCTACTGCCAATTGAGGACTATGAGGCTCTGATTGAGACAATGGACTTACTGGCCAATCCAACAGCGATGCGGACGCTGCGAGCGGCAAAGGCGGGCAAACTCAGATATCGCCGCCTGAATTTGGACGATGAGAATTTTGGCCTCTGATCAGGTGGCCGGATGGTTACGCAATTTGCCACCTGAACCGAAGCGGCGAGTGCGCGCCGCGCTTAAAGGGTTGGAGCGCTGGCAGGGAGACATGAAACCGCTTCGGGGTGAGCTGGAAGGTTTCTATCGGTTGCGTGTCGGTGGTTATCGCATCGTGTGTCGCATGATTAGCAGATCGCTGGTTCGACTGGAATACGCTGATACACGCGATGTAGTCTATGAAGCCTTTCGCCAATTGCGTTTGCTAAGCGAGATGGACGAATAGCCGTTAGATAAGGCACGTTTTCACTTGAGATGCGGAGTGGGGCGATCGACCGACAAGCATCATTTCGGCAAACCAACGCCGCTGTTCTTGAGATTGGTAAAGGCGTTTGACACAAACGCCCTACAATTCTGGGATTATTAGGGCGTTTGACTCGCTCGCTCCCGCTCGCTCGGCCATCCGGCCTTCCCGTCCATGTCGCTCGGCGCCCGTCGGCTCCATTCTGCGAGACGCTGATCTATTGCGCGCACTCTTCGAATGCGGCGGGTTCGCCGCGCAAATGCGCGAGAACTTCGCCGGCGAAATGCAACGAGCCGGTAATCAAGATTGGATTTGGTTTCTCCCGCGCGACATCGAGCGCTTCACCGATCGATGGAGTGATGGAGTAGGGGAGTGGGGGGGGCAGGGTGGATACAATTTTGGCAAGCTCTTCAGGCGAAGCCGCGCGTTCGCTGCGAATCTTGGGCAGGAGAACTGAATCAGCAATTGGCACGAGCGCTTCACAGATGCCGCGCAAATTTTTATCTGAAAGAATCGCCAGGATGAGTGTCGCCTTCTGATCGCCAAAAATCTCGCGCCATGTTTCGGCGGTCGCACGTGCAGCCGCCGGGTTGTGCGCGCCATCAATGATTGTGCGCTCGTCCCATCGTTGGAAACGCGCTGGCCATTCGATACGGATGAGTCCGTGTGCAATCGCCGAGTCGTCGACTTCGATCTTCGCTACACGAAGCGCGGCGATCGCAAGAGCCGCATTTTGTTTTTGATTAGCCCCGGCGAGTGCGATCGGCGTTTCGTCATACGGCTCAGTGGCGAATTCCAGCTGCGCTCCACATTCCGCTGCACGCGCCTGAATTACTTTTTCGGATTCAATTCGCTGCGGAGCAGAAACAACCGGAACGCCTGGCTTGATGATTCCAGCTTTTTCAGTTGCGATTTCGGAAAGCGTTTTGCCCAGCCATTTTTCGTGATCGAAATCGATTGGCGTAATCACCGAAACATCTGATTGAATGGCATTCGTAGCATCGAGCCGGCCA
Source organism: uncultured Verrucomicrobiae bacterium (assembly GCA_963719605.1). Classification (GTDB taxonomy): domain Bacteria; phylum Verrucomicrobiota; class Verrucomicrobiia; order Chthoniobacterales; family UBA10450; genus Udaeobacter. The sequence continues at coordinate 4,194 of CAVRCO010000018.1, forward strand.
CCTAGACCGGTTTCCAGGATAACGATCTCGACCTTCGTGTCCGAGAAGTGCTTGAGAGCTAGCGCCGTCACTACCTCGAAAAATGTCGGATGCGGTTCCCAGTTTGCGACAAGATTGCGGATAGTCGTTAGGCCATGCGCGACCGCTTTTTCAGAAATCATGTCGCCATTCACGCGAATGCGTTCGCGAAACGTGACGAGGTGAGGGGACGTGAACAGCCCAGTGCGATATCCTTGTGCGCGGCAAATCGAATCGATCATGGCGCAAACGGAGCCTTTCCCATTCGTTCCGGCGACGTGAATTACTTTCCATGGAGCAGCTTGCAAGATGTCACTCTTTGAAAGTGCTTCGAGCAAACGCTCGATGTTTTCCAAGCCGAGCTTGATTCCGAAGCGCTGGAGGCTGTAGAGCCAACTGAGCGCTTCACGATAATTGATCGCCGCGTCTCCCGACGCGCCGACCCTCACGGGCTTGCCCGTCCATCTCGCTCGGCTCCCGCCGGCTCGATTCACGGCACGACAGTGAAGTAATTGAGCAATCGGCTGATCTGCTCGCGCATTTTCTTGCGGTGCACAATCATATCGATCAAACCGTGCTCGTCGAGAAACTCGGCAGTCTGAAATCTCTCGGGCAAGTCCTGGTGCGTGGTTTCCCTGATGACGCGCGGACCGGCGAAGCCGATCATGCTCTTGGGCTCGGCTAGAATGACATCGCCCAGTGACGCGAAGCTGGCCATGACGCCGGCTGTGGTCGGATTCGTCAGGACCGAGATGTAAGGAAGCTTCGCTTCTGCATGGCGCGCGAGCGCGCCGCTTGTTTTGGCCATTTGCATCAAGCTCAACATTCCTTCGTACAGGCGAGCTCCGCCGGAAGCGGCAACGATGATCACTGCGCATCGCTCCGCGGTTCCATATTCGATTGTGCGCGTGATTCTCTCGCCAACCACCGAACCCATTGTCGCCGCCAGAAAGCCGAAATCCATCACCGCGATCGCGACCTTGTGACCGTCAAGAATTCCGTGCCCGCTGATTACAGCATCAAGAAGGCCGGTACGTTCCTGATAACTCTTCAGCCGATCTTTGTAGCTGGCCATTCCCTGGAAACGCAAGACGTCCACTGATTTCAAGCCGGCATCCATTTCCACAAAAGAGTCCGCGTCGAGCAGATTCTGAATTCGCTCCTTGGCCGGTTGCACAAAATGATAATCACAGCGTGGACAGACCCGCTGGTTCTGCGCCAGCTCGATCTCCGGCACGACCTCCGAACAGCCGGGACATTTTTGAAAAAGGCCGCGCGGAATCTCCTTCTTCTTCCCGCCTTCTGCCTTAATTGCCGGTTTTTTGAAGATGGCCATTGCAATTTATGCGCGCGCCGCCGTTGCCGCGTAAACAGAGATTGCGCCCGACCGTTTCAAGATACGCGCGCACTCACTGAGGGTAGAACCCGTTGTAAGAACATCATCGATTAACAGCACGCGTGAGCCTCGCACGTCCGCGTTCTTTCGTAAACGAAACGCGTTATGCAAATTTTCCATTCGCTCGGCGCGATCGAGCGCGGTTTGTGTAGTTGTGTATCGAATACGCTTTAGCAGGGGCTTACACGGAATCGATACCCGCGCGCTTAACAATTCAGCAAGGAGTCTCGCTTGATTGAATCCGCGTTCCCTCTGGCGAGTCGGGTGCAATGGCACGGGCACGATTATATCAAATTCACGTCCACGAAGACGCTCATCGTCAAGCGCTGCGCAAAGCCAGCGTGCCACGAGATGTCGCAAGTGAACCTGACGGCCGTACTTAAAATCATGAATGATCTGGCGAACAATGCCGCGGCCACGGTACGCGGCCACCGCTGCATCAAAGTAAATTGTGCGATGGGCGCAGTTGGCGCATGTGAACGCGCTGGCAATAGCCCCTTCGAAGGGCTCGGAGCACTGCTGACAAAACGGCGCAACGATACGCATGGCCTTTGCTTCGCATTGCTCGCAGAGATATTCGCCAGCCCGAGTCTTGCCGCCACAGAGCGTGCATAGCGGCGGGTAAAGAAGCGCCGCGGCCGCTTCGAGCAATTCAAACTTGCGAAGCGCGATCATATTTCACCCAGATGCGCATTATTACCCAGGTGACGGCGGCTACACCAAGCGGGATGATTCCAACCAGCAAATTCTTTCCCATCCAGGGAAGCGCAGGTATTCGGTGACGAGCTAGTAAGCTAAAAGTGCCACTACTAAAAATCCATCCGGCGTGCAGTCCAATTGACAGCCATAACGAATGAGTAAGCACGCGCGCGTCAGCGAGAATCCAGCCGATGAAGAATAATGTCGCCAGCGCTGAGGTCAGCATCATGGGATCCCCAATTCCGCCAAATGCGTGGGCAATCGAACTGAAGCCCGACGTCCATGTTACTATCTCGGACGTTCGCTCCGGAGCCTTTAGAAAATGCACTGCTGCAAAAATCACTGAAACGGCAAAGATCGCCATGTACTTACGGCCGGTTCTGAGTAAGAGGCCTAAAACGATCCCGCGAAAAAAAGCCTCTTCAATGAACGGAACTGTGATTGATGCCACAAGCATCCTGCCAAAGCGAGGCCAGGCAAAGCTGTGCCGAAACGCATAAACGTGAAGTGCGACGAGTAATACCCCGCAAAAGAGCAGGGGAATCACCGAGAGAACAACGCCCGCACACAGATCGCGGCCCCAACGCGAATTAGGTGCAATGTCCAAATCAGCCAGGCATCGCACGTGGCTTATTCGTAGCAACGGCCAGAGCAAAAGTACGGCGGCAACCAAAAGGGCGCGATGAAAGAATGTTTCGAAATCGTACTTTGCCAGAAAAGAAAATACGCCGTGCGCTGCAAGCGATTGAGCAGACCAAAAAAGAACTGGCGCAAGGATCCCTCCGATGACAACCGTCGCAATAAGATATGCCGCCAATTTAATAACGTCTTTCAAGGCCGCTTAATGTAAGGTTTTACTGCGATGCCGATTCAACACATATGGACGGAGAGAAATCAAGACGGCAAAAAGCGCGAAGTCCGCGCGACGAAGTTCGGCGGCGCATGGCGGTTTCAGGCGAAAACGACCGGCGATCTTGACTGGACCTACTACGATCGCCCGTTGCTGGAAGATTTGTTAACATTGAAAGAAATCCTTGTGCGAAAATATCAACGGCGACGCGCTTCAGTCGAGGACGTTGCCTCAATCGAGACGCTAATCCAGGAACAGCGCGCCTATCAGTGACACATGAATGATTGGAATACGGATCGACTAATTGCTTGGGACCCGCCTTCGCCAGGGCTACGGCGCAGTTTTACTCGCAAAAAAAGTTAATCCAACAAGAGCCTCATGACTGAATGGAATACGAAAGCTCTGATCGAAGCCGACAAGCGATTCGTCTGGCACCCGTTTACTGACATGTGTGAGTGGTGCGCCCCGGAGCATGAGCCACTGATTTTGGTCGAAGCGCACGCGGCAACGCTGCGTGACAGCAGAGGTCGGGAATACATCGATGGAAATTCATCCATCTGGACGAACATTCATGGGCACAATCATCCGCACATTAATGCGGCAATCCGTCGTCAGCTTGATCGGGTTGCGCATACTTCGTTCCTCGGCTTCACGAATCCGGCCGCCATCGAACTCGCACAAGCGATCGTTGAACTTTTCCCAGACAACCCACTGAGCAGGTTTTTTTTCTCTGACGACGGCTCAACGGGAATCGAGGTCGCTTTGAGAATTGCCGATCAGTATTGGCGGCTCCGGCATTCGAGAAGGCATCAGTTTATCGCTTTTCAGAACGGCTATCACGGCGACACAGCGGGAGCAGCGAGCCTGGGGGCGGCGACAATGTTTCAGATCGGATCGACCCGCTGGAACTTTCCGGCCATGCAGGTTCCAAACATCAAGGCACTGGAAGCGCTTGCGCCGGCCGAAATAGCGAAGACTGCTGCCGTTGTGATTGAGCCGCTTATCCAGGGAGCCGCGGGCATGCGGCTTTGGCCGCCTGGCACACTCAGAGCTGTTCGCGAATGGTGTAATCGCACCGATACCCTTTTGATTATCGACGAAGTCATGACCGGATTTGGTAGAACCGGTCGGATGTTTGCCTCCGAGCACGAGGCGGTGATCCCAGATCTGATGGTGATGGCTAAAGGGTTGAATGGGGGGTATCTTCCGCTAGCTATTACTTTGGTATCTGAAAAACTATTTTCGGCGTTTGATGGGTCGGTAATGGAGGGCAAAGCCCTGGCTTACGGGCACAGTTACACGGGAAATGCGCTTGCTTGCGCGGCTGCCAAGGCAAGCCTGGAGATCTTCGAGAACGAACGCGTTTTGGAAACTGTGGAGCCGAAAATCCGGCACCTGAGCTCGGCTTTCGCTGATCTGGAGAAGCTCACAGGTGTAAAAGAAGTGCGGCAGTGTGGTTTTATTGCCGGAATTGAGATGGAAGAATCGCCGAACGGCCCGCAGCCCAACTTGGCCGCGACCGTTTGTATTGAAGCGCGTCACCACGGCTTGCTTACCAGACCAATAGGAAATGTCATCGTCCTGATGCCCCCATTATGCATCACGATGGATCAGTTAACTAAAGCGGTGGAGGCTCTTCGTGTGTCGATCGCCGAGGTCTGGGATCGCTCCGTTATTGCCGCGAAAAAGAATGCCGAAGAAGTTACGGCTTGATCAGCTTCTGGTTGGCAAGGGATTATTTCCAAGCCGCGAGCAGGCACGGCGCGCCGTAATGGCCGGCGACGTAAAAGTCGGCACCCGAATTGCAGCGAAGCCATCTGAGCTGCTCGAAGAAGGAGCTCTGATCTCAATAAAGCCGACGCCCAAATATGTTGGGCGAGGCGCTCTGAAGCTCGAAAGCACGCTCGACTATTTCAAAATCGACGTGCAAGGAAAAACAGCGCTGGATATCGGTGCTTCCACCGGCGGTTTTACGGATTGCATGTTACAACGTGGCGCCGTGAAAGTTTATGCGGTTGATGTTGGCCATGGCCAATTGAATTGGAAACTGCGCAACGATCCTCGCGTGATTGTTCTGGAAAAAGTCAATGCGCGCGCGCTCTCTCACAGATACGTCCCGGAGCTTGTCGATCTTTGCGTGATTGATGTTTCCTTTATCTCGCTGACCTTAGTGTTGCCAAACGCATTCGACTTGATAACTCCAACCGGCGTGATTCTTGCATTGATCAAACCACAGTTCGAGCTGCAACGCGCAGACGTAGGCAGGGGCGGAATCGTGCGCGACCAGGAGCTGCACCGAAAGGCCCAGGGCAAGATAGTCGCGTTCGTTACACATTCACGCCATGTGGTGACCGGAATTGTTCCATCTGCTATCAAGGGCGCCGACGGCAACCAGGAATTTTTCGCATGCATCCGAAAACGATCGGCATAATCGCGCACACAGGGAAACCGGGTGTCGGTGACCTGGTCAACGCAATCGCCCAGGAGTTCAGTGATCTTTCTATCACAGCTTTGCTGGAAAAAGAAACAGCGCGCGTTGCTGGAAAGAAATCCGAGTATTCCATCGTAGAACTCGGTGCCGCGACGGATCTTCTGGTTGTTGCCGGGGGGGACGGAACGATTCTGCGCGTAGTGGGGCAACTCGGCGAAGCCATAAAGCCGATTTTCGGCATTAACGTGGGCTCCCTGGGTTTCCTGACCACCGCAAGTTCTGCGACCTATCATGAGGCGGTGGAATGCCTGGCCAAAGACCGGATCAATTTTAGCGAGCGCGCGCTGCTCGAGGCTCGTGTGAGGCTCGGCGAGAAACAAACCGCCAAAATGCTCGCGCTAAACGACGCAGTATTGAGCCGCGGCGAACTTTCGCGCCTGGTTATGTTGCGCACGCGGGTGAATGACGAACCACTGACTGAATTCAATGCCGACGGCCTGATTGTTGCAACGCCGACAGGTTCGACAGCGTACTCGCTGTCCGCTGGTGGACCGATCCTGGATCCGGAGTCGGGCGTTTTCGTGATCACACCGATTTGCCCACATGTTCTTACGAATCGGTCGATCATTGTCGCCGAGGGATCGACGATTGAGATCGAAGCGAGCGATCCCGACTATCCAGTGTTTCTAACGTTGGATGGCCGCAAGCCGATACATGTCGAGCGTGGATCGGTGGTGACCATCCGCAAGGCGAAGAGGACACTGCCGCTGGCGTCACTGCCTGATACCTCGTTTTTCAGCGTGGTGAGGCAGAAATTGAAGTGGAGCGGGAGCAATCTGTGAAAGCGGTTACGCCAAATAGGCCCGCCCATCATCCGCTTTTTTGCACTCTTCTCAGGTGAGCAAGTGGATTAGACGGAATAATTCCGCAAAAAAATACGAAGGAATTTCATCCATCTCTCGTTAGGTCTACGCCACGTTAAAACCCATGTCGTTCGAACAAATATCCTATTTGGCACAAATTGTTGCTTCGGTTGGCGTGATTGTATCCTTGATCTTTGTCGGTTTGCAGATCAGACAAAATACGGGGGTGCTCCAGCGCAACGAGCACAATTCCACGATGGCGCAATGGACGGTGATCCGCATGGCCATAGCCCGAAACCGCGACATTGCAGAGCTCATGACGGCTGGCCTGCATGGAGAGCGCGCCATTGATGCGGCCGATCAGCTAAGGCTGGAGCAGATGCTGGCCGAACAAGCTTGGGCGGCTTTTCACATTTGGGACAGAACGCAGCGCGGTATTTTTCCCAAAGGGACTTTCGAAGCGACGGGTGGAGCGCTCCTGTGCGGCTTGCTCAGAACGGCGGGTCGCGATGCTTGGTGGCGCAGCGCCAAACAGACGGGGTTCCCTCCTGGGTTCGTCTTGGACGTCGACGCCGCGCTCGCCGGGAACGGTGGAGCGTCCGTCGGCGTCAAACCGAGGAAGGAACCGCCCAACGCCTAACGAGGCGGTGCAGCGAACCCGCGCGGACCGTCTCGGAGATGGCATCAGGTCGTCCGGGGGCCCCAGAGCTGCGAGGGCCTGTGCATGGTGCAAATCCTCCGATTCGAGAAGCTTTTCGCCCTTGAGAGGCTCTGAATCTGTCGCTTTCTCGACTTGCTCTAATGCCTCTTTATTGGCGTCGCGCTATGAAGTCGGTCGCGACGTATTCTCATCCGTGATGCGTTTTTTCGAGTCGCCGACTTTGCGTTCTAGATCCTCAGATTCCAGAAGATCCTTGCTTTTGGCCGGCTCGGATTCGGTCGCTTTTTCGTGCTCCAAGGCTTTTTCGTTAGGGTTGCGTTCAGGCACAATTGCAATATGCACGAACTTGGATGGTCTGCATCGAATAATTTATGCAGACTGGCTGAAAAAATCGCCCCACATTTTCAAACGACATATAGTTTTTTACGGAAATTTTTCTGGCACCGTATGGCGGCAGAAATAGACGACAATTTGCCGTCTAATTCTAGTTCCGCAAACTAGAGCGACCGGTAATGACATGCCAAGTGCAACAACTCTCGGAGTGCCTGCAGCACCTGGAAGCAGTTGGGAACTGGATCTTCCATCAGTGGTGGAGTCGGCGCTGTGACTCCGCCGAAGTTGTGTTAGCCTGGCTGCGCACCCACACGCAAAAGGACAAGGTTCCGTATACAGTAGTTGCACTTGTCAGAACGATTCCTGTGGGTAGCTGCTCCGTCATCCAGAACGACTGTGTGCACCGACCGCAGTATTCACCATGGGTAGCCGCGGTGTTTGTTAAGCCGGAGATGCGCCACCGTGGCATCGCTTCGGCCATGCTCCAGGAGGCGGCAGCCAACGCCAGAAGGGCTGATGTGAAAGGCTTGTATATCGATTGCCTCGGCGCAACCGCGCCGGTTTACGAAAAGAACGGCTGGAAGGTCTACGAGCGGGAAGTTGGGGACAAGGACTCGGTCGTTATGCTTCGTCCGATAAAATGATGCTGAGGATGACCGCAGAGCCGAACGTTTACTGGACGATTTAGGCGGCTTCACTCATAGCCGCCTCCAATCGCCACCAACACGTACGGATTTTTATACGACATATAGCAACTGAGATCTTATTGGGCACGATTCTTGCCGGAAAAAGGCGTTGCTATGTCCCAGCGTTTTCCGTCCAACTGCCCTCTATGGAGTCAGAGATAGATTGCAGATTGCAGTCTAATTCTCGTTAGGTCACTGAAGACCATCTCGGTTACTTAGACTAAGAGCGGCTGGAAAGCGCGGTACCTCTCAAACTGTAGGGTCGGAGTTCCAAGCATGATCAATTCCTAGCAACGGGCATCGCGCCCATACAGTTACCGGCTAGGAAGTCAACTTTATCGGAAACCATACGCCAGCGCCCAATGCGTGCGGGCTGCTGGCGATTCCTCCACGCTAACGATGATAAAGTAACTGCCTGTGGTTTTCGGAATGATGTGCGCAGCCGCAAAGTGGCCTTTCGCCCAACTGTCTGGTTGTTCCGCGAGTTCTCCGTGAGAATTATAAATGTGAACGGACTCTTTTGCTCCATCGACTTCTGTTCCCAGCCAGAACCAATATTCATTCCCTTTAAACAATTGTTGCCGCACCGCTTTCCTTTCACCCGAAGCGAGGTCGCCTGCCCAGTAATCCTCGCGCACGTGAAATCCTTGTTTTACATAGGGTTCTGCCGCCAGAAGAGCAAATGCCCGCGCGTACACTGTGGTGGGGTCCACCGAGGCGAAAATCGCAGACGGTAGCACAACGACGGCCGCCAACAGGGAGGTCGTGCAGAGAAGGACCTTTGCGAAAGGGTTCACCCGAAATTTCTCAGTCTTTCTTGATGATGTCGTTGCCGAGCCGCGTAGTGATCTCGTTGACCTTCTTAACTGATTCGGCAGAAATGCGAGCATTGCCGATATTGATTAGAGGCTTTACCTCCACCAAGGCGTCCTGAATTTGATGAACGATCGGAAGATTAAACTCGGACATCGCCTGCAGTCTTGTTTGAAAATAGGTCAGCAGATCCGGCTGATGCAGAAGCTCAGCGCCGTCGTTGGAGAAATGCTGGTTCACCACGGAGGTCAATACTTCCGTGCCCCTAAGCCACCCGCCCAGACTAACGAGCTGCGACAGCTTTTCATCGTGCACTTCGTTCATTGCCTGTTGAACGCTGTTTTGAGTGCGATCCAGTTCCTGCCGCACATTTGCCCAATTACGCTTGTCTGCCGCATCGATGATCGCCTTGGCGTGTGGCGTGATTGAATTTCCTACGCCGATCCCCTTGGCCAGTGCCAGGACGCGCTGGCCAATATCTTTTACTGCAGGCGCATCCTCCGCTTGCACCGCGATAAAGCCATCGGCAATCACTGTCCCAAGCAAGAGAGCGATACGCGGTCGCTCGGTGAAATTGGGTTCTTCATCGCTGCGGACATGTTCCTTCCAGTTTACCGCACCCAGCTTGTTCAGTGCCCCGAAAAGTTCGTTCGGTAACGGCACCACGACATCTTCTACAGTCGTGGACAATTGGTTAATATTGACGTGCTGCGGAGCCTGGGCACCATGCGCGCACAGGGCAAGGCCAAAGACCGCAGCTACCATTGAGTTCAAACGTTTACTAAACAGCACCATTGGGAGCTTTGAATGTTGATTTCGAGTTCGTATTCAGGGATTTAGTAACCGAACCTAAGCAGAACCGCTGCTCTACACAAATCCCTTACCTCTTTCTTGTTTGCGTCGTCGCCGCTGCCTTCTGGGTGATTTGTTAAGATAACATATAGCAAGTGAGATCTTATCGGGCATGATTCTTGCCCGAAACTACGATTGGTGTTGAGTCCGATTGGGAGAGCCACAAAAAAAGAGCGCGGGCGTTGAACGTGCCCGCGCTCCTATATGAAAACTGAGCTTATCCTCACCCGAGGTAGCCCGAGTGCAATACTGATCGGTGTCCCTCATTTTTGTCAATGCTGATTTTTCCGCATCATATAATTCCGACGTCATCTCCACGACCTTTTCTAAACTCCACGGCTTTTCTTCCAGGCCAGCCGCTACCGCTGGCGCAGTTCCTAGCGTGTGATGTTTGCGGACGAAATTGTAAACGCCGAAATGCAGCGCGACAGCCAGCTTGTGCGTTTCAAGGTCTTTGCTATATCCAAGCCCTTTGCGTTCAAATCGCTTCAATTCCTGCCGGACGGTCAAGAATGCTCGCTCGATATGGCTCGTCGTGAGCGTTTCTAAGTCCGGCGAGCCTACTACTGCCTTGCGTTCCGCTGTCTGCATCCTGCGGACGCCCTCATTGCGTCCGAGACGCAAGCGTCATACAAGCGTTCAGAAATGCCGGAGTCAAAAAAGATGTAATTGATCTTCAAGAGAAGCAGTTCGCATTGCTTACGAGAGAGATTGCTGTTCTCAGCCGAAAGCTTGAGATAACTGAAACGGAGAGAACGAAGCTTAAGTCTAAGGTGACAGACCTTGAGCAAGAACTTGATCGCCTTCGCCCAAAAACGGGCGCGCTCGATGAAACGCAGATTAAGTTCCTGAAACTGCTTTTCGAGCGCCCGATGACGCTTTCCGGGGTTGCAGCTATGCTCAATATTTCCAAAGGAATGCCCGAATATCATCGGGACGTTCTAAAGCAGGCAGAAATGATCAGCTTGCCAATGATCATTAGAATGGGCGTGAGAATCCCTACCATCTGCTTCCGAAAGGCCGGGAATACCTTGTGCAAAACAAGCTCGTTTGACGCGCCAGAGATATGAGTGAGCAGCCGCTGGTGGTTGAGATTACAGATCGCCAGTCGGCGGAAGGCCAACTTGAAACCGCAATAGTTTTGTGGTTTCTCGAAAAAGACATCTCTTCTATCCACACGCTTGCCGTGGCCGCACAGGGCGTTTTGAATCAAATGTGCAAAGAAAAGCGTATAGGGCCGTCTCAGATCGTCGAAATAATCAACAAAGATCCATCTAAAAAGGAACTCCGTGAGCCACAGAATTTCTTGAAACATGGAACGGACCGGAATTCGAAGCACAAAGGATTTACACGTCATATTCCAATGTTCACGGAAGAAATTTTGGTCGATTGCATATCTATGTATGCGCGCCTATTCGATACGCCGACGCCGTTGATGAATTTGTTCGCGCTTCGCTATTGGCTTTTCAATCCGAAGGCATTTCCGATGCAGATAGCCTCCAAGGGCATTAAGATCGAAGATCTCAGAAAATTTAGCCGTCCGGACTTTCTCGAAAAAGTCCTGCCACGGCTTCGAGTCCAGATCGGGAAGATTTCTCCACCGAACTGACCGTTTTTCTTTGCTAGGGCTACGCTTCAGTCAGCCCTCCCAATCGGACCCA
>CAVRCO010000019.1:0-11025 GCA_963719605.1 uncultured Verrucomicrobiae bacterium
CACGACGGCGATCGATTACACGAATTCGCCGCCGCACATCGGGCACGCTTACGAAAAAGTGTTGGCCGACGTGATCGCGCGTTATCATCGGCTCAAAGGGGAAAAGGTCTTTTTCCTGACCGGGTCGATCAACACGGTCAGAAGGTCCAGCAGTCGGCCGCGAAAGCGGGCGTTGCCGCCGGCGGAGTTCGTCAAAGGCGTCACCCAAAAATTTATCGATCTGTGGAAAAAACTCGACGTGCAATACGACGAATGGGCGGAGACAACGAGCGATGACACAAGAAAGTCGTCCAGGGAATTTTGCAGCGCCTGTTCGACGCAGGCCAGATTTACAAAGACAAACAGTCCGGTTACTATTCGGTGCGGCAGGAACAATTCCTGACCGACAAGGAGCGCGGCCCCGACGGTCAGTTCGGCCCGGAATGGGGACAGGTCGAGTTTCGCGAGGAAGAAAATTACTATTTCAAGCTGAGCCAGCACAAAGAATGGCTGTTGCGTTATCTCGATCAATCGCGAAGACGCAGTCATTCCCGATTTTCGCCAGACGGAACTGCGCAACGCGGTTGAGAAACTCAGCGGCGATCTATGCATCTCCCGACCGAAATCGCGGCTCGATTGGGGGATCGAACTGCCGTTCGACAAAGATTTCGTCACCTACGTCTGGTTCGACGCGCTAACGAACTACATCAGCTTCGCCGGATACGATCCAAGTCTCTCGACTTTCAACTCTCAACCCTCAACTTTCCGAGATAAATGGCCCGCGCTGCAAATCATCGGCAAGGACATTCTCGTTCCGGCGCACGGGATTTACTGGCTGATCATGTTGCACGCGATCGGTTTTCCGGACGATGCGATGCCGCAATTGCTCGTTCACGGCTGGTGGAACATGTCCGGCGCGAAGATGAGCAAGAGCGTTGGGCAACATTGTCGATCCCAACGTTCTGGCCGATAAATACGGAGTCGAAGCGGTTCGTTATTATCTGATGAGCGACATCGCGACCGGCAAGGATGCCGATTTTTCCGAAGAGCGTCTGATCGAGCGCTACAATGCCGATCTTGCAAATTCGTTAGGCAATTTACTCAATCGAACACTCAACATGGCGCACGGTATCGCGGCGGAACTATTAGCGGTTGAGAGCGCCTGTAGGCCAACATTCGATTTCTCGAAGACGTAGCGAGTTTCGCTCTCCGTTAGTATGAAACGAATATGAAAGCGATCACTTGCAGCGACTCAAGCATCGTGCATCGGAAGTTGCTTCAACCTGAATGTGCAATGCAGTCAGATTGTTGATTGACTGCAGACCTTGGAAGCTCGCTAAGGATTCGAACCGAACGCGAGGTCATTGATAAGGTGCTCTACATCTGGCCGAGTCGTTGCGCATAATCGCGATTTTGATTTCGCCGGTGTTACCGAAAGCGGCGCACGGAATTTTCGATCAACTGAATTGGAAAATGGAACTGAGCGGCAAAGAAGAACGGTTCTCACTCGCAGATGCAGAGTGGGGGAGACTGCCGGATGGACATGTCGTCGGCAAACCAGTGCCATTGTTCCCGCGAATTGAGACCGACAAAGGCGTTTGACACAAACGCCCTACAACCTGGTCACGATTTTGTAGGGCGTCTGACTTGCTTGCTCGCTCGCGCTCGCTCGGCCGTCCGGCCTTCCCGTCCATGTCGCTCGGCGCCCGTCGGCTCCATTCTGCGAGACGCTGATCTATTGCGCGCATTCTTCGAATGCAGCGGGCTCACCGCGCAGATGCGCGAGGACTTCGCCGGCGAAGTGAAGTGAGCCGGTGATTAGAATTGGATTCGGTTTCGCGCGCGCGCGCGCTAGCGCCTCATCAACGGATTGAGTGATGGAGTAGGGGAGTGGTGGAGTAATGTTGGCCAGGACTCTTACTAGCTCTTCTGGATCAGCTGCGCGCTCGCTGCGAATTTTTGGCAATAGGACGAACTCACTAATCGGCGCAAGCGCTTCACAGATACCGCGCAGGTCTTTGTCAGAAAGGACCGCAAGCACGAGCGTGGCACGCTGATTGCCAAAATTTTCGCGCCATGTTTCTGCGAGCGTACGCGCGGCGGCGGGGTTATGCGCGCCATCGACGATTGTGCGCTCGTCCCATCGTTGGAAACGTGCTGGCCAATCGATAGAGGCGAGTCCGCGCGCAATCGCTGAGTCGTCGATATCGATTTTGGCCGCGCGAAGTGCGGCAATCGCAAGAGCCGCGTTCTGCTCTTGATGCAATCCAGCGAGTGCGAGTGGAGCCTTGTCATAAGGTTTAGTTACGAATTGTAGCGGCGCTCCGCACTTAGTTGCACGCGCGCGAATCACCTCTTCGGCCTCCGCTCGCTGCGGCGCACAAACGACTGGAACCTTTGGTTTGATAATGCCAGCTTTTTCGGCTGCGATTTCGGAAATTGTTTCGCCCAGCCATTTTTCGTGATCGAAATCGATTGGCGTGATCACCGAAACATCTGATTGAATGGCGTTCGTAGCATCGAGCCGGCCGCCTAGACCAGTTTCCAGAATAACGATCTGGACCTTCGTGTCCGAGAAGTGCTTGAGAGCGAGCGCAGTCACAACCTCGAAGAACGTCGGATGCGGATCCCAGTTTGCGACAAGACGGCGGATAGTCGTTAGGCGATGCGCGACCGCGTCTTCAGAAATCATATCGCCGTGCACGCGAATGCGTTCGCGAAATGTGACGAGGTGAGGGGACGTGAACAGCCCGGTGCGATATCCTTGTGCGCGGCAGATCGAATCGATCATGGCGCAAACGGAGCCTTTCCCATTCGTTCCGGCGACGTGAATGACTTTCCAAGGAGCAGCTTGCAAGATGTCACTCTTCGAAAGTTCTTTGAGCAAACGCTCGATATTTTCCAAGCCCAGCTTGATTCCGAAGCGCTGGAGGCTGTAAAGCCAACTGAGCGCTTCACGATAATTGATCGCCGCGTCTCCCGACGCGCCGACCCTCACGGGCTTGCCCGTCCGACTCGCTCGGCTCCCGCCGGCTCGATTCACGGCGCGACAGTGAAGTAATTGAGCAATCGGCTGATTTGCTCGCGCATTTTCTTACGGTGCACAATCATGTCGATCAAGCCGTGCTCATCGAGAAACTCGGCAGTCTGAAATCTCTCGGGCAAGTCCTGGTGCGTGGTTTCCCTGATGACGCGCGGACCGGCGAAGCCGATCATGCTTTTGGGTTCGGCTAGAATGACATCGCCCAGCGACGCGAAGCTGGCCATGACGCCGGCTGTGGTCGGATTCGTCAGGACCGAGATGTAAGGAAGCCTCGCTTCTGCATGGCGCGTGAGTGCGCCGCTTGTTTTGGCCATTTGCATCAAGCTCAACATTCCTTCGTACAGGCGAGCTCCGCCGGAAGCGGCAACGATGATCACTGCGCAGCGCTCTGCGGTTCCATATTCGATTGTGCGGGTGATTCTTTCGCCAACCACCGAACCCATTGTCGCCGCCAGAAAGTCGAAATCCATCACCGCGATGGCGACCTTGTGACCGTCAAGAATTCCGTGCCCGCTGATTACAGCATCAAGAAGGCCCGTACGTTCCTGATAACTCTTCAGCCGATCTTTGTAGCTGGCCATCCCCTGGAAACGCAAGACGTCCACTGATTTCAAGCCGGCATCCATTTCCACGAAAGAGTCCGGGTCGAGCAGATTCTGAATTCGCTCCTTGGCCGGTTGCGCAAAATGATAATCACAGCGCGGACACACCCGCTGGTTCTGCGCCAGCTCGATCTCCGGCACGACCTCCGAACAGCCGGGACATTTTTGAAAAAGGCCGCGCGGAATCTCCTTCTTCTTCCCGCCTTCTGCCTTAATTGCCGGTTTTTTGAAGATGGCCATTGCAATTTATGCGCGCGCCGCCGTTGCCGCGTAAACAGAGATTGCGCCCGAGCGTTTCAAGATACGCGCGCACTCACTGAGGGTAGAACCCGTTGTAAGAACATCATCGATTAACAGCACGCGTGAGCCTCGCACGTCCGCGTTCTTTCGTAAACGAAACGCGTTATGCAAATTTTCCGTTCGCTCGGCGCGATCGAGCGCGGTTTGTGTAGTTGTGTATCGAATACGCTTCAGCAAGGGCTTACACGGAATCGATACCCGCGCGCTTAACAATTCAGCAAGGAGGCTCGCTTGATTGAATCCGCGTTCCCGTTGGCGAGTTGGATGCAATGGCACGGGCACGATTATGTCAAACTGGCGTTCGCGAAGACGGTCATCGTCAAGCGCTGCGCAGAGCCAGCGTGCCACGAGATGTCGCAAGTGAACCTGACGGCGGTACTTAAAATCATGGATGATCTGGCGAACGATACCGCGACCTCGGTACGCGGCTACTGCTGCATCAAAGTAAATTGTGCGATGGGCGCAGTTGGCGCATGTGAACGCGCTGGCAATAGCCCCCTCGAAGGGCTCGGAGCATTGCTGGCAAAACGGCGCAACGATACGCATGGCCTTTGCTTCGCATTGCTCGCAGAGATATTCGCCAGCCCGAGTCTTGCCGCCGCACAGCGTGCATACCGGCGGGTAAAGAAGCGACGCAGCCGCTTCGAGCAATTCAAACTTGCGAAGCGCGATCATATTTCACCCAGATGCGCATTATTACCCAGGTGAGGGCGGCTACACCAAGCGGGATAATTCCCACCAGCAAATTCCTTCCTACCCAGGGAAGCGCCGGTATTCGCTGACGAACTAGTAAGCTAAAAGTGCCACTACTAAAAATCCATCCGGCGTGCAGTCCAATTGACAGCCATAACGAATGAGTAAGCACGCGCGCGTCAGCGAGAATCCAGCCGATGAAGAATAATGTCGCCAGCGCTGAGGCCAGCATTATGGGATCCCTAATTCCGTCAAATGCGCGGGCAATCGAACTGAAGCCGGACGTCCATGTTACTATCTCGGACGTTCGCTCCGGAGCCTTTAGAAAGTGCACTGCTGCAAAAATCACTGAAACGACAAAGATCGCCATGTATTTGCGGCCGGTTCTGAGTAAGAGGCCCAGAACGATCCCGCGAAAAAAAGCCTCTTCAATGAACGGAACTGTGATTGATGCCACAAGCATCTTGCCAAAGCGAGGCCAGGCAAAGCTGTGCCGAAACGCATAAACGTGAAGTGCGATGAGTACAACCCCGCAAAAGAGCAGGGGAATCACCGAGAGAACAACGCCCGCACACAGATCGCGGCCCCAACGCGAATTAGGTGCAATGTCCAAATCAGCCAGGCATCGCACGTGGCTTATTCGTAGCAACGGCCAGAGCAAAAGTACGGCGGCAACCAAAAGGGCGCGATGAAAGAATGTTTCGAAATCGTACTTTGCCAGAAAAGAAAATACGCCGTGCGCTGCAAGCGATTGAGCAGACCAAAAAAGAACTGGCGCAAGGATCCCTCCAATGACAACCGTCGCAATAAAATATGCCGCCAATTTAATTACGTCTTTCAAAGCCGCTTAATGTAAGGTTTTACTGCGATGCCGATTCAACACATATGGACGGACAGAAATCAAGATGGCAAAAAGCGCGAAGTGCGCGCGACGAAGTTCGGCGGCGCATGGCGGTTTCAGGCGAAAATGGCCGGCGACCTTGACTGGACCTACTACGATCGTCCGTTGCTGGAAGATTTGTTAACATTGAAAGAAATCCTTGTGCGAAAATATCAACGGCGACGCGCTTCAGTCGAGGACGTTGCCTCAATCGAGACGCTAATCCAGGAACAGCGCGCCTATCAGTGAAGGGAACACCGAGATGCTAAACCCATGCTTCAAGCCATTTTGACCGCTGCACGGATTTTGTCGGGTTAGCAAGCTCCAAAGCCCAAGTTCCAAACTCCAAATAAAGGATCAAGTCTCAAATCTCAAAATGCACGACGGCGGTAGGCCACGCGATCTGGAGGAGAGAACCTGGGATTTGGAGCTTCTGGAATATTTATGAATTGAAATCTTGGTGTAGTCGCTTCTGAAGATTCCAGGCTGTTATGACTGAATGGAATACGAAAGCTCTGATCGAAGCCGACAAGCGATTCGTCTGGCACCCGTTTACTGACATGTGTGAGTGGTGCGCCCCGGAGCATGAGCCACTGATTTTGGTCGAAGGGCATGCGGCAGTGCTGCGTGACAGCAGAGGTCGCGATTACATCGATGGAAATTCGTCCATTTGGACGAACATTCATGGGCACAATCATCCGCACATTAATGCGGCAATCCGGCGTCAGCTTGATCGGGTTGCGCACACTTCGTTCCTCGGGTTCACGAATCCGGCCGCCATCGAACTGGCCCAAGCGATCGTTGAACTTTTCCCAGACAACCCACTGAGCAGGGTTTTTTTCTCTGACGACGGCTCAACGGGAATCGAGGTCGCTTTGAGAATTGCCGATCAGTATTGGCGGCTGCGGCATTCGAGAAGGCATCAGTTTATCGCTTTTCAGAACGGCTATCACGGCGACACAGCGGGAGCAGCGAGCTTGGGGGCAGCGACAATGTTTCAGATCGGATCGACCCGCTGGAACTTTCCGGCCATGCAGGTTCCAAATTTCAAGGCACTGGAAGCCCTCGCGCCGGCCGAAATAGCGAAGACTGCTGCCGTTGTGCTTGAGCCGCTTATTCAGGGAGCCGCGGGCATGCGGCTGTGGCCCCCTGGCACACTCAGTGCTGTTCGCGAATGGTGTAATCGGACCGATACCCTGTTGATTGTTGACGAAGTCATGACCGGGTTTGGCAGAACCGGCCGGATGTTTGCTTCCGAGCACGAGGCGGTGATTCCGGATCTGATGGTGATGGCTAAAGGGTTGAGTGGAGGGTATCTTCCGCTAGCTATTACTTTGGTATCTGAAAAGCTATTTTCGGCGTTTGATGGGTCAGTAGTCGAGGGCAAAGCCTTGGCTTACGGGCACAGTTACACGGGAAATGCGCTTGCTTGCGCGGCTGCCAAGGCAAGTCTGGAGATCTTCGAGAACGAACGCGTTTTGGAAACTTTGGAGCCGAAAATCCGGCACCTGAGCTCGGCTCTCGCTGATCTGGAGAAGCTCACAGGTGTAAAAGAAGTGCGGCAGTGTGGTTTTATTGCCGGAATTGAGATGGAAGAATCGCCGAACGGCCCGCAGCCTAACTTGGCCGCGACCGTTTGTATTGAAGCGCGTCACCACGGCTTGCTTACCAGACCAATAGGAAATGTCATCGTCCTGATGCCCCCATTATGCATCACGATGGATCAGTTAACTAAAGCCGTGGAGGCTCTTCGGGTGTCGATCGCCGACGTCTGGGATCGCTACCTTATTGCCGCGAAAAAGAATGCCGAAGAAGTTACGGCTTGATCAGCTTCTGGTTGGCAAGGGATTATTTCCAAGCCGCGAGCAGGCGCGCCGCGCGGTGATGGCCGGCGACGTAAAGGTCGGTACCCGAATTGCAGCGAAACCATCTGAGTTGCTAGAAGAAGGAGCTCTGATCTCAATAAAGCCGACGCCTAAATACGTCGGGCGAGGCGCTCTAAAGTTGGAAGGCGCTCTCGACTATTTCAAAATCGACGTGCACGGAACAACGGCGCTGGATATCGGTGCTTCCACCGGTGGTTTTACGGATTGCATGTTACAACGTGGCGCCGTGAAAGTTTATGCGGTTGATGTTGGCCATGGCCAATTGAATTGGAAACTGCGCAACGATCCTCGCGTGATTGTTCTGGAAAAAGTCAATGCGCGCTCTCTCTCTCTCAAATACGTCCCGGAGCTTGTCGATCTTTGCGTGATTGATGTTTCCTTTATCTCGCTGACCTTAGTCTTGCCAAACGCATTCGACTTGATAACTCCAACCGGCGTGATTCTTGCATTGATCAAACCACAATTCGAACTGCAACGCGCGGATGTAGGCAGGGGCGGAATCGTGCGCGACCAGGAGCTGCACCGAAAGGCAGAGGACAAGATAGTCTCGTTCGTTACGCATTCACGCCATGTGGTGACCGGAATTGTTCCATCTGCTATCAAAGGCGCCGACGGCAACCAGGAATTTTTCGCATGCATCCGAAAACAATCGGCATAATCGCGCACACAGGGAAACCGGGTGTCGGTGACCTGGTCAACGCAATCGCCCAGGAGTTCAGTGATCTTTCTATCACAGCTTTGCTGGAAAAAGAAACAGCGCGCGTTGCTGGAAAGAAATCCGAGTATTCCATCGTAGAACTCGGTGCCGCAACGGATCTTCTGGTTGTGGCCGGGGGTGACGGAACGATTCTGCGCGTAGTGGGGCAGCTCGGCGAGGCGATGAAGCCGATCTTCGGCATTAACGTGGGCTCCCTGGGTTTCCTGACCACCGCAAGTTCTGCGACCTATCATGAGGCGGTGGAATGCCTGGCCAAAGACCGGATCAATTTTAGCGAGCGCGCGCTGCTCGAGGCTCGTGTGAGGCTCGGCGAGAAACAAACCGCCAAAATGCTCGCGCTAAACGACGCAGTATTGAGCCGCGGCGAACTTTCGCGCCTGGTTATGTTGCGCACGCGGGTGAATGACGAACCACTCACTGAATTCAATGCCGACGGCCTGATTGTTGCAACGCCGACGGGTTCGACAGCGTACTCGCTGTCCGCTGGTGGACCGATCTTGGATCCGGAGTCGGGTGTTTTCGTGATCACACCGATTTGCCCACATGTTCTTACGAATCGGTCGATCATTGTCGCCGAGGGATCGACGATTGAGATCGAAGCGAGCGATCCCGACTATCCGGTGTTCCTAACGTTGGATGGCCGCAAGCCGATACATGTCGAGCGTGGATCGGTGGTGACCATTCGCAAGGCGAAGAAGACGCTGCCGCTGGCGTCACTGCCTGATACCTCGTTTTTCAGCGTGGTCAGGCAGAAATTGAAGTGGAGCGGGAGCAATCTGTGAAAGCGGTTACGCCAAATGGGCCCGCCCATGATCCGCTTTTTTGCATTCTTCTCAGGTGAGCAAGTGGATTAGGCGGAATTGCTGGATCGTCTCGGAGTTGCCGCTTCAAATCCTCCGATTCGAGAAGCTCTTCGCTTTTGACAGGCTCTGAATCTGTCGCTTTCTCGACTTGCTCTAATGCCTCTTTATTGGGGTCGCGCTATGAAGTCGGTCGCGACGTATTCTCATCCGTGATGCGTTTCTTCGAGTCGCCGACTTTGCGTTCTAGATCCTCAGATTCCAGAAGATCCTTGCTTTTGGCCGGCTCGGATTCTGTCGCTTTTTCGTGCTCCACGGCTTTTTCGTTAGGGTCGCGCTCAGGCATAATTGCAATATGCACGAACTCGGATGGTCTGCATCGAATAATTTATGCAGATTGGTTGAAAAAATCGCCCCACATTTTTATACGACATATAGCAACTGAGATCTTATTGAGCACGATTCTTGCCGGAAAAAGACGTTGCTATGTCCCAGCGTTTTCCGTCCAACTGCCCTCTATGGAGTCAGAAATAGATTGCAGATTGCAGTCTAATTCTCGTTAGGTCACTGAACACCATCTCGGTTACTTTGACTAAGAGCGGCTGGAAAGCGCGGTACCTCTCAAACTGTAGGGTCCGAGTTCCAAGCATGATCAATTCGTAGTATCGGGCATCGCGCCCATACAGTTACCGGCTAGGAAGTCAACTTTATCGGAAACCATACGCCAGCGCCCAATGCGTGCGGGCTGCTGGCGATTCCTCCACGCTAACGATGATAAAGTAACTGCCTGTGGTTTTCGGAATGATGTGCGCAGCCGCAAAGTGGCCTTTCGCCCAACTGTCTGGTTGTTCCGCGAGTTCTCCGTGCGAATTATAAATATGAACGGACTCTTTTGCTCCATCGACTTCTGTTCCCAGCCAGAACCAATATTCATTCCCTTTAAACAATTGTTGCCGCACCGCTTTCCTTTCACCCGAAGCGAGGTCGCCTGCCCAGTAATCCTCGCGCACGTGAAATCCTTGTTTTACATAGGGTTCTGCCGCCAGAAGAGCAAATGCGCGCGCGTACACTGTGGTGGGGTCCACCGAGGCGAAAATCGCAGACGGTAGCACAACGATGGCCGCCAACAGGGAGGTCGTGCAGAGAAGGACCTTTGCGAAAGGGTTCACCCGAAATTTCTCAGTCTTTCTTGATGATGTCGTTGCCGAGCCGCGTAGTGATCTCGTTCACCTTCTTAACTGATTCGGCAGAAATGCGAGCATTGCCGATATTGATTAGAGGCTTTACCTCCACCAAGGCGTCCTGAATTTGATGAACGATCGGAAGGTTAAACTCGGACATCGCCTGCAGTCTTGTCTGAAAATAGGTCAGCAGATCCGGCTGATGCAGAAGCTCAGCGCCGTCGTTGGAGAAATGCTGTTTCACCACGGAGGTCAATACTTCCGTGCCCCTAAGCCACCCGCCCAGACTAACGAGCTGCGACAGCTTTTCATCGTGCACTTCGTTCATTGCCTGTTGAACGCTGTTTTGAGTGCGATCCAGTTCCTGCCGCACATTTGCCCAATTGCGCTTGTCTGCCGCATCGATGATCGCCTTGGCGTGTGGCGTGATTGAATTTCCTACGCCGATCCCCTTGGCCAGTGCCAGGACGCGCTGGCCAATATCTTTTACTGCAGGCGCATCCTCCGCTTGCACCGCGATAAAGCCATCGGCAATCACTGTCCCAAGCAAGAGAGCGATACGCGGTCGCTCGGTGAAATTGGGTTCTTCATCGCTGCGGACATGTTCCTTCCAGTTTACCGCACCCAGCTTGTTCAGTGCCCCAAAAAGTTCGTTCGGTAACGGCACCACGACATCTTCTACAGTCGTGGACAATTGGTTAATATTGAGGTGCTGCGGAGCCTGCGCACCATGCGCGCAAGGGTAACGCCAAAGACCGCAGCTACCATTGAGCTCAAACGTTTACTAAACAGCACCATTGGGAGCTTTGAATGTTGATTTCGAGTTCGTATTCAGGGATTTAGTAACCGAACCTAAGCAGAACCGCTGCCCTACACAAATCCCTTACCTCTTTCTTGTTTGCGTCGTCGCCACTGCCTCCTGGGTGATTTGTTCAGATGACAT
>CAVRCO010000020.1:0-73909 GCA_963719605.1 uncultured Verrucomicrobiae bacterium
AAGGGTTAGCAGACTGACCCGTCTTCAGGCGAGTTTCACAGGGAGTAACTCCGGGAACTCGCGAGTTCCCTGCCTTTAGGAGCTGCGTGCGCAGATTACGCGAACGCATTTTGGGGTGCTCCGCCGCTTTTAAGTCGGCTATTACCCGACGATCGGCACAAAGTCGTCTCTAACGCTCAACGCGTCGATCTTAAATCTGTAGATCAATTGTACCATCGCCAGGGGCTGCCAGGCTTCAACAGCCTGGAAATCCATTTGCCCACGAAACACGCGAAAAGACGCCAAAATTTCAGAGGCGTAGATCGACGGATTCATGTTTCCTTGGCAACAGACGCTCATATTCCATTCTCGGATAATGGCCAAAGTTCACGAGCAGACCTAGCTGGCAGCCCGTTGCGGCAAGGTAGTTCAACACCTGTGCGCGGTGTTCGTCAATCAATTGGGAGACCGCTTTGATCTCAAGGATGACCTTGTCGTAGCAAATGAAATCCGGAGTAAATGTTTGTACCAAAGTGCGACCGCGGTATTGCAACGTTTGCGGCGGCGTTGAGAGAAATGGAATCCGTTGGAATTCCAACTCGATTTCCAGACACTCGTGATAAATCGGCTCATGGAAACCGCAGCCTTTGTCCTTATAGACTTCAAAGCACACCCCGACAATGGCGTAGCTCTCATCTTTGTAAACTAATTCCCTTGTTTCTTCTTTTCGTGTCATTTCGTGTGTTTCGTGGGCTAGAAGAGTGACCAGATAAGGACGCGGAAAACAACGATTTTTGATCTGAGAACACTCTTTAAAAGCGGCGGAGCCCCGCCAAAACACTTGTGCGAAATCCCATTCAACCCGCACGATCCGTGGTTTCAAAATAAAACTTTCTAGAAAATATTGACACGACAACGCGCTTTGGTTTAGAAGCGTCATCTTAATTGGATGTCAGCCAGTCCGCCACCGGACGGATTCGCCGTGGCGAACTTGGTTTACTCCCTACCGGCAAATCCTATGATTAAAGACTCTAGATTCACATCGTGCATCCGTGCCGTCGCCGTGGCGGCGTATTTTTTGTTCATTGTTCCTCGTTGCAGCTGCTGTAGCGCTCATTGCAGCTGTCGCTTCTTCGCGCGCCGTCGGCCAGCGCGTTGAGATTCGCAGCGCTAGCCAACGCGTTGAGGACAACGCGTTCCACCCTGGCAAGATCGCGCCGTGGGTAATGGAACATACTGCCAACGGCCAGCAGGCTGAGTTTTTTGTTCTGCTAGCAGATCAGGCCGACCTCAGCCCGGCTGCTAATTTGCCAACCAAGACCGAGAAGGGCCGTTTTGTGTATCAAGCCCTTCTGGAAAAGGCCCAGAGCACACAGGAGCCAATCCTGCAATGGTTACGTGATCGCCACATCGAGAATCAATCTTTCTACATCGTTAACGCAATTTTGGTGAAGGGAGATCGCCAGCTTGCCGAGACGTTGGCGGCCCGCCCGGACGTCGCGCGCATCGAAAGCAATCCCGTGATCCACAATGACCTTCCTCAACCCGGTCCGGTTGAGTACTCACCATTGCAACCCGGTGCCCCTGCGACGATCGAGCCTGGCATCCAATACACGCACGCGCCCGACGTATGGGCGCTCGGGTTCCACGGAGAGACTATCGTCGTTGCGAGCGCAGATACCGGTGTTCGCTGGACCCATAACGCGCTCAAGCCTCACTACCGTGGCTGGGACGGAACAAACGCGAACCACAACTTTAACTGGCACGATTCCATTCATAACAGTGTGGGCAATCCGTGCGGAAATGATTCGCAGCAGCCTTGTGATGATTTCTTCCACGGCAGCCACACCACCGGCACGGCGATCGGCGACGATGGCGCTGGCAACCAGATTGGAATGGCGCCCGGCGCAAAATGGATCGCCTGCCGCAACATGGACCAGGGCAACGGCACACCGGCAAGGTACATCGAGTGCATGGAATTTTTCCTCGCACCCTACCCGCTGAACTGCACGCCCAACGAAGGCGACCCGACTAAAGCGCCTGATATTACGATCAACTCCTGGGGTTGCCCAGTCTCGGAAGGATGCGTAACCGGCCTGGAGCTGCAAGCCGCTGTCGAAGCTCAAGAAGCCGCCGGTATCCAGATGGTGGTAGCTGCGGGTAACTCCGGGCCAAGTTGTTCCACGGTGTCCGATCCGCCATCATTTTATGCGGCGTCTTACACAGCCGGAGCATTGAATACCGGTACCGATACCATTGCTGGCTTTAGTAGCCGCGGCCCAGTCACCCGGGATGGCAGCAACCGCACAAAGCCGGATATCACTGCTCCAGGAACCAATACACGTTCGTGCGACAACACCGCTGATAACGCATACACGTTTGCCAGCGGCACATCGATGGCCACTCCGCATATTGCCGGCGCCATGGCGCTCTTGTGGTCGGCCATTCCCAGCTTGCAGCGCCAGATTCAAGCGAGTCGCGACGCCCTGGATAACGCGGCTGTGTTTATTTCTGACACAACGTGCGGCCCTGCGGGCCCGCCAAACAACGTTTATGGCTGGGGTCGAATCCAGATCGCGGCTGCTGTAGGGAATCCGCCACCTACCCCGCCTCCGAGTCCTACGCCACCAGCAACGGCGACTCCGTGCGCGCCCGGAAGCCCAACGCCGACGCCGACAACAACGCCCCCACCGCCAACGCCAAAGCTGCTACGGCTACGCCTACTGCTACGATACCACCATCCCCAACGCCTACAGCTACACCCACAGCTACAGCTCCGCCAAGAGTAACCCCGAGGCCTCGCCCGACTCCGCATTCTCGGCCGTGAGCGCCTGATTCCCAGCTTGCCCGCAGTAGCCTCGCGCGAAGGCGGGTGATTGGTGAGAGGCGATCAGTGAGAAGAGCCGTGCGAGGCAGGGCTTCGATCGTCTAAACACCTTAGGTGGCTCGGCTTCTCCGAAGACGATGGAGAGAATCGAAAAACCGAAGACGATGACAAAGATCGCCAAAGGCGCAAGATTCAGCAGCAAAAGCGACGCGAGGCACGCGTGCGCACTCCGAAAGCTGGCGCAAAATAGAGTTAGCACTCCCGATCGATTTCGCACGAAGTGCTTTGGAGTGCGATGCGTCTCCGCATCGCTTTCAATCGATCAGGTCGAGGCGGCTGCAACTCGGCCTTGCGCGGAAACCAAACTGGCATTAGCGAAAAAACGTGACGACAACGCGCGCTTTGCAAAATGACGAAATCCGAATGAAGAAGTCCGAAGGAATGACGAATGATCAAATGCCGAACGATTGCGACGTGGCTTCTTCGTCATTCTGGCTTCGTGCTTCCTTCGTCATTCGGCATTTGTCATTCGTCATTTGTTGCAGCGTGATTCTGATGATTGTCGTTGAAATGTGTTGCGTTGCGCCGGCTCAGGCCCAATCTCCAAACATGATCGGCAGATGGAACGTAGAGATTAATTTCGCGGACGGGAACAAACGCTCGTTGCGCTTAGACGCTCAAGACGGCGGAAAGGGGACTCTCCTGGTGCTCGATCCAAGATTGAAGGTTTGGGGCCCCGGCAAAACCTTCGGAAGCGAAGTGGACTCCAGAGGACCAAAACTCCATGACGTTTAGCGGGCCGGTGGAATTTATGCTCGGGAACGTCGGACGCGACGCGGGAACGTTGATGTTCAAGGGAAAATTCGAAACGCCGGACGCGATCACCGGCGAGGTGGAATTCGCTCCCCTTGTCGGCGAGCGACCGTCAAAGCACGGCACGTTCAAAGCGACCCGCAGCAATAAGAGCTAACAGAAGGAAGCGAAGAGCCAAGACCCGGAGGGTCGCGCGGATATTAGCCGGTGGTTCAAACCACCGGTGTGCGGTAAAACGGGGTGTCCAGCCCCGGCAGGGGCGCTGGACTAAAGGTAACGTTCGTCAAATTCCACGCCGCTACGGCGAAGCAATTCCAAATACTCTTCGCGAAACGTACGCGTGCGATGATGCTCGGGTTGTTGTTCGATGTAACGCCGAACCGTCTCGCGTTGGGAAGGACTTACCGTAAACGCACCGTACCCTTCCTGCCATCCAAACCCGGGCGCGCCAATCTCATCGTGGATCCAACCGGAAGAAACAGCTTTCAAATCGCGAAGCACATCAGCAAGGCAGTGGGTTGCGCGAAGGCCAATCAGTAGATGGACATGATCGGCAACGCCGCCAATGCTCTCGGGAAATCCATTCGCCGTGCGGATGATTCCGCCAAGGTATGCATGCAGGGCTCCGCGCCATTCCGGTTGGATCGTTGGCTCGTGATTCTTCGTTGCGAAGACAATATGATAATGCAGGCTCAGATGCGTCGATGACATACAGATTGATCTACCACGCCCCTGCCGGGGCTCGGAACTCTTTATATCTGATCACCGGTGGCTTGCACCACCGGCTAATTTCCACCATCCCTCCGGGATTGGAGTCGACACCCTCTAATCCGGGCCATCCGCGAATCGAGCTGATGGGGAACATCGAGATAGAAGGTAAAGCCGCAAAGGGTAGAGGCGAGCGAGTTGGGAAAGGAGCGAGTTTCAATGGAGCTGAGGGATCAGCGACATAGAAGGCAAAGCCGCGACGGGCAGCGGCGAGCGAGCGGGGAAGCGAGCGAGTTTCAAATCCGTGGTTCAAAAAAGCAGACAAAACACCGAAGAGCCGCCTTCCTTGGCGAGGCAGGCCCGGACGACACCCTGGATCCGCGGTTCTAAAAGAATTTTAAGCAAAATCTTTAAAAAAAGTATTGACACACTTCTGCACATCAGATAAAATGGTTTCGCGGCCTTGGCAGATAGGAGGTAGTGCGCCAGCGACTCAACACGGGTAAAAATAAAGAATCGGGAAAAAATAGAAAAAAGTGTTGACGCGTTTCTGCCGTTCAGCTAGAAGCGACGTTTCACATCCAAACTCCATTCACTTCATAATCATTCATGAAAAAGAAATCCACTTCACGATCAGCCTTCTTTAATCTCCGCGTCTTAGCCGCCCTGTTGGTCGGCATGACCGGCATTTCGCTTGCGCTTTTTGCCGCCAACCCGCTAGGGCGCGGCACGAGCCCGTCCGCCGCGCCTGCTGTGAAACCGGTGAAACAGCAGCAACAATAAATCCTCTCGCCGGACCGGGCGACATCAGTCTCCTGCCGCCTGGGTTTGACTGTTCCCAGATCCACCGGCTTCACCTCGACGTGCAGGAGAACTTTCGTGCCCATCTCATCATGGTCGCCTGCGGCGTGTCAGAGGGAGGTAAAGGTAAACCTTCTCCTGCGCATGCCTTCTCCAAGTTTGTAAAAAGTCTGTTACCACATCCTCTGGCCTATGGCGCCACGGATGTGGACGTGGTTGTTACCGACGGCACCTTTCCCCACGTTGTCCAGTCAGAGACATACACTATAGCTAACCCGGATGACCCCACTCAGGTCTTCGTTGCTTACAATGACTCCCAAACTGCGCCCTCCAGCTTCTCCGCAGGTGCATTCTCGACCGACGGCGGCACCACCTTCACCGACATCCACGCTTTCCCCAATACCTTTGGCGACCCTGTTGTTCTGTACAACCACGACACTGCCACCTGGTATACGATCTGGATCGACGGCAACGCGGGCTGCACACTGGGCGGGTTTAAGTCCATGACTCCCTTGAACCCGGCTAGCTGGACCCACTTCTGCGTTCACAGCGGCGTCTCCGATGACCGCGAGTCTGGCTGGGTGGATAACAACCCAGCTTCTCCATTCCACGGGCGGATGTACGTTTCCTGGAACGACTTCGGCACCAGCTGCGGCGCCGGAGGCTGCCTGTTCGAGACTTTTTCAAGCGACGGAGGCGCTACCTGGAGCACGCCGGTGGAGGTTCAGACCAACACCGCAATCTTCAGCCGCGACGTGCAGATTACGGGTGACCTGGCGGGCGGCGGGAATGTGTACATCGCCAGCATGGACGAAGGCGGCGGTGGCTTTCCTCACAACGACACCAACTACATCTTCAAGTCCACCGACGGGGGTGTCACCTGGACTAACACCTACGTCGGCACGCCCTTCCCCGGGCCGGGCGTTACTGCCGTGGGCTACTTCGCCCAAATGTTTAACGCTAACGGCGGCTACTGGCGGCACGAGGGCTGGGGTGAGCCTGCTGCGATCAACAATTTTGTTCACCTGGTCTATGCCCAGCATGGCACTGGCAGTGACCCGGGCGACGTCTATTACATCCGTTCCACCGACGGCGGTGTGACCTTTGGCACGCCATTCAAGTTGAACAGCGATACGACGGACCGTCCTCAGTGGAAGCCTAACCTATCGGTCAGCCCGAGTGGCACCCTGTTTGCGACGTGGTATGACGCGCGCGTAAGCGCCGACACCGACTGCGCTTATGGTAGCCCAACCTCTCCGTGTTACCAGATGTTTTCGCGCAAGTCCAACGACAACGGCGCGACGTGGTTGCCTGACGATACGCTCTCGGACGTAGTCAGTCCTCTGCCGGGGCAATTCGACCCGAACATTCAACCGACCTATGCTGGCGACTACGACTACGGCACTGCGATCACCACCAAGCACATGACTTCATGGGACGACGGGCGCGTCGCTATCAGCGGCAACTCGCAGCAGGATGTCTTCACTGACAGGGACCTGGTCGGTTTTTCTGTGGCCACCGCGAACCCCGCTTGCGGCAGCTTGGTGATTGGCACGGCGACGACTGACTTCCAAATCATACTGAGCGCTCCCGCCGACCCGACTACTGTCCAGCCGACCGATTTCACAGTGAACGGAACGCCGGCGGACACAGCTAACTTATCAAACGGCAATCAGACTATTGACTTCATCTTCACTAGCTCACCAGTGACTCCGGGCTCTAACACGATGAACATCCCTGCGGGTGCAATTCTCCAAGCTTCGAATGGCGATCCGATCCTGGAGTTCAACTGCACGTTCCGTTACACCCAGGTCCAGCTAACGGTGACTGACACTGTCCCACCCGTTGGTGGCACATTTACCCCGCCAGCGCCCAGCACCTATACGTATGACGTGAACTGGAACAAGGCTGTTGATCCGACCTCGGTTCAGACAACCGATCTACAGCTGAGCGGCAACACTGGCGCGAGCGTGACCGCAGTCACCGTGACCAACGGAGGCACAACTACTGAGTTCACGCTGAATAGTCCGTTCGGTGGGAGCTTGACGGCGCACATTGCCGCCGGAGCGATCACCGACACGAATGGTAATCCTAACGCGGACTTCTCAGGCAATTACACAGTATCGGGTTGTCCTCCCAGCCAATACACCATAACCGATGGCACGGACGCGATCGTGCCGGGAACAACCGACTCAGGCAATCACTGTGACGACTGCATTACGATGGTCACCTTTGCCGTTCACGTTCCACTTGTATGACCAGATGTATAATGCCGTGAATCTGTCATCCAATGGCAAGCTCAGTTCGTCACTATGCGATAGCACGTTTAGTCAGCCAGTGCATCCCGTCGGGCCGCCCATGATTTCAATATCTTCCCGATGTTCGAGGATCTGAAGACCGACGTGGAGCCCGGCTGCGCGGGCTTCCCTGGAGGAAACTGCGGTGTGTTCACCACGGTCGAGGGCACTGCACCTAACCGCATCTTCGACATGGAATGGCGCGCTGTGCTTTTTGCCAACACTTCCAGCGACTGTGAACTTCGAGCTGCGTCTGTTTGAGGGCGATCCGAACCTGAAGTTCGAGGTGGTCTTCGGCAACATCAACGGGACAGGCGCCTCGCAACAGTGGTCGGCTGGTGTCCAGGGTAACTCCGGCGCTGGGTTCTTCACTCAGGATTTCTGCAATCCGTCGGGTAACCCTCCCCCCGGCAACGTCTCGCAAACATACGAGATACCGCCGTGCCAGGCATCGCCTACGCCGACAGCAACGCCAACAGTGGCGCCGAGTGCAACGCCTACAGTGACGCCGACAGCGACACCAACACCTACCGCTACACCTACACCCAGAGTGACGCCGAGGCCGCGCCCGACGCCGCATCCTCGGCCGACGCCGTAGGCCAGGGAGATGGCTCTCCGAGATCAGTAATCAGTAAACGGGAACTCGCGAGGCAACTCGCGAGTTCCTTGCTTTTAGGCGCGGAAGGATTGGGGAGCGCACAGAATTTCCGTCGAACTGGATTTTGTCATACGACCTTCGTCATTCGGGTTATCCGTGTAATCAGGGTGATCCGTGGTAAGAAAATGAGCAAGAGCATGATTAAGAATTGGAAAGCCCCCTGATCAGTTCGGCATTCCTTCGTTCTTCGTCATTTGTTTTTATTATGTCCATTGGCCTGCTGCGCGGTAGTCCCGCGACTGCGGGGCGAAGGCGGGTCGTTTCTCACATCCGTGTAATCATTCTCGACCATGCTTGAGCCGGGACTTGTAGCCACGGCGCTGTGTCGCCGTGCTCGGTCGCAACGCAGTGGCGACGCCTCGACCAGCGAGGCGGCTACAGCGGACCCGAAAATCGAAAATTAGTGTTGACACAGTTCAGCGCATTCCGCTAAAAGGGTAGTTCACTCTGTCCGCCGTAGCCTTGGCGAAGGCGGATCCGGGAGCCTCCAAGGGAAAATTAGAAATTGAAACAGAAACTGGCGTTGAACCCCGAACGCCTTCGGGGTTCAACAAAAGCCACCACTCAGCCGCTAGCTCCACTCATGACTACCATGACGAAAAAAATACTTGTCCGCTTTAGCCTTGGCGAACGTGGATTGACCATCAGCTATCTGCTATCGACCATTCTTGTCCTATCAACTATCAGCTACCTCCCATCAGTTCGCGGGCAAGCCGCCGCTTCAGAACAAACGGCGGCTCGCAAACCTGCGCCAGGCGGCAGCGCGGCAGGCAAGCCGCGCATGACCGAGCCGCTGGAAAAATACAACATGCCGCCTGCGTACATTTACCGGTGGGAGACGGGGCCGCGCATGATTTCGCAATTCGGTGTGTTCACCAGCTTCCAGGTGAACGTCGATGCGAACGGCCATAACATTCTCGGTGACGCTGCGAATGAGTCATCCATTACTGTTGATCCAACAAACCACAACAGGATGGCAATCGGCTGGAGGCAGTTTAACAGTGTTCAATCCGATTTCCGGCAGGGTGGCTGGGGGTATACGACTGATGCCGGCACCACCTGGACGTTTCCCGGTGTCTTGGAAACTAACGTTTTCCGCAGCGACCCGGTGTTAAAGTCCGATGAGGCGGGAAACTTTTTCTATCTCAGCCTTTTGCAGTCGTTTTGCGATAACATGTACGGCTCGACTAAACGGCGGTCAGATCCTGGATGGAGCTGCAACCCGACGGAGACGCGAGCGGAGGGGACAAGGAGTGGTTCACTATTGATAAGACTGGTGGCATGGGCCATGGGTTCCAATACCAGGCTTGGAGCACTGCTGCCGAGTGCATTGGCGGACAGTTCAGTCGATCTACTGACGGCGGGGTCACCTGGATGAGTCCAATTAATATTCCCGATCAGCCTGTGTGGGGAACACTCGACGTGGACACCAATGGTAATCTCTTCATCGGCGGCGGCGACTTTGGGAGCTCGTTTTTTTGTATTCGCTCGAGCAATGCGCAGAACGGGAATGTTACACCAACTTTCGACCAAACCACCTCGGTCAACCTCGGCGGCAGCGTGCTTTTTGGCGCACAGATCAATCCAGGCGGACTTGCGGGGATGATTTTTCTGGCAGTGGACCGTTCAGGCACGGCCACGAACAATTATATTTACATGCTGGCTACGGTGCAGCAATTCAGTGCCAGCAACGGAAGCGACATCATGTTCACGCGCAGCACCGATGGCGGACTGACCTTTAGCGCACCGCAACGGATTACCGACGATCCAGTCAATCAAAACAAATGGCATTGGATGGGCACGCTCGCGGTAGCGCCTAATGGACGCATTGATTCTGTTTGGCTGGACACGCGAAACGCTGCGAACAACACCGATTCACAGTTATTTTATTCCTGGAGCACTGACGGCGGCGTGACATGGGCACCAAACGTCGCGGTGAGTAATGCGTTTAATCCTTTCGAAGGCTATCCGGTGCAGACTAAGATAGGCGATTACCTTACGATCGTGTCCGACAACACCGGGGGCGACGTGGCGTATCCTGCCACATTCAACTTCAATCCGACCAGCGGGCAACACGAAGAAGATGTGTATTATGTCCGGGTATTCCCTGGTGGACAGCAAGCGACGCCGACACCGACACCGACAACCACGGCTACGCCGACGGCGACGCCTACTGCTACACCGACAGCTACGCCTACTGCTACCCCGACGCCTACTGCTACACCTAGAGCGACACCGAGGGGGCGCCCGACGCCTCATCCTCGTCCGACGCCGCGGTGATTCACGACTCGCCGGTGAGACGTCGTAAGTGAGTAGTGATTAGTTGTAGCCGAACTCGCTGCCTGCCACGCCGAACCCGCGCGAAGGCGCGGTGTCGAAGCGCTCAGCCACGTTGCGAATTAGAAGCACGGCGACACAGCGCCGTGGCTACAGCGCGCGTTCGGCTCTTGGGAAAAGAAAATATGGAGGGGCGAGCTCTTGCGAGCCTTGGGGATGGT
Organism: uncultured Verrucomicrobiae bacterium; assembly: GCA_963719605.1. Classification (GTDB taxonomy): domain Bacteria; phylum Verrucomicrobiota; class Verrucomicrobiia; order Chthoniobacterales; family UBA10450; genus Udaeobacter. Next base: position 10,582 of record CAVRCO010000020.1, read on the forward strand.
GGGGCGTTCGTTGGCGTCGCGGAGCTCCCCCTCCATGGCCGGCCTCAAAAATCCGCGTTTCAATCCTGTTACCAAATACTTGGCAGATAATCCTCGACAAGATTGCGGTTCGCGATTAAGAAAAGCGCCAGCGAGGCGATGGAGATTCCAGAACCGTGATCGCTTCGATGCTCCAATGCTTTAACCGTTCAACGTCTCAATCACTCAGCCCATGAAGACAAAACTATCAGCTGTCAGCTATCAACTATCAGCTACCGCGCTATTGTCCGTCATAGCTTTTTCCGCCGCTTCGGGTCAGCTGGCGCCGACGTTCAGGCCGCATCTGAAGCGGCCGCTTGAAAAATACGACAACCCGCCGGCATATATTTTTCGCCTGGAGAGTTCGCCGCGGATGATCTCCCCATATGGCGTTTTCATTAGCTACCAGGTAAACGTCGATGCTAATGGCCATAACATTGTCGGTGACGCGGCGAATGAGTGCTCCATCTCTGTTGACCCAACTAACCCGAACAAGATGGCAATCGGTTGGAGGCAGTTTAACAGTGTACAGTCAAACTTCCGGCAGGGCGGGTGGGGATATACCACCGATGCCGGTGTCAACTGGACCTTTCCCGGCGTATTGGAAAACAACGTTTTTCGCAGCGACCCAGTAACGGACTCGGATGAGACGGGCACCTTTTTTTACCTCAGCCTTCTCCAGACATTTTGTGAAAACATGTACCGGTCAACTAATGGCGGTCAATCCTGGACAGAGCTGCAGGCCGACGGACTCGCAGATGGAGGCGACAAGCAATGGTTTACCATAGATAAGACCAACGGCCCCGGGCACGGTTTCCAATACCAGTCGAGCGACGGTATTAACTGTGATAACACCGGTATCGTTGAATTCCAACGCTCCACTGACGGCGGAGTTACCTGGCAGGCTCCCATCGAGATTCCGCCCACCAACGATTCGCCGACAGACGGAACGCTGGACGTGGACACCAATGGTAACCTTTTTATCGGCGGTGAGGGATTTAGCACGTTCTACTGCGTGCGCTCGAGCAACGCGCAGATCGGCGGCCAGACGCCAACATTTGACCAGGTAACGTCAGTCAATATGGGTGGCGACCTGTCCGGTGGCGGAATAAATCCCGCGGGACTGGATGGAATGTTGTTCCTGGCTGTGGACCGTTCCGGCGGCGCGACGAATAACAACGTTTACATGCTCGCCAGTGTGCGTACCCCGGGGCGAAGCACGACCGACGTAATGTTTGCCCGCAGCACGGACGACGGATTAACATTCAGCGCGCCGGTCAAGGTCAATGACGACCCCGTTAATCCGAACAAGTGGCACTGGTTTGGCACATTCGCAGTAGCCCCCAACGGACGATTGGATGCGGTCTGGTATGATACGCGCAACGCTGCGAACAACACGGATTCTCAGTTTTTCTATTCCTGTAGCACTGACGGGGGCGTGACATGGGCGCCCAACGTTGCGGTGAGTAATCCGTTTAATCCTTTCGAAGGCTATCCGTCAGAACAAGATAGGCGATTACATTACGATTGTTTCCGATAACACTGGGGGCGACGTGGCGTATCCTGCCACGTTTAACTTCAATCCGACCAGCGGACAACATGAAGAAGATGTGTATTACGTGCGGGTTTCTCCATGGGGCGGACCTACGCCTACGCCGACACCTACACCAACGGCTACGCCTACAGTGCAGCAACACCTACACACGCCTACACCTACAGCTACGCCCGACGGCCGACCCCAACGCCGCGCGATGCCAACACCAAGGTCTCGTCCTACTCCGCCGCCTCGCCCGACGCCCGCACGGCTCGTTAACACTCCCAGCGAATTAAAACAGTGCATTCGCGTCGACAACACCTACTAATATGAAACCTCCTTTAACGACGAGTTTACCACGTTTAAAAGCGATGCGGAGACGCATCGCACTCCAAAGCACTTCGTGCGAAATCGACAGCAACGGCATCCTGTGTTTTGCGCAGCTTTGGGAGTGCGCACGCGTCCCCGCGTCGCTTTCCGCTTTGTCACGGCGCTATGCCGAATCCCAATGGCTTGTCTGTTTTCGCTCGTTGCATTAACCGCTGCTTCAGCCCAGCTGGCGCCGACGTTCAGGCCGCATCTGAAGCGGCCGCTTGAAAAATACGACAATCCGCCTGCATATATTTTTCGCCTGGAGAGTTCGCCGCGGATGATCTCCCCATATGGCGTTTTCATTAGCTACCAGGTAAACGTCGATGCTAATGGCCAGAACATTCTCGGTGACGCGGCGAACGAGTGCTCCATCTCGGTTGACCCAACTAACCCGAGCAAGATGGCAATCGGTTGGAGGCAGTTTAACAGTGTATAGTCAAACTTCCGGCAGGGCGGGTGGGGATATACCACCGATGCCGGTGTCAACTGGACCTTTCCCGGCGTATTGGAAAACAACGTTTTTCGCAGCGACCCAGTAACGGACTCGGATGAGACGGGCACCTTTTTTTACCTCAGCCTTCTCCAGACATTTTGTGAAAACATGTATCGCTCAACTAATGGCGGTCAATCCTGGACAGAGCTGCAGGCCGACGGACTCGCAGATGGAGGCGACAAGCAATGGTTTACCATAGATAAGACCAACGGCCCCGGGCACGGATTCCAATACCAGTCGAGCGACGGTATTAACTGTGATAACACCGGCGTCGTGGAATTCCAACGCTCCACTGACGGCGGAGTTACCTGGCAGGCTCCCATCGAGATTCCGCCCACCAACGATTCGCCGACAGACGGAACGCTGGACGTGGACACCAATGGTAATCTTTTTATCGGCGGTGAGGGATTTAGCACGTTCTACTGCGTGCGCTCGAGCAACGCGCAGATCGGCGGCCAGACGCCAACATTTGACCAGGTAACGTCAGTCAATATGGGTGGCGACCTGTCCGGTGGCGGAATAAATCCCGCAGGACTGGATGGAATGTTGTTCCTGGCAGTGGACCGGTCCGGCGGCGCGACGAATAACAACGTTTACATGCTCGCCAGCGTCGTGCCGCCGGGGCGAAACACAACCGATGTGATGTTTACGCGCAGCACAGATGACGGATAAACATTCAGCGCGCCGGTCAAGGTCAATGACGACCCGGTTAATCCGAACAAGTGGCACTGGTTCGGCACATTCGCAGTAGCCCCCAATGGACGGCTCGATGCGGTCTGGTATGACACGCGCAATGCTGCCAACAACACGGACTCTCAACTTTTCTATTCCTTTAGCACTGACGCGGGCGCGACCTGGGCGCCCAACGTTGCGGTGAGCAATCCGTTTAATCCTTTCCAGGGCTATCCGAATCAAAGCAAGATAGGCGACTACATCACCATCGTTTCCGATGACACAGGTGGCAACGTAGCGTACTCAGCCACGTTTAACTTCAATCCGACCAGCGGGCAGCACGAAGAAGACGTCTATTACGTTCGGGTATTCCCTGGTGGACAGCAACCCACGCCGACACCGACACCAACGGCGTCACCATCTGCAACGCCAACAGCGACGAGCTACACCTACGCCACAACTACACCAACGCCGACGCCGACAGCGACCGCAACGCCTACAGTTAGTCCGACACCTACTGCTACGCCCAGGGCGACCCCGAGGCCGCGCCCTACGCCGCATCCTCGTCCGACGCCGCGGTGAGTGGTGTGAGTCCAGCTTGACCGCAGTGGCCTCGCCCCGAGGGCGGTTGATCCGCGATCAGTTGTAGCCGCCTCGCTGTGCCGAGGCGCACGGGCGCTGTTGCTCCACAACACGGCGACACAGCGCCGTGGCTACATCGTCCCGTTCCGTTCTCAGGGGAAAAAATGGAGGCGCGCGCTCCTGCGAGCGTTTGGGATCGTGAGAGGTTCGTTGAGCGTCGCGGAGCTCTGCCCTCCCCAGCCAAAAAAATCCGCGTTTCACTTCTGTTACCAAATGATCCGCAGAATACTTCTCGACAATGCGGCCATTTGCGATTACGAAGAGCGCCAGCGAGGCGATCGAGATTCGTGAATCTTGATCCGCTTCTTCACTCCAACGCCGTAACCACACCAATATTATGAGACGCTCCACAGTTTCAATCGCCCTACTGGTTTGTCTGAGCCTACCAATCGCATTGGGCACCGCTTCAGCTCAACTGGCGCCCACACGCAAGGCGCCTCGAAACGAGCCGCTGGAAAAATATGATAACCGCCCGCGCCGCCTCGAAAGATAGAGACTTCGCCGCGAATGATTTCGCAATTCGGCGTGTTCACCAGTTATCAGGTAAACGTCGATGCAAATGGCCAAAACATCCTCGGCGACGCTGCGAACGAGTGCGTCGATTTCCGTTGACCCGACAGACGGCAACAAGATGACGATCGCCTGGAGACAGTTCAATGACGTTACATCCAACTTTCGACAGGGCGGCTGGGGTTATACCACCGATGCTGGCTTTGACTTGGACGTTCCCTGGCGTTCTGCAAAACAACGTTTTCCGCAGCGACCCGGTGACAAAATCGGATGAGATAGGGAATTTTTTCTATCTCAGTCTCCAATCGAACCAAGCTGAGTCATTTTTTTGCGACGATCTGTGGCGGTCGACAAACGGCGGCCAGTCCTGGGTGGAGCGGTCACCGGACCAAGGAGCAGGCGGAGGCGACAAGGAATGGTTCACCATCGATAAGACCGGCGGCCCGGGTCACGGATTCCAATATCAGGCAGACGACGGCATTAACTGTGATAACAACTTCTTCGTGGAATTCCAACGCTGCACCGACGGCGGGATCACCTGGCAGGCGCCGATCGAGATTCCTCAACGACCCATATATGGAACGCTCGATGTGGACACCAATGGCAATGTTTTTGTAGGCGGGGAAGGGAACACATTTTATTGCGATTCGCTCGAGCAATGCACAGATCGGGGGCCAGACACCGACTTTTGACCAAACCACCGCCGTCAACCTCGGAGGCGACCTCGGCAGCGGGGGAATCAACGGAGTAGGACTGACTGGAATGTTGTTCCTGGCAATTGATCGCTCCGGTGGTCCGACTAACAATAACATTTACATGCTGGCCAGCGTGATACCGCCCGGGCGAAACACAACCGACGTGATGTTCGTGCGTAGCACAGACGGGGGATTAACCTTTAGCGCGCCGGTGAAGGTCAATGACGACCCGGTTAATCCTAACAAGTGGCACTGGTTCGGCACATTCGCAGTAGCCCCCAATGGACGGCTCGACGCTGTCTGGTATGATACGCGAAACGCTGCCAACAACACCGACTCTCAACTTTTCTATTCCTTTAGCACTGACGCCGGCATGACCTGGGCGCCTAACGTTGCGGTGAGCAATTCGTTTAATCCTTTCGAAGGCTATCCGAATCAGAATAAGATAGGCGATTACATCACGATCGTTTCGGATAATACCGGAGGCAACGTGGCGTATTCTGCTACGTTTAACTTCAACCCGAACCGGGATCAGCACGAAGAAGACGTGTATTACGTTCGGGTATTCCCTGGTGGACAGCAAGCGACGCCGACACCGACACCGACGGCGTCACCATCTGCAACGCCAACAGCGACGAGCACACCTACGCCTACAGCTACACCAACGGCGACTCCGACCGCGACGGCTACTGCCACGCCGACCACAACGCCTACAGTTACGCCGACGCCTACTGCTACGCCGAGAGCGACACCGAGGCCGCGCCCAACACCGCATCCTCGTCCGACGCCGCGATGAGTGGTGTGGAGTCCAGCTTGACTGCAGTAGCCTCGCCCGAGAGCGTTGATCCGCGATTAGTTGTAGCAGCCTGGCTATGCCGAGGCGCACGGGCGCTGTTGCTCCACGAACACGGCGACACAGCGCCGTGACTACATCGTCCTGTTCCGCGCCTCAGGAGAAGAAAATGGAGGGGCGAGCTCCTGCGAGCCTTTGGGATCGTGGGAGGTTCGTTAGGCGCCGCGGAGCTCCGCCCTCCATGACCACCCGCCTTTCAATCCTGTTACCAAATCTTCCGCACAAACTTCTCGACAAGGTTGTTGTTCTGAATAAAGAGAGCGCGAGCGTTAACGCTCCTCTGCCGCTCCACGGGAAAGTCAATATCAGGTATTAGCCAATCACACTCAGCCATGAAGAAAAAACTATCAGCCATCAACTCTCAGCTATTAGCTACCGTAATGCTTCTGCCGCTTGCCCTTGCTACCGCTTCGGGACAAACGCTGGCGCCCATCCGCAAGCAGCCCTTCAACGAGCCGCTGGAAAAATACAACATGCCGCCGGCGCCGCCTCGGAAAATAGAGACGTCGCCGCGCATGATCTCGCAATTCGGCGTGTTCACCAGTTTTCAGGTGAACGTCGATGCAAATGGCAACAATATCCTTGGCGACTGCGCGAACGAGCCGTCCATTTCCGTTGATCCGACCAATGGCAACAAAATGGTGATCGCCTGGAGGCAGTTCAATAGCATTAACTCCGATTTCCGGCAGTCCGGCTGGGGATTTACGACTGATGGCGGCATGCACTGGACTTTTCCCGGTGTTCTGCAAAATAACGTTTTCCGCAGCGACCCGGTGACAAAGTCGGATGAGGCGGGAAATTTTTTCTATCTCAGTCTCCAGTCGACCCAGGCTGAATCATTTTTTTGCGATGATGTGTGGCGCTCAACAGACGGCGGCCAAACCTTTGTAGAGCAGTCACCCGATGAAGCCGGGCACGGAGGCGATAAGGAATGGTTTACGATCGATAACACGGGCGGCACGGGTCATGGATTCCTATATCAGTTTTGGACCGGCTTCTTCGCCTGCGACACCGGAGAGTTCAACCGATCCATCGATACCGGGGTGACCTGGCAGACTCCGATTAATATTCCCAACTCTCCCGATACCGGAGCGCTCGACGTGGACACGAACGGCAACCTTTTTCTCGCCGGAGGGGGGAGCCCGTTTTGTTGCGTTCGCTCCTCTAATGCGCAGAATCCAAACGTCACGCCAACTTTCGACCAAATTACTCAACGTCAATCTGGGTGGCGACCTGATTCAGGGCGGCATAAATGGAATAGGACTATGTGGACAGACGTTCATCGCGATCGACCATTCCGGGACGGCGACTAACAATAATATTTATGTGATGGCAAGTGTCATACCGACCGGTGCCAGCAATGGGACCGACGTGATGTTTGCCCGTAGCACCGATGGCGGCGTGACCTTTAGCGCGCCGCAGAGGATCAATGACGATCCCGTCAACCAGAACAAGTGGCACATCTTCGGCACACCTTCCGTCGCGCCCAATGGACGCATCGATGTCGTATGGCTGGACACGCGCAACGCTGCTAATAACACCGACTGCCAGCTATTTTATTCCTGGAGCACCGATGGTGGCGTCACATGGGCTCCTAACATCGCGGTGAGCAATTCGTTTAATCCTCAGGCGGGTTATCCACAAAATGACAAGATAGGCGATTACATCACGATTGTTTCTGACAATACGGGAGGCAACGTGGCGTATGCCGCCACTTTTAACGTCAATCCGAACGCCGTCGGAGGGCATGAACAAGACGTCTATTACGTGCGTGTGTCGCCATCTGGAGTAGGTACACCGACACCGACACCGACAGCGAGTCCTACACCCACACCTACCGCCACTGCCACGGCGACGTCGACACCAACCGCAACGCCTACGCCAATCGCAACGGTGACGCCTACTGCTACACCAACGGGTACTCCTACACCGCGACCGACACCGACGCCCCGGACTAAGCCAACGCCGAGAGCTCGTCCTACTCCGCTGCCGAGGCCCAGTCCCTGATTCCCGAGTGATTGGTGATTTCGTGCGAGTTGCAGCTGTGTCGCCGTGTCTGGCGACAACGCAGGACAGACGCCTCGGCACAGCGAGGCCCTACGGCTAGCCCCACGGCTTCACCTACACCGACCGAGTGTAAGACCTACTCCTACACCAAGGCCTGGTCCGTGATTCCGGAGTGATTGGTGATCAGCCTGTCACGCCGAACTCCTGCGACTGCGGGACGAAGGCGGATGACTCCCCCGGCCTGCTTAGCGGGATCGGCTTCCCGATTTTCGCGCGCAGCGCTTTGGGAATGCGAAGCGTCCTCGCATCACTTTCGGGTCTGCCTCTAGAGAAGGAAACGAAGATAACGAAGAGGGTTTGGTATCAAACGTAAATAGGAGTCTTTGTTTTCTTCGCTGCCTTCTGTAAAAAACTCTCTGTGATGCTCGTGGATCGGCTTTTCGATTTTCGCGCGCAGCACTGGGCTCGCGAAAAGCACTGGGCCGACGAAATACCCGAAACCACGCGAAATTAAGAAATAGCGCCGGAGCAAGGGCAAGACCACCGACTACTCGCTGCTCCTTCGTCATAAACTGGTAACAACACTGTTACATTTCCGCGAAAAACGAGAATTGCCACCAATTGACGACTGATCTCTGAATTATCCGTGAATCGAGCTGATGGGAACAGCGAGATAGAAGGTAAAGCCACGAGGGGCAGCGGCGAGCGAGTTGGGAAAGGAGCGAGTTTCAAATCCGTGTCGCGGTTTAAATCTTTTCAGCGAAAATTTCGGAAAAACTTAAAAAAAGTGTTGACATACTTCCAGTGTGTCCGATAGGGTCGTTCTCTCCGCGTCACTCCACGTCACTTCGCAGGGAAAACTAACTTCATCTATGAAAAAGAAATCCACTTCACAATCCGCCTTTTTTAATCTTCGCATATTAACTGCTTCTGTGTTTTGCGTCCTCGGTATCGCCGTGGCGTTGTTTGCCCAGGGTAAGGGGCCAAAGCAAACCCAACAAACCAATCGATCGAACGGCGCGCAGGACGCTCCTGGCACACAGAGGCCCGACGTGGTGCGAATGGTCGGTCCGGTCCGTCTGGATCAGGATCTGCGAAACCTGCCTTATGTTGCGCCAAAGGCGGAGTTCGAAGAGAGACGTCTGATGCGCTATCCGCATAATCAGCCGGGCGGCCCGCCACCGCTGCCTCCTTCATCGCCATGGTTGCGGAATTTGATGAAGGGGATTTTCCGGCCGGCTCCAAAGATGCCGGGGCCGCTGTTGACATTTGAGGGGACAGGCGATTTATGCGGTTGTCAGCCGAGTGACAGCGAGGGCGATGTCGGCCCGAACCATTACGTCGAAGCGATCAACGAATCTATCAAGATCTTTGACAAAAATGGTAACACGCTGGCGGGTCCAATCACGTATAATTCGTTCTTTTCCGGCTTGACAGGAACTCCCTGCACCAACGCGAACGACGGAGACCCTTATGTTATCTATGATCAGCAGGCAGATCGCTGGCTGATCAGCGACTTCGCTTTTCCCTCTTTTCCTGGATCTTCATTCTTCCAATGCATCGCCGTGTCCCAGACCCCGACCCAGTTGGCGGGGCTTGGGTTCTCTACGCGCTGCAAGTGGACCCGGCGAACCCGACGTTCCTCGGCGATTATCCCAAGTTTGGATTGTGGAACGACGGCGCGACTCAAAACGCCTATTTCCTGAACATGAACCTGTTTAGCAGCCCCACTACTTTTAACGGTGTCCGTGCTTATGCTCTCGACCGCGCCAGCATGCTCGCTGGCGGTCCTGCCAACGCGATCGGCTTCACTCTTAGCGCAGCCGATGTAGGCGCTTCCTATAGCTTCGTTTCTGCGAGCTTTCGCACAGGCAATCCGCCGCCTGCGGGCAGGAATGAAATGGTGCTGGCCATCGACAGCCCGGCTAGCGGCGGCGTGACCTTGACCCAGGTCCACGCCCGGTTCTTTCACGTCGATTTTGTCACGCCAACGAATTCAGTTTTCGGCGTCGGCGCAACCCATCAGCCGAACGCCGAGATCACAGTCAACGGCTTCGTTGACGCTTTCACGAACACTACATCCGACCTTGTGCCCCAGCAGGGAACGTCGGTAAGGCTGGATACGCTGGGTGATAAAATCATGACACCGGTGGTGTACCAGAACAGGGCCGGCACCGAATCATTGTGGGCGGATGGTACTGTCTGTACTGATGCCAACTGCACCGGGCCAACGGGTGTTCGCTGGTACCAGTTTGATGTGACAGGCGGCAATTTTCCTGCTACACCTGTGCAACAGCAGACCTGGACCAATACCACTGACGGCTTATGGCGCTGGATGCCCAGCATCGGCGTCGATCAAAGCGGAAACACGGTCATAGGTTATTCCACTTCCAGCACGACAATCGTCCCTTCTATTCGGTACGCCGGACGTCTCGAAAGTGACCCGCCGAGTAATATGGGACAAGGAGAAGCCATCATGTTTGCGGGAGTCACAGCCCAGACTAGCGGCTCGCGCTGGGGTGATTATACGAGGACAGAAGTCGATCCCTCCAACGGCATGGACTTCTGGCATATCAACCAATATGCCCAAAGCGGCGACTGGCACACCCGCATCGGTAAGTTCAATTTCGTAAGTGGAGCGACCCCAACGCCAACAGCAGCTCCAACAGCAACTCCAACAGCAACTCCAACAAGCTGCACTTGGTCAGCCGGTCCGGCCCTGCCTACGGTGCTGGTCAGAGCGGTTGGCGTTTTCTTCCCTGACGGCAACTTTTACTCTGTAGGTGGCCGTACCTCAGATTTGGCAGGCTCTGACTTCCAGCACGTACTCAAGTTCGACACCACCTCCAGCACGTGGACGCAAAACGTTTCGACATTGCCCGACAACAGATGAACAACATGGCCTGTGGCGTGCTTACCGTCTCAGGCACTCCTTTGATCTATTGCGTAGGCGGCTCGGCTGCCGGAGCAGACCACAGCCGCAGCTCGCGTGTTCTCCTATGACCCAGCGACAGACACTCCGACCACCCTCACCGGAGACGACTGGCCTGGCGCTATGGGAACCATTCTGCCTGGTGGGTTTGCAGTGGCTAACAACAAGCTATACATCCTGGGCGGGTTCAACATCAACGTAGCTTCTACAAACCAGATATGGCAGTTTGACCCCACCGCAGCTGTAGGCGCCAAGTGGACACTGGTCGGTGAACACGCCGGAAGGGATCATGTATGCGCCCACATGCAGCATAGGTGGCATCATCTACGTGGGAGGTGCATCAGACTTCCAAGGCGGCTTGGTAGTCGACACGACCAACTCGTTCAGCTTCGATCCTGCGACTAACACCATTGGCACGATCGCACCGATACCAAGGGCCACAGGAGAGACACGAGCGCTCAACTTCAACGGGAAGATGTATGTGATGGGTGGCGGGAGAGTGGCGCCCAATCCCATCCAACGAGGTGGACATCTACGATCCGGGCACTAACACTTGGTCAATAGGGATTCCGTTCGTCAATGCCGCGACGAAATTTCCCGACTGATACCAACGGCACAGACCACATTTGGCTGGCAGGCGGCTACGAGCCCGCCACGCCGGCGGCCGACATGGAAATCTTCGACTGCCCGCAGGTGAGTCCCACGCCAACGCCAACAGCTACGGCTACGGCTACTCCGACGGCTACACCAACGCCTACGGCTACACCTCCACCTAGAGTAACGCCGAGGCCGCGCCCGACGCCGCATCCTCGGCCGACGCCGTAAGGGGCGGTTAAAGGTTAGAAGCCTTAAAAAGTTAGAAGTAAGTGAGCGGGAACTCGCGAGGCAACTCGCGAGTTCCTTGCTTTTTTGGGGCGGCGCACGCGCCTCAAACCACATTTCGCGCTGCAGCGCTTTAGGAGTGCGATGCGTTTCCGCATCGCTTTTTCGATCGAGGTCCACTTCCCAAAAGCGACGCGACGACGCGTGCGCACTCCGAAAGCTTCGCGAAATGAAATGAGGATATCCTGATTTCACGCAAACCTCTGGCGCCCCCGTCTTAGACTTGGTTGCCGTAATTGTTGACAAGAGGCTAGCGCGCCGTGGTAAAAGGGGCGGGGTTCACACATTGGCCGCGTCAACCCAGCGCCTGGCTCTTAGAGGAGGAACACGCTTTATGAAGCAATCATCTACCTTCGCCTTGTGCCTTCGGTGCGTTCCGGAGCAGCAGTTCCTGCCAGGGAAGAGGCGCCCACACCGACATCAACAGCTACGACGTCACCCAGCGTGAGCCCTACCCCCACGCCGAGAGCCACGTCAAGGCCGCGTCCGACTCCACGGCCTCGCCCAACGCCGCGGTAAGCGCCCTGATTTCCAGCTTTTCACGCCGTAGCCTTGGCGAAAACGGGTGATTCCCCCGACGGCCATTCCTGTTTCAAAAAAAGCCCTTGATCAAATCTGGCCGAATGTCTACAAACGGCGATTGGGTTGCGTGCCAGGCAAGCCCTACGAGAAAATTAGGTGTTTTCCTGCATCTTGAGATTTCCCGAAACAAAGCATCCCCGGCGCGCAGAGCGAGGGCAGCGGCGTCTCAGATTCTCCGGGGCATGCTCCACAAAACTCCACCTTGATCAAAAATGAAAAAAAATTCCCACATCACATCGGCATTCCTTAATCTCCGCGTATTAATCGCCCTGCCTTTTTGCTTTTCTGGCGCGTTGCTTGCGCTGTTTGGATCAGGCGTTTTCAGCGGCAGAGACGCCGGGCGGCCTGCGCGCTACATGCCGGTGCCCGGTATCAGACCGGAAACCGAAGCTGCCGATCTTGGGCGGTTGGAACGATTCTGGAACGATCGTTTGACGTATCCTACAGGGCGCTTTGATCCGCGCTGGTTGCGTGCTGCCGCCACCCAGCACGCGCGCCTGGCCATGGGTGTCCCTGCAGGCGTGCCTGCCCTGCTCAATCCCCGGAGTCCGCTGGCCTTTAGCACTACCGGCTTTACCGCTCTTGGTCCGCAACCGGAACGCATGACCGGATGCTCAGGCTGTTTTGATTATACGACGACCGAAGGGCGAGTGAACTCCATCGCAGTCGATCCAACCACCACTGTGAATGGCAGTATTGTGGCTTATCTCGGGTCAGTTGGAGGCGGCGTATGGAAGACGACCAACTGTTGTAGCAATTCCACTAGCTGGAGCGTGGTAACCGACGATCCGCTGATTTCCACTACGTCCATCGACAGTGTTACCATCGACCCCAGCGATCATAACACCATCTATGCCGGCACAGGCGATCTCAATTTCGGTTCCTTTGCCATGGGTAGCCAGGGTATCCTCAAGTCCACCGATGCTGGAGGTACATGGACGGTGCTGGGCGCCGACGTTTTTGGCATGGCTTACACGGACGCCGCCGGGTCAGTTCCCGCAGTATAACGCGGTGGGCAAAGTCCGTGTCGATCCGAATAATAGTACTAAGGTGGCGGCCGGCACTAAAAAGGGTCTCTACTTCTCATACGACGGCGGAGCTGACTGGACCGGCCCGTGCACGACTAACAACTTCAGCACGCAGCGCCAGGATATAACAGGCCTGGAGCTCACGGACACGGGCGCGGGGACAACACGCATTATCGCGGCGGTTGGGACACGTGGCTTTGCCACACCTGTGCAGTACGATCTGGATCTGAACGGTGCCAACGGCATCTACAGCGCCACGATGCCTTCGAGCGGCTGCCCGGCTTTTACGTCAATTGCCAGCAATGCCAACGGGTTTCGTATTTGGTACATGCGGTCACCGGCAGCGCCTATTCGACCGGGGCTGCAATGAATGCCGGCAGCGGTTCGCCTTTTGTTAACATCAGCACGGGCGATCAGCTAGGCCGAATAGACATAGGTGTGGCGCCGAATAACTCGAATTACATCTATGCCCAGGTGCAATCGATTGTTGGTAACAATAACGGCGGATGCGGCAACGCCAACGGCTGCCAGATCGGCGCCTGGGCGACGACAAACGGCGGTACAAGCTGGACTTTTATGGAGGGTTCCCAGGGCGGGGCGCTCAGAGACTGCCAAAACGGCGCCGGCGATGACTCACAGAACTGGTACGACCAGGGAGTCGCGGTGGATCCAAACAATCCCGACCGTGTATTCTTCGACACCTTCGATGTCTGGTTTGCAACCCGCACGGGAACTGTCTGGAACGATACCACCTGCGGTTATTCGTATCCCGGGGCTGCAGGCCCCGTTCACGTGGACCAGCATGCTCTCGCCTTCCTGCCTGGATCGTCCAGCATCTTGCTAATCGGCAATGATGGTGGCGCGCATGGAACAACAAACGCCGACATTGTGAACCAGACCCAGGATCCGACCTGGTTTAACATGGATACGGGCCTAAACACGATCGAGTTTTACTCGGGCGACATCAGCGGCAACTTCATGAATGCGGCTTCGCCACAGGCCAGCGGTGGTGCTCAGGACAACGGCTCGAGTTCGATCACCTTTACCGGCACACCAACTGGGCCGGTGCTGTGGCAAATGGGAGTCGGCGGTGACGGATTCTATTCGCGCATTGATCCTGTAGGCACGGGGTCAAGTCTCCGGTTTTTCCAGGGTAACAACGGTGGCGGAGTTAGTCGTTGCGTCAGTAGCTGCACGGGTCAGAATGCCCCATGGGTCGACGTGTCGGGGAACTGGTTCGGCGACACTGGATCCTTCATTATGCCGTACGATCTTTTCCATGGTGGAATCCCGGGTGGCGATGACTGCCCACCAGCCGGCGTTCCAGGCGGCTGCGGCCACCTTGTTGTTGGCACGACTCGAGTTTGGGAGACGATTGCCGGCGGAAACAGCATCCTGAACTCCTCTAACTGGTATGTGACAAACAATCCTATTAGCCAGAATATGACCAAGCAAACGCTGGGTAATCGTTCGTTTATCAATCAGGTCAAGTATTCGCCAAAATATCAAAGCGTTGCTATTGTTGGCACGAACGACGGCAATGCATGGATCGGCTTTAACCTAGGCACCGGCACTCAAGCACAGGCAAGCTGGATAAATGTCACTGGGAACAACACAGTCGTGCCAAATCGCCCTGTGCTGGGTATCGCTCTCGATCCTTCGGTGTTAGCCGCAAATCTACCGGTGGGGTACGCGGGTATTGGTGGCTTCAACGCTAACACGCCAACCACACCAGGTCACGTGTTCCAGGTAACATGCACAGCTAATTGCGGCTCGTTCACGTGGGCGGACAAGACTGGCGATCTCCCGGACATTCCGGTGGACTCCATCATCGTTAACCCCAATCAACCGCAACAGGTCTTTGCCGGCACGGACTGGGGTGTTTACTTTACCGATGACATAACCGTGGCATCCCCAACGTGGCAGCGCTTCGAGAACGGCGTGCCACACGCGATGGTTTGGGACATGCAAATTGACCGTGGTAGCACAACGCTCTCAGTCTGGACACGCAGTCGCGGCGCGTATGTCTATCCCTTGCCTGGTGTGGGGCCAACTCCTACGCCAACTGTAACACCTACACCTACTCCTACGGTGACACCAACGGCTATGCCAACGGCGACACCAACGGTGACACCTACACCTACGGCAACAGTTACTCCTACCCCACGACCAACACCGACGCCCCGATCTATCCCGACGCCGAGAACTCGTCCAACTCCGCATCCTCGCCCGACGCCGCCGTGAGGAATTTGCCTTCGCCGGAAGCGCCGGTGACGGTGTATTTCGCAGCGTACAGCCAATAGTGAGAGCTCTTCTTCGGCCGAGACCGCGCCCAACGCCCCGGCCAAGGCTGACTCCGCCGTAGTTCTGATTGGAAGTGTTCTGGCAAACGTTGTAGCCGCCTCGCTATGTCGAGGCGCCACAACGCCGTTGCGCGTTTCCAGAGCACGGCGACGCAGCGCCGTGGCTACAGGTTCACCCCTAGCGGGAACTCGCGTCCTGTCGTGCGAGTTCCCGCGTCAAGGCGTGCGAAATTTTAAAATATCACCGTCGCCTGGTTAGAACAGGTGTTGGTGCCGGCGTTGCACACTTTATATGTAAACGTGCCAGGGGGGCGGCCGCCGATCCGATCGGTATAGAACCCATCATTGCTGGTCCTGACGAGCAATCCGCCGTTGCGGTAAATATCGACCCGATTCGAAGTCGCGCCACTCCAGGACAAGTCCGCTCTGCGTCGCCCATTTACCAGATAGCCACTCGCACTGAGCGTGATCTGGCCCGGCGTGGCAGTTGCCGTAGCCGTGGCTGTCGGCGTAGCAGTTGCTGTAGCAGTCGCTGTTGGTGTCGCAGTTGCAGTTGCAGTAGCTGTAGCTGTAGGCGTTGGGCTCGGAGCTGCAGTTGCTGTGGCAGTGGCTGTTGCGGTAGCCGTTGGCGTAGGTGTGGCTGCTGCGGTCGCCGTTGCTGTTGCTGTTGCCGTGGCAGTGGCGGTCGCAGTAGGCGTAGCTGTAGGTGTAGACGTTGGAGTTGGTGTCGGACTAGGACTGCCCAGACAGACATTGACGTTTGTCGTTTGACCATTCGTGATGGTGAAGTTTCCTGTTTGGGTTCCAACGCCGGTCTTCGATACTGAATAACTGTGCGATCCCGGCATTAACACCGCGTCGTAAGTGCCATCGGAAAGCGTTGCGCCGTAAGGCCTGCTATCGATAGATACCGACGCGTTCGAAATCGCCGCGCCTCCGTTACATGCCGTAACGACAAAATGTGCGGTACCCTCTTGTGGCGCGGTGCACCCGGCAAACCTGAAGTAGCCAATGCGCGTCCGCCAGTTAAAGCTGGCGGTGGTCGCGTAGTATTCGTTGGTGTAGTAGAACGTGCAATCGTCTACGGGATCAACGGTGATATCGGTGTAATCGCCCCATCGATTGGAGGTGCCGCTCTGGGTGCCGGTGCCGTCAAAAAGATGTTGTTCCCCCGACAACGTGTTCAATGGATCGGTTGCCAGCCGGCCTGCGTAACGGACTTGCGGGTTAATTGAGCTGCTGGATGCGCTAAACCCCAGCGCAATATTGCCCTGATTATCAGAAGCAATGCTGCCCATCCAACGCCAGCTCGTATCAGGCTGATAAGTGCTCTGCTGGAAAATCCCCCAGTTCCCGGGCTGCGTGCGCCGCAATTCGATCCAACGAACCCCTGCCACCGAATTGGCGCTTACTGTGTAATTATCAAGCAGCGACTCATGACCATCGGAGAAATGACGATAGGCATTCCGGAACATCATGCGGTCGGCGATCGCGTCCAGCCCCGAGCTCGTGCCAAGCTGAGGTACGCAGTTGCGCGTGGATGGACAAAGTGCGGTGAAAGATGCTGCCGGCACACTGGCCTCGAGTGTAAACGTCGAGTTAGCCGGCGTCGTGAAATCCACGTGGTACGCCCATACCTTGTAAATCAGTGGACTACTCTGCGGGAATGCGACGAAGTGGTTCGGATCACCAACTGATGGCGGAATGATGCCATCCAGATCGGCTGGGAGAAAAGGCGATTCACTAGACCCGCCAATAATTCCCTGCGTTTGGGATGTGGCAGTAGGATCGCCTACCAACAGCTTGACTCGATCAAACACAAAGGGTTGAGGGCCAAGGAAGGATGTGCCCGACGTGTTGAAAACGTTAGCGGACATGTAGTAGCCGTCCGGCCAGACGCCTAGCTTGGGATAATCAAGGAAGTTGCTGGTCAGGTGAAAGTCGTACCGATACCACGCGCCAGTAGCGTCACCGGTCTGGGAGATAGCTATACACTCGTCTTGAGGAACAGAGGCGCCGCTGGGGACAGCGAACTGGCTGATGATCCAGCGGTCGGCGAGCTGATCATACACGACTATCGGATCGCCGCTGCCGCCTGTGCAGGCTCCGCCAAAGCCGGACCAAATTGAAGCGATGGCTACCGGGCCAAACACCGATGCCCCGCTAAGTTTATCAAAAACCTGCAGCCCTTCGTTCACCATCTGGACGTATTGAGTCTTTCCCACCTCGCCATTGGGATCGGGCGGCGCACAATTGCAACTCGACGCCCGGATAGGCAATGCCAGTCCAATTGAGAAGCGGGGCCGGAATAGCCGGCGTATTTATCATCCGTTGCCAAAAACTGCTTTGGATAACCGGGTCGGGTTCATCCTGATGCTGATGCGGTATTTTCGGGTTGAGATTCGCTTCATGTTCCGCCTCCATTGGTGGCCAGATCAATGGCTGCTCGCGCAGCGGCCGCGACAGATCGCTGTGCAACGCGGGGATCACAGTTGTTTCGCCGACTTGCTGTGCTTTCGGTTCTTGGGCTTGCGCCTGAGATGCGTTTGACTGGGCAGAGGCATTTGAGAACGCACCAAAGCCCACCAGCGCCAGGGAGACGCCGGCCAGGAAAACAAACAGACCGATTAAAACACGAAGGTTAAAGAAGCCGAATTGTGAAGTGGATTTCTTTTTCATAGTGGAGGTTCATTGGAGTGCACGATTCTTGATCGATACAATTCGAACAATCAATCTTTTTTATTTATGCCGCTGGACGTGGCAGTTGTTAGCTAACGTGCGAAATGCGCCCAGTCTCTGCCTTTCTAGGAAGCGGACGTGCGGGGCATACTTCTCGGCGGCGGGCCGTCGTAGCCGTGATTGACGGGATCGATCCGACGCATTGGCTTCTCGCGAGTTTGTTCTTCGATCACGTGCGCCACGAGGCCGGGCGTCCGGGCGATCATGAAAATGCCATTGAACGCTGCGGGGTTCATTCCCAGATCGGCAAGGATGGCGCTGATAGCGCCGTCCACGTTGATGGGCAAAGCTTTCTTCGCTGCGGCGAACGCTTTTTCAACGGCGCGCGCTGCTTGCATGTGTACGCCATCGACTCCGGCTTCGCGTGCCAGCTCGAACAGCCGTGCAGTGCGTGGATCTTTCGTGTGATAACGATGACCGAATCCCGGCATGCGCTCGCCGGCCTCTCTCATCGCCGCCAGCGTGCGTGTGGCGGCTTCATCCAATGAAATAGATTCACGAGTCGCGCGATCGGCGATTGCTTTCAGGTTTCGCGCGCAATCTTCAATTGCCCCGCCATGATGACGATTGATCGACATGATTCCGGCAGCGACCGCCGCGCTTAACGTTGCGCCGGTCGATGCGACAGTTCGCGCGGCCAACGCGCTGGGCGGAGTCGCGCCATGATCGATCGACGCCACCAAAATCGCGTCCATCAAACGCGCGATTGCAGGCGAGGGCAGTTCGCCAGTCAAAATCAGATAAACCGCTGCGCCAAAGGAGACGCGTCCCATGAGATCGGCAATATCGTATCCCCGCACTCCCACTCTGTTGGGCTCTACGCGCGTGATAGCGGTGTTCCATGTTGCTTTCCGGTCGGCTTCACTCATGAGGCTTTGTCCTTTGGTTTGCGCGAGAATCTTGACGACAGCATCGGGCAGTTCCCCAAACGAATCGACCACAGTTGCACCGGCTTCGCGCAATGCTTTTACTTTGCCGGCGTGCGTCCCGCGACCGCCCTCGATGATCGCTCCGGCGTGACTGAATCGTGTGCCTTCACGAGCGGCTTTGCCGCCGATATAGGCAATTACTGGCTTCGTGACTTTTTTATCCACAATCAGTTGCGCCAATTCTTCCTCCTGCGAAGAACCGATTTCACCGAAGATGACAATGGCTTCGGTAAAAGGATCAGCCTCGAACATCAGCGCCGCGTCGGGGATCCGAATTCCAAGGACAGCATCGCCGCCGATGTGCACGATACTTGAAATGCGCACGCCGGCCCGACCAAGGTAATAACCGGTGCTTGAAGCCATGCCACCGGAGCGGCTGATCACTCCCACTCCTTTTGGGACGCCGGGCTTGAACCACTGGCGCGCACTTTCTGCGCGGCCACCGATCATGCCGACTACGGCCTTGCCCGGACTCAATGCTCCAAGCGTGTTCGGCCCAAGAAACATTGCACCATTTGCTTTTGCGGCTGCCGCGATTTCCATGGCGTCCCACACTGGAACGCGATCGGGTACCAGCACGGTGAGTTTGATTCCTGCTTCAATCGCGGAAATCGCCGCTTCCTTAACGCCTGCCGCTGGCACGAAGAGCACGGAGATATCGATGCGGCCTAACGAATTTACCGCGTCTTGTGGCGTGTTAAACACAGGCACGCCGAGAACGCTCTGTCCGCCTTTACCCGGCGTAACGCCGCCGACGACATTCGTTCCATATTCGCGCATCAGCCGTGTGCGCGCCCGACCTTCGCGTCCGGTGATGCCTTGCACCAGAACCCGCTTTGTTTCGTCAATTAAAATTGCCATCTAGTGGGCGCCTCCGATCAGTTCGTTTAATCCAGGAATATCAAGTTCGAGATAGAAGCCTTCGATTTCAGCAAGGCGACACTCGACGTCGCAGGCGAGCAGTTCGGAATCCTTCGTGGCGAATTCTTCGTCGGGCAGCGATGGAGCGGGCACGCCTTCTCGATCGACAATCAATCCGCCGGAATGCGTTTCGATAGCACTTCGAATTTGTGACCATTGCACAGTCTCAATCCAAAGGCGGCCGTTTTTCACGGGAAAAGCAATCGTTGGTGAATCTTTGGTGAACCTCGGGCGCACGTGGAATGCGCGGCTTCCATTTTCTGCTGCTGGCGCTCTCGACAAGTTCAGCAAAGCGTGCGGCGATCACTGCGGGCGTGTCGGTTTTGCGATAACCCTCGACCGGCGCGCGAAGTAGCTTGGACATGCGATGTAAGATGTCCACTGCGCGATCTTCTGTGTTGCCACCCAGACGAATCACCGCGGGAATGTCGAGATCGAGTTCCCAGAAAGCTTTGGCCAATCCGTACGCCGACCAATATTGCTCCTGGCTCGCGACACCCGAACCGGAACCGAAATATCCGACGAGGTCGGGCTGCGCCAGAATGATTCGCGCGGCGCGATAGACCTTGGATGCGGACGGATTACCGCTGGTATCGGTAAAATTGGCGATGGTGAACCCTGAGTTCACGATAGCGTCCATCGACATCATTGATCCCCCACCACCAGCGCCGTGAAATCCAACCAGACCCCCGGACTCTTTGGGAGCAGCCGTCGCCAACTGTGCGAAATAAAATGTGCCGCGATGGTCGCTTTGTTCGACAGCGTAGGCGACGCGTTCGAGAGCAGTCGGTGGATGGTCGAACTCGCGCGCGATTTCGATTCCCAGCTCAGGGTGACGCGCCACTGCGTAATCATCTATCGTAATGCGGCAATCGGCTGCGACGAACTCACCGCTTTGGGTCAGCACCAGCGGGTTGATTTCCAGCGACCGCGCTTCGACGCTGCGCGCTGCGGTAAACAGCTTCCGGATCGAATCGCCCAGTTGCGCGGCGTGCTGCGGTGAAAGTCTGCATGAACTGACAGCTTCATTCACGGCTGAATCAAGAGGTCCTCGATTGACATCGCACGGGATGCGGCGCGTCGAGGCGGCGCGTTCTTCAATCCCGCTTCCGCCGCCAGCGGCGAAGATGATCATCGGCGCGCGGGCGGCGTCATCAATGGCAAGCGAAAGAAAAAACTCCCGATCGATTTCGATCTTTTCCTCAACAAGCACGGCTTCGACTGGAAACTGTCCGACTTTCATCGCCAGCATCCGCGTCGCGTGTGCGCGAATGTCGTCTAGCTTTTCTGCGAACGCGACGCCGCCGATGCCGGCGCGACCCGTTGTCCAGACTTGAATCTTGATGACCACTTCGCCGCCCAGTTCCTTCGCTGCCGCTACGGCTTCCTCAGCCGTTCGAGCCGAACGACCGCGCGGAATTTTGAATCCATTAGCGGCAAGAATGGCTTTGCCTTGATATTCGTGGAGTCGCGCCATGACTGCGTGCTATTTCGGATGAAAACGCCCAAGGTTCAACCCTCCTGCGGGCAAGACTACGGCGAGGCAAGCGCTCAACTCTGACAGCATCCGCGACCAGGCGTCGAATCAGACTTACGTGCCGAGCGAACGAACTGTGCGTTTCGGGTGTCATCGCTCGTTCATATCACTTTGTCATTGCTCTGTGGAGAGCAAAAGAGCACAATCCGTCGCGTAAATTACTGGAATATCATCGCTGACACTCTCGACAGTCTGAATAAGGCGCGATTATGGAATTCACGTAATCTTAGCGCGCCCGACAAAGATGCCCATTGAGACTAAGAAAGAGATCGAGCTCGAAATCGCCCATGTCTTGTTCATCGACATCGTTGGCTACTCGAAGCTTTCGATTAACGACCAGCACGCGGCGGTTGAGGAACTGAACCAGGTCGTTCGCGCCTCCGAACAATTTCAACGAGCCGAAGCCGCGAGCCGTTTGCTTAAAATCCCGACGGGCGACGGGATGGCGCTGGTATTTTACACCAGTCCGGAAGCGCCTGCGCAATGCGCGGTGGAGATCAGCCGCGCGCTCAAGGAACATCCGCGCCTACAACTTCGGATGGGAATCCACAGCGGACCAGTCAGCGGGGTTGTGGATGTAAACGAACGGGCCAATCTCGCGGGCGCCGGAATCAACATGGCCCAACGGGTGATGGATTGTGGCGACGCCGGTCACATTTTGCTTTCAAAGCGCGTCGCTGAAGACTTGGAACAATACGATAAGTGGCGACCGCTGCTGCATGATCTCGGTTCGTGCGAAGTGAAGCATGGGGTGCGCGTCTCGGTCGTGAACCTCTACGACGATCAATTCGGCAATGCGAAGCTGCCGCGGAAATTCGAGACCGCCCAGAAACGCCGGGCCCGCGTGCGCTGGGCGGAAGTGGCTGTTGCGTTGCTGGTGCTTGCTGCGATTATCGCTGGCGTCGTCTTCCTTATGCGGAGGCCGACGAGCTCGGCCTTGGCAATCGGTGAAAAAAGCATCGCGGTGCTGCCGTTCGAAAACCTGAGCGAGCGACAAAGCAAAACGACTATTTCACCGATGGCGTGCAGGATGAAATCCTCACGGACCTGGCAAAGATCGCGGACTTGAAGGTCATCAGCCGCACCTCTGTGATGCAATATAAGAGCGGAGTCGCGCGCAACCTGCGCAAGATCGGTGAGGAGTTAGGCGTCGCGCATGTGGTGGAAGGCAGCGTGCAACGTGCCGCCAACAAGATTCGGGTGAATGCCCAGTTGATCGATGCCCGCACCGACGCGCATCTGTGGGCGCAAACCTACGATCGCGATCTGGCCGATGTGTTCGCCATCCAAAGCGAGATCGCCAAGGCGATTGCCGACCAGTTGCAGGCGAAGCTCTCGCCTAACGAGAAGAAAGCGATCGAGCAGCCGCCCACCACTGATCTGGCGGCTTTCGACCTTTACAGCCGGGCGAAGTCACTTCTTCTCACGGCAAGTTTCAGCGTGACGAGCGAGCCAGACCTGCGGAAGGCAATTGAACTTCTGGATGAAGCGGTGAAGCGCGATCCCTCATTTTTCGACGCTTACTGCCAGCTCGCCTATGCGCACGAAAACCTTTATGCAGTAAGGGCGTCTGATCACACTCCCGCCCGGCTGGCGCTGGCTGAAGCTGCGGTGCAAGCCGCGACACGGCTGCGGCCGGATGCTGCCGAAACGCATTTGGCGCGCGCGCAATATCTTTACTACGGGCTGCGCGACTATGCCGGCGCCCTCGCCGAATTGGAGATTGCGCGCCGAGCATTACCCAATGATCCGCGTCTCTTCGAACTCACCGGCTACATTCTGCGGCGTCGCGGCCAGCAGGAGGAAGGTCTGCAGAATCTGCAGCGCGCGGTGGAGCTGGATCCGCGCAACTTTTATACTCTGCAACAGATCGCGCTCAGTTACCAAGCTATTGGGGCGCTATGCCGAGGCGATCGCTGCGCTGGATCGGGCGTTAGCGATCGTGCCCGACAACGCCGAAACGCGCACCAATCGCGGCGGATATTACGTCTGCTGGAAAGCGGACACCCGGCCGCTCCACCAGACAATTGATGCAATCCTCGCGCAAGGGGCGGGAGCCATCGCCAGCGCCGCGGATATCTGGTTCTTTTGCGCGCTGGCCGAACGCGATCCGGCTGCGGCCGAACGAGCACTCGTCGCGCTGGGCGACAATCCATGCTGGGGCGAATGCGGCGATTATTCTGAGCCGCAGCTTTGGTGAAGGGCTGCTGGCGCGCATGACCAAAGATGAGGCGAGAGCGCGCACTGCGTTTGAAGCGGCTCGCGCCCAGCAGGAGAAGATCGTGCAGGCGCAGCCGGACTACGGCCCGGCGCTTTGCGTCCTCGGCTTAATCGACGCTGCTCTTGGGCGGAAAGACCTGGCGTTGGACGAAGGCCGTCGGGCGATCGCGCTCACGCCGGTGGAAAAAGACGTCAACAACGGCAGTCTCGTCCTTCAATATTTCGCGATCACAGCAGCGTGGGCGGGCGACAAGGAGCTTGCCTTGCAGCAACTGGAAGCTGGACTGCGTGCTCCCGCCGCATCGCTGATGCTGAGCTACGGCGCCTTAAAACTGCTTCCCCGTCTGGGATCCGCTCCGCGGCGATCCGCGCTTCGAAAAAATCGTCACTTCGCTCGCGCCGAAAGATGCGAAGCAATGACGCTCACAAGTTCAGGAGTCGACGAAAGTTCGCTGCGGTCATCCGCCGACGGCCTGGTAATGGCCGAGGCCGCGTTTCCACATGAAGTTTGCCCACGCCCACGCGAGCAACAGCCAGCCGGTTTGGATCGCTAGCGCTTGCACGAGGTCAGGCCCTTTCAATCGGCCGAGAAAGATCGCGACTGGACAAAACAGCTCGTAATAAAACGGCAGCCATTTCATCACGGCCTGGACGGCAGACGGCATGATGTCGATGGGAAACATCTGGCCACCGAGGAAGTATTCGAACGAATAAACGATGAAAACGATGGTGGAGATTTCCAGAATCCAAAACGCCATCATCGCAAGGCTGTAAGTGATAAAGAACTGAATCAACGCAGCCATTAACAGCGACACCGTGGCAACCACATAGACCATTGGATCGGTCGGCAGCACGATGTAGTCGCGGAAATAAATAAAGATCAGCGCAATCGGCGGCAGAGTAACGAAGGTGTAAACGAGGCGGCCACTTAAGAAAATGCTGAACCGGTACGCGAGATAACTCATCGGCTTGGTGAGAAGCGCATTGATCTGGCCTTCGCGAATATCAGCAGCGATCTGCCATTCATCCTCCGTTGGGGTGACCAGATTGCTGACCAGAATAGTGAGCAAATAGTAGTAAATCATCGAGCCGTAGTCGTAGCCGTGCAGGCTGCCGCCGCGCTCCTTGAACACCGCGGCCCAAAGAAACACTGTGCCGGCCAGCGGAATCAGGCCAAACAGCGCGCGCAGAAAATAATTCCACCGATAAACGAACGTGTTCTGTAGTCCGATGTTAAAAACCGAAACGTACTTTTCGATTCTGCTCGTGCTCGTGCTCATGCTCGCAATCGTAATCGGGTTTCCTGCAATCGAGCATGAGCGTGAGTAAGAGCAACAGCAGGATTGCTGTAGCGGCGATCTATGACCGCCGAGGTGAAGCCGATGTCGGCGCTCGCAGCGCGCCGCTACAATTTTGCGCAAGGTCCACGGCAAGATTAATCGCGGCGATCATGCTGTCAGGACGGGCTATTCCTTTGCCGGCAATTTCAAACGCGGTGCCGTGATCGGGACTGGTGCGAGGAAAAGGAAGCCCAAGCGTCACGTTCACACCTTCGTGAAAGGCGTGGAGTTTCAGCGGAATCAATCCTTGATCGTGATACATGCAGAGTACCGCGTCGAATTCGCCTTCAATCGCACGATGGAAAACTGTGTCGGGGGAAAGGGGGCCCGTGAAGGTGCACTGTGATCGGTGATCAGTGATCAGTGATCGGTTTAACTCCGCCACTGCCGGCGCGATGATTTCAATTTCTTCGCGGCCAAGTTTGCCGGATTCGCCAGCGTGCGGATTTAATCCGGCAACGGCAATCCGCAATGTCACGCCATCGAGATGAGCATTCATCGCGTCGTCTGAAACTCGACGGCTTAAAGCCGTCGAGTTTCGGGGAGCGCCGCGCGCGAGAGATCGCCGTTGGAGAAAATCTGCAAGCAACAGACCGACTCGGACAACCTCTGATTGCCGGAGCACGGTCGCGGCCTTGCGCAGTGGAAGATGCGCTGTGACGAGTGCGATCGTAATTTTTCCGCCAGTAAGACACATTGCGAAATTTTTGACGCCGCAGCGCTCGGCAAAAAATTCCGTCTGTCCTAGGAAACTTGAAACCGACGTCGTACATCCGGGCTTTGTGAACCGGACTGGTTACGATTGCATCGAGCTCACCGCGCCGGGCCAGCGTGACGGCTTCTTCTAGCGCGACTGCGGCGGCGCGCGCAGTTTCACGCGTTGGCTGTCCTGGCTGGCAATCCGGATATTTGCCGATGATCTTGTATCCGGCCGATTTCGGAACTCGGTCAGACTTCAGCGCGAGATCGACAATCTCCGGCCCGATGCCGGCGCAATCGCCCAGCGTGATCCCAATACGCGACTGCATGGCGCATCTTCATCAACAGATCGCCACGGAGCAAGCACGGTAGTTCTTATCTGTAAAGCGGCAAAGCATGTGCCGCACTCCAAAACGTCGCCGAGATTACAAGTGCATATCCTTCGCTTGAGTTGTGGAGTGCGGCGGTGCTCCGCCGCTTTTCTAGAGTGACGCTAAATACTCGACGCCGTTTTTTTCGCTGAATCCAAGATTGATTTTCCCCGCGGTTTAAGGAAAAGTGGTCGCCGGCATGCAGCACGTTACCGCGTTCTCGAGCCCGCAAACGGTTCCCGCTACGCCTGCGGTCGCGCGAAAGTCTGGCTTGTGGATTTTAGATAGTTGGCGCGACCTGATCTTGTACGTTTGCACGCCGCTGGTCATTCTGCCGATCTTCCTGCTGGCACAGGCGCGTTGGAGTGCGCAAGACATCTATCTTTTCGTCGCTGCATTTGGCGCGATGGGTCACCATTTACCGGGAATGATTCGCGCTTACGGCGATCGCGCATTATTCCAACGCTTTAAATGGCGCTTCATTTTTGCGCCGATTTTTTTGGTTGTGGTCTGCGCGGCCTTTTCCATTTGGGACCTCAAAGGCATTGTGCTGGTCGCTTTTGTCTGGGGCGTTTGGCACGGCATGATGCAAACCTACGGGTTCTGCCGTATTTACGACGCCAAAGTCGGTTCGTTTGCCCAGCTAACGCGGCGTTTGGATTTCGCATTGTGCGGGATCTGGTTCGCCACTGCCGTCTTGCTCTCACCGCAGCGAATGACCGATACACTCGAAACTTATTATTCCGCCGGTGGACCTTTCATCCCGCCTGCGCTTCTCCGCACCGCGCAGCAAGGGTTACTCGCGGTGGCGATCACCGTTGCGGGATTGTTCCTGGCAAATTATGTCTGGAGCTGGATCAGGGGCAACCGACCTAGCCCGGTGAAGCTCGTGCTTCTCGTCACGAGCATAACATTTTGGTGGTACTGCAATAACATCGTGGCCAGCGTTCTCGTCGGCATTGCTTTGTTCGAAGTCTTTCATGATGTCCAGTATCTCTCGCTGGTTTGGATTTATAATCGCAAACGAGTTGAGACGGACAGCTCGATCGGCGGGTTTATGCGCTTCGTGTTCCGGCGCAGCGGCTCGCTGATCGGTCTGTATGTCGGTTTGATCTTCGCTTACGGAGCGCTCGGCTATTTCAAGTCGAGTGTCGGTGTCGATTCAGTCAAAAACATCCTCGCCGGTGTGGTGACTGCGTCGGCGTTGCTCCATTTTTATTACGACGGGTTCATTTGGAAGGTGCGCGAGAAATCCACACGGCAATCTCTCGGCATCACCGGCGGCACAGCCGATGTTTCGACGAAAGGTTTTCTCCCAGGGTGGGCGTTGCACGGTGCGAAATGGGTTGGCGTTTTTGTCATTCCATTGGGAGCGCTCTGGCTTGGGCAGACGCACTCGGTTCGGAGCGAACTCGATCGCGTTGCGATGATTGCCGCC
Source organism: uncultured Verrucomicrobiae bacterium (assembly GCA_963719605.1). Classification (GTDB taxonomy): domain Bacteria; phylum Verrucomicrobiota; class Verrucomicrobiia; order Chthoniobacterales; family UBA10450; genus Udaeobacter. The sequence continues at coordinate 38,299 of CAVRCO010000020.1, forward strand.
GATCTTCCAACCAGCGCGCGGGCGCATTTGAATCACGCGACCGCTTTACAGGACGCCGGTCGTGTTGATGAAGCCGCCGAATCCTTCTCAAAGGCGCTGCGTTTAAATCCCGATTCCGCGAAGGCGCATGTCAGTCTCGCGACCATTCTGATTGGCAAAGGAGAGCTGAACGAGGCGCATGCCCATTATGAACAAGCGTTGCGGATGGACCCTAACAACGCCGAGTATCACTCCGGTTATGCTTATCTTCTGGAGCAATTGGGTCAGGACGACCAGGCGGCGGCGGAATGCCAAGCCGCAGTCCGTCTGGCGCCAAAGTCCTCGCTGGCTCATCATAGTTATGGGGCCTTTCTGGAAAAACACGGCAAATTGGACGAGGCCACTGCCCAGTATCGAGAAGCGGTTCGGGTTGATCCCAGTTTAGTCGATGCTCAAATAGATCTCGGCACGGCGCTCTTGGAAAAGGGCGACTTCGCAGGAGCAAAGGAGCATCTTCAAACGGCATCCAAGCTCGATCCAAAGCTAGCCCAGCCGCATAATTATCTGGGAAAAATTTTCATGCGCGAAGGCAACACTGCCAGCGCGATCGCGCAATTCGAAGAAGCGTTACGTTTGCATCCCGACTTTCCGGAAGCCGAGGAAAACTTGCGCATGGCCAAGGCAAACGACGGCGGATCTCTGACGCTGTCGCCTCACTAGAGTTTTTTGCTGGCTACTGGCGCAATTTCACAACTGTTGTAGCCACCGGCCTGTGCCCGGTCCAATTCGGCGCTGCTTTTCACACTAAGAAGACGGCCCACAGGGCCGTGGCTACAGCGGCCGTGGTTTTATTTAGCTGACTCTAAAGGCGCTGGTTAGTACGGCACACAATCACCATGGCGGGCGCGACAAGTAATCATCGAATCGCCCGTCTTGAATCTGTAAGAGAAGCTGGCGCAACGGTTCCCGGCTGATCATACAGCCACGCGACTTCAACGTCATCCATCTCCAGCGCTCGGCGGTACGAAAACGCCGGCCGCCTCCCAACTGCCAGCCGCACACAGTACAGTCTCCCTGACAGCCTACGGGCTTACTCTAACTCGGAGCAAGCTCTTCAGCGGCTCGGAAATGCTCAAGCGCAACTTCAAGGTTCTTGAGCGCAAGGTGACAGTTGCCAAGGAAAATTCGACTCCAAGGATCCAATGGATGCTCAGCAATATCGCGCTCGAGAGAGGAATCGCTCCGGCCCAATCGTGACGATCCACGTACGTCTTCGCATCGTCCTGCCAAGGTTGCGATTCGGGCAGCGTCATGGGCCTAACGAGAATTAGACGAACATTCGCTTTCAAGGGCGAACATTTTTTCGTCGAACGATTCGATTAGGAGCACGAGCACGAGAAGACCTCCAAACGCTCAACTGCGACAAATCGCGAGCAGGCACTCAGCGTCGAACGTCAGACTTCAGAACGTCCGGATATAAGCTTTCTCGCGCAGGCTGGCGATCCAGCGTTCCTGAATTTGCTGCGCTTCGTCCTGGATCAGTTTCTTCTCGATATCGGCGCGGGCTTCGGCCAGTGACCTCGTGGTGCCGCCGCGTTTGTCCTCTACCTTCAAGATATAGTAATTACCGGCGTAATCGACGATATTGCTGATTCTGCCGACTGGCATGTTGAAGGCGAATTTTTCCAGCGGCACGGCAAGAGTATTACGTCCAATCCAGCCCCAATCACCGCCGTTGTCTTTCGTGCTGTCCTCAGAATAAATCTGCGCTATTTGTTCGAATTCCCCGCCGCTGGCAAGTTTGCCGAGCACTTCTTCGGCCAGCGACTTTTGCGCCTGCGCATTCCCGGTGTCCTTTTGGCCGGAAATCATGATCATCCGCAACTTGATCTCTTCCTTGGTGGTAAATAGTTCGCGATGCTTCCTGTAGAAATCTTCAATTTTGGTAGGCGAAATAATGTAGTTGGTCTTGACGTTGTGACTGCGCATTGCCTGGACGATTATTCGCTCCATCTCCTTTTCCTTGAACTCGCCCAGCGAGTAACTCTGCGCCTCAAGCGTCTTGACAAACGAATTGCGATCGCCGCCAAAGCTCTCGCGGATGATATCGTGCACCCGCTGGTCCACAATGTGATCCGGGATTTGATAGCTTTCCTTTTTGAACGCCTGTATGATAAGCCGTCGGTCGATCAAATCCTTTACGGCTAGCTGCCGGATTTCGTTCAGCTTCTTTTCCAGGTCCTGACCGGTGAATTGCGATCGCAACAGTTTTTCGCGCGGCGCGGACAACTGGCGCACCTGCGAGTATGTGATGACCTCGCCGTTAACAATCGCAGCGATGCCATCCACTACCTGAGGCTCTTGTGCGAACGCATCGCAACAAATGGGTAATACAACAAGCGCACAGACCGCCACCGAAAAGACGGCAAATGAACGCACGAAGTTTCTCATAATTTCTTAATCAATTCCAGAATCTCCCCGAGATGCTGCTCGATTTTCGCTTCAACTAAACGAGGGAATTTGCCCGCGACAAGTATAAAATCCCCGCGCCGCGTCAACATCAATTTGCGTTCGCGCACCTCGACACGGTTTATCCCTGATCTCGCAGCAGCGAGCTTGATTTCGATGAGGTCAAACAAATTGTCAACCGCCGCTGGGAACGGCCCAAAGCGATCTCGCCAGTCGCGCCGCAGACGATCCAAATGCTCGTGCGTCGTAATTTCTGCAACGTCGCGGTATGCCCGGATGCGCAAACTCGGATCGCTGACGTAGCTGATTGGAATGAAGGCTGGAATTTTCTCAAAGGTAGCCGCTTCCCCACGCGTACCGGCGGACGGGAAACCTCCGCTCCTTGGTGTGGGCGGCGCCACGAATTCCGCTTCATTTGTGGCGACAAAATCGAGGTTCAAGTCGACATCTAGCCGAAACCGCGGCTTCTTGCCTTTCAGCTGGGCTACCGCCTGTTTGAGCAACTGACAATACAAATCGAAACCGACCGCCACGATGTGGCCGCTTTGAGCTGTGCCCAGCATGCTGCCCGCGCCGCGAATCTCCAGGTCGCGCATGGCGATTCGAAAACCTGCACCGAGCGAACTGTATTGTTTAATGGCGCTGATCCGTTTGCGCGCTGCGCCGACGTCATCATTTCGCGCGGAAGAAGCAGGTAAGCATATGCCTTGTGCTCAGCCCGGCCGACGCGCCCGCGCAATTGATACAAGTCGGCGAGACCAAACTGGTCTGCCCGATCGATGATGATGGTGTTTGCGTTCGGAATATCGAGGCCGCTTTCGATGATCGTGGTGCAAACGAGCACGTCGATCTTCCCGGCAACGAATCGCGCCATAACGCCTTCCAGTTCGTCGGCATCCATCTGGCCATGCCCGATCTCAACTCTGGCTTGTGGACAAAGATCGACGATCCGATCACGCACCCGCTCAATACTCGCTACCCGATTGTGCAGGAAGAATACCTGGCCTTGCCGTTCGAGTTCGCGATCAATCGCCGCGCGAATCAGTCGTTCATCGTAAGCCGACACTACCGTTTCCACGGGCAGACGGTTGAGGGGCGGAGTCTCGATCGTGGACATGTCTTTTACGCCTACCAGCGACAGATACAGGGTGCGTGGAATCGGGGTGGCCGAGAGCGTTAGCACGTCGACCAGCTTGAAAAGCTCTTTGAATTTCTCCTTGTGCAGCACTCCGAAGCGCTGCTCCTCATCAATCACCACCAGGCCGAGATCTTTAAATACGACGTCGCCCGAGATGAGCCGATGCGTACCGATGACAATATCGACACCGCCTTCGCGCAGCAGTCGCAACACTTTTTTCTGCTCCGATTGCGAACGAAAACGGCTGAGCATTTCGATGCGTACCGGGTAATCGAGCATGCGCTGCCGGAATACCTCGAAATGTTGTTGAGCCAGAACCGTGGTCGGCGCCAGCACGGCCACTTGTTTGCCGTCCATGACTGCTTTAAACGCGGCGCGCACCGCCACTTCGGTTTTGCCAAAACCGACGTCGCCGCAGATGAGGCGGTCCATCGGTCGGGGACGTTCCATGCCGATCTTCGTGTCGATGATTGCCCTCATTTGGTCCGGCGTTTCACGGAACGGGAATGAATGTTCAAATTCTGCCTGCCATTTTGTGTCCGGGGCGAATGCGTAGCCCGGATGCATTTGCCGCTCGGCCTGGACCGCGAGCATTTTCCCGGCGTAATCAAATATGGAAGCCGCCGCTTTGATTTTGGCGCGAGCCCATCTTCCGTCGCCGAGTGAGCTGAGTGGCGGCGATTTTTTTCCTGCACCAACATAGCGGGAAACGAGGTACGCCTGCTCGAGTGGAACATAGAGCTTCGCTTCATCTGCAAACTCGAGCGCGAGAACTTCCTGCGTTCCATCTGTAGTGGCAGCCGTGTCGGCTGCACCTTTTGTTAAAGCAGGCGACACGCCTGCCTCCACAGTATGCGGCGATTTTGGGAGGTGAAGCAGCCCGAGAAATCGCCCGATACCGTGTTCAAGGTGCACAACGAGGTCCCCTTCGTTGAGCTCACTGAAATCAATCTGTGCGCGATTGCGCTCCGCGCGACGCAAACGCCTGCGCGGATGGGCCGCGAATCGCCCAAATAATTCCGCGGCAGAGAGGACGACGAGATTGGCCGCGGGGAAACAAAATCCGCGCGAGCAAGAGTTCCTTCGACAAAATCGACTTCTTCAATGGCGCCGGCCATGATCTCGCGAAAACGCTCGATCTCGCCCTCAGTCTGAAAATAAATGACGATTCTTGCGTTGTCGGCGCGCCATTCTCTTAAACGCTCGACAAACTGCGCCCGTTTCGCCTCGGCGAGCACGCAGATCGCCGACCGCAAATTCGCCGATCTCGCAATCTTGGAATGCGCCGCCGAAATCTTCCGGACCAGTTTCAATCCAGCCTTCGCTGATCTGGATGTGTGGAGTGGCAAGCTCCCGCGAGCCCGGCGTCGCAGGGGCTCCGCCCTCCATTTCCGGTTCAAGATCAATTATCAGATCATTCGGAGCGACGTAATCGCGGACTCGACCGCTTTGATCGATCAAGGAGAGGCGATCTGGTCCCACCGGCGCTCCGAGCAGAATATCGACCGAACCCAAATCGCGCACCGAAGTTTGAGTATCGATGTCGAACTCGCGCAGTGATTCGATCTGATCGCCGAAAAATTCCAGCCGCAACGGCAATGGCGCTTGCCACGAATAAAGATCGACGAATGCCGCCGCGGACGGCGAACTGTCCTCGGGTGGTGACTTGGGCGACGCGCTCATAACCTGCGGCGACAAGTCGCTTGAGAAGGTCTTCCATCTGCGCGGTTGCTCCGCGCCGGAGCTGAGTGAGAGCAGATTGGAGCGTCTCGCGCCCTGGTGCCGCTTGATCGAGACTTGCCCGCGTTGCGACGATGACGCGCGCACCGGTTCCGCGCCCGATTTGCATTAGGACTGCCAGCCGTTCCGCGACGATTTCCGGATCCGGCAAAACATTTTCGGCTGCTGCAAACTCGGCTTCGGGGAGGAACAGCGCATCCGGCTGCCAGTTAAGCAGGCTTTCGTAGAACAACTCTTGAGAATGAACGTGGGACAGAGGATCCAAATCGTGGAATCGGCAGCCTGCCGATTATCGGCTGGAAGCCGATGCCACGTGTGCGCGATTATGGCGGCCAGAAATGGCTGGGCTGGTTGGATGACGTGTGAGAACTGCACCGGCCATTGAGCATCTTGTATCGCATGAAGTTTGCGCGCAATGGGTTCGCTCGCCGCGACGCATTCCAGAAGCTCTACGACCGATTGGTTTTTCCACTGCAGAGTTTACGCCAAATTCTGGCACAGTTGTAGCCAGGTCTGCATTCTTGCGCCTTCGGCGATCTCTCTTGGCATCGGTCCGAGCCGGACTGGCATTTTCGGGAGAAACCGATACACCCTTTGCGCAAGTGGAACGGTCGCCGCGCCGACTCCTCAACGCGTTGGCAGCAACGGTCCCCGAGGGCTTCAGGCCGAATTTGATTTTACAACGCGCGGCCGATGGCCGCGGCAACCGCGCGGAGACGCGGGACGAGCTCGGCGAAAATCTCCGGCGTGAGCGCCTGGTTTCCGTCGCTCTTGGCCATCTCGGGAGAGTTGTGCACTTCAATCATCAGCGCGTCCGCGCCGGCCGCGACTGCGGCCAGGCACATCTGCGGAACAAATTCGCTGAGACCGAGAGCGTGTGTTGGATCGACGATTACCGGGAGATGCGTTTTAGATTTTAAGATTGGAACAGCGCTCAGATCGAGTGTGTAGCGGGCGGCAATCTCAAACGTTCGAATGCCGCGCTCGCAGAGGATTACGTTTGGGTTGCCCTCGTTCAGGATGTATTCCGCGCTCATGATCAAATCGTAAATCGTGGCACTGAATCCACGCTTGAGGAGCACGGGAAGTCTGCTGCGGCCTACTTCTTTTAACAGGGAGAAGTTGTGCATGTTGCGGGTCCCAACCTGAAGACAGTCGGCATACTTCTCGATCATCGAGAGATCACGCGGGTCCATGACTTCGGTGACCACAGGCAGGCCTGTTTTCGCGCGCGCTTCCGCGAGGAAACGAAGCCCTTCTTCGCGTAATCCCTGAAAACTATATGGCGAAGTGCGCGGCTTAAACGCGCCACCGCGCAAAATTTTCGCGCCTGATTCTTTGACGATCGCTGCGATCGATTGAATCTGTTCCCGACTTTCGACAGAACACGGGCCGCAAATAAGAACAACGTCCTCGTGTTCGCCCATGCGCACATCACCTACGACGACCGAGGAGGCGCCGCGAGAATCCCGCGCGGCAAGTTTGTAAGGTTTCAAGACGGGAATGATCGCTTCCACGCCCGCCATCGCGGCAATCGGCTTCTCGCGAAGCAGCGCCTCGGGTCCGATTACGCCAATGATCACGCGCGACGCGCCACGGCTGATTTGTGCCTCCAGCCCGAACTCGCGTACACGCGTGATGATCCGCTGGATCTGTTCTTCGGTGGCGTTTGGTTGCGTGATGACGATCATATTCCTGGCAGCGGAATGATCAGAATGCCGATACCGGGAATTTTCTGCAAGCCCAGATACTGCCTCCCCAAAAGATCCTAATTCGTGATCGTTACTGGGGTTCCGACTGAGACCGATTTAAAGAAATTTTCGGCCATGAACTCGGGCATGCGGATGCAGCCGTGTGACGCCGGATAGCCTGGCAAATAACCTGCGTGCATACCTGTCCCTGACACGATGCGCATGAAGTACGGCATCGGTGTGCCTCTGAAGTGAGCGCCCGGCGGTTTCGGATCTTTATTAATATCGACATTGGGCACCACCACGTTGCCCGCCGAATCGACGTAGTCACCGAATAAACTGGAGACGTGGTCTTTGTCCTTTTGAGTAATCTTGAAATTACCCAGTGGTGTGTTTAGTCCTTCGCGCCCGGTTGAAAGCTGCGAAACACCGACCAGCACGCCACCTTTGTAAAAATATGCGCGCTGTTCTCCGAGACTGATCTTCACGGAAGGGCTTCCGCTAGAATTGTCCCCATCCCAATACGAGACAGTGTCGTGGGGGGGACCACCCTCCGCGTTGCCGTAAACGCCACCCAAATACTGCGTCTTCGCGGAAAAACGCGGATCCTCGCCGCAACCGGTCACAGAAAAGGAACCAATTGAGACAACTGACAGCGAAATACGAAAGAGCAACAGACATAGGTTTTCGATGGCGTTCTTAATGCGCAACTGCGCAAAAAGTCAAGAGGCGGTATGCCGTGATCCTGGTAATATTAACTTAAATTCATGATTCGCGTCGTCTCGATTCAGTACTGGCCAGTCAGTTCACGGCACTCGCGCAATCAGCACAGGCTCGCACGTTTCAGGGCGCAGGATGCTAGTCTGAGTGTTGCGAGCGGACTCGACAAACTGTTACAGTTTCGGATCAGATTGAGGTTCTCACTTCGTCGCATGAAGCTATTTACACCACTGATCCACCCAGTCGTTCACCGTCTTGTACCACAGCCGGCTGTTCTGCGGCTTAAGCACCCAATGGCCTTCGTCCGGGAAATACAACATCTTGGACGGCACCTTCAGTATTTGCAGAGTCGTAAATAGATCGAAACCTTGTGAGACATCGAGCCGGTAATCGTTCTGGCCGTGCACGACGAGGGTTGGCGTTTTGAAATTCTGCGCATATTCGTGAGGAGACCACTTCCGGTAAACATCCCGTTTTTTCCACGGCGGACCGCCAAATTCCCAGTTCATAAACCAGATCTCCTCTGTCGTGCCATACGCTGACTCGGCGTTAAACATGCCGTCGTGCGACACGATGCATTTGAAACGGTTCGTGTGGCCTAACAACCAATTGGCCATGTAACCGCCGTAGCTCGCGCCCAGCGCCGCCTCGCGGTTCTTATCGATAAACGGGAATGTTTTCTCCACGTAATCGAGCCCCTTCATCAGATCGACATACGGTTTGCCGCCCCAATCGCCACTGATCGAATCGGTAAACTTCTGTCCGTAACCAGTCGAGCCGTGGAAATTGATCATCACCACCACGTAATTTCCCGTCGCCGCGAACAACTCCGCGTTCCAGCGATACGTCCACTCGTTTCCCCACGCTCCTTGCGGTCCGCCATGGAGCAAAAATTTCAAGGATATTTCTTTTTCGGATCGAATCCCGGCGGTTTAACGATGAAACCCTGCACGTCTTCATTGTTCGCGCCTTTGAACGAAAACGACTCCAACGGTTGCATGTCGATCTGCGACAACAGCGCGTCATTCATATGCGTGACGGCGTCGAAACGTCTGCCGGCGACATTTGGCCGAGTAGCCAAGTCGGATCCATACCCAAATCTCATTAGGTGCCGTCACCGACATTCGCGTGAAAAATAGCTTCATCTCCGGCAAATACAAGATCGTCGGCGTGAAACGGGAAGCCTGGCGCCCGAATCATGCTTCGGAGTCGGTGAAGTGCTTATCCCTTCGGCGTCGGTCCCAAAGAGCATCGTGTTCCCTTCATCTTCTGCAGTGAACCAAATGCTTTGCGGCGGAGTTTGTGGGACGGGCGCCACGCGAAGCTTCCCACCGAGCGATCAAAATTCTCTGTCGTATCGCGCAGTTTTCCAGATTGTCGATCTTAAGTGATGAGCCGCCATTTATCGGCTTCGAAACCGGCGCGTGCTTGCGAGCGCCAGGCGAGATATTTTCCGTCTGGCGAATAGAGCGGCGTCGTATCGGCGCCCGGACTGGTGGAAATTTTCTTGGGCGCACCGCCGTTGATCGGCACGATGAAAATTTCGTTGTTCGTGCTGGTCGCTTCGACCTCGTCGATATTGCTGGTGTAAGCGACCTCCTGGCCGTCCGGCGAAATCGCATACATATCCTGGCCGCCTAACGAGAACGGCGGCACGTCGTGATCGCCGGGAGTGAGATCGCGCGGCTCTGCAATCTTTTGTAGTGGCAGCCGTGTCGGGTGCGATTCTGGAGATGGTGCAGGCGACGCGCCTGCCTCTGCATTTGCGTCGGCTGGAACCACAAACAAATGGCTGCGTTTGAATTCGGTGAACGCGTTCCAATGCCGATAGAACAGGCGAGAAAAGATTTTCGCTTTTACTTTGCTCTTCTTCAGCTCTTCGTCTCGCTGTTTGTTGCACGCATCATCTTTGCAATCCGGATACACGGCCGACACAAACACGATGTTATTGCCGTCCGGCGACCAGATCGCGCCGTCCGCGCCGGTCGAAATGTTCGTAACCTGATGCGGTTTGCCGACGAGCGCGCCTGCATTCGGATCGAAATCGCACATCCAGATTTGCGTCGGATCAGTCGCTTTCGAAGTCCAGATCAAGCGTTTGCCGTCCGGTGAAAATCGCGGCCGCTCCTCGTGATTCGGCGTTTGATTCAACCGCCGCGATTCGCCGCCGCTGGCCGCCACAATCCACAAATGCGAAATCTTCGTGTTCGCGGCAAGATCGACATCTTCGCAGTCGAACACGACCCATTTGCCATCGGGCGACGGCACCGGCGTGCCGACGCGCTTCAGCGCCATCATCTCTTCGAAGGTGAATGGATGCTTTCCTGCGACGAAGGCGATTGAGCAAAAGCAGAAAGCGCTAGCGTGAGCGACAGCGTCAAGATCTTCCAATCCATGATTGTTTATGTTGCGTTGAAGCGCGCTACAAATCCAGGTGGATCGGCTTCTCCGAAGACGATGGCAAAGATTTGCGCCTTCGGCGCCTGAATTAACATCGCGTTGAGGACAACGCGATGCACCTCAGTTAGAATGCTCCCATGGCTCAAGTAACAATCGAACCAATCAAGAACGGCCCTTACATCGTAACAGGTGAAGTGGAGTTGATCGACGCTGACGGAAACAAATATCCCGTGGAAAAACGAATGGCGCTTTGTCGCTGCGGCGCATCGACTGAAAAACCGTTTTGCGACGGCACACATTCCAAGATCGGTTTCCAAGCGGCAGAGAAAGCCGTCCCGGAATCGAAAGAATAGCCTTTGTCATTCCGAGCGAAGTCGAGGAATCTCTCGAATGAAATTTAGAATTGCGCTCGTACTCGCGTTCGCATTCTTCAGCGCGACGCTCCGCGCTGAAAAAATTTCGCTCGTTGGCGGAACGGTGATCAACCCAGCTGACGGCAAAGTCCTGCCGAACGCGACGGTGGTAATCGATGGCGACAAGATCGAACGCGTCGCGATAGGCAAGCAGGATGCGGCGAGCGCTTGGAAAACAAATTGATTGCGCCGGCAAGTTCATTCTGCCGGGTTACATCGACACTCACATTCACTTCTTTCAATCTGGCGATCTGTTCACGCGACCGGACGGCGCCGATCTGAATAGCGTTCGCCCCTACAAGGACGAAGTCGCGTGGGTCAAGAGTCACTTGAACGATGTGTTCGCGCGCTATCTGCGCTGCGGCATCACCAGCGTGGTTGATGTCGGCGGACCATTTTGGAATTTCGAGGTCCGCAAGACTGCGAATCAGACGCAGAAAGCGCCGCGCGTGGCGGTGGCCGGCCCATTGATCTCGAGCGTCTCACGCGAAAAACTCGATCTTGGCGATCCACCGATCGTCAAAATCGACACGCCGGATCAGGCGCGGCAGTTCGTTCGTAAACTGGCCGAACAAAAGCCGGATCTGGTCAAAATTTGGTACATCGTCGACAAGGATCATCCGGTCGAAAGTTTCCGGCCAATTGTGCGCGCGACGATTGAGGAAAGTCATGCGCACAAGCTTCGTGTCGCAGTGCACGCCACGGAATTGGAAACGGCACGCGCGGCAGTCGAAGAAGGCGCCGACGTGCTCGTTCACAGCGTGACCGACAAGCCAGTCGATGACGCGTTTGTAAAGCTGCTGAAAGATCGACACACGATTTTGTGTCCGACGCTTGTTGTCTTCGAGCGTTATGGCCGGACGTTTTCGCATCAGCTGAATCTTACGCCGGAGGAAAAAGACTGGGGTAATCCGGAAGTGATCGCGTCGCTCGATGTCACCAAAATTCCGCAGGATAAATTACCTGACCGAATCAAGACCGCGTTAGCTAAACCGGATGAGGCAATGGATCGCATCAAGAAAACCTACGATGTCGCACTGCCGAATTTGAAAAGACTGGAAGATGCAGGCATCACGATTGCAGCGGGAACAGACGCAGGAAACATCGGCACAATTCATGGCCCGGCGCTTTTCCGCGAATTTCAGTTGATGAAAGAAGCCGGACTGACGCCAATGCAGATTCTTCAATGCACCACGGCGAACGCAGCGAAACTCTTTGGCGGCGACACTGGCGCGCATATCGGCAAGATTGAAAACGGCTATTTTGCTGATCTCGTCATTCTCAATTCGAACCCCGTTGACGACATCGCGCACGCTTCCGATATCGCCATGGTCGTGAAAAACGGCGTGCTTTATTCGGCTGATTCTATTTTGCACTGATGGCTGGTCGCATGCCTCTGCAGCTCGCCTGAAAGCGTTCCGGAGGAGATCTCAATCGTTGCAGCGGGCACCGCTGTCTCTACAGTTATTATGTCGTGCCTTCACTAGTGCTGGCATCCTCTTCGCCCAGGCGCGCTACATTGCTTTCCGAGCGTGGATTTCATTTTGAAATCGCCAGGCCGCGCGTTGCAGAGAAGTTCGATGCCACTCTTACGTTGCGGGAACTCACGTTGTGGAATGCCATTCGAAAAGGAATGTCCATCGCGCAGACGCGGCCCGACGCTGTCGTGCTGGCGGCTGACACGCTGGTGGCACTGGAGAATCAAATTATCGGTAAACCGACGGATTTGAGTGAGGCTGCCTCGATGCTCCAGAGCCTCAGCGGACGAACTCATGAGGTTTGTTCTGCTGTGGCAATTTATCAACAGGCATCGGGAAGATCGGCGGTTTTTCACGATGTCTCGCGCGTTCGTTTTCGCCGTCTGAGCAACGCAACTATCGAGAATTATCTTGCGAAAGTGAATCCGCTGGATAAGGCCGGCGCCTATGCCGCGCAAGGAAAGGGCGCGGAGATCATCGCAAAAATCGACGGCTCATTCACAAACGTCGTCGGTCTGCCGATGGAAAAAACTGTCGCGGCGCTGGCCAAATTCGGAATACAGCCGAAATCTTAAATCAAGTGTTCGCGATTATCGGATCTGAGCCGGATCGTTTTGGTTTGCAAATTGTGCCTTGCTCGAATGAAACGCACTGTCTTGCTCTTGGCGCGCATGAGGATCGAATGTGTAACAGCCGTGACGCCGCCGTGAGCCCGCACGCCGCGCAGCAGCGCGCTGTCACTGATTCCTGTCGCGCAGAAGAGGATATTCTCGCCGTTGGCCAGGTCGTCAGCTGAAAAAACGCAGTCCAGATCTTTCTTATAACCGTCATCGATCAGGCTTTTTCGTTCCTTTTCGTCGCGCGGCCACATTTTGGATTGCATATCGCCACCGAGACACTTGATTCCTGCAGCCGCCAGCACCGCTTCGGGCGAGCCGCCGATGCCCATGTAAAGATCGACGTCGGATTCGGGCAGCGATGGTGCAATGGCCGCGGCGATGTCGCCGTCGCCGATCATGCGTAACGACGCGCCTGCCCCACGAATTTGTTCGACGATTTCCTTGTGCCGCGGTCTGTCGAGCATCATCACCGCCACGTCCTGGACGCGTTTGTCCACCGCGCGCGCCACGATTGCTAGCATCTCCGGGATCGGCATCTCGATGTGAAGCGAGTCACCGCGCTTTTTCATGTAATCGATAACGCGCGGTCCGTAAGCCAGCTTCGACATGTAAAACGACGGCACATCGCGCAGCGCCACCTTTACTCCTTCCTCGGGACTCGCCGCTGCGATGCAACTGATCGAGTTCGGCGCGCCTTTGGAAATGTTGGTTGTGCCGTCGATTGGGTCGATGGCGATGTCGAACTGCGGCGAACCGGGAACCCACGTGCCGAGCTGTTCGCCTTTGAAAATGCCGGGTGCGTCGTCCTTGATTCCTTCGCCGATAACGACTTCGCCGCAGATGTTCATCAGATCGAACATGCCGCGCATGGCGTCGCAGGCAGCCGCGTCGGCCGCTTCCTTGTCGCCGCGTCCGAGCCAGCGCAACGAATTCAGTGCAGCGGCTTCCGTCGCGCGCACAAAATCCAGCTCGATGATTCGCTCGATGTCCTGGTAATCTCGTTTCGGCAGTCGCAGAGCCACGGGGCGTTAATTTTCACGCAGGTCGCGCGCGATGACAAGAGCGCGATCCGCGTGGCGCGCTGGGCTGATTTGCGATCGGTTGCGTTATTTTTCAATTCCGGCAACATGCTCGCCGTGTTCGTGCCCGCCATGAGTGTGTAAAGACGGGCGGATACGCAGGAAAAACTGGAACGCGTAGCCGAGATCGTCTCCGTAGTAGCGATCGAGTCGATCGGGTCGGTCGTTGATGGTCAATTGAGTGCCGAGTCCGATGTCCACGCCTTTGCCGTGCGACAAATCGCGTATGTAACCGATGGTGTATCCGCCAATTGGGAAAATGCGGGATTCATCCTGTGGATCGAGAACCAGTTCGTGACCGGACTTTTCTACGCGCTCCCAGCGGAGATAAACCGTATCGCGTCCGCGCTGGTAATTTGATTCGATTAGGAACGATTGCGTTTTGCCCTCACTGGTGGCGTTATTCTGGCCCCAGACGAACGAGTTTGACCAATTGCTGTCGGGACCGAGCGGCAGATTGTAAATGGCCGATGCGGTCGTGCGATGGATGTTTGTCTTGGGGTCAAGCGCTTCCGGACTTTTGATGTAGCCGTGTGAAATTTGCAGCGCTAGATTTTTGGTAGGGTTCCATGAAATGCGGCCGCTGTAAGAATCGAAACGCGGCCGATCGAAGTCGTAACGGTCTTCGTCTGGTTCACGGCCTGTGAAAATGCTGCCTTCAATTTTGAGCGTTGCGCCAAACCAGACCGGCTGTGGCCACGCCGAACGTGATGTGCGTCGAATCCTGCCAGTGGTGTCCAATCGGCGCGTCGGGATCATCCATTGCCGATGGGCGATGCATAAATGTCGGCGGGCCGAGCGCCGGTTCGCCCGGATAGCCGAAATAGATATACCCGCTAAAATCGTCATCGAATCCCGCGATGCGGGACGAGAGGCTCACTGATAGCTCGTCGAAAAGATCGTGCGGATGCTGGCGATCGTGCAGCGGCTGGTCGTGCCACGATTCGCCGGTTTGAAATAGGAGCGGATAACCGCGTCCGCCTTCGGTGAGGGGATCGAGGCTCATCATTAAGTCGCGCGCCGATCTGCGTGCTGTCGCCGAGCGGATGCGAATACATGCCCATGATCCAGTTGGGCGCATCGATGCGGTCGTCGCCGCGTCGTCGTGCTTACGTTGGTGTAACGCGGGAAAATCGCGCCGTGCAGCATGAGCATGTCGTCACCGAACATGAACATCTTGCCGTACATCGGCGACGAATCCGGCAGCCAACTTGTTCCGGAGCCTTCGCGGCTCATGGGATCGGCAAGGTCGATGGAAGAATGCATTTCCATCTGCATCGCGTGGCCCTCATGCGAAGGCGGCTGCATCTCGTGCTCATGCATTGACTGAGACTGATGCGGCAAATGCGACTGATGATTGGATGTTGCGCGTTGCGTGCCTGCTCGCGATTTATCGGAGTTGAGCGTTGAGTGTCTCTTCGCTTCCTTCGGCACAAGTGTCATTCCGCACTTCGGGCAATTGCCGGGATGATCCGTAATCACTTCAGGATGCATCAGGCAGGTGTATTTCTGTTTCTTCTCGTGCTCCTGCTCAGAATCGTGGCCCCTGTCCGGGCGATTGGGGTCAATCGCCCCTACCTGTGCTGCGGCGCTAATCGCGAGCGCAACTGTGATGATTAGAATCGAGATTCGTTTCTGCATGTGGCCTGTGCGTTTTCTGTAGTGGCAGCCGTGTCGGCTGCGAACGGTCTGGGCAAACGCGGCCGGCACGCCTGCCGCTACAGCGGAAGATTCGGGACCCCGAAGGCTTTCGGGGCTGGTTAGGCTAGAGAGGTGGAGCGTGAGCGAGAAGGCTCCGCTGCAAAATCAATTCAGCGAACGAATGCGCATCCGGCGGCCCGGTGTCGAGAGATCGCGGTGCCAGGGCAATTCGCGAATTCTCGACACACGCGCGTTCTTCCAGGCTAAGATCGGCGCTGGAAAAATTCGCGTCGTCACGCATCCAGCTCTTGATGACAACCGGAGCAACCGCGCGCAAAATTTTGCAGCACTGGGCTCCAGTCGACGGCTTCTCTTGTTTCGCAGGCTTGGAATGAAACGGGCACCCGGCTCTCACCGAGTCTGTGTTTGTTGCCAGCGCAGCGAACGCACAATGATTTGAAATCGCAAACCATGAGCAGATCGCAACTGCAATGATCAGGCAACGCGCAATTGCTCTCACACCAATCCAATCGCTGACGCGATGCGGATGCTCAAATGTTTTCTTTCCCTTCGCTAAACGGTGCAGCGCCGGTCGCGGTGACTTCCGGTGGCGCCAACGGCGCGTTCTGTGGCATGGCCGTTTGTGATTCGACAGGTCCTTGCTTGATGCGTGTCGACATTAACATCGCGGTAAAAAGAAGAGCGGCTGCCAGATAATACGGCGCGCCAGGAAGGTGAATTTTATTTTTCGGATCGATGAACCATCCAAAAATCCGAAGAAACAACCATGGGCCGATAATGAACGTGATCGAACGCATGCTCTGGAGCGCGCCTTGCAATTCGCCTTGTTCGCGTTCGCTGACGCGATGAGTCATCATGCTTTGCGCGGCTGGCATGGAAATATTCCAAAGCGAAATGATTGGGATCGAAGCCAGCAGCCACGCGCCCGTTTTGGCCAAGCCGGCGACTAACATTCCGCCCGATCCAAAAAACTGGCCAATGTAAAGAGTCCGTCTTTCGCCGAAACGTTTCACCATTAAGCCGGTCAGTCCGCCGGAAATCGCGGCAGTGACGACTCCAACCATCATGAGCGACAGTCCGATCATTCCCTGGCTCCAGCTGTAGCGATAAATCGCGTAAAGTGCCCAGACGCTAAACACATTGTGTGCGAGATAGGCCAGAAATTGGATCGTGGTCAGCCGCCAAAGTTCGTGATGAGAACGCAACAGCGTCAGCGAGCCGACCGGGTTCGCACGCCGCAACTCGAATTGTTTTCGCTGATTTTGCGGCAAGGATTCCGGAACGAAGAAGTAACCCCAGAGCCAATTCGTCAGGCTAAGAGCGGCTGCAATCCAAAACGCGAGACGCGGACTGAAATCGCCTGCCAATCCACCAATTGCTGGTCCGAACGTGAATCCGATCCCGAATGCCACGCCGATCAGGCCGAACGCTCCGGCTCGCTTTTGTTTCGGCGTGACGTCGGCGATGTAAGCCATCGCTGTCGGAATGCTTGAAGTCGTGATGCCGGAAATAATTCGGCCGAGGAAAAGCCAGTTCAACGTGGGCGCCATCGCCATCACGATGTAATCCAATCCGAGACCCAGATTTGAGAGCAGGATGATCGGGCGTCTTCCAAACCGATCTGACAAAACTCCGAGCAAGGGTGAACAGAAAAACTGCATCAGCGCGAAGACTACAGCGAACCGGGCGGTCCATTTTGCCGCATCGGTCATCTCGCCGCCAAGAAAATCAAGAATCAGCTTCGGCAAAACGGGGATGATCAAACCCATCGCCAAAATGTCGAGCGTCACTGTGACGAGAATGAAAATAATCGCGGCTGGACGTGCTTTCATTATAAGATCGACAACTGTAGAGGCGGCTGTGTCAGCCGCAAAATTCAAATCGCGGAGGCGACACGCCTGCCGCTACAATTGAAAGGCATTCGCCCTGGCAAATGTCTCTACAACGAATCTGCCGCCAATGACGCGACTTTCATATCTCTCGCCGAAAACCGAAGTCCGTGAAAGTAAAATTCACGGACGCGGTTTGTTTGCGACTGCAGACATTGCCAAGGATGAGATCGTGGCGGTGAAAGGCGGGCACATTGTTGACCGAAAAACTTTGCGCGAAAAAATCACGCCACGGCTTGGACCGGTGGAAATTCAGATCGACGACGATTTGTTCATCGCGCCGGTGACCGATGTAGAGCGCGAGCTATCGATGTTGTATTCGAATCACTCGTGCGATGCGAATCTTGGAATGCGCGGCGAGATCACGTTCGTGGCGATGCGTGATATCCGCACCGGCGAGGAACTCACCCACGATTGGGCGACGACTGATGATGACGATTACTCCGTGGAATGCAAATGCGGCGCTCCCAATTGCCGGAAAACAGTGACTGGCAAAGACTGGCAGCGTCGCGAATTGCAGAAGCGTTATGCGGGATATTTCTCGGCGTATCTCGCGCGAAAAATCGCCGCCGGATTATCGTCCCGAGCGAAGCGAGGAACCTCACAATCGGAGTAGCGAACACCAGTCAGTATCGGTAATGTTCTGACTTAAACGGGCCGTCGACCGGGACGCCGAGGTAATCGGCTTGGTTTTGCGAGAGCTTGGTGAGCTTCACGCCGATCTTTTCCAGGTGCAGACGGGCGACTTCTTCGTCGAGTTTCTTCGGCAAAACATAAACGCCAACTTTGTAAGTGTCGCGATTTTTCCAGAGATCGAGCTGGGCCAGAACCTGATTCGAAAATGAATTCGACATGACGAAGCTCGGATGACCGGTGGCGCATCCGAGGTTTACCAATCGACCTTCGGCGAGAAGAAAAATCTCGTGCCCATCTGGGAATGTGTACTTGTCCACCTGGGGCTTGATGTTGGTTTTCTTCACGCCCTTGGCGGTGTTGAGCGCATCGACCTGAATCTCGTTGTCGAAGTGGCCGATGTTGGCGACGATCGCCTGATCTTTCATTCGTTGCATGTGATCGAACGTGATCACATCGATGTTGCCGCTCGCGCTGATGTAAATGTCGCCGCGACCGAGCGTTTCTTCGACAGTCGTCACTTCATAGCCTTCCATCGCCGCCTGCAACGCATTGATCGGATCAATCTCGGCGATGACGACGCGCGCGCCCTGACCGCGCAATGATTGCGCGCAGCCTTTGCCGACATCGCCGTAACCACACACGACGGCGACCTTTCCGGAAAGCATCACATCCAGCGCCCGATTTAATCCATCGACCAGCGAATGCCGGCAGCCGTAGAGATTATCAAATTTCGATTTGGTGACGGAATCGTTCACGTTGATCGCAGGAACAAGGAGCCGATTTTCCTGATGCATTTTGTAGAGTCGATGCACGCCGGTTGTGGTCTCTTCGGAAACGCCGCGCCAATCCTTTACGATCTCGTGCCA
Source organism: uncultured Verrucomicrobiae bacterium (assembly GCA_963719605.1). Taxonomy (GTDB): domain Bacteria; phylum Verrucomicrobiota; class Verrucomicrobiia; order Chthoniobacterales; family UBA10450; genus Udaeobacter. The sequence goes on from CAVRCO010000020.1 coordinate 57,079, forward strand.
GCGATAAGGATTCTCACGATGAATCTCGAGCAGCAAATCTTTGATGACCTGTTCTTCCTTGTTCGCCGATTTCGTCTTGGCCCAATCGCTGCCTTCTTCGAGCTCATAGCCCTTGTGAATCAGCAAAGTGGCGTCGCCGCCATCGTCGACCACCAGTTGTGGACCTTTACCTTCAGGATGCGAAATCGCTCGATACGTGCATCGCCAGTAATCTTCCAGCGATTCACCTTTCCAGGCGAACACCGAGATGTCCGCGCTTGGCGATCGCTGCTGCGGCATGATCTTGCGTCGAGAAAATGTTGCAGCTCGCCCAGCGTACGCTTGCGCCAAGATCGGTCAGCGTTTCAATCAACACCGCGGTCTGGATCGTCATGTGCAGCGAGCCCGTGATGCGCACGCCTGATAGCGGTTTCTGTGGCGCGTATTTTTCGCGGATCGCCATCAGACCCGGCATTTCCTTCTCCGCGATGGAAATTTCTTTTCTTCCAAAATCAGCCAATGAAATGTCGGCGACTTTGTAATCCTGTTTTGTCTTCGATTCAGTGGTTGTTGTGCTCATGAAAGTGTTCGGAGTGTCTATCTAACAGCCTGCTTTAGCGCTTCCGCCTTGTCTGTTTTTTCCCAGGTGATCGCATCCAGATCGTCAATGCGTCCGAAATGACCGTAGTTGGTAGTCTTGCGATAGATCGGGCGAAGCAGATTGAGTTGTTTGATGATCTCGGCGGGCTTGAAACTGAAAACTTCCCAGATCGCGCGCTCCAGCTTTTCTTCGTCCACCTTTCCGGTGCAGAAAGTATCAACGCTGACGCTTACCGGTTCGGGATGACCGATGGCATAGGCGAACTGAACTTCACATCGGTCCGCCAGGCCGGATGCGACGACATTCTTCGCCACCCAGCGCCCCATGTAAGCGGCGCTACGATCCACTTTCGTTGGGTCTTTTCCGGAAAACGCGCCACCGCCGTGACGTCCCATTCCGCCATAGGTATCACAGATGATTTTGCGACCGGTGATGCCCGCGTCGCCCTCGGGACCGCCAATTACGAACCGGCCGGTTGGATTGATCAAATAGGAAGTCTTCGAATCAAGCCATTCCGCCGGCATCACTTTCTTGATGAGAAGTTCGAGCAAAGTCTCGCGGACTTCTTTTTGTTTCACGTCCTCGGCGTGCTGCGAGGAAACAACCACGGTCGTGGCTCGCAGCGGCTTATAGCCGTCATATTCGATCGAGACTTGCGTCTTTGCGTCCGGTCGCAGCCAGGGAATTTCGCCGGCTTTGCGGAGTCGCGTGAGCTCGCGCCCGAGTTTGTGGGCGAAAGAGATAGGCGCAGGCATCAGCTCAGGCGTTTCATTGCAGGCAAAGCCGAACATCAAACCTTGATCACCAGCGCCCTGCTCCGCAGTGGCTTTCCCATCGGCTGCTGCTTCATCGACACCTTGCTTAATGTCCCGCGATTGCTCGCTCATTTCGCAGATCACCCGGCAGGTGTCGGCATGAAAAATGCAATCGCCGTTCACGTACCCGATGTCGCGTATGCCAGCGCGGACCTGCTCCTCAAAATCAAACTTTGCGTTGCTTGTGATTTCGCCTGCGAGCACGACGAGGTTGCCTTTTGCAAGAGTTTCGCAAGCGACGCGGCTTAACGGATCTTGCTCGAGGCATGCGTCAAGAACGTAATCGCTAATGGTATCGCAGACTTTATCGGGATGACCTTCGGTGACGGATTCGGATGAAAAGATGTAACGGCGAGACATGGCTGCGCGAAGTGATCGGTTACAAAGTTACAACGTTAAATCGGATGGGTAGAGCGTGTGATCACGTGGCCGTTGTAACAATGTAACTCTTTTAATAATTTAACTGTTGCCCATCCGACATATTGACCAATCATGATGCGTCGATATATCGTAGGCTACTCTCATGGCGTCAACTATTAATTTGTTGCGGCTGCTGGCCGACCCGACCCGGGTGCGGCTGTTGCTTCTTTTGGAGCAGGAAGAACTCTCAGTGGCAGAGTTGCAGCAGATTCTGGGAATGGGCCAATCGCGCATTTCCAGTCATCTCGCACAATTAAAGCGGGCCGGTGTCGTTTCCGATCGCCGGGTAGGTAAGAACGTGTATTACGGCGCCAATCATCACGGACGAAATTCGCAGCGCGAGCGCGTCGAAGAAATTACCGGGTTGCTCGCCCGCGAACTGCCGGAAACATCGCGCGATCGAACCAGTCTGAAGCTTGTTCTGCACAAACGTCAGGACAAGACGCGCAAATACTTTGACGAGCTTGCCGGCAAGTTTGGCCGCAGTTATGTGCCGGGCCGATCGTGGAAAGCGCTGGCGCATACGCTCATTACTTTGCTCCCGCCGCTAACAGTCGCCGACCTGGGTGCGGGCGAGGGGACGCTTTCGCAGTTGCTGGCAAAGAAGGCGCGCAAGGTCATCGCCATCGATAATTCGCCGAAAATGGTCGACTTCGGGGCGCAGTTGGCGAAGAAACACGGAATCAAGAACCTCGAATACCGGCTTGGTGACATCGAAGATCCGCCGATTGCCAAAAACAGCGTCGATCTGGCGATTTTGAGTCAGGCATTGCATCATGCGATTCATCCCCAGCAAGCGGTCGCTGCCGCCCACAGGATTCTGAAACGCGGCGGCAGACTGGCAATTCTCGATCTTTTGAGCCACCGATTCGAACGAGCCCGGGACTTATATGCAGACCATTGGCTCGGCTTCAGCGAAGTGCAATTACACCAATTCCTGGAAAAGAGCGGGTTCCGGCAAATTGAAGTGAGCGTTGTATCGCGGGAAAAGCAGGGCCCGCACTTTCAGACTTTGCTGGCTACCGGCATTAAGTGAACGCCAGGGCCACTTGGCGTGTCAATATAGTGGCCGTTTGGGCCATTGGTGTTGGTTTATGGTCTCTACCAACAAAGCTGTAGCCATGACCGGCTTCTTCGAGGAAGTGAAGCGGCGCAAGGTGTACCGCGTGGCAGCAGCCTACATCATCGCTGCCGGCGGGATTATACAACTGGCCTCTGCCGCGTTTCCCGCATGGGAATTGCCAAACTGGGCGCTGCGTCTGGTGATAGTTATGCTGCTGATGGGCTTCCCAATCGCGCTCATCCTTGCCTGGGCGTACGACATCACCTCACAGGGCGTTGTGGCAACACCAGCGCCTGCGGTGCCCGGTTCGCATCGGCGCCGGAACATCATCATGCTCGTAATGACCGGCGTGATCATTTCCGCTGCTGCAGGGTTCTTTCTCCTGCCGCGCGTGTCAGCCCACAAATGCGACAAGTCAATCGCAGTGTTGCCATTTGAAAATCTGAGCGACGAGAAGGAGAACGCCTATTTCGCCGATGGCATTCAGGACGACGTGCTCACCAATTTGTCGAAGGTCGGCGAGTTAAAAGTGATCTCGCGTACCTCGGTCATGCCCTATCGAGGAAAGGCATCCAACGTTCGTGAGATCGGGAAGACGCTGGGCGTTGGTGCTGTCCTAGAAGGCAGCGTTCGCCGCATCGGCAATCGAGTGCGTGTAAACGTGCAATTGATTAACGCCGACACCGACGAGCACATGTGGGCGGAAGATTACGATCGTGATTTAACCGATGTGTTTGCCATTCAAACGGACCTGGCCCAACAAATCGTACGCGAATTGCAAGCGAAGCTGTCGCCAATGGAGAAAGCGCAAATTGAACGCAGACCCACTGAAAACGGCGAAGCCTATCTGGCGTTTATGCGGGGTCACGAGATGTTTTATCGGGCTGACAAGTTCCGCAGCAATACAGAAAAGGCTGAGCAGCTCTTTGAAAAAGCAACGAAACTCGATCCAAACTTCGCCGGAGCGTTTGCAGCGTTAGCGTGGGTCCACGATTGGAATTACCACGACTTCGATCCGACTCCCGCGCGAAAGGAAAAAGCGCGAGCCGCAGCAGTGGAAGCGCTCCGTTTGCAGCCGAACCTGCCTGAGGCGCATCTCGCAATGGGTTTTTATTATTACTATTGCGAGCGTGATTATCAGGCAGCGCTAGACGAATTCGCCATTGCGAAGCTCAGTTTACCAAACTCCCCGGAAGTTTATATGGCCATTGGCGCTATTGAACGTCGCCAGGGCAAATGGAAGGAATCCACCGCGAATCTCCAGAAGGCGGCGTCCCTAAGTCCGAAGGATGCCTGGGTTTTGCAAAATCTTGCTGACAATTATTACGCCACCAGAAGTTTTGAAGCTGCAGACAAAATTTTCGACCGCGCGATTGAAGCTGCTCCCAGCTCATTTGGTCCGCGCGCAGAGAAGGCGAAGCTTGCGATTGATTGGAAGGGAGATCTCAGCGAGATGGAGAAAGCGTTGACGCAAGTGCCGACGGGCGTCGATCCAGACGGTCTTGTCACGTTCGCACGTGTGCAGCTCCTCCTGTTGCAACGAAAATTTTCCGACGCTCTCGCGGTTCTACAGCAATCGCCTCAAGGCGGCTCTCACTTTGATAGACCAAGAGAACTTTTCGAGGGTGCGATTTATTCCTTTTTGAACGATAAAGAAAAGGCGCTTTCTGCTTTTGAACGTGCCCGACCTATTGCCGAAAAGGCCTTGCGCGAAAGCCCGGATGACGCGTCGCGGCATGTAACGCTTGGCTTGATTCTCGCCGGGCTCGGTAAGAAGGAGTTGGCCATTGCCGAAGGCAAACGCGCCGTCCAACTCCTGCCCGAATCTCAAGACGCCTTCGACGGGCCAAAAATGAGCGTTTCGCTCGCTCAAATCTACGCCTGGACGGGTGAAAGCGACCAGGCAATTGAGCTTCTTGACCGTTCGCTGAGTACGCCAATGGGAATCACAGTTCCCTTCTTAAAGCTTGATCCGATGTGGGAACCGCTGCGCAATGATCCGCGCTTCCAGGCTTTGATCGACAGATACGCCGCGAAAGCTTAGCGCCAGATTCTGTCTTTCACTCTCCGCCACAGCCGTCATCGCGAATCACGGAAGAGAAATTCGCAAAGCGAATGCCCGCCCTTCGAAATGAACGGCGCGGTTCTATTTTCGCGTCTATGTTTCCGCACTATAATCCCGATCAGTTCCACACGCTTGTTATGAACAGCGGCTTCTTCGAAGAAGTGAAGCGGCGCAAGGTGTACCGCGTGGCGGCAGCGTACATCATCGCTGCCGGCGGGATTATACAACTGGCCTCTGCCGCGTTTCCCGCATGGGAATTGCCAAACTGGGCGCTGCGTTTGGTGATTACCCTGTTGCTGCTCGGCTTTCCGATCGCGCTCATGCTTGCCTGGGCGTACGACATCACCCCGCAAGGCGTTCGGGCAACGCCAACGTCTGCGGTGCCCGGATCACATCGCCGCCGGAACGTCATCGTGTTGGTAGCGACCGGAGTGATCATTTCCGCCGCGGCCGGGTTCTTTCTGCTGCCTCGAGTCTCAGCGCGCAAGATCGACAAATCGATTGCGGTGTTGCCGTTCGAAAGTCTGAGCGACGAAAAAGAGAACGCCTACTTTGCGGACGGCATCCAAGACGACGTGCTGACAAATTTGTCGAAGATCGGCGATTTAAAGGTGATCTCACGCACTTCGGTCATGCCATATCGAGGGAAAGCATCCAACGTTCGTGAAATCGCAAAGGCGCTGGGAGTTGGTGCTATTCTGGAAGGTAGTGTTCGCCGTATTGGCAATCGGGTACGCGTGAATGTGCAATTGATTAATGCAGAGAACGACGAGCACATGTGGGCGGAGGATTACGATCGAGAACTAACTGATGTGTTCGCGATTCAAACCGATCTGGCACAAAAGATCGCGACTGAGCTGCGGGCAAAGTTATCGCCAAGCGAAAAAGCCCAGATCGAACAAAAGCCCACCGAAAACGGCGAGGCCTATCTCGCTTTCGTCCAGGCACACAATCTTTCCAGCGCTGTTGAGGATTTCAATAAACTGAAACAGAGCGAGCAGCTTTACGAGCGCGCTATCGAGTTGGATCCAAAATTTGCCCTCGCCATGGCGCGCTACTCGCAATTGGAAAGCTGGATCGCGCGTTCGATCGAACGCACGCTGCAACGTCGCGAAAAAGCCCAGACGCTGGCCGAGCGAGCCCTGCAATTGCAGCCTGATCTGCCCGAAGCGCACCTGGCCCGCGGGTACTCCTATTACTGGGGCGATAACGATTACGACGCGGCGCTGAAAGAATTCGAAATCGCGCAACGCGCATTGCCTAACGAATCGGAAGTTTATCTCGCCATCGGCGCGATCCAGCGACGTCAGGGAAAATGGGCCGACTCCACCACCAATCTCGAAAAAGCAGCGAGTCTAAATCCGAAGGACATCTGGGCGTTGCAAAATCTCGCCTTCAACTACCAGATGCTGCGGAATTTCGATAAGGCTAACGCGACGATTGATCGCGCTCTGGCATTTGATCCCACCGCCCTGGGACCTTTGGAGGTTAAGTGCCAGCTGGCCGTCGCTGAAAAGGGCGATTTCATCGTCTCAGAGAAAGCATTTGATGCCGTGAAATCTGTGCCAATGAGCGCTGACCAGAAGCTCAAGACCGCCACTTCCCGGGCGGATGTGTTTCTCCTCGAACGCAAGTACAGGGACGGATTGCAGGTCGCCGAAAGTCTGCCGGACGATCAGCTCGCAGCTTTTCCTGGAGCTCTGTTCGGCAAATATTATTCCATCGGTTTTGCACGAAAAGCTTTGCATGACGATGCGGGCGCGCGAGCAGCTTTTGTAAAAGCGAAGGACGTTGTCGAAGAAGAGCTGAAGCGGAATCCTGACGTCGAAAAGACCCATATTCAGCTGGCAAAAGTGTTGGCGCAACTTGGCGAAAAGGACGCCGCCCTGGCCGAGGCGCACCGTGCCACTGAATTACTGCCGGAGAGCAAGGATGCGTTTGGTGGCCCGGAAATTACGGCTGGGGTAGCTGAAGTTTGCACCATTCTTGGCGACAACGATCGCGCGATCGAAATTCTGGATGGATTGTTAAGCAGGCCGAGCGCTGTGACGGTGGAAGGTCTGAAAGTAAGTCCCATTTGGGATCCGTTACGGAGCGATCCGCGTTTTCAGGAGCTGCTGCAGAAATACGCTGGTAAAGCCTAGACGGGGACAAGATTCGCAATTCTGCAAAGAGCGTCTGACGCGTCTGGCTCATATGACTCATGCGTTTTAAATGCGCCTTTTTCTTTCTCGCCCTTGCCGCAACCGCACAGGCGGACTGGACGATTCTCTCGACCGCGTCGGAGCCGGGACTCGACGGCGTGGCACACAGACATGTTGTTTTGGAAAACCCCGTGGGCAGCGAACGCGTCACCGTTGATCTCGCAATCTTTTCTAAGTCCTGCACACTGCGTGTTCTTCAAAATGAAGGTGGTGCAGAGAGTCTTGGCGAGATGATGAGACATGAAAAATGTCTGGCCGGTGTAAATGGCGGTTACTTCAATGAAAACTTCGCGCCGCTCGGTTTGCGAATCGCGAACGGTCAAATGATCGCGCCACTGCAGCGCGCGCGCTTGATTACAGGCGTGCTTGTTGCCTCACCGCGAGGAGTGCAAATCGTGCGCTCTCGTGAATTTTCGCGGCGTTTGGGAGTGACTGCAGCAATTCAGTGCGGGCCGTTTCTTGTTGATCGAGGCCAGCCCATCAGCGGTTTGAACGATTCCCGTCTGGCCCGACGGACTTTTACGGCGATCACAAGCAGCAGTCGCGCATTGGTCGGCGTTTGCTCGGAGGTTTCGCTGGCAGAATTGGCAAAGATCCTTGCGACAACCTCCCTCGCTGAGGATTTGAGAATTGAACGCGCACTAAATCTCGACGGTGGATCATCGAGCGCATTCTGGTTCGCGCGAAAGAATGGCAGCGCGTTTTCAATTTCGGAGCAGAAATCCGTGCGCGATTTTGTCGGGATTGTTCCAAAATAGCTATAGCAGCGCTCTCCGTGCGCCGATTGACGAATGGATTTGCGACGGTCAGAGACCGCCGCTACAGAAATACGGCAGATGCGCACCTTCGGCGGCTTTAAATCCGGGAACAGATTTTTCTACGGCGAAATCCGTGGTGAAGAAGTTCGCGTCCTAAAGAATCCCTTTTGGATCGACATCGAACCGACAGGCGAGATTCTGCGCCTAACGAATGTGGTTGTTGATCTTGCGGTCGCGCCGTCCAAGTTGATTGCAGTCGGCCTCAATTACTCCGACCACATCGCGGAGATGAAGCGGACACCGCTGGGCACGCCGTTGATCTGGTTCAAATCTCCAGGCTCGCTTTTGCCGCACGACGGCACAATCGAAATTGCGTTTCCCGAACATCAAACCGATTTCGAAGCAGAGTTGGCCGTCGTCATTGGCAGGTCCGTGAAAAATGTCTCGGCGGAGCGAGCGCTGGATTTTGTTTTCGGTTACACAATTGGTCTCGATATCAGCGATCGCGATTTACAAAAAACCGAGAAGCAATTTGGTCGCTGCAAATCATTCGACACTTATACACCGATCGGGCCGTTTGTTTATAATGACGTCAATGTGAGCGATGTTTCGCTCGAGTTACGGCAGAACGGGAAGCTGCGTCAAAGCGCGCGCACGAGCCGGATGATATACCCGGTTGCGCAAATTGTTTCCTTCGCGAGTCAGTCGCTCACACTCTTGCCGGGCGATGTTATTTTAACGGGAACGCCTGCTGGTGTCGGTTCAATTCATGCCGGGGATGAACTCGAAGCAACAATCGAAAGTTGGCCGCGTCTGCGTAATACTGTTGCAATCGCATCACAAGTCCGTTCCACGGGCGAGAAATGACGGAATTTTGGCGACGACAAACTCCACGCGCTTGCCTTACATCCTCTCTGTAGCGATATTACGAAGTAAAGGGTACATCCTCGAGATCAAAAAAGTGAAAACTTTTGCTGGACTCACCAGTAATGATTTTGCGATAAAGGCACTCCTGTACCGCAACCGTTCGATCACATTCCTGATTTAACAAAACTATGAAAACATCATTCATCGCCTCAGCCTGCTTACTAGCGCTTGTACTAACATTGGTCGCGCAGTCTCCGCCGCCCGCGCAAAATCCGCCCGGAGCTCCCGTTACGAGTCCCGGAGTACAAGCGCCGACCAATCCCGCCGCGGTAAATCCTGCTGCGCCTATCCAGTCGCCGGCTACGAATGTGCCACAAGGGCAGCAGCCTGCCGTGCCACAAGGGCAGCAGCAGCCTGCCGTGCCTGGGACATCGGTCCCAGTCACACTGAGCCCAGCACCAGGAGCGGTAACTAGCCCGGCTGCGGCCACCGCGACCAGTCCCTCCCCGGCCGCCTCGCCGACTCCTGAGCAACCAACAGGTTTTCTCGCAGGCAACTGGTTGATTGACAAATTCCACAAGGGGGGCCCGGTGATGTGGCCGATTCTGATCGTGTCGATCATTGCGCTGACGGTAGTGATCGAACGATGCTTTTGGTGGGGTGGCCGCTGGTTCCGACGCGATCCAAAGCGCATCGAGAAGGTCTTTACCGCGATCGAGAACGGTGATACAACCGAGGCTTCGAGGCTTTCGCGCGGATCACGCGACCCGGTCCTTCGCATGATGTGGAATGGCCTCAATCACCAACACGCCTCGTTGCAAGGCGCATTGCAGGTCGCTGCCGGCATCGAGATCAAACGCGCTGGCCGATTCCTCGTCGTCATGGACACCCTGGTAACTTTGGCACCGTTGCTTGGTCTGTTGGGCACCATTACCGGTCTTATTAGGTCGTTCAGTTTTCTCGGGAACGAAGAGTTGGCTGTGCAAGCCGTCACTGGCGGCATCGCGGAAGCGCTCATTGCCACGGCCTGCGGTCTCGGTATTGCCATCTTCTCTTTGATTCCGTTTAACTTTTTTACGTCCCGGGTGTCTAACTTGGAGTTCGAACTGCAAACGGCAGCAACGAACTTGGAAGTGATGCTCGAAGCCCAACAGAAGGAACCCAGGGAACACAGAGGAGTGGAAATCGAACACGGTACGCCAGCCTCAGCAACGCGTTCTTCAATCTAGGAATTTTCCAATGCGCGTCAGTTCACCTGTCCCTCACAAGAAAGCGCGGATCGAGATCATCCCTTTGATCGACATCATGTTCTTTCTGCTCGCCAGTTTCATGATGGTGAGCTTGAGCCAGGTGCACATGAAAGGGATGAAGGTGAACCTGCCCACGGGCAGTTCGGGCGAGACACAATCAAAACGGGATTACATCAGCGTCTCGGTCGATAAGGATGGCCATTATTTTTTCGATAAAAATGAGATGACCGACGCTGATATGCAGGCGCGCCTGATCCAAGTGCACCAATCAGATCCGGAAGCGAAAGTGTTCGTCCGCGGCGATCGCGACACTGTCCATGGAAACATTGTTCATTTGCTCGATATGCTTCGCTCGGCAGGATTCTATAAAATCTCATTCGAAATTAAGAGCGAGGCGCTAAAGGGGGTGCCGGGACCCGGCACCTAATCTGGTTATGGCAGAGGAATTACCAAAACCGCTGCTTTATCGGCCACCGCCGCCATTGTATTTCTGGGGTGCTTTTGGCGTCGCGTTAGCGATTCATCTCACGGCGGTCGCGCTTGCTCAAAAACACGAGGCCCCGGTTGAAGTTCCTCCTGACATACCGACGGCTGTTGTTGAGGCAACACTGCAGGCCACCGAGGAACCGACGCCTCCTCCGGAAGACATTCCGTTGCCGGAGCCTCCACCGCCACCGGAAATCCAGCCAGAGTATGTAGAAGAAACGACGCCTCCGCCAAAGAAACCGCAGTCGCAAAAGTTCACCCCCATCAAGGCGCCGCAAGCTGCCGGTCATCCTGGGACCCTGTCAATCTCCTCAGCGAAAGCGCTGGCCACGTATGCGCCGCGCCCGCAGTACCCGTATGAGGCGCGTTCACGGCATGTTACCGGCAGCGGAGTGTGTGTTGTCGAAGTCGGTCCAAGCGGCAGCGTAACGAGCGCTTCAATGGCACAAAGCATCGGAAATCCTATTTTGGATAACGCGGCAACGAGCGCTTTCCGTCAATGGCGATTCAAGCCGGGATCGGTTTCGAAAGTCAAAATCCCAATCACGTTCACGATGACAGGCGCCTCCTACTAAAAATCCCTTGGAGTTTAACGTATGAGACTTGCTTCACCGGTTCCGAAGAAAAAAGCCCGCATTGAGATCATTCCTTTGATCGACATCATGTTCTTTTTACTTGCCAGCTTTATGATGGTGAGTCTGAGCCAGACCCACATGAAAGGGATTCGGGTCAATCTGCCGGCAGCAATTGCTCCGCCTCCAAGCCCGGTAAAGGATTATGTCTCCATCAAAGTGCGCGAGGGTAACGTGGTGACTTTTGACAATCAAGTTGTGACCGATGATCAGGTACTACCTCGTCTTTACGAACTGCACCGCGCAAATCCAGAGATCAAGGTCTCAATCAGCGCGGACTTGATGGCCATGCACGGTGACGTGATTGCCGTTCTCGACAAGGTGCGTTCCGCTGGAATCACCAAGGTGGGCTACCAGATCAGAGCCGCAGGTGCTCAGGGCGCTCAACCCCCAGGCGCTCCTCCGCCGCCTCCGCCTCCGCCGGCACCGAAACCCTAGGCTTCGCGGCAGAGCGTCGGCAGTTCAGCTTGCAATTTGCGAATCGCCTTCGCCCGGTGACTGATATTGTTTTTCACCTCTTTAGGAAGTTCGGCAAAAGTTTCTTCGAATCCACTTGGAATAAAGATCGGATCGTAGCCGAACCCATGTGAGCCGCGCGGTCGTTCGGCGATTTTTCCTTCCACGACTCCTTCAAACGTTGCGAGAACCTGGCCATCGCGCGCAACCGCCAGAACGCAACGAAACCGCGCGCGACGCTGATCGCTTTTCGCCTCAACGTTCGCGACTAGGCTCAGTAACTTGGCGATTTTTTCTTTATCGTTCGCATTCGCGCCTGCGTAGCGTGCTGATTGAATTCCCGGGGCACCCCCCAAAGCGTCGACTTCCAGCCCTGAATCGTCCGCGATTACTAAGCCGGGCAATTTTGCTGATACTGCGATCGCTTTGAGTTTCGCATTTTCTTCAAAGGATGTCCCATTCTCCGTTATTTCGGAAATCTCGGGACGGTCAGTGAGATCCCTTACAGTCAAACCTGATCCGAGAATTTGCTCAATTTCCCGCGTTTTATGCGTGTTGCGCGTTGCCACAATCAATTGCATGCGCGTTTGACAGGATTCAAGGTTAACCACTAATCCACAGTGATGACCACGAATAATGGAAAGTTATGAGCGTGAAGAGATTTTTTGTGAATTCGTATTCGTTCGTGTCCATTCGTGGTTAAAACATGGACGAGCGCCGCAAACCGTATCCATTCGACGAGATCGAACCAAAGTGGCAGGCCATCTGGGAAGAGCGACAGCTCTTTCACGCGCCCAATCCGGGTGAAAAAGGTTTCGACCCCTCGAAGTCGAAATTTTACGTCCTCGACATGTTTCCTTATCCGAGCGGCGCAGGTCTGCATGTTGGCCATCCCGAAGGTTATACCGCCACGGATATCATCGCGCGTTATAGGCGCATGCGTGGATTCAATGTCTTGCATCCGATGGGCTGGGACGCATTTGGCTTACCTGCTGAACAATACGCGATCAAGAGCGGACAGCACCCGGCAATCACCACGCGTGAAAATGTGGCTAAATTCAAGAACCAGCTCAAGCGAATTGGTTTTTCCTACGACTGGCAGCGTGAAGTCAACACGACCGATCCACGTTATTACAAATGGACGCAGTGGATTTTTCTCCAGATTTATAATTCCTGGTTCAATCCGGCCACAAACAAAGCCGAGCCCATTTCGACGTATTCGGGCAAAAACCCGGATGAAGTTCGCCTCGCGTATGTTGCTGACGTGCCAGTGAACTGGTGCCCGGAACTGGGCACTGTTTTGGCCAATGAGGAAGTCATTGACGGAAAGAGTGAGATCGGAGGTTTCCCGGTCGCCCGTCGACCAATGCGCCAATGGATGTTGCGAATTACCGCGTATGCAGAGCGGTTGCTAAATGAACTCGACAAACTCGATTGGCCCGAGGGAATCAAATTACTTCAACGCAACTGGATTGGTCGCAGTGAAGGCGCGCTGATCAAATTTCAAATCTCAAATTTTAAATCCCAGACTATCGAGGTATTTACCACGCGGCCTGACACGCTTTACGGCGCCACGTACATGGTGATTGCGCCCGAGCATTCTCTTGTCGATCTTATTGTCACCGAGGAACAATGGCCAGCGGTTCGGGAGTATCGAGAAAAGACGGCTCGCAAGAGCGAGCTTGAAAGGGCGGAGATGGCGAAGGAAAAGACCGGGGTCTTTACCGGTGCTTATGCCGTGAACCCTGCCAACGGTGAGTGCGTTCCAATCTGGATTGCCGACTATGTGCTGCTCGGCTACGGGACGGGCGCAATCATGGGGGTGCCCGCGCACGACGAACGCGATCTGGAATTTGCGAGGAAATTCGATCTGCCGATCGTCGTTGTCGTCCAGCCAGCGGGGGATGAACCAGCAGTTGGATTCACCGGTGAAGGCGTCGCAGTGAATTCGCCAATTATTAGCGGCCTAACGAGCGCGGAAGCAAAGAAACAAATCACCGGTTGGCTGGAGGAACGCGGCCAGGGTAAAGGCGCAGTCAATTACAAACTGCGTGATTGGCTTTTTTCGCGACAGCGATATTGGGGTGAACCGTTCCCGATTATTTGGGAAGACGGAAATCACCATTCGTTAGGCGAGAATGAATTGCCTGTCGTGCCGCCGCCGCTGGAAGACTACAAGCCGACCGGGACGGGCGAACCGCCGCTGTCAAAGGCCAAAGATTGGATTCGTTATTCCGAAAGAGCGACTCGCGAGACGAACGTGATGCCGCAATGGGCGGGCTCATGTTGGTACTACTTGCGATTCTGTGATCCAAACAACGATCAGCGTTTTGTGGGAGAACAGGCCGAGCGCTACTGGATGGGCGGCGAGAAGCCGGGTGGTGTCGATTTGTATGTTGGCGGCACCGAGCACGCGGTCCTGCATCTGCTTTATGCACGCTTTTGGCAAAAGGTGTTGTTCGATCTCGGTTACGTCTCGAAGCCAGAGCCATTCCAGCGCCTGGTCAATCAGGGAATCATTCTGGGTGAAGATAATCAGAAAATGTCCAAATCGCGTGGGAACATCGTTAATCCGGACGACGTGATCGACCAGTACGGCGCGGACGCCTTTCGCTGCTACGAGATGTTTATGGGACCGCTGGAGCAAATGAAACCCTGGAGCATGCGCGGCGTGGAAGGCGTGTCGCGTTTTCTTGCGCGCGTCTGGCGTTTGTTCATGGCCGAGAACCAGGGCGGTGACTGGGAATTGTCTGCGAAAATTAAAGAGATCGATGCAAACAAGGCACAGGAAAAGATGACCCATGCAACGATCAAGAAAGTCACTGAGGATATCGAGTCGTTCTCGTTTAACACCGCAATTTCGCAGATGATGATCTTCGTAAACGCGTTCACCGGTGCCGAAGCAATTCCGTTGTCATCAATGCGTGCCTTGCTGGTTCTGCTCAGTCCATTCGCGCCGCACATTGCGTCTGAGTTATGGGAGAGGTTGAATGCGAAATTCGGCGATGCGCAGGGCGACATCGCCGAACAGTCCTGGCCAAGCTATGACGAGCGGCTGCTCATCGAGGATGAGATTGAAATCGTCATTCAAATAAACGGAAAAGTGCGTGACCGAATCAGGATGTCGGCACTGGCGACCGAAGAAGAAATGAAAGCTGCTGCTATCGCGCATCCAAAGATTCAACAACTCGTCACCGGCAAAACGGTTGGCAAGGTCGTGGTCGTACCCAAAAAGCTTGTTAACATAGTTTTGTCCTGCTAAGCCGAGTCCATGTGGAAAGAATTCAAGGAATTTGCCGTTAAAGGTAACGCGATTGATCTCGCTGTGGGCGTTATTATTGGCGTAGCGTTCGGCTCCGTGATCGGTTCATTAGTCAAAGACATCTTCATGCCGCCTATCGGATTGCTCACCGGCGGGCTTGATTTAACGATCGTCGTCGCGCGCCAGCATTTGGAAGACCTCGCTTTCCAAAGCCCGCTCAATCGCGCGCAGGCGGTCGGGCTGTTCGGGATGGCCCTCGCCCATGTCATGCGCCAGACACGCCGGGTGGGTGACGAGGAGCGTGGTCACTGGCTAATGTCCTGCTTGCCGAACGCACCCTCCCTCAGCCTGCGTGGCACCTTCGCGCGCCTGTGCGCGGGAAACCCCATTGGTCACGACGGCTCATGGCTGGAAAGGCTAGGGTTTGCGACCCAGGTGTTCGGCTTGCGCCTCAGCATCCCAGTAGAGGCTCGTGGGTTCACTATGAAGACAAGCATCACGAGCGGAAGCCAAGCGAAGGCGTAACCCCCCGCTTTGACCCAGATCAATGCGCGCAACGCTGCGATCTGCGATGGTGGCAACGTCAGACGCGGGCGCAAATCTCAACCCCTTAAAGAATGGGTCGCGTGGGAAAGAGCGGCCCACGGCCAAAAGCCTTCTGTGAAGGCAGCCGCGATCACCCTCTGAAAAGTTAGGGTCGCAGCTTAGTCTCGCTCCGGCCCTAACTTTTAGCGCGATGCAGTAGCCCGAAACGGCCGCAGATTGGGTTCGAACCGGCTGCATCTGGTGGATGCCGGATGAGGAGGAAATGATGGCAGTATTTTCCGATCCGTACAACGCGCTATCGAATTTCCAGCAGGCTCTGGACGCGTTCCGGGCGAGCAGTTGGCTGGACGCAGGCCCGAGCGGCGGCGGGGCCTACCCGCCGCTGAACGTGTTCCGCAAAGGCGACGACTTCGTCATCATCACCGAGTTGCCGGGCGTCAAGAAGTCCGACATCGAGGTGCAGGTGAAGGGGCGAACGCTGCGCCTCTGGGGACCAAAACCGTCGCCTTTCCGGAGAAAGCGGGCGGTGCATCGGCGCGAGAGGCTCGCAGGCCCAATTCGACCGGGCGGTGACCATGCCGGTCGAGATCAATCCCGAAGGCGTCAAGGCTGAATACCGCGACGAAATCCTTGCGCTCTACCTGCCGCGCGCCGAGAGCGAGAAGCCGAAATCGATCAAGGTGGCGTGACCCATGAGCAAGCAACCGAACAAGAAAGGGACGACCATGGCTGAGAAACAGGAGATGGCGGTCCGCGAGAAGAAGGAGCTCACCGCCAAGGAGGAGAAGACGGTCCCGGGCCGTCACTTCGTTGAGTACGCCGACATTTATGAAACCGACGACGCGCTCTCCGTGGTGCTGGAGATGCCCGGCGTCGAGAAGAAGGATCTCGACGTTGCGCTCGAGAACGACGTCCTGCGGGTGGACGGGCGCATGGAGTTCTTCGAAGTACACGGACATGGAGCCGGTCTACGCCGAGTACAACGTCGGCCACTACGGGCGCTCGTTTGCGCTCTCTGGAACGATCGACCAGGAGAAGATGGCGGCGACCTCGAAGACGGAGTGCTGACGCTGACCCTGCCGAAAGCCAAGCACGCCCAGCCGCGCAAGATCGCGATCGGGTGAGGCGAGGTTTGAATGTGGTAGCTGGGGTTACCGGCGTGAATATTGTACCTGGCTGCTGGCCCCGGTTCTCGATCGGTGGCGCGTTGGGACGATCCGGTTGACGATGCGGAACTTTAGAGGCTTGCGAATGCGTGCGCCGAGCCGAAACCATCGGTCGCCCGCTAGTCTCCGCGGCCTTCCCGCGATTTCGAATTCGGCGCGAAAGGTTCCCAACCGCCCCCGTCCGCGCGGCCCCAAGCCAAGGGCGAGGCATGGTCGGGATCATGGCTACTGCAGGAGCAGCCCATGCTGATCGAAGCGGGC
>CAVRCO010000021.1:0-278790 GCA_963719605.1 uncultured Verrucomicrobiae bacterium
AAAACCTGTGGATAACGTCTTTTTTGGAATCCGCCAGGTGCGTAAAAGACACACCCCTCGTTGGCAACCAACTGATTCGGTGTGCTTTGTTAGTTGTATAGCTTAAAGATAATATGCAAAAGTGTTCCCATGGGAACATTCGTCCTGATGTTCCCATAGGAACATTCTCTGATTGAGAGGCCTTTTGAGCGACCAGAACGACCGCGAACTGGATGATCGGGAATTCGGTGATCGTGAATTAGGAATGAAGCGCAACATCACGCGCCGTGACTTCCTCAATGGCGTGGCCGTGACCGCTGGCGCTGCCATGATGCCATGGCATTTGTTTGCCGCGGGCAATAACGATCCCGAGAAGTCGCCCGATTATTATCCGCCCGCGCTGACCGGGCTGCGCGGCAGTCATCCCGGTTCGTTCGATGCCGCGCATGCCTTGCGCGATGGCACCTTCTGGGACGCGGCCGGCACGCCGCAGGACACCGGCGAGACCTACGACCTCATCATCGTAGGCGGTGGCATCAGCGGACTTTCCGCCGCGCACTTCTATCGCAAAGCTGCGGGCGCGAACGCGCGCATTCTCATCCTCGATAACCACGACGACTTTGGCGGACACGCCAAGCGCAATGAGTTTCGCGTGGGCAACGCCTTCCGCCTCGGCTTCGGGGGGACCTATTCGATCGAGAGTCCCGCGCCTTACAGCAAGGAAGCGCGCGGACTCATTGAAGAGCTAGGCATCGACGTCGCTTCGTATCCCAAGTATCACGAAGCCAATCTCTATCGCTCGCTCGGTTTGCATTCGACAATCTTTTTCGACAAAGAAACTTTTGGAGTGGATCGCCTGGTGGTCGGCCCCTCCTCTTTGAGAGGCGGTGAAGAAGATGAGGTTATTCCCTCCGATCAAGATCAGTGGAAGGAGTTCCTGGCGAATGCGCCGCTCGCCGCGCAGGCCAAGAGCGATCTCGATCGCTTGCGTCATGACAATCAGGATTACTTCCCAGGACTGAGCTCAACGGAGAAGAAGGCAAAGCTGGCTCGCATCAGCTACGCCACATACCTGAGGGAGATTGTGAAGGTCCATGAGGATGTGGTGAAGCTTTACCAGCCAATGCCGCAGGCGCTTTTTGGTTTGGGGATCGATGCGGTCGCGGCGCAGGATGCATGGGGTTTGGATCTGCCAGGATTCGCAGGGCTCAAGCTTGATCCCGCGCCGGGCAAGGGGATGAATCGCGACACCATTCCCAACGAAGAGGCGGAGAAATATTTCTTTCACTTCCCCGATGGTAATGCGAGCATCGCGCGCCTGTTGGTGCGCAAGCTGATCCCCGACACGCTCGCCGGGAACTCCGCGCCGGATGTGGTTCTGGCGAAGGCGAATTATTCCAGGCTGGATTCGGCTGGCTCGCCGGTGAAGATTCGACTGAACAGCACCGCGGTGCGGGTGAAGCATTTAGGCGATGCGGCGACGGCGAAAGAAGTGGAAGTGGCTTATGCGCGCGGCGGCAAGGTCTACACTGCGAAGCGCGAAGAATTGCATCCTGGCGTGCTGGCATGTGGTGATCCCTTACATCTGTCAGGAGCTGCCACAGAAGCAGCGCGAGGCGCTGGCCTCCGCGCAGAAAGTTCCGCTGCTCTATACCAACGTTGCTGCTGCGCAACTGGACTTCTTTTCAGAAGTTGAATACGAACGCGGTGTACGCCCCGGGCTGCTATCACACGCGCATGGGTCTGGACCTGCCGTGAGTATTGGCGGGTATGAATGCGCGCGCAAGCCGGAAGAGCCGATTGTGATTCATATGATGAAGACTCCGTGCAGGCCGGGCAAGCCGTCGCGCGAGCAGCACACACTGGGGCGCATCGAGCTGTTCAATACGACGTTTGAAACCATGGAGCGGAAGATTCGGGAGCAGATGGCGCGAACGTTGGGCGCGGGAGGGTTCGATCCGGCGCGCGACATCGCCGCGATCACAGTGAACCGCTGGCCGCATGGCTATGCTTACGAATACAACTCGCTGTTCGATTCTTTCTGGCTGGAGGGCGGGGAGACTCCGTGTGAAGTGGCGCGGAAAACTTTTGGACGGATCGCAATCGCCAATGCGGACGCGGGAGCTTACGCTTATACAGATGAGGCAATTAACCAGGCTTGGCGGGCTGTGGGGGATGTAGTTAAGGGTTAGTTCTTGTATATCTATGTACGTCGATGTAAGCCGGGCGGTTTTTCTGTTGCGGACAACTTGGATGTACACGTTTGTGGTGCTTACCCCTTGAAAAGCGCGAAGGGTGAGGCAGCCTCCACTCAAGCCGAGATTGTTGTCTTAATTTAGACTCGCTATTAGCTTGACGAACCATGATCCACTAGAGGCTGGACGAAGCGGATTGGAGAACAGATGAAGATCGAGATCGTTCACTGCCCGACATGACAAAACAACAAGGCCAAGGTCACGAGTCTCGTGACCCTCATCAAGAAGCGCCTCGACATTGAAGCCGTCATTACGCCTGGGAAGACCGGTCAGTTCGAGGTGATCGCTGACGGCGAGAGGATTACCGAGCGCGGTGGGAACTGGTTCACACGGAGCTTCGGCGCCGGCTATCCCGATCTCGATAGCGTGGTCGAGCAGATCGAGAGGATCGAGAAGCGCCGTGCGAGTGACGCAGCGCGGTAGACAGCAGGTGTCGAGCAGGCGCGCTCCTATGGCTTCAACATATGGACGACGAAGAAGCGCGGGGAGAAGCTGCGGTAATGCATCGAGGCTTGGTCGGCCAGAGTGGCGGTGGAGCAGTTATCGTTTCTATCTTTTGGGCGAAGCCGGGCCGGTGCGCGTGAATGAGGGATGGACGAAGATTTCGTTTCGGGATCGAGTGGCGTAGCTGCGCCGCTGCAGCGTTCGTGGCGGATCGGCGACCTTACTGAATCGTTCCCTGACTCCGCTTGCGCCATGGATGCCACTCTGAGTCCGGGTCAGCGTCGCGCCAGATTCCTTCCTCCATTGCCAGGTTCACAACCGGAACAAGGGATTTGTCCGCCGCAACGAGAGTACCCAGAGCAACCACGCGCATATCGTCTCTCGTGACATCTGGTCCTGGACCGGCAAACATTTCCCACTCGTTTTCCTCCCAGCGCGTGACCTCGGTGATTCGCTCTCCGCGAAGCGCTGCGAGGTTGGTTGTGGCCGTCGAGTCTTTGGGTACAGGAAAGGTCCATGGCGCTTCTAGCCACCGCCAAACAGGTTCTGAAGATGCGCTCCATGCGGCACTCATGTCTGGCACGTCGATGGTCCAGTGGGCCTTATCGGGAACAATCTGAAGCGCTGGAATATCACGCTTTTTGTAATAGTCGAACGCACCCAACATGAACTTCGCAGCCCAACTGCTATGCGCTCTGCGCAGGGTAAACGAACCCAGCCCGTCAACTTCAAAGTCCTCCCGATCACGCTGGGCTTTCAGTTGTGCGGCGATATCGTTGATGATTTTCACCACCTCATCCTTCATGTAGAAAATAGCGCCCGCCAAAATAAGCTCAACGCCAACCGACTCACTAACTCCGATTGTGTATGCAAACCGTGGTGTTTCTCCTCCTAAGACCACGTAAACATGCTGTCCACTTCGAGCGATGTCCTCCCGAATACGGTCAAGCACCGGTTTTTTTGGAGTTTCATTCATCACGGTTTCTTGCCTGCTGCCCTTTAATTTGGCTGGTCTGGCTTGTGTAATTCCTTGTGGCAATCTTTGCACACTTCAGCGTGATTCGCGTCGTTAGTTTGGCCGCCGTCGGCATGCCTGTCTACGTGGTGTCCGTTCGTCTCGTCGACTGTCTTGTCTTTTCCGCACTGCGCGCATTTCCCGTTCTGTTGATCTAATTTCTCTTGTCTCTCCGACTTGGTAAAAGTGCGCTTCGGATCACGCTCTTCTGGCGGAGTAGAACCCTTTCCCGTAGGCGGTTTTGGCAACCCGTTGGTTCCGTCCGGCTGAGCTGGCGTGCTCTGGCCCTGCGTAGAGGTTGACGACTGAGCGTTTGAACTCTGGGCGGGTGGCCCGGGCTTCCATGTTTCCCTTCCCGTTCCGGAACTCTGGGTGCCCCGTCCCTTGCGTTCTTTGCAAGGGCGGGTACGATGCTGCCTGTACCATGAGTTTGTTATGCCCAGCGGCCTGCATCGCACGTACGGCGCTCATCACCTGCACTTTATCACTACCTCGTGCTACCGGCGATTGCCTTTTCTGCACAGCGCGCGCAGCCGCGATATCTTCCTTACGATTCTGGAACAGGCTCGGGAGCGTTATCGGTTCGTGGTCGTCGGGTATGTCGTGATGCCGGAACACGTTCACCTGCTTCTGACGGAACCCGGAATCGGAACTCTCTCAACCGTAATGCAAGTGGTGAAGCAGCGCACGGCGCGCGCCTTGTTGCCCAAGCGCAAGCGGAGGAACCCGCGCCAACGCAATCTGTTTGGAGGCGAGCCGAAGCGCAGAGCGTTCTGGCAGGCGCGCTCCTACGACTTCAACGTATGGACGACGAAGAAGCGCGTGGAGAAGCTCCGGTATATGCATCGTAATCCGGTGAAACGGGCGCTCGTGGAAACGCCCGAGCAATGGCGCTGGAGCAGTTATCGTTTCTACCTTCTCGAAGAGGGTGGGCCGGTGCGGGTGAATCAGGGATGGGGGAAGATTTCGTTCCGCGATCGGGTGGCGTAGCTGCGCCGCTGCGGGCGTTCGTGGTACCCGCCCTTCGCAAAGTACTGTCGAGTCCCAAGACATGGCTTACAAAGCGTCCCAACACATCCCTTACACTTTTTGATCTTGCGTTGGGCTGGAGAACCAGCGCTCGACCATGGTCGAGCGCTGGTTCTCCAGTTCGATTTCGCGGATCAGGGTGTGGCAGTAATACACCTGCAACCGGTTGCCCACAGGCATGATCAGCACCCACTCTCCCGCCAGGGCGTCGCTGATGGTCCAGTTTTTTCCCGCCAGCGTCACCTTGCCTCGCGAATCCACCTTTAGCACGCGCGCTCCCGCCGGATATTCCCAGCGCGGTGGATTCGCCTCATAGCGCCGTGCGCTCCGGTGCCAGCGAGTGGCCGGAGTTTTCATCCCCAGCGCCTCGTGTGGGCGCACATGATTGTGCTCCCAACGAAACTCGTCCAGCCACGCTTGCGCATCGCTGCCGCGCATCCCGCGTCGTGCCAGCGCCCGTTGCAGCTCGCCGTGAAACCGCTCCACCTTGCCCTGCGTCTGGGGATGCCGTACCCGGCTCCGGTGCAGGTGAATCCCCTGCCGCATCAGCCACAGCGACAGCTTCGTCATTTCGCCCGGACTATGCACGCTCCACCACGGCGTGCCGTGATCCATCAGCATTCCCTCCGGCATCCCGTGCTCGCAAAAGGCCGCCACCAGCGGCTCTCGTACCTGTTCGGCGTGCGTGCTCGTCACCACATGCAGCGCGATCACATAGCGGCTGTGGTCGTCGATCACGGACAGCGGACCCACTTTCTGGTACCACAACTTTGGCCCTTTGAAGTCCATCTGCCAGAGTTCGTTCGGCACGCCGCGCTCGAACCGCTCTGTAGCCGGCGCGTGCTGATCCTGTTCCCGCACCAGGCCACGCCGCAGCAGAATGCGATGCACCGTGTTCCGTGCCAACTCCATGCCCTCGCGCTGCAACAGCACGCGCAGCTTGCGCGCTCCCCAGTCCGGATAACGCTCGCGCAACTCCACCACGCGTTGCTCCACCACCGTCGCCGTCCGCCGTGGACTTTGCTGTGGCCGCCGACTGCGTTCGGCGATCCCCGCTACTCCCGCTTCCCGATAGCGCTTCAGCCACTCATAACCCACGGGCCGCGAGATTCCAAACTCCCGGCACAACGCCGCTAACGTTCGCTCTCGCCGCTCCGCCGCAACTACAAACTTCACTCGCTGCTCTCGTATGTCCATCTTCTTCCAAGGTATCTTTCTTCCTCGCCCGCTGTGCGGGCGAAGGGAGTGTAAGGGATGTCTTGGGACACTATGTAAAGGATGTCATGGGTCTGAACAAAAGTACGCGAAGGAACGGGGCACCCACTGAGCTGGTGATTCAAGCGGGTTCAGAGGCTGGGCCACCCGCCCGTTGATACATGCGTTTCAGCGCGGGATCGAAGCGCGCCGCCGTGTGACCCGCTTCCACCAGCAGCGACCGCATCATGGGATTGCCTTGCTTGCTGATCGCTCCCAGCCGCTGCTTTCCCCCCAACTGTGTTCCTGCGGATTCAGTCCCAGATAACTCACCACCTGCTTGCTGCGGTCGAAACGATCCACCGACCCGATGATCAGCACGAAGGCCAGCGACGTCACCGGCCCCACTCCGGGATGCGTCATCAGCCGCACCGCCAGCGGCTGATTCTTCGCGGCCTGCTCCACCGCCAGATCGAGTTGCGCCGTCGCTGCTGCCAACTCATCGAACATCCGCAACAGCTCCTGCCGCCGATAACTGGCCCACGGCCCCAGCGCCAGGCCCTCCAACTCCTTGCGCCCTTTCGCGGTGAACAGTTTCTTCTTGCGACACACGCCTTCGCCCATGGCCAGCGCGTGCAGTTGGTTCTTCACCGCTCCACGCATCCACACCAGCTTCTGCCGGTGCCAAACCAATTGCCGCAGATCCCGCTCCGCCGGCGACGGCCGCCAGATCTGCGGAAAGCGATCCTGGCGCAACAGATTCAGCAAGTGTTCCGCGTCTCGTGCATCCGTCTTCTGCTTGCGCACCACCGACGCCCGAATCTTCGCCGCATCCCCCATCCACAGCTCGTGCCCCAGTTCCGCCAGCATGGCCTCGAACCAGTGCGTGTGTCCGGTGGCTTCGATCCCCACCGCACCCGCCCCTGCAGCGCGGAGTAAAAAGCTCGCGCCTCTCCGTTCTCGTGCTCCAGACGCCGCTCTATTTCTTCGCCTGTCTCCGTGTCCAGCATCGCGATCTGCTGGTAGCGTGTATGCAAATCACAACCTATAATCATCATCGCTCGGCTCCTTTCCTCCGAGCCTTGGTTGCTTGAGCGCTCCCAAGTCTACTCGCCCGCAAGGAGCCGACACGGTTATCTCATCAGCCCAAGGAAAGAACTCATCCCGCCCCACTGGTCACCGCTTAAAGAACAGAAAACTCAGCAGCCAAAAAATCGCCAATATAGCAAAAGCTCGAAAAAGATGTGGCCAAGGTCCGCCCTTCGCGGGGCTATCTCCTGCCTTGATCTGTTTAACCTTTCTAACCAGAAGAATATTCCCGATCGCGAAACATATCCCGCTGCCGATAAGAAACACTGGCAGCGGTGTGCTGCCGGGGAGTGTATACCCGGCTACGATGATGCCCCCAAGCATCCCAAGCTCAATGAATACGATCGTTGACTTCTTCACGTGAAGGCTCCTCTTGCGCATCCCATTCTGGTGCGAAACGACTGCTAATTACACGACCCGGAAGACGCGCACGAAGGCGGCTTAGGAGTTGGGGGAGCAGGAGGCGCAGGCGGCCCCGATATTACTGACTTTACTGTGGCGACGGCCCCCGTCACGGCATCTCTGGCACCTGCGAGACTGCTTCCCACCTCAGCTGGATTCGACATTCCCTTACCCGTTGCAAGGTTCACCCCTGCTTTAACGACGGTCGTCAGGTCCGCTACCTGCGATCCTTTTTCCATTGACCCAGTGGCCAGGGAAGCTGCACCAGCGACTGGATTTGTGACCGCTGTGACAGCATTCGTACCTGCGTCAACATTTGTGTGCGTTAAACCTCCCACGATATCCACCGTCCCGTTCACGGCAGTACCGGTCGTGCCCAACGCTGCCGTGCCCACACCCAGTCCCTGTAGAATGGTTGTGGCTTCCCCAGCGGCGGCCAGCACCTCGGGCCCGGCGATTGCAGCTGCGCTCAATTCGAGAATCCCTTTATCGATCTGCTTTTCGGTCTCCGACATCGGGGGTTCAGGAATCTGTTGGCATGTACCTCCAGAGCAGGAATAGGTCGGCCCGGTTTGGTCGCCGTGCCCATCCGGGTCGCCAACCGTGGTTGGGTTGTTCTGGACGTAACTGTACAGATTGAGGCTCTGCGGATTGCCGAAGTGCGCATAGGGAACTGTGACGGGTTTGGCCGCCCAGTCCGGCGTCATGAACCTGCCGAGCGATGATCCGTAGTATCTGGCCCCGAACATGTCGAGGCCAGATTCGGAATCGCGTTCTTTGCCGGTGAACTTGTAGCGGTTGGAGTCGCTGCCGGTGATCACGATCTCGCCCCCGTAGGGATAGTAGTCCGACTCGTTCTGGATGTTGCCCAGCGGGTCGGTGACGATGTTCGTGGAATTCAGATGATCGCGAAAATAATAGTGGACAACATTAGCCGGAAGATCAACCCGCGAAAAGATCTGACCGCGAATTAAGCCATACACCGCCGTCCAGTTCCCGCCCAGATCACTTTCTGCCAGTGTGCCGCCGTCAGCGTGCAGCCAATAGATCATGCCCGAGGCATTGCTGGCGCACGTCCCCGGCGTCGCTCCTTCCGTGCATTTCTGGACGCGCAGGCCATCGCCGTCATAGACATAGCTGTATCCGGCGGGTGGCCCGGGCTTCCATGTTTCCCTTCCCGTTCCGGAACTCTGGGTGCCCCGTCCCTTGCGTTGTTTGCAAGGGCGGGTACGATGCTGCCTGTACCATGAGTTTGTTATGCCCAGCGGCCTGCATCGGACCTATGGCGCTCATCACCTGCACTTTATCACTACCTCGTGCTACCGGCGATTGCCTTTTCTGCACAGCGCGCGCAGCCGCGATATCTTCCTTACGATTCTGGAACAGGCTCGGGAGCGTTATCGGTTCGTGGTCGTCGGGTATGTCGTGATGCCGGAACACGTTCACCTGCTTCTGACGGAACCCGGAATCGGAACTCTCTCAACCGTAATGCAAGTGGTGAAGCAGCGCACGGCGCGCGCCTTGTTGCCCAAGCGCAAGCGGAGGAACCCGCGCCAACGCAATCTGTTTGGAGGCGAGCCGAAGCGCAGAGCGTTCTGGCAGGCGCGCTCCTACGACTTCAACGTATGGACGACGAAGAAGCGCGTGGAGAAGCTCCGGTATATGCATCGTAATCCGGTGAAACGGGCGCTCGTGGAAACGCCCGAGCAATGGCGCTGGAGCAGTTATCGTTTCTACCTTCTCGAAGAGGGTGGGCCGGTGCGGGTGAATCAGGGATGGGGGAAGATTTCGTTCCGCGATCGGGTGGCGTAGCTGCGCCGCTGCGGGCGTTCGTGGTACCCGCCCTTCGCAAAGTACGTGTTCAGACCCATGACATCCTTTACATAGTGTCCCAAGACATCCCTTACACTCCCTTCGCCCGCACAGCGGGCGAGGGAGAAAGATGCCTTGGAAGAAGATGGACATACGAGAGCAGCGAGTGAAGTTTGTAGTTGCGGCGGAGCGGCGAGAGCGAACGTTAGCGGCGTTGTGCCGGGAGTTTGGAATCTCGCGGCCCGTGGGTTATGAGTGGCTGAAGCGCTATCGGGAAGCGGGAGTAGCGGGGATCGCCGAACGCAGTCGGCGGCCACAGCAAAGTCCACGGCGGACGGCGACGGTGGTGGAGCAACGCGTGGTGGAGTTGCGCGAGCGTTATCCGGACTGGGGAGCGCGCAAGCTGCGCGTGCTGTTGCAGCGCGAGGGCATGGAGTTGGCACGGAACACGGTGCATCGCATTCTGCTGCGGCGTGGCCTGGTGCGGGAACAGGATCAGCACGCGCCGGCTACAGAGCGGTTCGAGCGCGGCGTGCCGAACGAACTCTGGCAGATGGACTTCAAAGGGCCAAAGTTGTGGTACCAGAAAGTGGGTCCGCTGTCCGTGATCGACGACCACAGCCGCTATGTGATCGCGCTGCATGTGGTGACGAGCACGCACGCCGAACAGGTACGAGAGCCGCTGGTGGCGGCCTTTTGCGAGCACGGGATGCCGGAGGGAATGCTGATGGATCACGGCACGCCGTGGTGGAGCGTGCATAGTCCGGGCGGAATGACGAAGCTGTCGCTGTGGCTGATGCGGCAGGGGATTCACCTGCACCGGAGCCGGGTACGGCATCCCCAGACGCAGGGCAAGGTGGAGCGGTTTCACGGCGAGCTGCAACGGGCGCTGGCACGACGCGGGATGCGCGGCAGCGATGCGCAAGCGTGGCTGGACGAGTTTCGTTGGGAGCACAATCATGTGCGCCCACACGAGGCGCTGGGGATGAAAACTCCGGCCACTCGCTGGCACCGGAGCGCACGGCGCTATGAGGCGAATCCACCGCGCTGGGAATATCCGGCGGGAGCGCGCGTGCTAAAGGTGGATTCGCGAGGCAAGGTGACGCTGGCGGGAAAAAACTGGACCATCAGCGACGCCCTGGCGGGAGAGTGGGTGCTGATCATGCCTGTGGGCAACCGGTTGCAGGTGTATTACTGCCACACCCTGATCCGCGAAATCGAACTGGAGAACCAGCGCTCGACCATGGTCGAGCGCTGGTTCTCCAGCCCAACGCAAGATCAAAAAGTGTAAGGGATGTGTTGGGACGCTTTGTAAGCCATGTCTTGGGACTCGACAAAAGTACGCGAAGGAACGGGGCACCCACTTTGTTGCTGATGCGGCCGGATTAAAAGCCTGGGCCACCCGTCCAAGGAGCCGACACGGTTATCTCATCAGCCTACGGGGACGCGAAGGGAAATCCTTTAGTTGCGGGCTGACGGGTGCGCACCTTTCGAAAACCGCGAAAGGTGCGGCAGCCTCAGTGGGGTAGTGCCAGCATAAAAATCAAAGGTGGGCCAGCGCCCAAGCAGTTCGACGGTGTCCGCATTGCGCGGGCGAGGGCGCCCGCGCCACACCATCAATGGCAGAGCAATAAGAAGGCTGCTTTGTCCATGTGACGGAAGCCGTCGGTGGCGATCGCCGCCAGTACCATCAGAGTGCCGTTGTAGCCTACGTGCGCCAGAAAGCTTGACGCTACCGACTTGGTGACCGCGCGCACGGCGGTGAGAACTACGCCAACCATAAAGATGATCAGCACCGCTCCCCAGGCGTAGCCGTACTGGACCATGTGGATCAGGCCGAAGGGAAGGGCGGTGAGAATGATTCCCCAGAAGACACCCATTCGCCGGGCTATTACTGGATAGAGGAATCCGCGAAAGAAAACTTCTTCCATCAGCGGGCCGAGGGTGACTGCGAAAACCGCGGTGAGATACGCGTCGGAGCGATGCGCGAAGAATTGATCGAAGGGCGTGTTCTTGGGCATGGGAAGAAACCGTCCGAGCAGATCGAGGGCGAGCATGAGAACGCCGATGCCTATGAAACTCACTCCCGCAATCCCCGGCCAGTTCCAGCGAATGGCCTGCCAGAAGCGCGCGCGATATTTTCCTTCGACCAGCAGAATCATGTATAGCGCGACGACGACGTAGGTCAGCAACTCGGAGAGCAGCGCCAGCGACGGCTTCTGCGCTACTTCCATCCAGGTCTCATGCGGGAAGGCGTAGTGGCGCGCTCCGAGGACGATGAAAAGTTGCGCGAAGAAAAGTGTGAACAGGGTCAGGAGTGCGATGACGAGCACGTCCCAGCCAGTCCAGATGGGGTTCTCGGCGGATGGGGAAACAGATATTGGCTGTGGAAACTCGGGGGGTGGAAACGAGCCGCTGACTACCTGGTCATGCGTCGCGGCGGCACTGCTAAGTGGCTGCGGATCAAGCCCCGGATTATTAGATGATGACAAGCGTTCCTTAGGGCCCAAAGCCCGTATTCGTATTCGACGCAACGGCCTGGCTGAAAGCTGCGCTTTCTTCCATTTCCGCTCTCGAACTTTAACGCGCTGCTGCGGCGAGCGGCCGGATGGCTTTGAGCTCCTTAGAATATTTCCGCCGGACCTGATGAACCGCAAAGGCATCCTGCAGATTCAGCCAGAACTGTTCGGAAGTGCCGAAATACTTGGCCAGGCGAGCCGCCATCTCGGGAGTAATTCCCCGCTTCTCCCGAACAATATCGTTGACCGTGGGAGGAGAAACATGCAACTCGACTGCCAACCGGTAAGCGGAGATGCCCATCGGCTCAAGAAACTCCTCCCGAAGAATTTCTCCCGGATGCACCGCCCAACCTGCCGGACCTTCATTCTTGATACTCATGATTGCTTTTGCCATCCATTCTCTGCACATGTGAAGAATCAGTGGTAATCCGTGATCTCTACCTCGTAGGCATCGCCGTCCCGCCAGACGAAGCACAAGCGGAATTGATCGTTGATTCGAATGCTGTGCTGACCTTCCCGATCACCATGCAGCTTCTCCAGCCTGTTGCCCGGAGGAATTCGCAGATCCTCCAATCTTCCGGCTGAGTGGAGCATGGCCAGCTTCTTCCTGGCCGCGCTCCGCAGATTCGCCGGAGGCATTCCCCTGCTCTTGCCTGTGTCCCAGAATTCCTTCGTGCTCTTGTCCGCGAAGGTCTTGATCAAATGCCAGTTAGTTTAACGTATGCCGTTAATAACGTAAAGCATTAAGATGTGCCTACGCGCTACGCCTCCCGTTGCCCGCAAAATACTCGGCCAGCGCCTGTCCCGTGTACGACTTCTTCACGCGCCACTTGCTCGGGCGTGCCTTGCGCGACGATGCGGCCGCCTTCTTCGCCGCCTTCGGGGCCGAGGTCGATGATCCAGTCGGCGTTGCGGATCACGTCGAGATTGTGCTCGATGATGATGATCGTGTTGCCCAGGTCGGTCAGCCGGTGCAGCACGTCGAGCAGCTTCTTGACGTCGTCGAAGTGCAGGCCGGTGGTGGGTTCGTCGAGCAGGTAAAGGGTATTGCCGGTCTGGCGCTTGCTCAGCTCGCGGGCCAGCTTGATGCGCTGGGCTTCGCCGCCGGAAAGCGTCACCGAAGATTGACCCAGATGAATATAGCCCAGGCCGACGTCGACCAGCGTTTGCAGCTTCTGCTTTACCTGCGGAATATTTTCCAGAATGGGCAGCGCGTCGGCGACCGGCATCTCCAGCAGGTCGGCGATGGAGTTGCCGTTGTACTTCACCGCCAGCGTCTCGTGGTTGTAGCGGCTTGCCGCCGCAGACATCGCAGAGCACGTAGACATCGGGCAGGAAATTCATCTCGATGCGGCGCTGGCCTTCGCCCTGGCAGGCTTCGCAACGGCCGCCGGGAACGTTGAAGGAAAAGCGTCCCGGCTTGTAGCCGCGCTCGCGCGACTCCGGCAGCATGGCGTAGAGATCGCGAATGTGCGTGAACACGCCGGTGTAGGTTGCAGGGTTCGAGCGCGGCGTGCGGCCGATCGGCGACTGGTCGATGCGGATGACTTTATCGATGTTCTCCGCGCCGGCGATGGACTTGTGCTCGCCGGGCTTTTCGCGCGACCGGTAGAGCTGGCGCGCCAGCGCGCGATACAGAATGTCGTTCACCAGCGTGGATTTTCCCGAGCCGGAAACGCCGGTCACCACCGTCATCACGCCCAGCGGAAACGTACATCGAGATTTTTGAGGTTGTTTTCCGTGGCGCCGAGAACGTCGATGGCCGCGCCGTTCGGCTGTGCGGCGCTCGGCGCAGCATCGCGATCTGCACTCTGCCGGAGATGTACTTGCCGGTGAGCGATTCGGGCGCGTGCAGATTTCCTCCGGGGTGCCCGGGGCGACGACGCCTCCGCCATGGCGTCCGGCGCCCGGGCCGAGATCGATTACGTAGTCGGCGCGGCGGATGGTCTCTTCGTCGTGCTCGACCACCAGCACGGTGTTGCCCAGGTCGCGCAGGTCTTCGAGCGCGGCCAGCAGGCGGCCGTTGTCGCGATGATGCAGGCCGATCGAAGGCTCATCGAGCACGTAGAGCACACCGCGCAGCTTGCGAGCCGATCTGCGTTGCCAGGCGAATGCGCTGGCCTTCGCCGCCGGAAAGAGTTGCCGCCGAGCGGTCAAGCGAGATGTAGCCCAGTCCCACCGCATTCAGGAACTGCAGGCGCTCGATGATCTCATCCAGGATGCGCCCGGCGATCTGCTGCTCGCGCGCCCGCAGGCGGATGGCGCGCGCCGCTTCGACGGCCCGCGATACCGGCAGGGCGGTGAACTCGGCGATCGAGAGGCCGTTAACCTTCACCGCCAGGCTCTCCGGCCGCAGGCGTTGCCGTGGCACGCCGCGCATTCCGTCGGCGACATGTAATCCATCAGCCACTCGCGGTAGCTCTCGGAAGAAGATTCCTCGAGGTTCTGCTTGAGGAAAGCCGAACATGCCCTGCAAAGCCGCGTTTTGCCTCGCCCATTCTCCGTTCCATAGAGGACAGGTTCTGGGTTTTCTCGGGCAGCTTCTCAAAGGGCGTGCGCAGGTCGAAGCCGTGCGCCATCCGCGATCTCCAGCATGCGCTGCAAGTTGGTCGACGCCGAACCCGGCCCCAGTCCGCCTTCGAGCAGCGGCTTCGACCAGTCGACGATCAGCTTTCGCGGGATCGAAATCGTAGCGGCTGCCCAGCCCGTGGCACTCCGGACAAGCTCCATACACGCTGTTGAAGGAGAACGAACGCGGCTCGAGGTGGGCACATTGATGCCGCAATCGGTGCAGGCCAGCTTCTCGGAATAAAGCGTCTCTTCGCCGCCGACCACGGCCACCTGCACCAGACCGCCGGCCAACTTCATCGCCGTGCCAACCGAATTTCCAGCCGCTGCTCGATGCCGGGCTTGACCAGCAGCCGGTCGACCACCACTTCAATGGTGTGGTTCTTGCGCTTGTCGAGGCGGAGGTCGTCTTCCAGGTTCACGAGTTCGCCATCGACGCGCGCGCGCACGAAGCCGTGCTTGAGCAGCGTCTCCATCTCTTTCTTGAACTCGCCTTTGCGTCCGCGCACGATCGGCGCCAGAACCATGACGCGATCTTCGGGCGTCAGCGCCATCACGCGCTGCACGATCTGCTCCGCCGACTGCCGCGCTGATCGGCGCGCCCGCATTTGGGGCAATGCGGAATGCCGATCGAGGCGAATACAGCAGGCGAAGATAGTCATAGATCTCAGTGATCGTGCCCACGGTCGAGCGCGGGCTGCGGCTGGTGGTCTTCTGCTCGATAGAGATCGACAGGGCTTAGTCCATCAATGGAATCCACGTCGGGGCGCTCCATCTGGTCGAGAAACTGGCGCGCGTAGGCGGAGAGCGTCTCCACATAGCGCCGCTGCCCCTCGGCGTAAATGGTGTCAAATGCCAGCGAGGACTTGCCCGAGCCGCTCAGGCCGGTGACCACCGTCAGGGTGTTGCGCGGGAATCTCAACGTCGATGTTCTTGAGGTTGTGCTGGCGCGCCCCGCGGACCGTAATCTTGGTAATAGCCATTTAGTCTTGGCGAGGAGTGCCCTTCCGTAATGTCGACAGGTCTACAGCGATGCTCGAAAGTAGGTATGCACAGCTCTACTCCGTATTTTACTACGGCGCATCTGGGTCGTCACTAGCGGCGGGCGTCAGCGCGGGTAAATTGAAGAAACCGCGTAGACGAAAGTCGGGGTTGCGGCATCTGATTAGTGCCAATTCGATAAGGGTGGTTGATTGTGATTTCGCTCCTCATGCCTCTGATTCTCTGCCTTACGGTAGCGCTCTCCGTTGGAATTGGCGTCCTCGCAGCTTATGTGGCAGTCATCGGCATTCTGCAAGCTTGCGGCCGGGCGTCGCAGCAACAGATGCGACCCGCCGAAGCGCGCCCACGGCTGATTCTGGTGCCGACGCAGAACCACGCCAGCGGCGACTGAGAAGCCATCCAGCTTTCCGCGGGTCTTTCGCTAAACGGGTTCAAACAGCGAATCGTTTTTATTTCAAAAGTGACCAATTTTGAACAGTTCCAAACTGGCGGCAACTGTAAATTTGCCGGGATGAGATGCGAAGGAACTGACGTAGCTGTATTGTCGCCGTGTTCCTCTGGAGGCGCAGGCAGTAGGATCGCTGTGCCTCCTCTCTATTTGTTGTAAGGAGAGTCGCGCATGATAAATGCAGTTTCTTTTGCCGATCCCTCGCACGACCAAGAACATCAGCCGGACGAACTCAAGCCACCGCAATCGCCGGCCGCCCGGCCCAAAGTTTCGTTCCAGTGGCCGCCAGAGAGTGTGTGGCCATTCCTCGATCACACCTGGGACAGCAATACATAAATTCTCGGAAACCTCGAAAACGGCACAGTTAGTCAGAATGGAGGTGAGCAGTTGTGACCAGTCTTTCAAGGTGGAAACCGTCATTATGAAGTTGTGGAGTTGGCCTATGCGTTCAACTGTCGCAGCAAAACTTGAGAATAAAGTCGTCCTTTGCATCGACGATAACCAGGATGTGCTGGATTGTGAAAAAGCCTTCCTGGAAAGCTTTGGGTATACCGTGCTCACCGCATCCAGCGGTGGCAAGGGGTTGGAACTGGCTTCCATGCATTCAGTAGATTTTGTTATCGTCGACTACTGCATGCCTGGAATGAACGGGCACGAGCTTGCGATCGAAATGAGGCGGCTCAGGCCGCTCGCGCCCATCATCATGCTATCTGGAGCCCGGAATGTTCCCGAGCAGGCCATGAAGTCTGTCGACGCGTTCATCGCCAAAGCCCATTTGGCCAGCCAGTTGTTGCCCGCCATCGCGCAACTGCAGGAATGTTAAACAGCAAGAAAGCTGATTTTAGCTAGGCCGCGGCCGGCTTCTGCATCACCTTCATGTAGCTCTCCATCGACTGCGTCAGCTGCGCGTCCACTTCATCGGCGATGGTCATCACGTCAGGTAATAGCAGGCTGAAATCCAGGAAACTCATATTGCTTTGCAAGGTCCCGAAAAGCGTTACCTGGAGTATTCGCGAATCCTGCACCAGCATCGCAGGAGTGTAGCCTTGCTGGTAGCGCAGTTTGCCGTGGGCTGTAGCGGCTGCGGAGAAGATGGCATCGGTATTCGTCGAGGAGGCGCTGGGCTTTCTCAGGCGGACGATGAGGTCTTCAATCAGTTTAGGAAGATGTCCGGTGCGCTCTTCGTCGCAAAGAGGAAGGTGGTTGAGTTCTCGGCTCTGTTTTACCCGCGCCAACCACTCTCCGACAATTGTGACGGCACAACGTTGCAGGATCGCGGCTACTCGTTCCTTTTCCGTCCGGGCGGCAGGTTTGCGGGCGAGCAGTTTGTCGCGCAGAAGTTCCGCGAGCTTACCGGCTTCGAAGGGCTTGACGATGATCTCGTCTGCTTCCAGCAAGATAGTGGCCATTGCGCTTTGCACATCGGGGTAGCCGCTGACCAGCAAAGTAAGTGCTTTTGGCTGGGAATGGCGCATGGCCGTAACCACAGTGAAACCATCGCCTGGGTTCGGCATGTGCAGGTCAGTAATGAGCACGTCGAAGTTTTCCACAGAGATGAGCCTTAAAGCCTCGGTCACGCTGGCGGCAGCAACCACCTCAAAGCCTTTGCTTTCAAGGGTTGCGGTCATCATGGCGCGCACGGCATCGTCATCATCCACCAGCAAGACTCTGTGCAAAACGGGGGATTCGGTCGGAGACATCAACACCACCTTAATTATTAAGACCAGTATGACTTATTACCATTTTGGGAAACTGTTCAAAATGGAACAGTAACTGAGATTGTTAGTAGGTATGGTTACCTCTGTAAGTGGTGAACGCGGCCATGGGTTAGTGGTTGAGACGGAACCATTCAGACCCTCACGGCCGCGGCATTCGAACTGTTCTCAAGGCTCTCCCCTATCAGGCCGGACTCAAATGAGTTCGGCCTTTTTTTCGTGCTGAGCATAAAGGCGTATGATGTTGGTGTAGGCAGAGAGTTGAAATATGCAATGGCAGTCATCAGTTTTACGCCGTCTTCTCATCGTGTCGCTATTCTCATGTCGGGCGCGGGTCGTTTTCTGGAGTGCAGGAGTTGCCAACTGACGTTTTCATTTCCCACCGGGACGCATTATCCGACAATTGCGAAGCAGTTCGAATCTCATTCGTGCAGGTCGGCGTTGCCGTCGAAAGATGCTGCGACGCGCAGATTAGGCGAATCCCCGATTTCATCGGGCCGCTAAGCCATGGGGCGCGGGCTTCCCTTCAGCCTTGACCGCTAGAGCGGGAAACGTATCGACAGAATCGGAATGTGGGTTTGTGGGGCGGAATGACGTCGCGGCGATTTCGAACCCGCCGCTAGGTTTTGATGAACCACAATCCATGTGGGCTCTCGACTGAGCCCGCCGCGGAAGCGATCAGAAGGTGAAACGACCACCGACTGTCGGAGCACAGTTGTTGTTGTAGTTAAAGGGGACGCCGGGGCCATGAGGAATGGCGATGGCGAGACCGCCGCTCACCCAGGAATACGCAATTCCGACAAAACCGTCGAAACGCTTGGTGAAGTGATGATCCAGATAGAGCGACCCCTCGTTGAGGGTGCCCGCGCAGGAAGCGCGGAAACTTTGGGGTGTGCAGGTTGGCGGAACACGGAAGTCGTTCTGCCGCTGTTGATACCATGCGAAAGTGAAGTCGGTTTTGCTGCGGTAGGTGTACTTCGCGCCCGTCCACCAGATATTCACCAACTTTTCAGAATCCAGATTGTTGTCTTCGACCCCGCTCATGAAATAACCGCCCTGGTCCGAGGCGCCAACGCCTAGCGGGCGCGACGGGTTATTCTGCCAGATGTATTCGTAGCCGGCAAAAAACTTGAGCCGGTCCCACGTGTACTTAGCAGCGACCATAACTGCGTAATTGTCGGTCACGATGCCATAAACGGTGTCGTTCGGGTCGATCAGGTTGGTCCCGGCGATGGGGTTGGTATTGATGCTGTCCGTGGTCGACTGAAATGGCGCCGACAGACTCTGTGGCCCCAGCAAGGGGTTCAACACGCTGATCGCCTGGTTGTAATGTTGGGGAACGATGTCGGCGGAGAACTTGCCGTAGTTTGCGCCGAGGTCGAATCCATAAGCGTTGTTATGCGCCGATTCAGGCGTACAGGTTGTCGCAGTCCAGGTTGAGGAGGCCGAGTAGCAGCCGGCAGAACCGTCGGCGAATTTATACATCGCGCCGAAATGGACCGGGCCAACGGTGAGGCGATACTTCACGGCGTCATCCCAACGGCTGTTTTCGGTGTCGCCGCCGCCGGCCATCGTGCCGTTATACCCGATGTAGGAAAAGGCATAGGCGCCGCCGGCCGGATCGTAAAGCAGCATCGCATCGGTACCGAGAGAGCGTTGACGACCGAAGGTCAATGTACCGAAATGCGCCGACGAGATACCGGCATAGATCTCGTCATTGAAGGGTTGGCCCGCGCGCGCGCCGTCGATGGCGTACGAATAGCTGCTCCTGGGAAGACCATTGTTGATGATGTCAGTCTTTGATGCGTTGGCGAGGAGGCCCGACTGCGGATTGATGCCCGTTGAAGCATTGAACACAACGGACCAGCCAGGCCGAAACTCTTCCTTGCCCCTGATGCCCAGACCCGTCTGCTGCAGGTTGTTCGGTGCGACCAGGAATCGATGTTGAAAGCCGTTTCGGTTCACCAGAGATGCGCCTTCATAGTTATAGCCGTTTTCCGGTAAGCCGTGGCTGACCCAGCCGACGCCGACGTCGTATGCACCGTACAGCGTGATGCCGTGCCAGGTCAGCGTGCAATCAGTGGTGGCGAACTCGTGGCCGCTCTTGCAGGGGTCGGGGGTCGTCGCTCCCGCTTGGGCCCACGCTGGGAATGCCCCCATCGCAAGCCACAAAAGCAGCAAGAAGGGTTGGGCCAGCAGCGCTGAGGCAGCCGTTGGAATGTAGCCGGCGCGCGCCAAAGTTTTCCATCGGGTAGTCTTGCGCACTCCTGTCCTCCTAGGAAAAAGCGATCAAGAGAGACGAAGTGTATAATAACGATAGATTTGATGTCGAGTATAATACGATTTGATATGATAATAGAAGGTAGGCGGATCTTTCGTTCCACTACTCGGGCCAGCATTTTTGACCTTCAGCCAGTCTTCCCCTAGGATTCTTGGCAGATGGGCAAACCACCGGGCAAACAGAAAGATCCGCCTCTCCTCAAGCCGCGCGAAGCGTCATTGCAGCTTGGCATCAGCTTCCCAACCATCAAGCAGTGGATTTATAAGCGGAAATTGCGCAGCGTGCGAACGCCAGGAGGCCACCATCTGATTCCACAGAGCGAAATCGACCGCCTGCTGTTCCGCACCCGTGGCAAAACCGAAGCGGAACGGGCTCAGGTGATCCGCCGCGTTAGCGGGCGCAATCAACTTGTGGGAAGAATCGACGCGGTTCGCATCAGCGGTCTTATGGCGGAAGTAAGAATTTCGATTGGCGGCCAGCAAATTACCTCGATCATCACCGCAAGTTCGGCGCGGGAAATGCAGCTGAAGGCTGGGCAAACTGCCGCCGCCCTCATCAAAGCCACCGAAGTGATGATTCTGCGCGTGTGATATGAAAAATCGGCAATTCACCGTGAGCCGAGTCCGCATGAACGTCCGAAAGCTGAGCCTGATCGCGGTTACGGTGTTTGGCTTCATTTCCCAGCGGTGTGTGGCACAAGAGATAACCGTTGCCGCGGCCGCGGACTTGCAATTTGCCATGCAAGATCTAGCCGCGCGATTTCAGAAAGAAACCGGAAAGACGGTGAAAGTCATTTATGGTTCGTCGGGCAACTTCTACCAGCAGATTCAGAACGGCGCTCCCTTCGACATGTTCTTTTCCGCCAACCTCGATTATCCGAAGAAGCTGGAGTCCGCTGGATTGACTGAACCGGGGAGCTACTACTCCTACGCCAGAGGAAAGATCGTTATCTGGGTGCTGAAGGAATCAAAAGTCGATCTGAGTTCCGGGATGCAGCTTCTCTTAAACCCTGCTGTCCAGAAGATCGCTATTGCCAATCCGCAGCACGCTCCTTACGGACAGGCGGCAGTCGCCGCGATGCAGAAGGAAAACGTTTACGAAAAGGTGAAAGACAAGTTTGTGCTTGGCGAGAACATTTCGCAGACGGCGTCGTTCATGGTGTCGGGCGCGGCTGATGTTGGCATCGTCGCTCTGTCGCTCGCTTTGTCTCCGAACATGAAAGACAAAGGCCGTTACGTGGAGGTTCCTTCTGGCGAATACCCGCCGATCGAACAGGCGTGCGTGATCCTGGCCTCGTCAAGAAATAAGGGCACAGCCCGTCAATTCTCATCTTTTATCAGGACACCTGCCATTGGTGATTTGTTAAAGAGCTATGGTTTCGACCTCCCGGGCTCGCCTAGATGATGTGGGCAAAATGCCCTCGTGTTAGCATTTCAATAGTGGTTCTCGCCCCGCGGAACGCTCATGGCCCGCACTCGCCCCATCTCGGGTTCCTTCCTGCCGGCGATGCTTTTAGCACTTCTTCTGGGCAGTTCCGCGCGTGCGGCTGAACCGTCGCCTTGGCTCGAGGTTCACTCCACGCACTTCGCGGTCATTACCGACGCGGGTGAGAAAAAAGGCCGCGAGGTCGCGCTGCGCTTCGAGCAGATGCGCGCCGTCTTCGCCATGCTGCTTTCGAAGGAGCGGCTCAACGAGCCCGTGCCGCTGACCATTCTTGCCTTCAAGAACGACAAGACGTATTACCAGAGCGCGCCACTGCGGCAGGGGCAACCGATCAGTGTCCCCGGGTTTTTTCTTCCCGGCGACGACCAGAACTTCATCGTTCTGAATTTGTTCGAAGAAGAATCCTGGCGAGCGGTCGCGCACGAGTTTGCCCACTTGCTCCTGAACTACAACTATCCTCCGGTCGAAGGATGGTTCGACGAAGGCCTCGCGGAATATTTCAGCTCGATCCGGCTCGACAACAAGCAGGTGGAAATCGGCAGCGATCCCGAATTAGGTTCCGCTTTTACCGAAGATCTTCTGCAGAATCAGCACGAGGTCCGCAATCCGCCTAAGTCGCTCACCGAACTTCTTAGCGGACAAGTCTGGCTCGCTCTGCCCGACTTGCTCACCTTGAAGCACGACACGTCCGGCTATACGGAAAGCACTCATCACACACTTTTCTATGCGCAGTCGTGGATGACGGTTCACTACCTTCTGCATGAGAAAAAGCTGGTTGAAACTGGAACCTATTTCGATCTGGTCGAGAACCAGCACATGCCGGCCGAAGAAGCCATCCAGAAAGCTTTTGGCATGACTCCGGCGCAGTTCGACCAGGCGGTGAAAAATTACTTCCATTCCCTCAAGCCGCTATTTTTGGCGCTCGATGCTTCGAAACGACCCGGCGATCAACCAACTGCGCCGCAGCTTTACCAGTTTCCCGAGCCTGTTGGTCCGGAAGACAGCGTGATTAATGCCAAGACGATTCCCGAAGCGGATGCTCGCGCCACAGTCGCCGAGATGAAGATCAGACTTCCTGATCGCCGCGAGTCCGGGCTGCAAGAACTGCAAGCGCTGGCTACAACTCCTGACCCAAATGCTGCCAAGGCGGCGAAAGCCAGGGACGAGAAGAAAGATGCAGAAGCTCCGCTGGTCGCGGTTACTGGCAACGAGATCGCGCATCGAGCTCTGGCTTGGGACCACATTCAGCGTGGCGAGTTCGATACTGCGGCCGAGGAACTTGGGGACGCTGCTGCGCTCAATCCGCGCGACATGTGGATTCGCTATTACCTCTGCGTGCTGAAATACCGCGTATCGCAGGCGAAGCATACCGATATTCAGGGATTGCCGAACATGATGCAGGATCTGCGCGCGGTGCTCGATTGGTATCCCGAATTCGCCGAGGCTTATGATCTGCTGGCGATTGCTCGTACCGAAGGTGGTGGAGCTATAGCAGCGATGCAGGCGGAGCGCGCTGCGATTCAGCTCAGTCCGCGCAACCAGCAATACATTCTTCATCTGGCGGAGATTTATGTGACCGAGAAGAAGTGGGAAGCTGCGCGAACACTGCTGGATCGGTTGAAGAGCAGCGGCGATCCGAAGGTTGCGGCTGCGGCTCGCGAACGGCTGACGCAGATTGGGAATGAGCAGAAGTATGGTTTGTCTGCGGCTTCGACGACTGCGGCGAAAAAACTTTCGACGCAGAGTTCTCCGTTCGATGTGCTGGAAGAGGATGCTGCCAAGCGTGCTGCGGCACAGTCGGCGCCGGCTGCGAGCGGGGCGGACAAGCGTCCGGCAAAGTTTTTGCAGGGACGGCTGGTCGGCGTCGACTGCTCCCATTCCCCGGCGGCCATTCTTACCGTAACTTCCGGCGGATCGGTTCTGAAACTGCGCACGCCCGATTACAAATCGCTGCTGCTTATCGGAGCCGATACCTTCTCCTGCGACTGGAGCGACCGCTCGGTCTCGGTGAACTACAAAGCCGGTGGTCTTTCCGACGGCGATTTGGTGTCGGTGGAAGTGCGGTGAGCTGCGGCTTCCGCTCTCTCCGGCTTCCGGCTTCCGGCTTCCGGTTTCCGGCTTCCGCTTTCCGGCTTCCGCTTTCCGCTCCTTCCAGTTCGCGGGACAGGCTCCGGCAGTTGGGGTTGCGCGCCTTTTCTCTCCAGCATCCTCCTTGTGGATTTCTGCCTGAAATAGTTTTGCTTGCATCCGCCCCGGAAGACCTCGGCTGGGCGCGACGTTCGCTTTTTTTTCAGGGGGGATCCCCCCACCCCCTCGATCTCTGGAATCATGAGGGTAGAGTGGAAATCCCCCGCAAAATCCGGCTGACAAAGAACTTATAGGTCAAAATCTAGACAACAAGGGACTTAGCGCCCGGCGAGTTGCTGTGTAGCGAACCGTCATGGCCTCGACCATTTTCGCTGAATTAAATTTTGGGGGCAAGGTTGGATGTCACAAGGGGGCTGTGAATAACTTCTGAGGATGCAGCGCCGCAAGATCCGCCAAATGCCGGGGCTGCAAGGCCTCAAACCCTTTTTGGGGAACTTTCACATATCGCCAGGTAACCTCAGTGAGACTCGAAGCATTCTCACACCAATTGCTGGCTGCGGCATCCTTCTGAGAGACCTCGGCTGACTCCATGCCCTTAGTTTCGATCAGCCAGCGCTGGCCTGCGGAATCGATCGCCACGAAGTCTGGATAATAAGAACGCAAGTTCATGCCTGCGTCTAGGTAATCGATAGAAAAGCGAACGACTGGGAAGCTTAGCAAATGCGCTGACGTCGGCGGCGTCGTCGAGGAAGTGCGCGAAGGCCCGCTCGAAGTCGTTGTCGCAGGGCACCATATTGAAGACGCAATGGTTCGCTTCGTACACCTTGCGTGACCACGGGAAGGGCTGGCAGGTGGAAAGCAACCGGTTAGGTGCCAAAAGCTGTGGCACTTGGTCAGCGATGCTAAGCTGTTTTAGCACGCGGCCAAATTCTTGAATGCACACATAGGCCGCCACTTGTGTGCTCATGGCTCGCACGGTGACCATGTCGTTCAGGTCTACCCAGCGTCCGAAGGCTTTGTTTTCGAAGAACTCACGAACTTTAGGCGCCAGAATGGCGAATTGCGCCGGCAGCTTAACGTCTTTGGCGATACGCCGCGCGTAATATCCAATCACTTCTTGTGCAGTTTGAGGCTCGGGAACGCGGTAGTCTCGCTCGACGATCTTAAGCAGCGTGATAATGTCACGGCC
The DNA here is from genome assembly GCA_963719605.1 of uncultured Verrucomicrobiae bacterium. Classification (GTDB taxonomy): domain Bacteria; phylum Verrucomicrobiota; class Verrucomicrobiia; order Chthoniobacterales; family UBA10450; genus Udaeobacter. Next base: position 24,473 of record CAVRCO010000021.1, read on the forward strand.
CTTCGTAGCGGAACGTCTCGTTGTTAGGATCATCGGCAGTCAGCGGCAGAAGCATGCTCTGGAACGACATCACATCGAGGGATGCAATCTCTTCGGCCAAGCTTTTCTTTCGGACCAGCGTCGGCGTGAGCACCGGCAGCCCGATATCGAATTGTTTGCGCTCTTCGAGGGGCATGATGGTTAGAATCCGCAGCTTGTCCTTGCCAAGCTCGAAGGTCTCCAGCTGCATTTCTTCCAGCTTTTCCAGATCATCGACAAACTCGAGGAACTTCTGGTTTCCGATAATGTCGACGTGTTCGGTATAGTCGGCAGTCAAGTCACGAAACATGAGGCGAAGCCCACGCCCGATAGCCTGTTCGGGAAGGATGTTGGCCTTCGCTGTGTAAGGCCTGAGTCCGACGACAACGGTGACGTTCTGCACATCCCAGCCTTCGCGCAACATCAGTACGCTCACAATCGCGTTAATCGGGCTTCGATGCGGTCTACGTTCTTAACGGTTTCACGCGCTTTGTCGAGCTCTTTGTCGCTGATGTCACCGGACTTCTTGGTGTGAATCGTCTGCATCTTTCCGTTTCTCCCGGGTATGCCTTCGCCAGCCAATCCGCGACATCGTCGGCGTCATCGGTGCTGTTCATCATGACGAAGAGCACAGGCTTGCGGCGTAGGGGCTTGAGCTGGTCACGGTATTCTTTCCACCGCTCGACTGCCGCTGTCAGATAGCCGCGGTAACGGACGCTGGCGAAATCGGATTTTGGTTCGGGAATTTTCGCTACGCCCTTTACTGGGCGTTTGACGACGTTTTCAACGATGGCTTGCTTCAGCGGATAGTCTGAAACGGTCCAGGGGAAGATGGTGCCGGACTTGGAAAAGCGGGGAGTTGCGGAGAAATCGAGCTGAGCTGCTAGCGGCGTTTTCGAATGAAGTCTACTGATGACGGCATTCCACTCGCTGCCTTCATCGTGCGTGTGGTGAGCCTCGTCATTGATGACGAGCAGAAGACCGGCCCGCTTGGCAATTCGCTCTGCGAAATCTGTCTGCTCTTGTTTCTGGGCTGGCGGCTTTGGGCCGAGCACCGCCGTCATCGGGTCAGGCTCGTCGTCCTCGCGGTCAGGGCGCTCGTAGAACTGCTGGATGTTTGTGAGGAAGAGTACGCCTTCCGCGTGCGCACGCTCGCCCTCGCCACGCATGACACAGTCAAAGTCCCAGAAGATATCGAATTCTTTGGGGCGGATCGGGTCTTCGCGAAAGATTTTTCCGGCGGCGAAGTCGGCCTTCAGGCGTTCCAAAACGATTACGTTGGGTGCGATCAGCAGAAAAGTCTTGGCGTAGTCTTTCGCGATTTCGTCCTGCTCTCGCATGGCGTTGAAGTATTGCCACGCAACCGCCAGGGCCATGACTTTTGTTTTGCCGCTGCCCGTGGCCATTTTTGTGCAATAGCGGGCAAAGCCGTCTTCGGGGGAAGGTGAAGGTCTTTGATGTTTTGGGCGTAGCGTTCAAGCAGGACTTTGCGGGTGCGGACTTTCTCAACTTCCCAAACGTAGATTAGAGTTTCGATTGCTTCGCGTTGGAAGTCGTAATACTTGAATGGCCTGCCTGTGCGAGTTTTGTGGTCGGCTTCGAACCAGTAGTTCAGCAAAGTGCGCGTTGTGTCGGTAATGCCGTGGCAACCACCTGCTTTCCAGGACTTGACCGCTTCCCGTAGGGCAGGAACGCAAGCGCCGGAGCGGAGCTTGGCTGTGATGTCGTAAAGACTCGGGGTTTCGTCGGCGGTTTTCTTGCGGCGTGGCAGGCGATATTTTTTCGCGCGAATCCATCCCTTAAGTTGTTTCTCGCGTCCGATCGCTTGTGAAACGTCATCGAAGCTCTCGTAGTGCACGAGCCGATCGCAATATACTTGTGCTGAAGCCTTTTCGCCGCTTCGCGGCGTTGCTGATGCCCGCTGACTCGGGGCGCACCGCGTTTGCCCGGTTCGCCCACGATTTCATTTGATTTCTACTGTGAGCGTTTTTGTTGTGTCGTTTCCCAGGATGTCGATCACTTTCACCACCACGGTGTAATGACCCGGTTCTGGGTACTCCCGCTTGACAGAAAGATCCAGCTTCGGATTCTTGCGGGTGCGGTAGGACTGCCATTGATTGTGAAAGGTGTCATCTTTGAAATCCCAATCGACGGCCCAGTAATCCACCATCTGGCTCCAGTGCTTGATGGCGCTGCGCACTTCCGCCGGAACGTCGTCGAGCGGGATCACGAAATCGGAGAGCGTCAGTGTTAGTTCGCGCTTCTTATTCTTCGTTTCGACTGAAAGTGCGCCTAGCTCGAAGAAGTGAACGTCGCCTTGTTCAACGGCTTTCTTTTCCAGAACTTCGCGGGGGATTTTCTTGAATGCGGCGTCTACACGGGCTTGGGCTGCAACTTCTTTAGCGGTTTCGTTCAGTTCGAGGGCGAATTCCCAGCCGAGTATGTCTACGGCGGGTTTTTGCGGGGAGTTTGCGCCTTTGCCGGCGGCTTTCCATACTTCGGCGGCAATGGCGTTCACGTCGGCTCGGGTGACGGGCGCGTCTACTGCGGCCACGTGAACCATGCGGCCGGCCTTGACGCCGTGCAGCCATGCGTGGCCGCTGACCGGGGTGGCGTGGTAAAGCTCAAGGATGAACTTGCGGTAGGCGGCCTCGCGCTCTTTCTGTTCTTCGAGTCGGTCTTTGCCGTTCGAGGGGAACTCGGCGACTTGCCATTGCTGGCGCTCGTACTTGCCGAGGTTTTGAACGATGAAAGGCTTCACGCCGGGGATGCCGAGCAGGCGCTTGCGCGTGGTGTGGATGGCGAAGCGGCCGAGGTCGCAGGCGATCCAGCGGCGGTTGAGCTTTTCGGCAACGGCAGCAGTGGTGCCGGAGCCGCAGAAGCAGTCGAGTACGAGGTCGCCTTCGTTGGAGGACGCATTCAGAATCCTCTCGATAAGGGCCTCGGCTTTTGTGTCGCATAGCCGGTTGATTCGAGTCCTCGAAGACAGGCTTGATGTCGGTCCGAAGTCTGAAGAGGGACCTGCATCTCATCGAGGTATCTCTCAGGTCGCAGGCATTCCGCTCGTATGTAAACACAGTTCGCCCCTCAGGGTCGGGTCTGTTCCATGCTTTCTGGCGACATCGCCCAATCGCGCCCCGATGGGGATTCCCTCAAGAAAGTCCCATTCAGGCCGGGTGAGGACCCCGTTTCGTCGGATTGTCGAGCGGTACTGTGCCTTCAGGGTCGTGAAGGCGATAAGCGATTCTCATTACTTCTTCGTAACGGCATGTTAAATGTTCCAACTTGGTCTGAAGACTTCCTGTAATAGAAGCAGGTCGTCATGAATCGCCTGTTCCGCTTCGGGTCGCTGTAAGGCGCGTCTGGTCGTTTCCAGACTATGTTCATTTTGAAATTGTCGTGCCCGAAAACCTCGTCAAGGACCACCTTCGCATAGTGCTGACATGCTAGTCGAAGATGCAAGTACAGGCTTCCAGTTCTCGTCAGAAAGTCACGGAGAAAAGTTGCCGTTTCGACGAACCACTGGAAGTAGGAATCCAGTCCTCGGCCCCACGTGTCACGGTAGGCTTTGTCCTCAAGAATCGCTATGGTTCTTTAGTAAAGGTGAAAAGTCCTCCTCTCGCGCTTCAGTAGGTATGTCCTGGCACGGATGCGGTGAACGAGAAATCTGCGCCCGTATCAAACGGCGGATCGATGTAGATCAAATCCACCTTGCCGGCGAACTCGGGCAGGAGCGAGGGCAGGACGTACTTCTTGTCGCCCCAGATGAGGCGGTTGCGCCACTCCGGGTCGTGGCCGGAAGAAGACAGCTCCAGCGTGCGCTGGCGTTCCTGCGCGCTCTCGTTGACGGTCTCGACAGTTTGAAAGGGCAGCTCGATACGAACGGGCGCACGCTTGTTGCCGTGCTCGTCGTACTTACCATCCCAAATAAGTTCTGCCATGTGATCTGAGACTGAAACGCGGGAAGGAGAACATCTTACAGGAAAGAACAGGCTAACAGCGGGTTCCTCCTCCGCAGTTGGTTAAGTAAAGTGTGCCGTCCCCTCTGGGGCTGGAGTCGTTAATAAGAAAACCCTCCCGATGGGGCGGGAGGGTTGGGAATCTAGAACTAGCGATTAAGCGCGGACGACGTTGCCCGCCTGAAAGCCTTTGGGGCCTTTGAGGAGATCGAACTCCACGGTCTCACCCTCGTTGAGCGAGCGGTAGCCGTTCTCCTGGATGGCGGAGAAATGGACGAAAACGTCCTCTCCCGTGGAGCGCTGGATAAAACCGTATCCCTTCGCCCCGTTGAACCACTTCACTGTTCCCTTCTCTCTCACAGAAAAACTCCTTTCCCTAATCATTAAGAATAAGTTCCCCGGGTCTCCCAATTGTTACTCCGAGCGATCGGAGCTCCCCCTCAAGAAAACCGGTGAAACTCGGTTGAGTCTCTCTGTGCCGGAGAAATTGCCCCAAAGCAAAAGACTCCTCGGTTCAGCGTCGCAAAAGAAATGCGATGCGAAAACTTGGGAGCCCGACCATCGGCGCTGATTTCTACCGCTTTGCTCAAGACATCAACCTGCCGTACGAACTCATGCACTGGTCCGACCAGTACATGAGCAACAGATAATAAGGAGTATTAAATCGTTTCGCAAGGAAAATTAGTGAAACGGAGACAAAAATAACCAAGGGTCAGATTTAAGGCTTTAACAAGGTATAAGAAATAGGCTGTTTGCGGGGGATGTGGTTAATAAGGAAGCCGAGCCAAATGCGACCCTTCGGCTGAGGGTGGGCTGCACGAAGGGCGCGGCCAGCTTGGCTTCGAGCCGCAACCCTTTGATAGGATTGGAACTAGACCAGTGTCCGATCCAACAACAGCTGCCATGCCAAGAGCGGAGAAAGGCGCACCACTGCCGCCGCGGCGTGCTCTGTCCTCTGGGATGGCGCTCTCGACCGCGAAATACCTTCTGCGGACGGATGTGCACACCTTTGCATTCTCGGTGGCGGCCAACTCGATCCTTTCCTTTTTCCCTTTTGTGGTGCTGTTGATGACGCTGATCCGCCGGGTTCTTCACTCGCGTGTGATGTATGACGTTGTGGTTGAGTTACTGCGGGACTACCTGCCGGCGGGCCAGGACTTCGTGATTCGCAACCTGAACGCGATGGTGAACTCGCGGCAACGCGTGCAGGTGGCATCGCTGATCATTCTGCTGGTGAGCTCGTCCGGTGTGTTTATGCCGCTGGAAGTGGCGCTGAACCGGATTTGGCAGTTTCCCGACAACCGTTCGTATCTCGGCAATCAGTTGGTCTCGCTGGCACTGGCATTCGGTTGCGGCGTGCTGGCGCTGCTTTCGATTGCGATGACTGCGGGCAATGTAACGTTGATGGGATTTCTGCTGCGCGGTCACGGCACTGGGTTTGTTCGCGTGGTGGGATTTGTGGTGATGAAAGTCTTCGCCATCGCGGCCAGCATCGCCATCTTCTTTCTGATCTACTGGGTGTTGCCAAACGGGAAGGTTCCGGCGCGGGCGGTGCTGCCTACGGCCATCATCATCGGATTGCTCTCCGAGGCTCTGAAGTACGGGTACATCCTGGCGCTGCCCTGGCTCAATTTCGGCGAAGTGTACGGTCCCTTCGCGCTCTCGGTAAGCCTGATGTTCTGGGCATTCCTGACCGGCCTGCTGCTGTTAGCGGGCGCCAATCTGAGCGCGGAGGAACATCTGCGGCGCGCGCTTTAGCTGTAGCTTTTTGAGGAAACGCGATCGTGAGAATGCTGTGGGTTCAGCCAGTTGGCGCCAGACTTTTCAGGTGGGAGTGCTTCTAAAGGCGATTCCGCGTTTGCGATTGATCCGGCAGATGATGTTTTCCAGTAACTTCGGCAAGAGATTCGCACCCATTGGCGACGTCAAGGCGTTCTTCTCCAGGTAATCCTCGGCACCGGCTTCGATCAGTTTTTGCCGGTTCTTCTCGCTGAGACTGCTCAGCACTACCACTGGGATGTCGGCGGTAGCGGCATCCGCCTTCAAGTGTTCGAGCACTTCTGGGCCACTCATCTTGGGCAAAATCATATCCAGCAGGATCAGATCGGGCTGGTGTGCTTTAGCCGCGCTCAAAGCAGACTCGCCGTCCTCAGCGCAAACCACTTCGTAACCGGCCTTGTGCAGAACGCGCTCGTTCTCGTGCAGGATGGGTTTGCTGTCATCGACTAAGAGGATTTTCACGCAGGCCTCCGCCCTTGCTTGGACTATCGGTCCTGCCTCAGGAAAGGATTAGGCTCGGAGCATCTCGACCATGGCGGGCTCTTTGCTGAGTTACCTCTGGCCGGTCGACTTTGGATCGGGTCGGCGAAGTCGAAGTGGGAATCATCCCTATAATCCACAGGCAGCTTGTGACATCCGTCACCGTCGCGTGCGCTGCCCTCAGAATAGGATGCAGTCGGTTTCCCAGATTCCCTCCGAGCAGATATTTGTCCCAGGTGACGGCAATGAATGGGAGAAGTTGTTTACGTCTGCTCGCTGCGTTCTCGCTATTCGCCGCCGCGTCTGTGTTTCTGAACGGGCAGGACGCGGCTTCGGATCGCGCTCCGATTGCGGCGCCGAATCTGTCGCGGCTGCGCTACGCTCGGCCGATCTCGCCGAACGGGGATCTTCCGACTACCAGCCTGCCCAGGGGTTATCCAGTCGGGATTTCTGGGGTAGCCCCGAGCACCGATCTTTTCCGGCAGATCGTGCGCAGCTCCGGGATTATTTTCTCGGGGCGCGTCACGGCCGTGGGACATGCTCCTTCATTCCCGGGACCTGCTACTGCCTCTGTGACCTTCCAGGTTGAGCGTGCCATGCGCGGTACTTCGCCAGGTCAGCTTCTGACGATCCAGGAATGGGCCGGACTCTGGACTGGCGGAGAGCGCTACCGAGTTGGGGAGCGCGTGCTGCTATTTCTGTATTCTCCGAGCAAGCTGGGCCTGACCAGCCCGGTGGGGGGAGCCATGGGCAGATTTGCTGTGGATTCCCAAGGCAAGATCGTGATGAGCCTTCAACATACTGCAAACTTTGTGGATCATCCCATCCTAGGCGGTAAGACTATTGTCCCGTATGCCGACTTTGTACGTGCGGTGCAGCTTTCCAGCCGGGAGGAATGAGGAAAAGTGGCCCTCGAAGCGAACATCGCATTTACCGCACGCGCATTCCTCTTTCGGCTGGCCACGGCCGTGGCCATCGTGGTTCTCTTTGCGGAGCTGGGCCACTCGGGCGGGCCGAAATATGTGGCGGGCTCCAGCTACTTCAATACCACGACCATGGGCCAGCCCATCACGTGGTCACTAGGTGAGCTGAGCTACTACACGGATCAGGGCGATCTCAGCCCGATTCTGCCAAACGCTTCGGCCAACGCGTTTGTTGCCAGCGCCTTCAGCCAATGGACTTCCGTTTCCACTGCTGCCTTGACGGCAACAAATGCCGGCCAGCTCGCCGAAGACGTTAACGGCAGCAACATCGCAGTTAACTCCAGCGGAACTGTCACCGCCCCCGCCGACATTACACCTGCCGCTACTCAAACTCCGGTCGGGATCGTCTACGACTACGACGGGTCGGTGACTGACGCTTTGTTGGGCGCGGGCGCGGGCGATTCTTCCCAATGTTTCTGGAACGCAGTCTACGGAGGCGCGGATAACTTCGGCATAGGCGCAAATTTCTTGCACGCGCTGATCGTGATCAATGGGCAGTGCGCGCTGCTGAGCTCGCAGCTCACCGACGTTGAATATCGCCTGGTGCGAGTTCTCGGCAGCGTGCTCGGTCTTGGCTGGTCGCAGATGAACTTGAATGTGATCACGGACAAACCGAGGCCGACCTCCGATGACTACGCCGGCTTTCCCGTGATGCACTACATCGACATGTTCAGTTGCGTTCCGATCACGATCTGTTATGCCAATCCTTACCAGCTAGCCTCCGATGATGTGGCGGCGCTTTCACGCCTCTACCCCGTTAGTGGCTCAAATTCTACGGCTCGGATTCACGGCTCGGTCTACTTCGTGGACCGTCTGGGCAATCTGGCTCAACCTATGCAGGGTGTGAACGTGGTCGCGCGGTGGATTGATCCTTCCACAAACCAGCCCTCGCATAAGTATGGAGCTGCGTCAGTTTCCGGGTTCCTTTTCACTGGCAACGCGGGCAATCCCATCACCGGCTTGAGCGATCCGCTGGGCAACCTCTACAGCGAATTCGGATCTTCAGATCAGACCGTGGAGGGTTTCTTCGATCTGGGGGGATTGCCGATTCCAAATGGCGCAAGCACGGCGCAGTACCAGCTTGCGGTCGAAGCACTGGATCCGTTGTGGTCATTCGGAGTGTGTCCTTATGACTCGTTCCAGGTTGCACCTTCTGGAACGTTTCAGCCTCTCGTCGTTACGGTGGGGGCAGGCGGCGATTTCGAGCAGGATATCCTCATGGCCGGCAGTGCGCAGCCTGTGCCGCCGTGGGCTGCGACCGAGACATGGAACGCTCCAGCGCCGGTTCCGGCACCGGGAGATTGGGTGGGCTCGTTGAGCGGTTATGGAGATGTTGGCTACTTCCTGATCGCTGCCCAGGCAAACCGGACTCTGTCGATAGCGGTGACGGCCCTGGATGAAACTGGCGTTCCCAGCGAATCGAAAGTTGCTCCTGTGGTCGGCATGTGGACGTTGGGCGATCCGCAGGGTACGGCCTCGCCGGCCTTTACTCCGGGGCCGTTCAACGCGGAAACGTTCGGCATGAGCCGGCTTGATACGCAGGTCTTTACGTCGAGCAGCTTCATTGTGGGAATCTCTGATCTGCGAGGCGACGGCCGCCCCGATTACCACTATCACGCTCATGTGCTCTATGCCGACTCGGCGATTCCGGCCCGCGTTCCGGTCACCGGAGGGGCAATCACTTTGCAGGGCACCGGTTTTGCGCCCGGGCTAACCATAACGGTAGGCAGCGGGAACGTGCCTCTGCTCGCGACTAATGCGCGCCAAATACTTGCGACCGTCCCCGGAGAAACCGACGGACCGCAGACCATCACGGTCAGCGATCCTGTTAGCGGCGCGTTCTCCATCATGAGCAATGCGCTCACCTTCGGAGCCGCTGCCACCGACACCTTTGTCTTATTACAGGGATCGAATCCTCAAACGCCGGTGGGAACCCAGGCCGCAAATCCCGTTATCATTCGCGTGGTCGCTTCCGACGGCGTCACGCCCGTGGGCGGCGCAACCGTGGGATGGACCACCACTAACGGCGCTACACTGTCAGCCTGCAAGGGTGCGGCGAGTTGCTCGACGATCAGCGATGACGGCGGAATAGCCTCGACTTGGGTTACGCCTACCGCCGTGGGAAGTGCAGCGATTACGGCAACCCTCGCTCCTGGGGTCTACACTCCGGCTCAGGCTGTCAGCGCTACGATCAACGCGACGTCTTCGTCTATGGATATCGGAGTAGAGAGCCCCTATCTTTGGGTTGCTCAGGGAGCAACAGTGAGCGTGCCAGTGGGCGCGTGGGTAATGAGTGAGGGAAAGCCGCAGAGCGGGGTCACGGTGGACTTCATAGTTGCGCAAGGCTCTGGGTCGCTCAGCGCCCCAAGCGCAGTAACGAACAGCAGCGGCTATGCGGCAGTTACGCTCAGTTTGACGAATTTCACCTCCAACGTGCAACTTAGCGTTTGTGTTGCGCCCGGAAACAACCCGTGCCAAACCGTCTATGGAAACGCCGCGGCGGCCGGGTTGTTTAACCTGCAACCTGTCAGTGGTGCGAGCCAGATTGTGATGGGATCGGCGTTTCAGCCTTTGATAGTGCGCGTTACTGATTCCTCTATTCCGCCGAATCCCGTGATCGGGGCGAGCGTGTTGTTTCAATCGACCGTGATGCGACCGGTAGGGAACGATTTAACTATGACACCGGGTCTGACGCCGACTGGGATGCCGGTAATCCTAAGCGCGAGCCAGAGTAGCGTGCCGAGTGACATTAACGGCTTGGCCAGTTTTGTTCCTGCGGTGGGATCGTTCAGTGGGCCGCTTGAGATTCAGATTCAGATATTGGCTGGAACCGTGGCTGCGCTGCAAGATGAAATGGAGAGTTTTCCGTCCGGCACCAGCGGGAGCGCTTCGGTCCCCACGAGTAGCCCGTGGAAGGGAAGTGCTCCCGCTGCGCGGGGGCTGGCGCGGCAAATAAGTGCAGATGATCGCTGAGTACGCCCATTCCACATGAAGCTAGCCGAGCCTCGCTCGGCGGACGGCTGAGGGCTGCCCTGAGCTTGTCGAAGGGTGGCTGTCCCGACGTGGCCTGTGCTAGGGCGCCGAAGACCAAAGCACTTTCACTTCTTCGTCCATTGATCCACCCAGTCGTTCACAGTTTTATACCAGAGCTGGGAATTCTGTGGCTTCAGCACCCAGTGGCCTTCGTCGGGGAAGTAGAGCATCTTTGACGGGACGCCTTCCATTTGCAGCGTGGTGAAAAGTTGGAGGCCTTCGCTTACGTCTAGCCGGTAGTCGCGCTGGCCGTGAATTACGAGAGTGGGCGTCTTGAAATTGGTTGCGTACTGGTGCGGCGACCATTTCTGGTATCCGGCGCGGTTGGAGTACGGAGTTCCTCTAAACTCCCAGTCGTTGAACCAGAGTTCTTCGGTGGTGCCCCAGGCGGATTCGGCGTTGAACATGCCGTCGTGCGAAACAATGCACTTGAAGCGGTCGGTGTGGCCGAGAATCCAGTTGGCCATGTATCCGCCGTAGCTGGCGCCCAGCGCGCATTCGCGGGTCTTATCAATAAAACCATAATGTTCTTCTGCGTAATCGAGGCCCTTCATCAGGTCTTCAAACGGAGCGCCGCCCCAGTCGCCGTTGATGGCATCGATGAACTTCTGTCCGTAGCCGGTCGAGCCGTGGAAGTTGATCATGATGACGACGTAGCCGCTGCTCGTCGAAGCCGTTGGCGCGGCGAAGAGTTCGGGATTCCAGCGGTAGCTCCAGTCGTCTCCCCAGGCGCCCTGCGGCCCGCCGTGGATGAGGAACTTGACGGGATATTTCTTGGTGGGGTCGAAGTTCGGGGGCTTGACGAGAAAGCCTTCGACTTTGTCGCCATGCGCGCCGGTGAACCAGAAGGGTTCGAGCGGGGACATGGGGATTTGCGACAGTAGACTGATCGTTGAAATGCGTGACGTGGCTCTCCGAAGGTCAGGATTCTTGCGACTAGCTGTCTGATAAATCTCCCTCGGGCCCTCAATCGACATGTGCGTCGAGAACAATATCTTGCCACTTTGCTGAATGCGAGAGTTCGTCGAAGTAACGACCGAATGCGGCTGAACAGAAGCCTCCGGCGTGGATAGCGGCTCGTAGCCTGTGAATCCACGTTGAGCGTCCGGCTGCGGATGGTCGGAATCGCCATTAAAGGGCTGATCGACCGCAATCGAACGAATCGGTGACCGAGCCTGCGTTTTCTGCCGCGAAAAACAAGAACTTCGAATCGGTCGCCCACACAAACGTATCCAACCCAGTGATCGAAACTCTCTGTCAGATTCTTCTTCTCGCCCGTCTTGCGGTCGTACAGCATCAGGCGGAAGCGGTCGCTCTCGTATCCCGGACGCTGCTGGGCGCGGTAGGCGATGTAGCGGCCATCGGGCGAATAGAGCGGCGTCGAGTCGCTGGCGGGATTGTCAGCGGTGATGTTTTTGGCTGTGCTAAAACCTGAGCGGGCGAGTCGCCCGCTCCCACAGTTCGCGCCCGCATTGACCGGGACGATCCAGAGATCGTTGTTGGTGGAAGCGGCAGGATTCTTGTCGTGATTCGAGGTGTAGCAAATCTCCTGGCCGTCGGGCGAGAAGGCATAGTCGTCCTGCCCGCCGAGCGAGAACACGGGAGCGTCGTAGTCGCCGGGAGTTAGGTCGCGTGGAATCAACTTTTCAGCCACGGGCGAGCTGTCTGCGCCGGCTAGACCAAATTGCGGATGGATCGGAATTACGAAAAGATGGGTGCGTTTGCCTTCTTTGTAAGCGTTCCAATGCCGGTAGAGCAGACGGTCGAAGATGAGTGCCTTCACCTTTGATTGCTCAACTTCCTTCAGCTTCTTTGCGTCGCACGCTATCTCCATTTCTGGCGCCCCGCCGCACTCTGGATAAACGTCCGACGTAAAGAGGATTCTCTTGCCATCAGGCGACCACAGTTCGCCCCCCGCTTCAGTGGCAATCGAGGTGAGCCTGTGGACTTCGCTGACGGTTCCCGCGACACCATCGAAATACGCAACCCACACCTGCGATCCGCCTTCCTTCGTCGAGAGAAATGCAAAGCGCTTCCCATCCGGCGACCAGCGTGGGCGGTCGGCATCTTGATCGGCGATGATCTCTTTCTCCTGGCCTCCGGCCGTGGGCACGATCCAGATGTGCGGCGTCTTGGTGTTGGCTTCGAGATCTACATCGACCACGCTGAAGATTACCCACTTGCCGTCGGGGGAAACTTGCGGGTCGCCGACGCGCTTGAGTTTCATCATGTCTTCGAAGGTAAAGGGATGCTTGGCCTGGGCGAATGACGAAACCGCAAATGCGATAAGAGCAAGAAATGCAATAAAGAAACGGCGCATGAGATACCTCCTCCGGCAAACCGATGAGTGTGGCAGGAGCGGCTTCTGGCTTCTAGCCGCTGGTTGCTGACTTCGAATCGATATCGCTGTGTTTCGCTCTGTGCGCGAGGCGCGTGAAGATGGTCTCCCACTGCCGGGTGACGACGTCCCAACTGAAGCGCGACATGTGAGAACGGCCCGCTTCCCCTTGTGTGCGGCGCAAACCAGGGTTTGAGAGCAACTGCTCCAGACGTGTCATCATTTCGTCGTCGGTGGCTGCAAGGAAGCCCGTCTTGCCGTCGATGACCGACTCGGGTTCGTAATCTTTGCGGGCAATCACGGGCAGGCCGCCGGCCGCCGCTTCCATCAGAACTCGGGGCGATCCTTCCCACCGCGAGGGAAACAAAAAAATGTCAGCGCTGCGATACTCTTCGCGAATGGCATTTCTCCCGAGCGTTCCGGACATCACTACGTTCGGCATGTCTTCAGCACGCTGACGCAGTTCGGAAGCCATGGGGCCATCCCCTACGAGAATGAAATCGGCCTGAGGATAACGTTGTGCGGCGTCCAGAACAACTTGCGGCCCTTTGAAGACGCGAAGCGAGCCGACGAAGAGTACGCGCGGCCGCGGGTTCGCGGGCCTTTCCCGGTTGGGCGTAAAGAAATCGGTGTCAACTCCGGTTGGAACCACTTCACTGCGCAGGCCATAATTCGTTTCAAGACTTCGCTTAACGAAGGCGGAGTTACTGAACAGATAATCGGAACGCAGAACGGTTTGCTCAACCAGGCGCTTAGTTTGTGGAGTGATCGTCTCATCCCGCCAGTCAGTTTGAGACTCGATTGAGCCCACGATCACGCAGCGGGAGGGCCGATGCGATCGCAGCTTCAAATACCATTGGCTGGCGGGCGACGCTTTCAGATAAAACAAAATATCCCGCTTGCCGAATAGAAAGTGTGCGAGTAGAGGAATCGTCTGCAAGTGGTCGGGAAGCCTAATCAAACGCGTGTTCGGCCTGTTGCTGATTTGCGGTGAGGGAGGTCCGTGCACGAACATGGTTACGGAAAAACGATCTGGATCCAATCGGCTGACGATCTCCCGCGCATTTATCATTTGGGCATTGGTCAGTCCTTCGTCCGCGAAAGAATCGACCAATATGTCGACTGGCTTCATTGTTATTTCTAAAGCAACTCAGCTTGGCTCACTGTTACCCGACAACGTTTGTGCTGCTGCCTCGGTTGTGAAATTAAGGCCGATGTCGCGCAAGCGCGTCCGCAGATAAGCTCTTGAGTTTTGGCGAGTGCTTGAGGTGCACAGATGCGCAAGCGCAGCCTCGAGCAAGCGCCGGCGCTCCGGCTTTGCGACCGCATCCGGTAAGGGCCTTTGCTCTTCCGGGTCAGCTTCAAGATCAAAGAGATCGTCGTTCCCGGTATCGAAATTCAATAGCAACTTGTAGCGCGACTCGCGCACCGCCAGCAGCCTTGCGCCACGGCGATTCTCTGGGCGAAAAGGGTTGCTGCAACCTACTACGCACTCTGAAACCGCGGGTTCGCTCCACGGCGTCCCTTCCTTGATTTGCCCCCATAGATTTTGCCCTTGAAACTCTGCGGGAATGGGCAGATCGGCAGCCCCTAGCAGGGTCGGAGCGAGATGAAGCAAGCTGAAAGGATGGTTGGGAACGAATTCCTTCTTGGCTCCCGGGACGCGCATCAGGAGCGGAACGTGAATTAATTCTTCGATGAGGGAGGGAGCATGGTAGCGACGAGCGTGCTCCAGAAATTCTTCGCCATGATCGGCGGTAAGGGCGAAAATGCAATTCTCCCAGCGTTTAGATTGACGCAAGCCATCGACAAGGCGCGCGAGTTGCTCGTCCACCCAACGAATGCCAGCATCGTACAAAGTGATGACTTCGTCGCGGTGAGTGCGCAAACGCCTGGCCCCGAGGTCGGAGCGGTTCCAGTAATCGTTCAAATAACGCGCGAACGACGGCTCCGGTCGGCTCGCTCCGAAGAGTTCCAGGCTTTTCTCTGTCGGATAGTAGGGCCAGTGCGGGTCCATAAAGTGGAGCCAAAGAAAGAAAGGAGTTTGCCCAACAGTTGCGAGCCAATCGCGCGCGTAGTCAACGATCACGTCGGCCGCCGGGTAGCGGCGCAGCGCATCGAGCGATTTGGGCGCAGGCGTAGCCCAGCGCAGACAGTACTGAAAATAAAGTTCGTCATAGGCTGCAGCCATTCCTGGAATTTTATGGCTGAAGCTCTCCAGAAACCGGTTCACGTTCCCGGCCCAGCTATTCTTTCTTAAAGGGCCGCTGTCGCGATCGGACAGCGGCGCGAGATCGTCATCCAGAAAATCACGGAACGTATCGAACGCGAAGTCGTAGCCAAGGCGCGCTAGAGAGATATGGATTACCGGCGCCGAGAAATGCCGTCGCATATCCATTCTCTTTGCAAGTCGAAGCTAGGTTCTTTTCTTCGACCGCGAGCCCTATCACCTCGCGTCCGAGCGCCAACGGATAGCGCGACGCGATAATCCCCGGAAAGGAATAGTACGTGGGAACGCCCGCCACAATAGCAGCGGGAAAGACGAAACTTTCGCGGGCAAGACTGTCGAGGAAAGGAGTGGTGGGCCGCCGATAGCCCATGAATCCACAATGATCCGCGCGCAGGCAGTCTACGGTAATGAGGATCAGAGATTTCCGGACGGCCATGTTACGCTCTCCAACCTCCAACAACTGAGCCCGAGGAAAACTTGCGTTTCGTAACCGGAACACGCGTCGCGGATTCCATCGATGAAGACATACCCTTATCCACCAAGTCATACAAATCTTCGTCGCGAACGTACAAGAGATCGGGATGCTTCACTTCCAGCGCAGTAAGAAACTGGTCGAGCATCTCGATTGTGCGGCTGCGAAAATCCTTAAGGGTCGAATGGAAGTTGATGGAGTGCACGGAAACTATCGCGGGAAGGCCGCGGGCAAAGCAATCTTCGGCTGTACGGAAGCAGGCATCCAGGGAAAAATCCGGCACGATGGCAGGTTCAAAATCCATGGAACGATAAAGATGCAAAATACCATTTGCGTCGAAGCGTGGCGGCATTGCGGTCCCTGGCCCGTTCTGCGCCACTTGGATGCCTTGCTCCGCCCATGCTTCGTGGGTACTCAAGCTGGAACGATATCCCGGAGCGCAGGCCGAACGCGGAGATTTTGAGAAGAATGCTCTAAACCCTCCTACCGCAGAAGCGATCAGACTTTTCTGAAGGGATGAGCTCAGGTCTTCGTCGCCACGGCGTTCCGCATCCCAGTATTCAAATCCGATCCAGGGCATACGCCAGTGGATGTATGGAACGCCAGCTTTCCATAAGTTTCGCAGAAGATTGCCTCGCTCGCCTTGGTCGTTCAAGTGGCGTTCGATTGCGGGACGGCAGAAGTGAGTGGTGCCGTGCAGTGCAGGCGATAATACGCCCGCGGAAATCCCCTCGCGGTAGGCCTCGAACAGGCCAAGACGCTTCCAACCATCGGGAAGACCCTCGGCTAAAGAGCGCAGATGAATCTGGCGAAAGTTATCGGCACAAACTCTTGCGAAGTCAACATTCGCGACGATGAAGTTCATTCCTAAACAAGCGGGCCGACCTGTCGAATCGCGGTGCCGATGCAGCATCGAGATCACGGCCGTGACGTCCTCAGCAGTTTCCAGACTATAAAAATCGTAGTTACGTTCGCCGAGGTTCAAACCGAGCTCTCGCAATTCGTCCCAGCCCTCGCGATCGCGAATGCCGACTCTTCCCCAGTCGTCGCTTTGCAGCACGACGAGAGGGCGTCCGAAGGCAAAACCCTGCACGGGAAGTAGGGAGCGCCCTCGCTGCCAGGCTTTACGCAACGTGTTCAGCATGAAGATTTTCG
Organism: uncultured Verrucomicrobiae bacterium; assembly: GCA_963719605.1. Classification (GTDB taxonomy): domain Bacteria; phylum Verrucomicrobiota; class Verrucomicrobiia; order Chthoniobacterales; family UBA10450; genus Udaeobacter. The sequence continues at coordinate 40,920 of CAVRCO010000021.1, forward strand.
ATTCCCGGTTTGTGGTTGTCGGTTCGCAAAATGGAGCTGGTTCTCACTTCTTCGCAAAGGCCGCAGCCGATCCCGTTAATAATGGCTTTTTTCTGCCTGACGAAGCCTTGCTCAACTTCCTCATCTGAAACGCCAATTTAAACAGGCGATAACATCCTCGTCGAAGGACCTTGCGGTGCGCCGGAACAAAACGTACGATTGCGGCGCCGAACCCGGCTTTGAACCATGCCGGACCGGATGTTGCTCCCGGAGTATAGCCTCCGAAGTCGTATTCGACACAACCATGCGATTTCGCCCAAAGCAAAGCATTCCACTGCAAAATGTGACCGACGTTAAAATGTTCATGTTTGTCGGCCGCGCCCCACAAATACCAACATCTCCTGCCGGACCGGCCGATCACAGCTCCGCCGTAAATCAGGTTCTCTGAGCGGGCAAGCAATAAGGCGCCGCGCGAGTTTTCGCCGGTCAACCATCGGATGGCGCCGCGTAAATGGTCGGGCGAGTCCGCCTGGAACTTCTTACGGTCCGCCAAACGAGCATGCAAGGTCAGGAATTCTTCTATCTCCGCGTCACAGGAGGCAGGGGCAACCGAGACCCCGAGTCGTTCCGCCCGCCGCACTTCGTATCGTGAATTCTTACGAAACCCCGCGAAGATCTCATCTTGGCCTTTTGTAAGATCGAGACGAAGTGAACTGCGTGCTCCGCCTAACCGTTCCCAACTGGAATCGCGGAACGTATTTTCGATACTGACCTCTGCGGTCTGCACCCAATCAGGAGCAACGTCGATGTAGGTGATCCTTTCACGGCGCATGTGCTCGGCAAATTCTGCGCTCGCTGCATACCATAACTGGCCCTCATCGCAGACTGGTCCGCGGTTGGCAATGATGGCCCGCATCCACGGAAAAGAGTTCCCCAAAGGAGAATGCATCCCAAAGGCGCCGAACCATCGCAAGCCCCCACCCTCCCGCAGTAGCGCAAATCTTTCTCCCGAGATATTCCACTGAGGGAACTGGAATAGATGACTCGTGTCCTGAGTGTCTAGGAACTCAGTAATCTCACGGACTAAGACCGGAGAGAGAGCGCTTCCGGTGTAAAACTCAAAACCCATTGTGGCTACCAATCCTCAGATATATCCCAAATCCTTAAGTCGCTGCTCCACGATCGCCTGATCCCCTCGATCCAAGTCTACGGTGTCGCCACGAATCAATTCTTGCAGTACGAAGCTAACCAGTTCGTCTACCGTTCGGAAGATAGTGGCAAATTTCTCTTCCGCGGCAGCGCACAAATCGGCGGGAAGTTTAATTTCACGTGTTTCGCTCATGATTGGCCCATTAGCATCATTGTCCGAAGGCTCCTCGCACTCGCTTCCAAACCGCATTGGCGATCAAACGATCATCCGCATCCAACCCCATCGCGAATACCACAATTGAAAATGCCGCGTATGCGAGCACCAAAGCAACGCCGATTCCTACCCAATCAGGCCGGATGAACAGCGAAGCCTTGCGAACCAGCAGCGCGACCAAGAGCGCGCAGCCCACCGAAGGCAGCAACTTGAGATAGCTGCGATTGTAAGGAGAGAGTTTCAGCGCCCGGCGCACTTCCACAAGGTTCCATGCATTCGTACCCACATTCGTAATAGCTGCGGCGACGGCTGCACCCAGTGCGCCCCACAAGGGGACCAACTCGATGCACAGGACCACCATGACGACCGCCATTACAGCCTGCACGCGAATGAGACGACGTTGATTGCCAGACATAAAAAGAAGGCAACCGACCGAGCCGACTCCGCAGTTTACCAACTGACCGCAGGTGCCTATCACCAGGATGGGCCATCCCGCCTCGAAATCGCGGCCGAAGATATGCATGATCGGCCTCGCGTGCGTGATCATGACGATCGCCAAAGGAAAGGTGAGGCCCAGCATCCACTTGGTGAGGGTCTGGAACAAACGCCCGAGCAGAGCGGTTTCTCCCCGAGTATGAATATCGGTGATAACCGGGGCGAAGATCTGATTCACAGACATCAAAATAATCGGCTCGTATGCAATCAGAGCGGCCGCAACCGCATAAATACCAACATCATGGGCTCCCCGATAGAAACCCAGAGCGACGCGGTCTGTCTGCCCCATAAAAAATTCCATCATGCTGATGGCGAACACGGATGCGGAAAAGGTCCAGACCTGCGGCTCGATCCAAAGTTTCCTGATGTTCAACGATCTGGCCGGCTGCGGTGTAAGGCGCCACACCAGCGAAACGAGAAGTGCGGTCGCCACTACAGCGCTCACGATCTGCGCAATGAGGTAACCTCGCAGGCCGCCGCCCAGAGCAATCAGCAGCACGGTCAGGGCCATGGTCAACGGGGTTGCAACGAAGCGGGTGATCATGGTGCGCCGACCGACTTCTTTGTAGCCCGCCAGCACTTTGCCGAAGAACATGCTGAGAGCGCCGGTAATCATGATCAGCGCGAACAGGGGAAGATAGCCGACGAGTTGAGGAGCATGATAGAAACGAACCGCGATCCATGGACCTACTTTTAACAGCCCAGCGGCAAACACGAGGTTGGCGGCCAGCAGTATCCAGGAACCATTCCACAACAGTGATCGCAACGCGTCTAATTTCTTGGAAGCTGAATACAGAGCCACAAACCGCATCGCGGAATCGGGAAGGCCCAATCCGTTGAGAATTCCAAGAAAACCGATGATGGTCATCCCCAACGCATATATGCCGAGAGCTTCCGCTCCCAGGACACGCGCAAGGTAAACCTTGAAGACGTAGCCGGATAGTGCTGTGAAAATAGTTCCCGCGAAGACGATGCCGGACTGCCGAGAGATGCGACCCATCTCAGTCTGGAAGCTGAGCTTCTCCGGTCCGACTGGCGCACTCGCTACCGTTGAGGGCTCAGGAGGGACGCTCGGCTTCAATGAGGTCGCGTTAGCTTGTATTTCGGATAACAGATAATTCCCTCGAAAACCTCGTAGCCCACCATGGGCGTGCGGCGGCCCAATCTGCGCGCCCGTTAACGCAAAAGGCACCAGGAACCGCGATGCATTAGTCTAAATGTTTTTCGTCCCCGGTGCGGTGCCCTGACCTGATGAAAACCGTCTCATCAGCCAGCGAACTATTGACTCGGCTTTGGGTGATCGTTGTAACACCCGGGCCGCGCGATACCTCGACAAAACCCGCAGATGGCGGGGCCAGGATTTCGTGGCAGTCACATAAAGAGTTTGGCGCGAGCTGTTTCCGAAGCGTTCTTTGTAGCCTTCCGCGCCCAGCCCCAAATCAACCACGTTCATGCCATCCATGTCACAAGCTTCGATCACAATCCTCGAGAGCAGGCAGTGGCCGGGGGAATTTTCTTCGTGACGAGTGTCGAAGGTAGGCTGATACCAAAACCAAGTCCCATGAAATTGGAAACCGTAGTTCCAGGCAATTGGCCGATCTCGAATCATCAACATGCTCAGAGTCACGACCTGGGCGTCAGCAAATCTTCTGGCCAGTTCTTCGAGAAAAAACCTGCGTTGGGGAGTGGCGAGACTGCTGATGCGCTGTGTAGCCTGGAAGCGCGCTTCGTGAGCGCAGGCGAATTCCGGCAATGACGCTTGAATCTGAGCCTGAGACTGCAGGTGGACAAACGCAACCGGCCCTTCGCGCTCCATGGCCCGAAGACAACGGCGAATTCTTTTCTTGCCCGACAGATTGGCCTTCAGTACTTCGCGTTGCTCTCGGGATCCTAGTTCCACCTGAGCGCACAAGTATCCCGGCCGAACGAACAGGTGAAAACCATGCTTCTTCGATGCAGGTCGCAGTGCGGCAAACGTTGGAGAATTTTGCGGAAGATTCGCCAAGTCTACCAAGCTCGTTTTCGTCCTGCCCAGCTCCTCGAACACTGCGCTGACGAACTCAGCTCGATCTTGGGATGCGGTGATGAATTCGCAATAGTCCGCAGTTGTGGCGGCAAGAAAACTTATGCTTTTGTCAGAAGCCGTCGCCAGCGACGCCACCCCAACCAGACGGTCCCCATCGTAGCCCAGGAGCAACAAAGGTTCTAGAGACGCGCGGTAAGCAGCCTGCACTGCCAACGCCCACTCGCTGGTGTAGAAAACTTCGGGCCGCTCCATCCGCAGTACCACGTCATTCCACTGACGATGCAGATTGCAATCCTCAGGAATTTCGCGGCGCCGAACGATGCGCAGACTCACTTCACTCCAGTCGTTGCGGTCTTTGAGAAGACATAGTAGTACCACGGTGTAACGTAAAGTCGGCTTGCGAGCGGATAATCTTCCCCTAACAGATGCAGCAGTCGAAAACCGAATCTGCCAAGCTCGAGCGAAACTTTCGTGGGAACGGCCAAGTGAGTCCACAGACCACCGTGAACCGGATCGAGCCAGTAGCCCTCGCCTCGCCAGAACGCCCGCCTTGGCAGTACCCGGGCGACTCGCACGAGCGAACGGTATAGAGCTTGCACCCCAGCCAAAATCACGCGCGCAGCTGTTAAGCACCCCGCCACCGGGCGAAACAGAATGGAGTCGCTACTCACGATATTTTCAGCCAAGGCCCGCACACGTTGCGGATTCCACGATGCCCGCACCCAGATTGCCCGTGGATTGTGTGAGGAGAAGATCAGAATTCCCCCGGGCTTGAGAATGCGGTGAATCTCGAGCAGGGCGCGGAAGCGCGCTTCATCCGGGATTACATAGTCGATGGTGTTAAAGGCCATTACCACCGCATCGAAGCTTAGGGGAGCGAACCTCGACAGATCGGAAGCATTCCCCACCTCAAACTCAAGCTGAGGAAACTTTTTCCGGCAGGCGGCAATCATCTCCGATGCATAATCCACTCCCACATAGCGCGAAGCCATCGACGACAAGTAGAGCGCAGTGCGCCCTCCGCCCACGCCCAAGTCGAGGATCGCCATGCCAGGTTTGAGATACGTGTCAAACAATAATTGCTCGCAGGGGGTGAGATAATTCAGCGCCGCATAGTATTGCGCGACCGCAGGCCCGTTGTAGGTTAGAACATTGGGATCTGGGTCAGGATTGCGAATCGGGTCAACCATTGGAATTAAGGCCCCGAGTCTAACTCATGATTGCGTACGTTCGACGTGGGACAAGTTTAGAGGCCAGCTCACAGATCGAACGCTATGATCGAAGTACGAGCTCCCAGCTAAGGGGAGTTCCTCGCTTGATTTCCCGCGTCGCGCGTTTGCCCATCACCTCTCCAAAGTAGCGAGTGTGCAACCCATGGCCGGGCCGAATCGACCGCACGTTCGCCGCAGTGAAGGCCTCGCCCTGCTTCACATCCTCAACCACGAAAAGGGACCGCCGAAACATCCGACTGGCCTCTTCCTTTCCGTTTACGCCGAAATTCACCCCGCCTAAAGCTTTCTCCGCGATCCGTACCGCGTCCACCATGGCCTTGAACTCCTGCGGCTCGAGCGAGAATGCGCTGTCTGGGCCCAGGAATTGACCGTGATAGTGTCAGATGCTTTTCAATGATGCAGGCGCCCAGTGCAATAGCGGCCACCGAAGCCGCGATTCCCATCGTATGGTCAGACAAGCCTACAGGCACGGCGAAGCGCCGCGCGATCTCCGGGATCGTCCGCAAATTCATTTCCTCAGCCGGGGCCGGGTAGGCGCTGGTACATTTCAGCAACGCAATCTGTGTCGCCCCCCCAGCGCGCGCGCCCTGCAGCGCCTCTTCGATCTCTTCCACGGTAGCCATGCCGGTAGACATGATTAGCGGCTTACCGGTGCGCGCCATCTTCTGAATGAGAGGGATATCCACCAACTCGAACGAAGCGACTTTGTGAGCGGGAACATTCATCTGCTCGAGAAAGTCCACTGCCGTCGCATCGAAGGCGCTGGAAAATAAATCCATCCCCAGGTCGTTCGCGACCTTCTTCAGTCTCGGCTGCCACTCCCAGGGTGTGAACGCTTCGCCGTATAGATCGTGCAGGCTCCGTCCATCCCAGAGCGTGCCGCCGCCGACCCGGAATTCCTCGCGATCGCTGGCGATGGTAATTGTGTCCGGTGTGTAGGTCTGCAGTTTGACAGCGTCAGCGCCGGCATCCTTGGCGGCACGGACAATCTGCACGGCCTTGTCGAAACTCCTGCCCATGATTTGCGGACATCTCCGCAATCACGTACGTAGGATGACCGGGGCCAACGGTGCGCTTGCCGATTTGTATGCTCGCCGTCACGCCAACACTTCCTTAGATCGCACTGACCGTACCAATTCGAAAGCCTCCGCCGCATGGCATCCCACGACGCTTCCCCAGCGCCTGGCGAGGGCGCGCAACGCTTCGGGCGAGCGCGGATGCGGAAACTCCCGGCTCTCCGTCTCATAGCAAGACATGGCAGCAATCTTGGCCTCGAGCGTTGCATTCACATCCACAAAAACATTCGGACGAAACAGAGGCTGCAAGCTTCCGAATGCCCATTCCGTCGACGACGGAACCTCGAAGGCGTAGATCTCTCGCACCGGTTGCCCAGCCATTGGACGGGTGGCCGTTAGAACCGCGCGATGGATCACGCCGTGGTCGACATTTAAATCCCCCGGATGATGGGTGTAAACCACTTCAGGTTTTATTTTCTCGAGCAGTTCTTCGACTATCTTCACGACCTGCAATAGAGGCACGGTATCTAAGCGGTTATCTGGAAGCTGATAGAGGAAGATGTCTTTTACTCCAATTACTGCTGCCGCCGCATGCGCGTGGCGATGCAGGAGAGACAAGCTCTTGGGATCGGCGGCCTCACGGTTTTTGTGCCGTGAAGTAATTCCCTCGCCCAGGACAGCAAAATAAACCTCGCGGCCCTCGTGAACCAGTCGAGCGGCCGTGGCCCCGCATCCGAGGATTTCATCGTCCGGATGTGCCGCAACCACCAGAACGGGTCTAGCGGCCACGGTTCATCTCCGCCAGCATCACCCATTTCTCGTTGATGAATGCTCCATTCTTGACAAAATGTGAATGCAGCAGTTCTCGGAATGCCGGCAGCTTCTCAGCTTCGTAAAATGTGGTGTTTTGCCAGTAGTTCAGCACCCTTTCCGCCGAGCCCCAGCGCACTCGATTCACCATGGTGTGCACCGAGAGATTCTCAAAATTTACGGCTCCCCAAGGCAACACCACTTTAGACATGAAGTGCTCACTCGAGAAGGTAACAGGCTCCGCGAGCGTAACATCGATGCTGCGCAGGAGGTCAAAAAGCGGTTTGTTATTAGGGCCAAACGGGCCTACCACCGCGATTCTGCCTTGCGGCTTCAACCATGATCGGATTTCTTGCAAGGTTTCTCTGGCATCGCGAGCGTAGTAAAGACCATACGCGCAAAACACAAGATCGAAACTACTTCGTTGCACTCCAGCCTCGCGCAGCGAGGAGGAAAAACTGTCAAGGTTGGCCTCGACGGTCATGAGCCGATTCCCATTCGCGTCTCCGGCTTTCGAGATGAGCGTTTCGAGAGCGGCCGCGGAAATATCCAGCGCGGTCACTCTTCCGGTCGCACCGACGCGGTCCAATAATGTAAGAGTCTGGCCGCCGGTGCCGCTGCACAGCTCCAGGACGTGGTCGCCGGGCCGCACTGGAATACGCTCGAACAGCCACGTCGCCAGATCAATTTCTTGCGAGGCGGTGTTCTCCGCAATTCTCTGCTCTAAGAGTTCCGCTTGAGTTGCTCGCGACATCATCCGCTCCTCATTCCTTAATCGTTACTTACCAGTGCGCACGTAGTGAATCGCAGCGTGCCCGTTTACATTCTCCTCACCTAAACTTCCAAAGCCGGCGAACTCGAACGAGCGGCGCGACGCCTGATTCTCCGGCTTCACGAAAGCATGAAGCCGTGCGGAGCGTCTTTCCGCGAAGGCATGGCTGACGCCCAGATCAATCAACATCGGTCCGTAGCCCGATCCGCGGCAGTCGCTGGACACGCTGACATCAATATCTGCATCCTCGTTGGAGCGCCAGTCAACGCGGAACTGCCCGACGGCCTTGCCCTGAGCGTCCTCTGCGATAAGAATACGACAATCAGGATCTCTCATCTTGCTCTTGAACCACTCCTGGTGTTGTTCCCAGGGGATTTGGGTCGATGAGAAAGCCGCGGAGCGAACGCCCGAATCGTTAACCCACTCCCACAATAACCTGACGTCGTTTTCTTCGGCTGGGCGCAGGCGCAGCGTCACGCCGCGCAGCGCCGAGACTACGCGCTTCGCACCCAGGCCATCCACAAGCTCGCGGCCGCGCAACGAAATAGCCTGCCGATGCTCCTGCGAGTTCAGTAAACCCTGCAGTTGAGCCGCAAGCGCATTTGAAGAAACTTCATCGCCACTACCAAGATGGATTGCGCAACCTCTGTGGTCCAACTCCTTCGCAACCGGTCTTTGATTCGCCGCCAAGTCGATCAGCAGAGCGGGAAGCCCCATCAGGCATAATTCCCAGCAGGTTGTCCCGGCCGCGGAAACTGCCGCGTCGGCCCATGCCATCAGTTCTGCCATGTTCGACACGTCGCGGGGCACCGTGATTTTCTTTCCAACTCCGGCTGCTAAATGCTCAATCAAGCCAGAGTGCACGTTGCTGCCACCGGAAACCACGATAGCCTCCAGTGTGTCATCTGCAACGGAGTTCAGCGCGTCGATCGCGCGAGCGGTGAAATTCTCGGGGTCGCTGCCGCCCATTGTCACCAGCACACGATGGCCGATTGGCGCGATTTGCCGTTTCCACTCCCGCCCTACACTGAACTCCCGGCGCAACAAACAATACTGGGGACCGAGTAGAAGCCGGACGTAAGGTTCGCGATTCTTATAAACACTTTCATCGGCGGAAATATTCTGATTGAGCACCAGATCGGCATAGTAGTGCTGCGCGTGCCCGTAATCGTCCAGAAAGAGGATCTGCAGGCCGGCGGATTTCAAACTTCGCTGATAGTCCACTCCGAAGTGATATCCGTCTACGGCTACCCACACTGCCGAATGCTCGCGGGCTAAGGCCGCCGTCTGTTTTGCATCCTCGCCCGTAGCCACTGCGGATATTTCCAGGATACTTACATTTTCTCGCGACAGTCGCTCCCGAATCGAGGATGAGCAGTTCACCATCGCGAAGATGGCTTTTCCACCCACGTCCTGCCAAGCCTGGGCCAGCGCCAGACACCGCATCACGTGCCCGGTTCCCATAGCGACATTGGCGTCTGCCCGGATTAAAAGCGTTCTTGGATTCACACTTAATTCTATGCGGCCGTGGTTTGCATTAGTTCACCTTGCGACTGCGGTGCATGGCTTCTGTGCGGAAGCCAGGAACTCACGCAGGCGTCCCGAAGCCGCAGGCTGCCAACAATTCTCGGCTACATCAGGACTTACCGAATGTTGCCGCAGGAACTCTGGAATTTTCTGAAGCTCACTCGGATGGCTCAGCCCAATCCCCGCTCCAAAGCGAATGAATTGCTCCACATATCCATACGAGCCAAAATCCAACCATTTGCACAAGAAGCATGGAATTTCGCGAACGGCACACTCCATCGCCACCGTTGAAAGTATTGTGATGCCGAACCATGCCTTCGCTAGAAGATCTTCAAGAAGGGGGCCACTTACAATTCGCGTGACCCTTCTCTGGTCGGCAGAAAGTATCCGGTCGAGCGCCTTGGATCGTTCGTGTTTGCTTTCCGCTGGATGCAACTTGACGATCAATTCGCGCCCGGTCGCCTGAGCGAGGTTGGCCAGCGGCGGCAAAATATCGCGGTAGAATTCTTCCGTTCGTCCACCTGCGTTCTCGCAAGCTTCTGAGAAAAAAATCAAGTAGGGCCGGAAGGTCGAACGGTTCGGTCCTCCCAATTCGCTTGCCGTCGACAGCAGAGCCGGAGCGGCAATTTCAACTTTCTCCTTGGGCACGCCACACCTTCGCACCAGGTAATCTTCCTCCATTCGTCCCTTCACCCAGATCACATCCGAGTGATTGCGCTTGAACAGATAGCGGCCATCGAGGGCTCCGTGATGACAGGCAATAGTGGCCATTCCCCGCTCGTGCGCCAACAGCAGCGGAATCCGAGTGTAGGGATTGCTGTCGTCGGCGCAGAGCACAGCCTGCACCGGTTCGGTTTCGAGCACATTCAGCCAAGCGTCGCGAACCTCGAGTCCACGCCGGATCCATCGCGGAAAACTGTCCAAGTATCCCAGGCGGTGCAGGATTTCGAATTCTGTAACGCTTTCTAATTCGTTCCGCAGAGTTCGCCAGCGGCTTTCGATGTCCGCACCCTCGTCGCTGCGGTCGCGCACTGAGGCATACGAAGAAAGCCACTGGGCCGCGACATTGCGTGGATCATCCTCGATCCATCCACTTCGCCGCGTGGCGACGAGGAGGAAATTTTCCCCGGGAAACGTATTCGCATAAGCGACGCCTATCCGCGAGACATTAACGTACGCGGTGGGAAGCAACACGACCGGCCGTCTGGAAGGTGAACGCCTTCGAACCAGGCGCCCCCGGAACTGGTAGCCCGGATCGTTCTTGTCCCAGAAAACGTCGATTAATTGGCCTGCGGAAAGCTTATTGAAAACCCGAACGTAATGCCCGATGCCGCTTCTTTTGGCTTCGCGCCGCAGCGGAAAAGCTTTCACTCGACCCGGCAGCAGACACTGCAGAATACTGGCATGAAGGCCTGGACGGGAAACATGCACCTCACCGGCGGATCCGACCGTCTGCGCGAAGTGTTGCAGCAATATCGCAATCTCCAATTCGTTGTGCAGGAGCAGAGACATAAGCTCCCACCAATCCAGGCCATGTGTGTCGAGCAGCCGCCCACATCCGACGCTCAACAGCTCGCGCACGTGCCCGAAGTCACCGACCCCGTCCCGCAGAGAACTGAGAGTTGTCACCGGACAGCCGTATCGACGAGTCCACCGTTCGTAGCCTTCCACTCCGCCCAGTCCGAGGTCCACAATGCGGTCCCAAGGCATGGTCAACCATGGACCCTTTTCTGGATCGTCCTCGGCATGTACGAGCAGCATCTTCATGATTGGTGAGAGTCAAAGCCCGGACAAAAAGTTCATCGCACCCGGAACACAGGTTGGCTCATGGGCCCCTCGAGAAACCGAGAAGGGTCGGGAAGTTGCAGCCAATCCCCCAAAGTCTTAAGCACCTCGGCGTATGCTTCCAAGGTTTGATGGATCGCCGGACCGTCATGGGCCGCGGTCATATTGTGCGTTGCAAGAAGCAGCACTCCTCGCTTGATCGCCTCCTGCTGGAAGAGGTTCTTCAACAGGGGACTGTCCCCTCCGCTTTCGTCGATGAACTTAAGCAAACTCCATTGCGCCCGACCGATCGCCTTGATGCGCGAGCCCAGTCCGGCCTCTTTCACCATCGCATTTAAACCATCTTGGAGGGTTCGGCCATTGGCTTCGATGCGAAGCAGGGCATCCGTGTTTTCCAGGATGTCCAGAACCTTCATCGCGGCAGCCATGGAGGCTACCTCGCCTGCGAAAGTAAAGCTGTAAAAAATCTCTGAGAAAATCCGCATAACATCAGCTCTGCCCAGCACGCAAGCGATCGGAAATCCATTCCCCATCGCCTTTCCGAAACAAGCCAAATCCGGCGTCACGCCAAAGAGTTTTTGCGCGCCCCCCAGTCCGAAGTGAAAACCGGAGCAGATTTCATCAAAGATCAGCAGAGCCCCATGCGCGCGAGCGCGGTCTTTCACTCCCTGCAGGAAGCTGGACATTGGCTCGACAAAGTTCACAGGTTCTAAGATGACGGCAGCAAACTCACCGGGATATTCCTTGAAGAGTTTTTCCAGACTCGAAAGATCGTTGTAAGTGAATGGATGCGTCAGTTGGCGCACGGCCTGAGGCACGCCAGCATTTCGCGTTGTGCTGCCTATGTACCAGTCTTGCCAGCCATGGTATCCGCAGCAAGCGATTCTATCTCGGCCTGTAAATGCACGAGCCGCGCGAACTGCGCCCGAAGTCGCGTCGGAGCCGTTCTTGCCAAAGCGAACCATCTCCGCGCACGGAATCAACCGCGTGAGTCGCTCCGCTAGTTCAACCTCCAGCGGATGCGGCAGCGAGAAGCTGTGCCCCTCCTGCAATTGGGTGGCAACCCCCGCGTTTACTTCGTCGTGAGCGTATCCCAGGATGTTGGGCAGAAGTCCCTGCACGTAATCGACATACTCGTTTCCGTCGACGTCCCAGACGCGGCAGCCTTTTCCGCGCTGCAAAAAGACCGGCGCCACGCCCTGCACATATTGGGTATAACCCTTGCTGAAGGTCTGCGCGCAGCCCGGGATTACCCGCTTCGCGCGCTCCAGCCACGCTTGCGACTGCGCAAGCGGTCGCTTCGGCGCGCGGCCGGGCTTGGCCTGCTGGTAAAGGCTCTTGTAGTAACCCTCATTGCTTATCGTCTCTGCCTGAGTAGTTGCCAATTCCGGCCTCTCTGCTAGTAGTTGAAGTACATCCTTGTATCCAAAATCGTTCTTTCCGGAGAACGCTTCGTATATTCTACGGACAAATTCCAGATCGGCGAAGTGATCGACGGTCCAGCGATATTTCCCCGGGGATACTGGCGACTCGCTCTCGACATTCGCCACGCGAAATTTTTCCGTCCTCAAATAGGGCGTGACATGCTCTCGTTCGGATGGCTTTTTCGCTTGTCGCCAAGCCCGCTCTAGAGCGGCAAATGAGAACACCTCGGTGTCAAGACCGTCGGGGTACGTATAGCGAAGAGTGTTTGAGACGTAGTCACAATCGCCCACCTGAAAGCGAATGATGACCTTGTCGATAACCGCGGGATCGATGAGCGGACAATCCGCTGTGATTCGCACCACGATATCCGCGGCGCTGGCCCGGGCCGTCTGGTAGAAGCGGTCGAGAACATCGTCTTCACTCCCGCGGAAGTACTGGATTCCCTTTTGCTGACAAAGGGTTGCAATCGGATCATCGCCGGCCCGATCAGTAGTAGCGACCACCACCTTCTCGACCAATCGAGCGCGCTTGACTCGTTCCACAACGTGCAGGAGCAAAGGACGCCCTGCCACGTCCGCGATTGTTTTTCCAGGCAGTCGCGAGGAACCCATTCGCGCCTGGACGATGGCGACTATCACGCCAGCACTTCTCCCGAGGTCGCAACGACCTTTCCTTCCCGCGCAGAAGTCTTGGCGGCAAATGCAATCTGCATCACTGCTACCGCTTCGGGGATCGGCAGCACGGTTGGCCCGCGGCTCCCCACGCACTCGATGAAATGTTTCATCTCGTCCACATACATCTGATTCACTTCCCACCCATCGGGCTGAGAGAACGTTGTCCAATGCGCCGTTCTTGCATCGAACCAGCGCACCCGCTGCTCGGCGAAGTCCCAGAAGATTGACCCGAGCTCACCCACGATCTGGCAGCCGCGTTCGTATGTTTGCTGGACATAGTCGAGATGTATTTCCGAAATGGCTCCCGACACGTGGCGGCAAACGATTGCTGCTACATCCTCCGTTGTAATCTCCAGAGAACTAACATGCCCTGCCATGCAGGCAACATCGCTCACGTCGCCCAGGTACCACCGGGCGAGGTCGATTTCATGAATGCAATCCAGAATGCATCCACCCCCGGTTTCTTCGCGCGCGGCATAATTCATGCGGTAATCCGTCGAAGGGCGCCAACCCGGCAGATACGAACCGGCATGAATCCTCGCGAACAAGACACGTCCGATGCGGTCTTCCGTGAGGAGTTTCTTGACTTGAGCGGGGCCGGGATGGAAGCGCATGTTGCAGCCGACCATCGAAACTACCTTCTTGCTCTCTACCGAACCGGAAAACTCAGGCATACCCACCGCGGAATGACACAGGGGCTTCTCCAAAAAAAGATCGAGGCGGTTTTGCACCACTCGGGAACCTTCCTCGAGATGAAGGTGCGTGGGCGTCGCTATCACGGCAAAGTCCGGTTCCCAGTCCACCCCAGCCTCGAGATCCGGAAAGGAGAGCGCGGATAGCTCAGTTGCGACAGCTTCCCGTCGAGAAGAGTCGCGCTCGACGAGAGCCAACTGCTGCACGCCCAACGTCTTTAGGTTGGCGAGATGACGTTTCCCGATCGAGCCGCCGCCAATCACGAGCCCCTTCATTTGCGCCTAATCCGCTTTCAACTACTTGTATTCTGATCGCAACAAGCCCATCCACAGGCGATCGGTATATTTGCCGCTCTGAAAGAGGCTTTCGCGCATGCGGCCTTCCACTTTGAAACCAACTTTTTCGTAGCAGCGCACGGCAACATCATGCTCAGCAAATACGCTAAGATCGATACGTCGCAGGTTCAATCGATCGAAACCATATTCAACCATCAGCCTCGTTGCCTCAAGACCCGCGCCTCTTCCCCAGAATTTCTTATCGCCAATCATGATTCCGAAGGTCGCGGAACGGTGAACCCAATGAATAGGCCCTAGTTTCACATTGCCAATATGCTGACCAGATTTCTTGTCAGCCACCGCCAGGATCACCTGGTTCCGTGCACTCGTCACCTCATCGTAAAACTTTTCTAAGTCCTGAGCCGTAGTTGGGAACGTTCCAGTCTCCATGTAGCGAGTGACGTCCGGATCGTTCAACCAGCTCAAATAGCGCGCGTTGAGGTCCTCGCGCTCCAGCGGCCGCAGACATACGCTTGAGCCTATAACAAAACTGGTTTTGGCCACCATTCGCGTGCCCTGCGAACTTGCCTTCATAATGAAAACGCCGAGAAGATTTTTCCAACAGCTGCGACTACATCGTCCACATCCTGATCACTCATTCCGTGAAACATGGGGAGGCTGATGAGACGTTCGTAGGCACGCTCCGCAACGGGGTATTCGTCTCCCCGATAGCCAAAGCGGTCGCGATAGTAGGGATGCCGGTGCACGGGAATGTAGTGAACATTCACCCCGATGTTCTCGGCCCGGAGTGCGCGGAAAACCTGCGCCCGGTCTGCGCTCAGCTTTTCGAGATTGAGCCGGATCGGATAAAGATGCCACGCGGGATTCACCTCCGCACGCACGGCGGGCGGCGTCACGCCCGCAAGCCCGCGAAATGCACTCGCGTATCGAGCGGCGATCTCTCGGCGGCGCAGCAGGTTTGCTTCCAGCTTTTTCAGTTGCGATAGCCCGAGAGCGCATGCGATATCAGTGAGCCGATAGTTGAAACCGAGCAGCACCATTTCGTAATACCATTGTCCTTCGGACTGACGCTGCCGCGCGTCGCTTGAGATGCCATGATTGCGAAACCGCCGTAGCGATTCTGCGTATTCCGCGCGATCAGTCGTCACCATGCCGCCCTCTCCAGTCGCCAGGTGCTTCACTGGATGAAAACTGAAGACGGTCATGTCGGCGATGCTACCGACGCGCCTGCCACGGTGTTCAGATCCCAGAGCGTGGCAGGCGTCTTCGATCACGACGATTCCGTGGCGGGCGGCGAGTTTCGGAATCGCATCCATGTCGGCTGGATGCCCTGCGTAATCCACAGGAAGGATGGCACGCGTGCGCGGCGTGATTCGCGCCGCAGCGTTCTCCGGATCGAGGTTGAGCGTATCCGCGCAGACGTCGGCAAATACCGCAGTTGCGCCCTGGTACAGAACGCAGTTTGCCGTGGCTGCAAATGTCATGGGTGAAGTGATGGCCTCATCGCCCGGCTTGAGTCCAGCCGCGAGCGCGGCGCCATGCAATGCCGCCGTGCCAGAACTGAAGGTCACAGCATGCTTGGCGCCAACCCAGGCAGCGAATGCTTCCTCGAACTCTTCCACCTTCGGACCTGTGGTCAGCCAATCGGAGCGCAGCACGTCGACGACAGCTTGGATGTCATCTTCCTCGATGGATTGTCGTCCGTAGGGAAGCAGCGTGCTCCGCACAGGTGTACCCCCATTGACGGCGAGTGCTTCCTCTTTGCTGGATGTTATGGGCATAGCTGCTGACGGCCTTGGGTCTTAGGTCTTAGCTTACAGGCCTAAAAGTTGACACCGATGACCTGAAACCTTCTAAGCTGGCACCCGCACTTTCTCCGACGCTCCAGGTCCGATCAATTCCTGGAGTTGCTCCTGGCTTAGCCACTGTTCGTTAGTGTCGCTTGTGTATCGGAAATCTTGTGGCAACTCCCGCCCGTGAATCCAGTTTCCTTTTTTCCACCAGGGGTGCGATGGCTGGATGATATACATCTCCTCCACTTCCACGGAATTACGTGCCTCGTCCTCGGAAAGCAGCACCTCGTGGAGTTTTTCCCCCGGCCGAATGCCGATGGTTTCCACGGCGCACCCCGGGGCCACAGCCGCAGCCAAATCCACCAGGCGCATGCTGGGAATCTTGGGCACGAAGATTTCGCCGCCGTGCATTTGCTCGATCGCGCGAATCACAAAACGCACACCGTGTTCCAAGGTGAGCCAAAATCGAGTCATGCGAGGATCGGTCACGGTGATGCGTCCTCGCTTGCGCTGCTCCACGAATACCGGAATCACACTGCCGCGACTGCCGACAACGTTTCCGTACCGCGCACAACTGAAGCGAGTTTCCTGCGCTCCGGCGTAAGCGTTGGCCTGCACGAACATCTTTTCCGCGCACAGCTTGGTGGCTCCGTAAAGGTTGATCGGATTCACCGCCTTATCGGTGCTGAGAGCAAGAATGCGCCGTACGCCTTGATCGATGGCAGCGTCAATCACATTGCGGCCGCCCATGATATTGGTTTGGATCGCTTCGAACGGGTTGTACTCGCAAGCTGGAACCTGCTTTAACGCCGCCGCATGAACGACGACGGTGACGCCGGCTAAAGCCCGCTGTAGCCGTTCGCGATCGCGCACATCGCCAATAAAATAGCGCAGGCTTGCATGATCGAACCCCGAGGCTCGCATGTCGTGCTGCTTGAGTTCGTCACGGCTGAAGATCACCAGGCGTTTGGGATGATATTCTCGCAGCATGATTTCCACGAACTTCTTGCCGAACGAACCGGTCCCGCCCGTTACCAGGACGACCTGCTCCGACCAATTCATCAAAGCTGCCTCAATCATTCTTAATTGCGCTTCCTGCGGGTTTGTCATTATGTCACTCCGCCGCCGCTGCAACGCCCCTTACATCGACCTCTAATTGGCGATTGGCGCAGTCCAAACCGATCATCATGACGTTTCCCTGTGGGAAGGTCAAAAACCACACCCCGACCGTGTTCCCGCCCGGGGTAACGATTGCAAGCTAGTATAGCGGAGTTTTTTGCATCCGCGCGAACGCGCGTCGTTGCACCAAATGGGTAGCATCATCAGATTGGTGAGTATTAACTAGCCAAGCAATGCTAGAATTATCGGCGAAACCGATAACCACACTATGAGGAAATCGCGGCTAAACCTGCCATCGATCCTCGGTTTCTTTAGGTCGCGGATGACAGACCAGCCTGTCCTCCGCAAAATGGCTCTATAAACTTGTTGGGGAGAATGCATGGAATCCGGACCGCTGGTGCAGGCCAACAACCCAAATCTTCGCGAGATACAGCCCGCGACCTTGGATTTAGGCAGAACGATCGGCCCGCGCGTTTATCCCGAGCTTACGTCGCATGAGTCTGCTCTGGGCGAATATATTCGGATTTTGGTGAAGCGCAAATGGACGGTTCTGGCCTGCCTGTTCACCATCTTCGCTGTGGTCGCCATTGCCAGCCTCAAAATGACGCCGGTATATGAGGCCAGCGGCAGTATTGAAATCAACAAGTCAGATTCAAGTTTGGTCAATTTCAACAATTCCCCGACCTTCAACGTCGATTATTACGACCCCACCGAGCTCGAAACCGAAGTGATGATTCTGCAGAGCGATCTCCTGGCGCTGCAAGTGGTAAAGGAGTTGGCGCTGGACCGTCGGGCCGACTTCGGCGGAAAGACGGCCGATTTGTCCTCTTCGATCGATCTTGCCCCCGATCCTCTCCAAGCCGATTCCAGCCGGGCTTCGTCGCTGCTTTCGAGCTTCCGGGGCAATTTGAAGGTCACGCTCTCGCCCAACACTCACATCATCAAAGTGAGCTTCCGCAGTCCCGATAAGGAATTGACCGCCAACGTGGTCAATACTTTGATGAGCACTTATGCGGAGAATAATTTCAAGTCCCGCTTCGACTCCACTATGCAGGCCTCCGACTGGCTTTCCAAGCAGCTTGTGGACTTGCAGATGAAAGTGGAGACCTCCCAGGAAAAACTGGTGCGCTACCAAAAAGAGCATGAAATCCTGGGTATGGACGAGAAGCAGAATATCACCACTGCGAAACTTGACGAACTGAACAAATCCCTGACTGCCGCCGAATCCGATCGTATGGCCAAGGAATCGGTTTACCGCCTTGTAGAGTCAGGAGATGCTGACACCATCGCGTCCGCCGCCAGCACCCTCGATGCGGCCGGCGCCGGAACTACATCCGATTCGGCTCTGCTGTCGACTTTGCGTACCAAAGAGGCCGATGTGAGGATTCAAGCGGCCGAGCTGAGCACGCAGTTTGGACCGTCCTACCCGAAGGTGATGCAGCTAAACGGCCAGCTCAAGGAGATCGATGCCCAGTTGCTGGCCGAGATCAAGAAGGTCGGGGGCAAGATCCGCGGACAGTATTTGGCCGCCTTGCAGCGCGAAAATATGCTGCGCGAGGCTTTCGAAAAACAAAAGCAGCAGGCCAACAAGCTGAACGAGAGCGCGATCCAATACAGCATCCTGAAGCGCGACCTCGACAGTTACCGGACGCTCTATGAAGGGCTGATGGAGAAAATGAAGGAAGCTGGCGTTTCGGCCGGACTCAAGTCCAACAACTTTCGCATTGTGGATGTTGCCCGCGTCCCCACGGCGCCGATCGAACCCAACATACCACGCAATCTTGCTTTCGCCGTCATGCTGGGCCTGACTTCTGGTGTGGGATTGGCATTTCTGTTGGAGGGATTGGACAATACAGTACGCACCACAGAACAGGCGCAAATGATTTCCGGCCTGCCGCCGCTGGGCATGATTCCGATGGGATCGAGGACGGCGCGCGAAGGCGCCAACGCCAAGCGCCTGGTAATCGCCACTTCTAAGGAAGCGGTGGAGTTGATCACGCAGGTCAGGCCGCAATCGCAGATGGCGGAATCGTATCGCGCCCTCCGCACTTCGCTGCTGTTGTCCAACCTGGGAGCTCCTCCCAAGGTCATCATGATAACCAGCGCGCTACCTCAGGAAGGGAAGACCACTACCAGCATCAATTGCGCCGTGGTGCTGGCCCAGAAGGGTATTCGAGTGTTGTTGATCGACGCCGACCTGAGAAGGCCGAGCATCCATAAAACTCTCGGAATGGGGCCGCGCAGCGGACTCAGCAATGTTTTGACCGGGAGCGCAACGCTGCAACAGGCGATCACTCGATCGCCAGTACTACCGAGTTTGTCGGTACTGCCGGCCGGTACACCGCCGCCGAATCCCGCTGAACTGCTGGCCTCAAGCAACATGCGCGACATGCTGGAGGAATTGCGCGGGCAATACGATCACATAGTAGTGGACACGCCGCCCACGCTTTCGGTCACCGATGCTGTGGTACTGTCGCCCCGGGCCGATGCGATCGTGCTGGTCATCCGCTCTGGCCAGACCACTAAGCAAGCGTTGCGCCGCTCCCGCGACATTCTCATGCAGGTGAATGCCAAGGTTTCCGGCGTTCTGTTAAATGCAGTCGATCTCAGTTCGCCCGATTATTACTACTATTACGAATACCAGGGAAAGTACTCCCGCTACTATCGTGATGACGAAGCGCACGATGAGGAAGACGGGGATGCCGAGGAAACCACTCAAGCATCGCCCAATAGCGCCTAGAAAATCTTCAGTGGTTCATTAGTGTTTCCGGCCGAATCATCGAATAGCATGGAACTGCTCCTCAATTCTGCATCGCGGAAGAGACTCGTCGTTGGCGCGGGGATTGTGCTCTGCCTGCTTTACGTGCTTGTGGCATCGCGGCTATTCGTGGCCTCCCTGTTTGGCAGCAAACCCGAGCTGGCGAGTTTGCAGCGGGCGGCTCGTCTCGACCCCACGAACGCGGACTACCGCGATCACCTCGGAAGGTACTACGCTCTGGTGGCCAAAGATCCGGGCGCAACCATCGAACCCTTTCG
This sequence comes from uncultured Verrucomicrobiae bacterium, assembly GCA_963719605.1. Classification (GTDB taxonomy): domain Bacteria; phylum Verrucomicrobiota; class Verrucomicrobiia; order Chthoniobacterales; family UBA10450; genus Udaeobacter. The sequence continues at coordinate 60,961 of CAVRCO010000021.1, forward strand.
CGCGGCCGTGCAGCTTAATCCCCATTCCGCCCGCTACTGGTTCGATCTGGCTTCAGCCTATCAAGTGCTGGGAGACACTTCGAATCAAGACTGGGCGTTGGAACGGGCCATCCAAGCCGATCCGACTACGCCCGATGTGGCTTGGGAAGCGGCGAATTTCTTCCTTGTGCAGGGTGATACGGAAAAAGCTCTGCGGGAATTTCGGGTCGTCCTGGAGAACGACCCCGATTTGGCAAGACCAGCTATTCAGTTCTGCTGGCGCATCAATCCTAACGTGGACGAGCTTTTGCGCGACGTGGTTCCCGCCAAGTCCGCGGCCTACCTTGCCTTTCTCAACTTACTTATGGCCAAACAGGAGACGGCAGCGACCGCCAAAGTGTGGGCTGCACTGATGGCAACTTCGGAAAGCATCGAGCGCAGCCAGGTCTTTGACTATTTGCAATATCTGCTCAATCACAAGGACGTGGATGAAGCGCATTTGGTGTGGCAACAAGCGGCTCCGCGCTTCGGCCTGACCTCCTATTTGCCCACGCGGAATAATCTGATTGTCAACGGCGACTTCAGTCTTGATGTTCTCAATGGTGGCTTCGACTGGCAGTACCAGAAACAGGCGAGCGTTACTCTCACCCTGGATCCCAGCGATTTTCATGGCGGGCATCGCTCGCTGCTGATCGCTTTTGACGGGCCGGGAGTGAGCGATGCGGGCATCCGTCAACTCATCGCAGTCCAGGCCAACACTACTTACCAGTTTTCTGCCTACTATAAGAACGGGGAAATCGAGGGCGCGGGGGCGCCGCATTTTACGATTCAGGATGTATACACTCGGGCCGTGCTGTATGACAGCGACGAACTGAAGGAAGCCGGTTTCTGGAAGTCTGCCACCGGCGAATTCACCACGGGCGACGACTGTCATCTGCTCGTTTTGCATATCCGTCGTCTCCCGGAAGGAAGTCCGATCCGTGGTAAGCTCTGGGTCGACGATTTCCGCCTTGTGGCCAAGCGGCAGTAGTTCCTCGATCGGTGAATTCAATCTCATGAGCGCAATCAGCAGAGCCGAAACCCATCGCCGCGAGCGTGCGGCGCAAGCGGGCACAGCGCTGCTCTATGGCGTTTTCGGTCTGCTCCTGTTTGGGCCGGTTGCATTCGGCGCGGTTGAACCGTGGTCGATCTTCGTAATGGAGGCCGGCTCCGTGCTCCTGTTTCTGTTGTGGATCGGCAAGCAAGTTCTGGAAGGCGAGATGAAGATCAGGTGGAATCCCCTGTTTCTTCCCATGGGAGTATTTGGCCTACTCGTGGGGGCACAGCTCGTCTTTCATAGGAGCGCGTACCCACATGACACGGTGTCACTCGCGCTGCTCTACGTCGCTTACGCCATTCTCTGCTTTCTCGCGGCGCAATCCTTGTTTCGGGGCTCTCAGGCACGCACCCTGACGGTTATTTTCTTGCTGTACGGATCTGCAATGGCCAGCTTCGCGCTGATCCAGGGCATTTCGTCGAACGACAAGTTGTATTGGATTCGGCAGCCTCGCAGTGGAGGCTGGATTTACGGTCCCTATGTAAACCATAACCATTACGCCGGTCTGATGGAGATGCTGATTCCAATTCCGCTGGTGTTGGCGCTCTCGCGGCTCGCCTCCACAAAAACTCGTAACACGGCGGCAGCCGCCGCTGCGCTAATGGTGAGTACCATTTTTCTTTCAGGATCGCGCGGCGGCATGCTGGCGATTGCCGCCGAACTCGTAATTCTGGCGATCTTGCTGGTGAAGCAGAAGCGGGGCCTGCGCACCGCCATCGGCCTCGGCGTGTTCCTTGTAATTGTGGTGGTACTGCTCACATGGGTCGGCGGAGGCGAACTCAGTCGGCGACTCTCTCCCTCGAGTCCGTCTCATTCCGAACTTTCCACCGACATTCGAAAATACATCAACCGCGATGGCATACGCATGTTCTTGAAGAAACCAGTGTTGGGGTGGGGTTTGGGAGCGTTTCCCGTCGTCTATCCGCAATTCCGAACCTTCTACACTAATTTCTTCGTCAATGAGGCCCACAACGATTATCTCCAGTTGCTCGTAGAAATGGGTTTGCTGGGATTTGCGACGATGATCTGGTTTCTGGTTACGCTCTATACTCGCGCCATGAAGAAAATTAAGAATTGGAGCGGGGAGATCAGCGGAGCGGTGACTCTGGCCTGTGTGCTCGGTCTGAGTGGCATCCTAGTCCACAGTTTTGTCGACTTCAATTTGCAGATTCCTGCCAACGCGGCCCTGTTCTACGTTCTATGCACCGTTGCGGCTTCGGAACCCTTCGCACAACCTGCCCGCAAGCGTCGCGTGACCCGAAGCAAACCTTCCGAGGAAGTTCTTGCCGTCCAGGAAGCCTTGCAGCGGCCGGCCACAAACTTCTGACTCCGCTGCCAAGAAAAATCGAGCCGACCGGCAGTGCCGGGCGGCTCGATTTTCTAGGCCTGAAATTAATAGCCGCTAAGGGGTTGACGGGCTCACGGGATCGTCATTCTTCGTAAGCACCCAAATTGCGAGCCCTCCGATTGCAGCTGCACCCACGCCGATGGCAATGGGAGAGTTCAGCGCGCCGCCGCCGGCCGCGGGCACGGCACCCCCGCCTCGTCTCTTTTTCTTCTTATTATCGGACTGGTCAGAAGCTTCATCGCGCGTGGTTTCCTGACCCTGCGCGAGCGTGACCGTGCCGCTATCGTCGGTGATGGTCAGATCTCCTTTGCGCGCCGCTATTCGCACGGTCCCATCAGTATCGGTGACGTTAAATTCGGTCCACACGTTGGCCACCGGCGCGATCCTGATATCCCCCGCCGTGGTGGCCACCCCCTTGGAGGTGGAGATGCTCACGCCGCCGTGCTCTACCTTCAAGGATTCGCCTTCAAACTGCACTAAGGAATCCCCAAGAACGGTGATGCTCGAGCCGGAGGCGTGGATATTGGCGGCGGAATCGGAGCGGGTCTGCACCAGGTCGCCGGCAAAAATCGCCGAAGAGTTCGGCACATGACTGCCGTTCAACCAGGCAGCGCCGTTGGCATAAAGCATAGCCGCGCCAGAATCGGCGGCAAACAGCGAAGCAGGCACGATCAGCAGTAGCAAGCAACTTACCATACTGCGGAAAGCAGACATGCCCATTCCACGCTCCGTTAATAACCAGTTTGACGACCTTCACGCATCGTACCTTTCAAAGTTCCCGCCAGTCAATGCCTTTGTGCCTTGAAATCGGCTTAGTCAGTGGAAAACCCGCTCGGACTCGACCGCTGCATGCGGGCTTTCGGCGCAGCGCCTCAGAGCCATTGATCGACCAACTTCCACCAGATCAATCGCAGCCATTCATCCGCAAATGTTTTCGCCCATTGGCGATGCCTCCACCATTGCACACCGAATTGTTCCTCATTCCTGGCAGCAGCTACCGAATAGTCGTGACCGGGGAGTTCGCTGCGGAAGACGCTCAGCGCCCGCCGGGTGTGGAAATCCGAGGTGACAATCAGCACGCTTTTGCCCCCCACCCTGGCGAGACACTTCTCCGCATCTTTCGCCTCGTCCTTCGTCGAAAGGCCGTCGATGGGGCAGATGCTGACCGATGCGGTATGTGGCAGGTCCTGAATATACCTCTGTGCCAGCTGAATCTGTGTGAATTCATAGATCCGCGCGTTGGTCGGCACGTCCAGCACAATCTGCGGTCCAAATCCCTGCGCCTGAAGTTGTAAAGCGCGTTGTGGACGCCGGTTCGTCTCCCCTGCCAGCACCAAAATCACATCGGAGGGGTGCGGCGCATCCACCAGGAGAAAGTCACCAGCCTTCGCCGCCAATCCCAATGCCACGCCTCCCAACAACACCAGGGTTATCCACAAACGCCCCTTCCTGAACATTTTCATAAGTTTCTAATCCGGGAAGACAAATTTGTGGACACTTCAGGACGTTCCAGCGGAATCTGTTCTCGCAGCTGCATGCTAGAATCTAAAAGCAATTGATCAATCGCGGAACGCATCCTGTCCCGAATCATGACAAATCACTCTGCCGGAAATCGTTCAGTCGATCAACTTAAGAGCAAAATCAAGCAGCGTCAGGCGAAAGTCGGCATCATCGGGCTCGGCTATGTTGGACTGCCTTTGGCTCTGCTCTTTAGCGAACGGAGGTTCGCCGTTACCGGCTTCGATATTGACCGGCGCAAGGTCGACACCCTCGCTCAGGGTGGATCATACATCTACCGGATCAGTGCGGAGGAGATTAAAGCCGCCAAGTCCCAAGGGTTTTCCGCTACATCCGACTATGCTCGGCTGGAAGAGATGGACGCCGTCATCATCTGCGTACCCACTCCCCTCAATCAATATCACGAACCTGACCTGAGCTTCATTACCGATACGACCCACGCGATTGCTCCGCATCTGCAGCCAGGGCAGTTAATTGTTCTCGAGAGTACAACCTATCCCGGCACTACGGAAGAGGTAATGGTGCCGATTCTGGAAAAGGAGAACAAGAATGGGCTGAAGACGGCCCGCGGCGACTCCAATGCCGAGAAAGAGTTCTTCGTGGCATTTTCTCCCGAGCGCGAGGACCCGGGTAACACGACGGTGGCACGCCGCGACATCCCCAAGGTAGTAGGCGGTGTAAACCCACAAGCCTCGGAGTTGGCGGGCGCTCTCTACGGCTCGATCTTCCAGCGCACGGTTCCGGTCTCGTCCCCAGCCGTTGCCGAGATGACGAAGCTGCTGGAGAATATCTACCGCTGCGTCAACATCGCATTGGTCAACGAATTGAAGCTGCTTTGCCTCCGCATGGGACTGGATATCTGGGAAGTCATCGAAGCGGCGTCGACCAAACCTTTCGGCTTTCATCCCTTTTACCCTGGCCCTGGCTTGGGTGGACATTGCATTCCCGTCGATCCTTTTTACCTGTCCTGGAAAGCCAAGGAGTGGGACTTTCGGACTCGCTTTATTGAGTTGGCGGGTGAGATTAATACCAACATGCCGTATCACGTACTGGCATCTGTGGGCGGAGCGTTAAACGGTCACAAGAAATCGGTGAATGGGGCGCGTGTCCTGATTCTCGGGGTGGCCTACAAACGTGATATCGACGATCTGCGTGAATCCCCAGCCCTCACTATTATCGAGCTGTTGCAGAAAGAAGGCGCCCAAGTCAGCTATCACGATCCATACTTCCCTTTTATCGGGAAGGGCCGCAAGTACGACCTGCAAATGAAGCGGACGGAACTGGGGCAACTGAGCCAGTACGATTGCATCGTGATCGTTACGGATCATTCCGACTACGACTACCGAAAGATCGTAGGCGAAGCGCAGTTGGTGGTCGACACCCGGAACGCGACCAAGGGTATTGATAGTCCAAAGGTCGTCCGCTGCTAGTTAGAAGGGCTAACCAGGATGTGGTTGGCCAGATGATGCAACGATGATTGCAAGCTCTTGATACGGCATCGGGAGACTGCCAGGCCGAGTACAAGGTTCTCTGCTGTGGAGCCAACAAGGCCGTGTTTTATAGGAAGTAGCAGGGAAGTAAAACGCCGCGAAGTTGCAATTTCTTGCTCTTTATTGCCATGCGTGGGAATCCGGCGTGGGCAAACGGTGAGTATATTTTGAGGATTTCCTTCCACAGCCCGCCGGGCGGAATGGCCCTTGGCGTGCAAATTTTGGCTCGGAAATCGCCTTGAAAGTAGTAAACTATACGCTCGGCCGCTGCGGTTCCAAAATCAGTAGCTGCCCGGAGTGCGAAACTTTCAATCCCACACCGGTGTTTTCAGCAACTAAATGAGTGGATGCGGATATGAGTTATTCAACCCCCCAAGGTACCCCGTTCTCTTTGCTTCCGAGGACTAGAACTCCCTGGACCGAGTTCGTCTTCAGCACCGGAGCCCAAGCCTTGGCTATCGCTTTGCTGGCATGGGTGCGCTTGTTGCATCCCGAAGTTGTCTCAGCTCCAGAACACACCTTCCGTTCGATTCAGTTGGTAAGCACTCCGGTCCCGGTCAATCATCAGCCACAGCCGTTGCGCGAACTTCCCAAGCCAGCCGTTGTCGCCAAGCTCGATCCTCCGACCAATGCTTTGCGGCTTCCCGCCCCGCGGCCTAAACCTACAGTGAAGGTAGAGGAAGCTTTCGCTCCCACAGTTAGCATCGCGGCGAAAAAGTTGGACCCCCTTCCGCTCAACAATGCTCCTGTAATTCCCAAACAGGGCGTGAAGACGAATGTATTTTCTACCGGCAGTTCGGCCACTCCGACCATTGCTCGTGCTCCCTCGCAGGTGCAAACCGGCGGGTTCGGCGATCCCAATGGAATTCCTGCCAAGGCGGGTCAGGGCAAAGCTGTGAATATCGCAGCCCTTGGATCGTTCGATCTGCCGAGTGGACCGGGGTATGGCAACGGCACCGGCGGCGCCAAAGGTGTGCCGGGCGTAGTAGCAAGTTCTGGCTTTGGCAATGGTACGGCTACTCCCGTTCGCGCTCGCGTGTCCAGCGGTACGGTTCAAGCCGGGGGCTTCGGTGACGCTGATGTTCAAGCCGCACCCACGGTACGGTCGCACTCAGCGGAGCCGGTTGCCAGGACCGTCCCCGCGGAAATCCTTTCCAAGCCCACTCCCATTTATACTCAAGAAGCTCGGAATCTCAAGGTAGAAGGGGAAGTCCAGCTGGAAGTTGTCCTTGAGGCTTCGGGCAATCTCCGGGTGCTGCGGGTAGTCCGCGGATTGGGGCACGGCTTGGATGATAATGCGGTCCGGGCTGCCGAACAGATTCATTTCAAGCCCGCGACGAGGGACGGTCAGCCAACCGATTCCACCGTCGTGTTGCACATTATTTTTCAGTTAGCGTAACTTCAATCCCAGAAGGTCTTGAATGCGTATTTTCCACATGGGTACAGTCTTAGTCTTTCTATTGCTGATCGGCTCGCTGTCCGCAGTCTCGCAGGACTCAGGCTCTTCAGGCGCGCAGGCAACCGTGACCGAAGTGACCCCGGGAGCCGGAAGTACTGCCTCGGCAGCCCCTCCGGCGTCATTCACTGAGGTCATGGATCGGGTGGTCCAGAAAGAGCACCTCTTCGTGGCGCAAATGCACCACTTGCGGCCCATGATCGAGACTTATCTGCAGGATCTCAAGAACGATAGCAACGGGAACCCGGTGGCGGTGAAAGATCAGTACTATCTCGGCCGCTTCGATATGGGCGACGGTCCGGAAGACACTTCATTCGTGGGGCAGCCTGGTTTTGGCCACCGCATGCTCAATCATCTCACCGGGCTCTACTCAATGCATTTCCTGCCTCTCGGATTTGCCCAGATGGTAATTCTCGATACCGACTTCCAAAGGAAGTACTACAACTTCACATTCGTGCGACGTGAGTTTCTGGGAGAAGTGCGCTGCTTGGTGATTGACGTTGAGCCCAGGAAAGATGCGTCTCCAGGGCGGTTTATCGGACGCATTTGGGTCGAGGATCAGGACTACAATATCGTTCGCTTTAACGGCACCTACTATTCCAGGCCAAACACAAATTTTTACCTGCACTTTGATAGCTGGCGCTTGAACATGCGTGACGGCATGTGGCTCCCGGCCTACATTTACAGCGAGGAGTCCGACTTGAAGTTCCGCGTCACCAAGGCCTTGCACTTCCGGGCGCAGACTCGTCTCTGGGGGTACGACCTGAAGGCGCTGAACAAGAATTCTGAGTTCACACAGATTCTGGTGGACTCTCCGCAGTCTGTAAAGGATCAGAGCGAGGTAGGCGCGGACGCGACGAGGAACTCAAGAGCCAGCAGCAAAGTTTTAGTGCCGGTATTGTGAGTAACCTAAACGTGCAACGCGCTGAAGTGGCTCTGGCCAATGAACGGCCGGAGCTTTTTAACGCCGAGACGCAACTGAAAGGTTCCTACCTGCGGCTTGGCGATCTTTTCGGTACCGAGGTTAATGGCAGAGGCGAGACGGCGCCTTTTGAGGTTTCGGGAGAATTGCAATATGAGGCCGATCACCCCGATCTGACTGATTGCCTAGCCCGAGCTGATGCGAATCGAGCCGTGATCAAAGCTCGGCAGAAGGACATCGAGATCGAAGACCAGCAATATATTCTGGACCGGAGTGCATTGCGGCCACATGTCCGGGCTTTCTCCGGGTACGAGGTTTACAGCGAGCGCGATCCAAGTGTCGGTCCCGAATTTAACTATGGCGGTGTGGTAGGAATAAACGCAACGTGGGACATATTTGACGGGTATGCCACCAAAGGACGCATGCAAGCCACGCGCGCCCGACGCGAAGCCGCTGTGCAAGCATTGGGGGCGGCCCGGCGCGCTGTTGCCTCGGAGGTGCGCGGCGCTTTTTTTGATCTTCAACAGGCCGAACGGGTACTCGAAACCGAGACAAACAACGTTCAGGCAGCAGATGAGTCTCTCGACATCGCGAAAAGCAATTTTGCTGCCGGATTGGGAACACAACTTGATATCCTGCAGGCTGCGTCCGACGTGACTCGGACCCGTACGACCCGCCTTAGCGCAATTTATTTGCATAACGTCGCTCTCGCGCGTCTGGCCCACGCCTGCGCTAGTTCTGCCGAGGCGCTCAATTTTGGATCAAAAATCCAAAGTGCGAAGAACAAAAACCGCAGTGCGGCGCAGGCGGCTGACGTCGCGCGCCCCCCGGAAAAACTAGGTAAACGATGAAGCGGCGAATTTTGTTTTTGGGGACCGTCCGCGAGCTCATAGCACCAACGCTCGTTGTCGTGATTCCGATGGTTTGTTTCGCGCACCCGAGCCACGCCATCACCCTTGAGAGGGTTCTGCAAGTCACCCTGGAAAAAAATCCCGCCATCGAGCAAGCGAAATCCGGCCTTGAGCAAGCTGCCGGGCAACGGCTGGTTTTTCGTTCCGTCGCCTGGCCTGATGTTGAACTGGGCGTGCCAGCCGGTGTTCAAGTTGGCCATCGCGCCGGTGAAAACGGAGTGAAAGGATTTGCTGTGGGGCGCGGCTCCCTGGACCAGACCTTGTTCAACGCCGGTCTGCCCGCTTCGATGCGGCGAGGCGATGTTGAAGTATTGATCGCGCAACAGCAATTGAATGTTGCTGTCGTGGAACAATTACACACGGCGCGCCTGGCGTTTTACGCTGCTCTCTATAATCAGTCGCTGGAATCTATCCGGAGAGAACAACAACGAAGGCTCGCAGAAAACGCAGCGACTCAAAGAACCCGTTTCGAAGCCGGGCTGGCTGACAAGAGCGCGCTTACAGGCGCGACGGTTCAGGCGTCTGAGTTGAACACACAAATTGAAAGCGCGCATCGCGTCTATTTGGACGCACAACTACAATTGGCTCTAGCGATGGCGATCAATCCTGCACAAGGCATCGCTGCCTGAGCCCGAAGGCGAACTGCAATCGATCCCGCTCCGCGTCGATCTAGATTCCGAAACGGCGGCCGCCTTACAGCGGAGGGCCGATGTCAAGCTCGCGCGTTTGTTCGTGCGCGCCGCCAACGAAGATCAGCGAATTATCGAGGCCGACTATTACCCTATCATTACGGGAGGCATTAACGGCGAGTACGTTCCAGTCAGTGGCATTCATCGGCAAGGCTCAACGAGCAAGACGCAGGATTTTATTGGGTCAGAGATGCGCGAGAGGGCGGCGTACACGTGGTACGTCGTGGATAACGGCAAAGTCGGAGGCGCGGATCTGAGGGCGCGATCGGCGCGAGAGATAAACGAATTAACCTGTCGGAAATTGGAGGCGAATATCCCCCGTGAGCTGTCGCGCATTGCCGACTGGCTCAAGGCGACCGAGGAACGCGAAAGATCACTCGTTGGTGCTTCCGACGCCGCAGAAGAGAGCGCGCGCGTGATACAGCAGAATGTCGCCAGTGGCCTTGCGTCCCCGCTCGAATACCGCGTTACGCAGAATGCCTTTCTGGAGACCAAGAGCGGATTGTTAGAGGCTATCTATCAACATAATCTCGCGGTGGCCGAATGGGACCGCGCCACTGGGCGCTATTTTCAATTTTCAAACAACACCGCGAAATCGCGATAATGCGGCGGGTTGCAGCTGTGGCGCGGTGTCGCTGCACCCGGCGCGAACATCCTGAGGCGTCCCGACACACTGGGCGACTACAACAAATTGAACGTTAGCTATGCCTTGCCACCTGCTATCTTAAAATTACGCCTCATTGATCGAACACGCATACCGGCTCCGGTGTCTTGGAAATAACGTTCTCAAAAATCTGCTAGGAAAGGTGATCTGCTAAAAACGCTTGGACACCAGTCTGTTGCCAAGACGCATCGCGGACACCACACTAGTTGCTCGAATTGAAATTGCCGAAATCAAAGCGGATTTTATGGGGTGGCGGAGCAGCGCTCGTGCTTGTTTTCGCAGGGGCGTACTATTTTCTGATGCCCGTGGCGGAAGTCGCGACCGTTCGTCGTGGAACCGCCATTTCAGCTGTGTACGGGACGGTGCGGATTGAGCCGGCTTTTGTGGTGCGTGTTCGAGCGCAAAATGATGGTTTCATCCGTTTAGCTGAATCCTTTTCAGCCGGTCGTGGCGCAATCGGAAAAAGCGTCGAAAAAGGACAGTTGCTGGCAACGATCGCTGACGAGGAGACATCCCGAGAACTGAAGCAAGCCCGCGCCGATTTACAGGCGGCCATCGACCGCGCGGCTCTTCCGCTGCCCTCTTCGGAACTGCTTAAAGCGGCTGAAGACAATCTGGAACGCCTCGAAAAGGTTGTGGGCTCGGGCAATGTGCCCGCAGTCGAATACCAGAAGGCAAAGAGCGAAGCGAATCGGTTGCGTGGCGCGGTTGAGTCAGAGCGGATTGACCGAGATCGCAACCTCAACTCTCTAAAGGAAACAACCAAAAAATTGGAGGCGCAGATGAAGAGTGCGGAGGTCCGGTCGCAGATTGATGGGATTCTCACAAATGTTCAGACAATCGATGGCGAACTGGTTTCAGACGGCAACGAGCTTTTCACGGTTTCGTCGCGCAGGAATTACGTTCGCGGCGAAGTGAACGAGGAAGATGTGGGCGAAGTGAAACCGGGGATGAAGGCGAAAGTGCAACTGTACGCTTACCGAACGCGCACTTTCACCGCGCGCGTCACTTCCGTCCAACCGGCCGCCGATCCCACCACCCAGCGTTACACGATTGTGTTGGAGATGGAAAATCCACCGGACAATTTGATGGTTGGAATGACCGGCGAAATGAACATCATCACCGGCGTCCACGAAAATGCGCTTTTGGTGCCAACGCGCGCTCTTCTTGTGGATCAAGCATTGGTTGTGAACGGAGGAATTGTGCACGCGCGCACGGTGAAGGTGGGATTTCGAACTCTTGATTTCGCGGAGGCGCTCAGTGGTCTGGAAGACGGCAGCCGCGTGATTGTGGCGGACCAGGACAAGTTTCGCCCCGGTGAACCGGTGCGTCAGCGAATGGTCAGTTTGCCACCGCCACCGATCAAACCGTGACGCCTCCGCTGTACATCGCTCTGCGTTTCCTTACACATCGCAAGCGGGCCTTGCTGCTGAGCTTGAGCGGCGTGGTCTTTGGCGTCGCGATTTTTATCTGCACACAGGCGCAAACCCAGGGCTTCTCGAGCTATTTCATTGACTCAACCATCGGCAGCAATGGCGCGCTGGTCGTCAGATCGCGTTTTCGTCCGCGTTACGAACCCCTCATGGTTTCGGCCAAAGGCTCCAATGGAACCGTGGGGCACCGCGTCTATTTTGAAGGGATCAGTAATGCCAATGAAATCATGCGGGTGAGCAGACAATTTTCTAATGTGGTCTCCTGTTCCCCGGTTCTGCGCGGAACAGTCAGCGCTCGTGCGGGATTTGAGAATGCGACTGTCGATCTTTACGGCATCGATCCGGCCCTGCACGCCCAAACTACCGATATTCTGCACCAGTTGATTGACGGCAACTTTGATGACTTTCGAAATAACACCAGCTCAATCATTATCGGTTCGCGCCTGGCAGAATTACTTCAAGCTGGTGTTGGCGATACGGTGCAATTGCTTGCGCCGAATGGTGAGTACCTGGCGATTTAGCGTTGCGGCGATAGCTCGCGCCGGAATCGGCTCGATTGATTCCACCCGGGTTTATGTGCATGCCCGGATTGCGCAGGCTCTCCTGCAGCAACCTTCCGGGGCGTCAATGATCATCTACAAGCTGCGCGATCCCGATCGTGCGACCTGCGTTGGCCGAGCATTTCGAGACCTTGTTTCAGCATGGCGCCACGAGTTGGCAGGAACGCGAGGAGAGCACACTGCAACTTTTTCTGACCCTGAGAATGTCCGTCGCGATTACCGTTTCTCTTATCATCCTGCTGGCCGGCTTCGGTATTTTTAATGTCCTTACGATGTCGGTGCTCGCGAAAATAAAGGAGATCGCGATTCTGCGTTCGATGGGTTACCGCCGCATCGACATTTCTTCAATTTTCTTGTGGCAGGGCGCGCTGATCGCAGCGGCCGGCTCGCTGCTTGGTTGTTTACTGGGCGCGTTAATGACCTGGGGTGTATCGCACATTCCCATTCGTCTCCGCGGTTTGTTGTACACGAATTACTTCTTGGTAACATGGGATTGGAGACACTACGTATTCGCAACGTTGCTCGCGATCCTTGCGGTGTTCATCGCGAGTTACGTCCCCGCGCGTCGCGCTGCTGAATTGCCGCCGGTGGTTACTATCCGAGGTTCCAGATGAGCCCGGACACATGCCTCAGTTGCGAAGGGATTGAGCGTTACTTGGGCGAAGAGGAGGAACGTGTGCATGCACTTCGCGGGGTATCGCTTGATATCGAGCCCGGCAGTGTCCACGCAGTTGTTGGCCCATCCGGCTGCGGCAAAAGTTCGTTGCTCTACATTCTTGGACTGCTTGACCTGCCCGACGCTGGCCGCGTCTCAATCGAATCGGAGCCAGTATCCCAGCTGAGTGATGACGAGCTCGCGTATAAACGGAGCAAGTTCATCGGCTTCATTTTCCAATTCCATTTTTTGATGGAGGATTTCACGGCGCAGGAAAACGTGATGATCCCGATGCGCAAACTGGGGCAACTTTCCGACAATGAGATGCGCGAACGCGCTGGCCGGCTGTTGGAAGCGGTAGGTTTGGGCGACAAATTACGAAGGCCCAGCCGCCACCTCTCCGGAGGCGAACAACAAAGGGTCGCCATCGCGCGCGCGCTGGCCAACGATCCGCGTGTCATTCTGGCCGATGAACCAACCGGTAACCTCGATACTGCCAACTCCGAGCGCGCCTTTGAACTGCTTCAAAATATCGTTCAAGAAGGTGGCAAAGCTCTGCTTTTGGCCACGCACAATCCTGTTATCGCCGAAGCCTGCGATTGGATCCATGAGATGAAAGACGGCCTGATCATGGCCAGCAACCCGCGAGGCGCGAGAAGTTCGATTTCTTAAGCCGATCAAACGCAGGGCCACGCCCCAACTGAAATCGCTGACAGTTGGCAGCTCACGGCGTCCACCGTTAATCTCGCGGTCGATGGAGAATATCCTGCCAATCTTGATTGCGGATGCGCCCGAGGCGTTGATCGAATTGTGCGGCGTCAATTTGCTCGAACGTTTGCTCCGCATTTTGCAGCGGCTCGGATTTCGCAGTGCGATTGTTTTTTCCACTACACCGGAAATCATCGGAGCTGAATTAGCGAAGCGCTCGTGGGCACGCGAACAAGTAATTGTCCGATCTTGTCCCAGGCGCAATTGGACCTCTTACTTCCCAACTTGTTTTGGAACAAAGTCCGTCCGAGCGTTTCTTAATAGTACCGGCGAACATTTATTGTGACGCGCGTTTGCTTGCCGCTCTCTGCGCAAAAGATTCATCCGCCGCCCTTATCGATTCTAATCCGCCTGAATTCGCGCGATCTTTAATCAGGAATCCGTGTGGGCCGGCCTTGGTCACGAAAGATTTTCTTTCTGCGTTTTCCCCCACCGCGCCGTTCTTTGAACAACTCAAAGAGAGGATCGACAACGTGACGATCGACATCGTCGATGCGGCGCAGGAGGATGATTACATCGTCAGCATGCGTCGACACGTGCGGCCGCTCTGTTTTCCAGCGCCGCCAGAGCAGAACCGTCGCTTAGCGGAGCGCGTCATTCTCGATTCCGCGCAAAATGGAACACTCGACTTGCCCGCTTACATTCACGCACCGATCGAAACGGCAATCATCTCGCTTCTTTGCAAAACGCGAATCACGCCAAACCAAATTACGATTGGAGGTTTCATTATCGGATGCAGCGCGACCGCGGCATTCGCGCTTGGCCGCGTCGGGCTCGGAATCCTCGCTGCTCTCATATTTGGTATCGTCGATGGACTCGACGGAAAGCAGTCGCGCGTCAAAATCGAAACGACCGAGCGCGGCAAATGGGAACATCATCTCGATTATTTGATCGAGAACTCGTGGTGGGCGGCTATCGCTTTTCATTTGTGGCGAAGCGGCCAATTTCCGAACGCGTTCTATTTTCTCGCGTTGCTCATCGGATCGCACTTATTGGATGAATTCGCGAAACGCCGGGCGAAAATGGCTAAAGGCCGCCTGCTGGATGACGTCGCGCCATTCGACCGCGCTTTCCGGCTGATCGCAGCCCGAAGAAACGTTTACGTCTGGATCCTGGCGTGTGGTTTTTTGTTAGGCGCTTTCCCGCAAAGTTACGCCGTTCATCTGCGGATGGGCCGCTTTTAGTGCTGCCGTTCATCTCGTGCGTTCCATCTGGATTTGTGATGGCTGCCGTGCGTCGCTTTGTCGGTATTCGGAGTTAAGGAACGACGAACCGTTGACGGAATGCGCTTGGCGCGCGCAACGATTTCCTTGCCGAGAACCTGAGCAGGCTTTTCCACAAGGAGCGAAGCACTCACTGCGCAATAAACACCACAACCTTTCTGGCACGATTTCTTGCGGTAGTTTGCGTAGAGATCATCCAGCGTGACGTCCATGATGTGCTTGTCTGTGTGCACCATGCTGCAGATCCAGAATTTCCCCTGCGCGGAGACGAAGAATAATTTGTAGCCAGCCATACACGTCCACTCGACGTGCTCGCCGCGGAGGAGACTGCGTTGGTAATTGAGGATCGCCTCGCTGGTATGAATCTTCTCCCCGCGGCGCTTTCGTTCGATCATCGAATCGATGAAGCGTTCGAGTTCTTCCCGCCGGCCCCGATCGACACGAAACCGATTCAATGGGTCCGCATGGACGAGTCGAACTTCAGTCGGAATTCCGCGCGACAATCCGGTCTCAAGCACTGCTTGCGATTCGGGCAAGGTATCGGCGCAAATCACTCCGGTGATATGCAGACTGATTTTTGAGTCATGAAAGTAATCGAGCTTCGGCAAAATTGTCTTGAATGACTTTTTCGTAATTGCACTCGGCGTCATCCGGTCAACGCTGATCTGCATGACCTGCAACCCGGCGTCTTCCAGTTCTGCGATGAGTTTACGCGTGAGAAGGAAACCGTTGGTGGTCAAGCTCGTGGCAAACCCGAGTTCGCGACAGTAGCGAACGAGTTCGACAATATCGGGATGCACGAGCGGTTCGCCGCCGACAAGAGCGATGCGCATCGTGCCAAGCTCGCGAATTTTCCGTATCCATTTTTTCAAATCGTCGAGGCTCGGGTGCGGCCGGCTGTTGTCGTATTCGGTGCAATAGGCACAATCGAGATTGCAACGGTCCGTGACGTAAAGACTGCATTGCAGCGGTTTGCGGTCGAGCAGACGCTTACCCGATTCCAAAATGTTATAGCCGGAAAATTCACGGCCGATTTTGCCAAGAAGCTTCATGCAATGATGAAAGAACATCCAGCCTACGACAACTTGCCCGCGAAGCAATCGCGCTGGGAGATATCGCTGGGTAATGCCCGCGACCTTTTCGGACCCGACGACCCGCCGGCATAATTCGAACGCCGGTGATATCTACTGGGCGCCAATTAACTTTCGCCTAGCGCATCCGATAAATCACACGTTCGGCACTGTGCGTAACCGGCTGGCATCGTTGCGCCAAAAGTTTGGCCAGAATCGGAAAGTTCTTCACGCCACGCTAGGCACTTTTCGGGCCGGCTTGAACATCGACAATGTAAGTCGGCGTTAGGCGTTTCGCCCCGCCAGCCCAGTTCAAGATCAAACCGCAAGCGAATATGCCTCAGCGGAAATCATGGACGGAGCGACATCGGTTAGATTCGGCACACTTGGAATCTCGATCCAACCGGCCTCATCGAAGAACCACGAACGCCGATCGACTTTGATAAACAAATCGTGGATCCGCGAAAACAGATGCAATGGAAGCGTGAACTCGCCGCCAAATCGATGGCCCCGGTAAAGGGCGATGCCAATGCTGTGATTCGTCGCGCAATCCAACATTTCAAGATCGGCCGAGAAGCTGGGAAGACGGATCTGGCACGCGCGTTTTCGCCCAAGGGAGTCGCGACCCAAAATGAAAAATTTGCTCCTCTGCATACGAAACGGATCGGCCGTAAAGTCAAGATTAAGATTGAGGTTGTCCCGTGTTCGAGAAACCGAATGAACGGCGCCATCGCACCAGACATCGCTCTCGCGTTCGACACGAAGAAAGCGTTCCGGGCGCACCGCGTATCTAAGAAAACGCCGCTTTGACAGTTTGATTTGCGTTTTGTGGCAGCAGATTACGTCGCGTTTTGTGGCAGTCTCCACTTCGGATGGCGATAATTCCGCGGCGCGGTCGAAAAAAGCGGGGCTGCGACCGTGCACCAAATAATTCCACTGCGAAACTTCAGGTGCCAAAAAGTCGGCGAAGATGAGGCGCATCATCACGGCAACGGCATTGTGGTCTGGGTGAATGTCGGAGAGGGAAGGCGCAAGGATGTCCGTGGGTGACCAATCGTTTATCACTTGAGTGAGTGGCGTGAGAGCGCTGTCGCAATCATGCAGCAGAAGACCAGTCAGGCCCTGGTCTGGCAGGGCAAGGAACTGAACGTCGCTAGGATGGATATCGAGGACGCGCAGCGCGGCTAGCGCTTCTGCGCGCCGCAAATTTCCCCAGCGTTTTCGATCCGCGGCGCTCAAGCGCCACCTGCTTTCGAGTACTCGCTGTGGCCAGGGATTGTTATCCCCATCCGTAACATAGACAATGCGGATGGCGGCTCCAGCACGAACCGCTTGCTGGAGAATGACGCTACAAGCCAACGCTTCATCGTCCGGATGTGGCGCGATCAGCATTAACCTCGAGCGGATATCGAACGTCGGAGCAGTTAAAGTTAGAAATGACACCCTGGTTAACGGAAGAGAAACGAAGACAGTTGGCAATTTAATTCACGTTGTCAGGCAAAGGTACTACCACTCGAACGTGATCGGTTTCTTTTTCACCGGGTCCCAATCGGTCTGAAATTGCGATCGACGGCCTGCGCCCAGAAGACCACGAGGTCGTGTCCAGTGGAAGTTTGCATAAAGGTGTGAGTGCCCGGTGAAAGAAAGCGCTCCTCTCCTTCGTACCGCTCGCCGTCGAGTACACCCATTACATACCAACGTCGCTCGCGATGATTTTGTACGAGGCCGGAATAACGGTTTCAAAAGCGAAGCGCTTTCCGTCCGTGGATGAATGTAACAGGACACCTGCCACCCGCAATTTGTTTCCAATCGGCAAATAATTCTGTTCGAGAAAACGCAACGTGGCTGACGGCATGGCTTGCTTGTCAATTTCCGTGTATCCAGACGGAGCGCCTGGCAAAACGGCGACGCAGGTGTGCGTATCAATGCAACGCTGGATCACATTGTCTGCCATCAATCCACGCCGAATCCGTTCCTCAGTAAACGTCTCAATAATGGGATAAAAGCAACGCTGCCGGAAAACCATTTCTCCTCTGCGATCAAAAACGAAGTCACCCGGTTCAGTAAGTTTGAGCGTGTCCCGCAAAAGATCGCTCTCCAGTTTTGCCTTGTCTTTCCAGAAAGGGTGAGCCAACAAGGCCACCAATAATTGGCTTATACCGACCAAGGCGGGCATGGGCATGACGCGCCAGATCTTCGCGATATTTCGATTTCGAGCCCAGCGATCCGAAATCGTCAGAGCTGCGCCCGTACAAATGACAAAGGCGAGCGGATAGAAGGGGAGGTAGTCCTGCCGCGTCAGAACGGGCCAAAAGGAAACGAGCGAGGTAAAGAAGAAGCCGGCCGTGACGAAGACAAAACTCCGGTGCGCCGCCACCACGGCCTCTGGCGTCGCGGCAACAATCCGACGCGCCCCGAGAGTGACGAGCGGAAATCCGACGGCAAAGATAATCACCCACCATGCGGGATGGTTGCTCAAACGGGGCACGACGTTGTGATCGAAAACCCAATAGCGGAACTGCGGCCAAATGCCGTAGAGCGCAAACGCGGCCATGATCGTAGCAGGAACAATCAACGCGCTGGCGAAGAATGCTGCCAACGCGCGGAAAATCCGCCCCCAACCGATACCCAGTCGCTCGCGGCCAACGAAAATCAGAGTCATCGAACCCCCGATCAGAGTAGACATGACGAGGAGCAATGTCTTCATGGAGACGCCAAAGCAAAGACCCATTAGGAAACCCGCGATCAGCGCTCGCCGCATTGTCAATGTGCCGCCGAGTAGTATCGACAAGCACAACAGCCAAAGCGGAGCCCAAAGATTATCCGTCCGGAATTCAACCGAACAAAAAGCATAATCGAAGGAAAGTCCCACTAGAATAGCTGCCCAAACGCCGACGCGCCGGGAAAAAAGCAGCGATCCGATCCGATAGGTGCACCAGAAGGCGAGAATGTAGAGCGGTTGTAAGATGACCCGCATCCAGTAAAGAATCGTCCCGCGGTCGCCGATCAGTTTGTAAATCGGTGCGCATAGAATCTGAAACAACGGCATGTGGTTATCAGCCAGATCGCGATACTGAACAAAACCGCGAGCCCAACCCCAAACGACGTGCAAATGTTGCGGCTCATCGATGTCAAACCTGTAGTAGGCGATAGTAATGATCCTCAGAAGGATCAGCGCAATGAGAAGTGAAGCCGCAGACGTGAATTCGTGCGGGTAGGATAAACCGAAATAATCGGCTATGCGTCGTGTTAACGCTCGCCCTCGACTGGACGAAGCAGGCGTTGTGGTTGTCGCCGCAGGTCGCCAAGACATGATTCTCAGCAGGCGAGCGCTAGTCCTGGGCAAGAACCTTCCCCGCACATGCGCGCACGGATTCCCAGATGTCGACGCTGCGCACCTCCGCCCCTTTTGCTAATAAGTTTCAACAAACCAGCTAAGAAGACATTCCCCGGCCTCAGCTCCATAAAAAATTTCTATCCGCGTTCAACGAGTCGCTCCGTGGTGCATATTCTTGGTGGATGCTACCCGCCGGGAGTTAAAATTCATTATCTGTTTGCGGCACTCGAAGCGACTGGCTTAGCAACAGTCCGCAAGTCAAAATGGCATTATGTGCCTATCGACTCCAATGGGCGCGCGGATCAACCTCCACGATTGTTAGAGTTCCAGCGGCCACACGGGCAGCTATAGCGTCCTTGGGTAAGGCGCCGGCCAAAATTCTTTGCTCTGCGTTGAATGCGTCGACCACAAATGGTTTGCCCGCTCGATAATTTACCAACATATCTCTTCCGCACGTCACATCACCGGGGATTCGTCGCACGCGTTCGACGCTATCAGTCATTGCCCGCTCCCGCATCGCAATCTCGTTTCGAAAACTGGAATCAAATACCAGCCGTACCGGTTGAAGTTGTTTTGACGCCAGCAGCCTTACGCATACGGCAAGCAATAGAATTGCCTGGGCTTGTTCCGATCCAAGGCGGCGCGCTATGGGCCATAACGAAACCTGTGTGAACGCCAGGCCAAGACCCATCGCGACGGCAATAACGAGATCAAATTGAGCATTGATATCCACTCCAGCGCCGCCTTTCTGTAGGAAACATGATCCTAACGCAATTGCGATGAGACAACTGCAAAGCTGAACGTTCAGATCACGCGGACGAGCCCAAGCATTGTAGAGGCAAGCGACTAAACCGACAGACACCCATTCTAATTCTCCAAAAATGCGAAGCGCCCTTTTCAACGAATAATGCCTGGGAGACAAGATGTTCAAAAAGAAGTTTGAGCCGAACAAAGCATAACAAACTACGATACCCGTTATGATGACAATCCCTGCAACGCAGAAACACTTCACCGCTTCCCGACGACGGTATAGGCCAAGCCACAGGAAAACAGTCAGTGGCATTGCAATTACGTTGTGCTTAATAAACCCCGCGAAAGCCATCACCAGAACGGGCCAGACGTATCCGCGGTCATTCGATCTGGCGATTAGGAATCCCAGAAACCCAAAGGCCATGATAGCTTCGCTGAAGAGTTGCGGCTCGTTCATTCCGACGTAGGAAATAAAAAATCGGCTCATCGTCGCTACAAAGAATGCCCCGCTAATTCTGGCGGCCACTCCACTTCCACCGAGTCGCTTAACGCTCAGGACGATCGCCGTCGCGATCGCAACTACGGCAACCAGGGACAACAATCTGCCGGCTAACACCGGATCCCCGATAAACCGCCCAACTAGACCCACAATGTAAAAGGATAATGGCGGATAGCTGTTGGTAATGAGTTGATCGGCAGAAGGATAAAGCGGCATCTTACCCATCGCAGCATCAGCGAAATAAGCATTCCAACCCTCGTTGGGTTCAATTTCGACGTTCAGAAAGGCGCGAAAAACGGTCCATGTAAAAGACCAAGTCGCTATGACATAAAGCGTCCACCGTAACACACCGAGGTACCGCGGATCATCGGCCTTCGTTGTCACTGGGAGCAAATCGCTTTCCAATTGAGCACAGCGCAACGAAACCTAGCGCATCCTGTAAATCACGCCTTCGGCAGTCTGTGCTACCGGCTGGTATCGTTCCGCCAAGAGTTTCGCCAGGATCGGAAAGTCCTTCACTGGATAATACGCACTTTTCGGGTCGGGCTGAACATCGACAATGTAGGTCGGCGGATGCGTGGCAAAATCTTGCTCCAGAATGGTCCAGGCCCCGGGCATGATCCGGCTGCGAGTATCGAAACCGGGGATCGGTCCGCCGAAAACATAACCTGTGAGCGGGAAGGTTGTGATGTAGCGGCAGGCAGGACGTCTGTGAGCGTCTAGATATATTTCCGGACTTTGGCCCCAGACGAAAATCCTGTCGGCAGGGTCCGAATGCGCGAGCAAATATCGTCCCGCGTCAGACGGAGCGTAATGCGAAGCAAGGCCGATCCAGTGCGCAATTGACAAGGCTATAACCGTAAGAACCAGCCACGGGTACGTTACCTTCGGCCGCAACAGCCAGTAGGGCGGCTGAATCGTTTGGGACCAAAGTTGCGCGTGATACGGTGCTGCGAGCAGCACCAGCGGAGGAATTAATTGGACATAGTAATGAGGGTAAAAGCGGGCGCCTGCTGCAGCGCCAATCGCCGAGACAGCGAGCAATCCTAGAAGCGCTGTTCGTTCCGCCGTCTTCCCAGCCCAAATTTCATCCTTATCCCGGCACGCCAATATCGCCCCGATCACCAAAGGCAAACAGACTCCGAGGAACATCAACGTGTGGACGATTCCCTTCTGCCAGAACACATGCGGAATGTCATGATCGGCAATTGTCCAGTAAAACGCGTCATGGAGGATGCCTTGTTTCCAAAGCACAATCGTCACAAGACCGAGGACTGCGAAAAATCCTGCCGTGAGTATGCCTGCCTGAATAATCGAATTCGTTCGCGTCAAACTGCGGCTAGCTCGATAGCCAGGGAAAAGTAAGTAAATGCCGAGCGGAACTGCTGCTATCGCGGCCGGTTGTTTGAGCAGAAAAGCCGCGCCGAGAAGCGCACCTGCTAGAAAGAGTTCTGGTCGCAATCGCGACGAACCGCGGCGGAATGCGATTGCCCACGCCCAGATGATAGGGAGATTCATTAGCATCTCGCCGTCAAACGCCAGGGTCTTCCACGTCCACCAGGGTTGGAAAACACTGTAGAAAAGCGCGGCAATCAAACCGGTGTTGCGATCAAACAACTCGCGGGCGATTACATAGAGGCCCACCATCGCGCATAGCGTCCACACGAATGCGACCATGTGAAGCGCTTTCCAATTGAATTTGCCTGCTATTTTGAATACCGCGGCGTACGTCCAGAAGAGAAGCGGCGGCTTGCGTTCTACTGCGTCAGCGTATGGCCGACCTCCGTCAACTATCTCGTTCGCCACCACCGAATACATTGCTTCGCTGTCGATTGGCCGAGAATGCAAAAGAGACGGAAGGCGAATTGCGACCGTGAGGAGGATTATCCCAAAAGCGGCGAAGTAAAATTGGCGCGATCTATGAATTGGCACATCCATCATTTGGCAGATTAATTTCCGGATGTGGTCGTCTTAAGAGAATCGTAAATGCCGGCAACTTCTTTAAAAACATCATCAACTGTGATTGCTTGCATGCAAAGATTGTTGCGGCAGACCGATTGCCGGTTGTTGTAGGCGTTCACGCACGGACTGCACGCGATGCCGGCCCACAAGGCGATCGCGTTTGGCGATCGCGCGGCAAATAGCGCCGGCGTCTCCGGACCGAACAACGTGACGACGTGAATCGGCGTCATCGAGGCAAAATGAGCCGGGCCACTGTCATTCGTCACCAAAATCGCACTGCGGGTGTAAAGGACGAGCACTTGCCGCAAGGTCGTTTTTCCGGCAAGCCGGATGACGCGGTCAGAACCAACCGCGTCTGCAAGCTGATCATTGGGCACGGCTTCGCTCGGCGCACCGGTAAATCCGATAAACAACTCCGGGTAATGTTCAAGCAGCCGCCGCGCAAGTTCGACATAACGCAGAGGCGGCCACCGCCTTAGCGGCAGCAAGTCGCTCGCGTTCGGGTTGAGCAGGACGAGTGGCGCAGAACCGATGCGAGGATTTTCGCGTTGTAGCAGAGTATTGATTTCAGCAACTTCAGACGGGGACGGCCGAAACCTTGCGAGTGGCTGGTCCGCAGAAGGCGTAAAGTCGAACGTTGGGAGCACGGCTGGATCGCGGGTCAATGCTTCCACCATTGCTTCGAACATCTGACTTGTATGGAGATGTGGATTGTATAAGAGCCGGTGGGTCATTAAGTCGCCACGTACGGTCCATCGCCAAAAAAAGTATGAAAGCCAACACGCGATTTGGCGCCGGTCGTAAACGTCAGTATTGCGGAGAAACGTGTCAGAAATTCCATATCAACGACCGCGTCGATGCCGATTTTACGGACATGGAACACCGCTCGCAGCGCACCAGTCGCGAGTCCGAAAAGGCTCTTCGTCGCGATCGTTATCACATTTCCCTCGGGAATAATTTCCATCGTGTCGAGAATGAATCGGTTGTCTTCGAATACGACGAAGTAAACGTTTTCACGTCCAACCATTTCGATCGCACGCAGAATCGCGGGATAGGCGAGAACGGTTGAGCCTTGCTCCGCGAACTTGACGAAGAGAATGCGCTGAACTTGGTGCGGTCCTGGTCGCACGGCGCATTCAAAGATTCTTCTGAGAAGGGTTAAGATGGCGCAAAGCGGCGCACCAACCCAGCGATCGGTGCGTTGCAAAGTCGAAATACCTACAGGGAGATCCATTTTCTGACCCTCAAAAGACAGTCAATCCTTGCGAAAACTCTTTAGCTCGGGGAAAAGGCGGCTTTTTCGCGGTTTGATGCTAGCAAGCAGGAGAGTCTCTTTCGCCCCTCTCTGCTCACACGTGATCGCTCGAATGCTCATGCTGTTTGGGCGAAACGGAGTGTAGCGACAGCCGCCGCTCGATGCAATAAAGGCTACCGTCGCCCACTGTTGGTGACCAAGACGCTTTGCGAGAAAATTTTGGCGGAGCCGAGCACTCACCTGTAGCGTAGGCATTCTTTTTCATGACGTATGATGATAACACTGAAATCGCCCAAGCCTATGACCTGCTCGTGAGAAGCGAATGAGCACCATCGAGGGTACACTCAACATCCCGCCGCCGGCAGCGGATGTACCAGCGCGCGTAGACGAAACCGGCGCGGAGCTCAAACGCGGCGCCTTCTTGAACACCATCGCGATGTTGGCGTCGAATTTCCGCGGCGTCTTTATCTTTCTCGTGGCGCGACTCCTCGGACCGGCTGCCTTGGGAACGTTTTCGGTTGCCTGGGCGAATACCGATCTGGCCAGTAAAATTGCGGTCTTCGGACTCGATAACGCCATCACGACTTTCATCGCCCGTTCGCAAGCGACCGGCAATCTCGCGCGCAGTCGCGCGCTGTTTCGGGCAGCCGTTGTTCTGGTTCTAACCCAGTCGACTCTCGTCGCCGCCATCGGCATCACGGCCCTGCAAATGTTTGGCGATCGATTGCAATTTCCGCGTGAGATGCTGTCCGCGCTGGCCTTTGTCCTCTGCGCGCTGCCGGGCATCGCTTTGTACCGCGTTTGTACTTCCGTCTCGCGCGGCATGAAGGTGATGAAGCACGACATCTACTCGCGAGGCATGACAGAACCTGTCATCACGACGCTGGCGCTTTTGGTCGCGCTCGGCTTTGGATTCACAAGGTTCGCGCCGGAGGCGGCCGCCGTTTCCGGAACCGCGGCTTCGGGAATTGTCGCACTCATATTTGCCTCAAGACTCTTCAGCGGTGTGACAGCGCGCGACGCCGTCTCCATTTGGACCGAAGCAAAACCGTTGCTCGCCTACGCCGCTCCCATCAGCGTTTATCAGATGTTTAACGCCTTCATCCTGGGGCTGGACGTGATCATGCTGGGATGGTTCATCGGCCGCGCTCCCGGGGTGACCCTCGCTACGGTTGGCGTTTATAGTGCCGTGGTTGGGCTTGCGGGCGGCCTACGCAAGGTCAACCAAGCGTTCAATCCGATCTTTGCCCCAGTCGTTGCAGGCATGACAGCAACCGGCGATCAGCAACGCGCCGCCGCCACCTATGCTCGTCTAGCCGAGTGGATACTCTGGATTTTGTTACCACTGGTCGCCGTCATGACGCTCTCCGGATCGGTGATCTTACTGATCTACGGTCCAGCGTTCATGCAAGGCGGCGCCTGGCTGGGGATCGTCGGAATCGCTTGTGCCACGAACGCGTTTGTGTCGTTGGGTGAGACCGTAATCATGGTGCAACGCCCGCACTTGAACCTGCTGAATTCTTCGGTCACCTGCGCCATAGCATTCGGCGCAAATCTCTGGCTGATTCCTCGATTCGGAGTGACCGGCGCAGCGTTTGGCATCCTGCTGCCCTACGTAATCCAAGGGATCTTGCGTTACGGCGTGCTGCGGTTGGTCTTTCGATGGCGCAATCCGTGGAGTAGCATCCGTCCACCGATCCTCACCGCAATCATAGCTATTGTCCCAGCGCTGATGTGTCGTTTGTTTCTGGATGGGATCGCTGGACAAGTCATGGCCGGTCTAGTCTTCCTCGCAATTTTCGGCGTTGGATGGTTACACCACAGGCGCTCGACCAAACTATCGTGATGAAGCGGGTCTTTCTCACTGGCGCCAGTTCTGGCATTGGTCTCGCCATTGCTAAATTACTTGTGGCGCACGATCACGAGGTGTGGGGCACGTCACGTAACTTGGAACGCATCCCCAAAATGCCGCGATGCCATCCGGTTCGTCTCGATCTTACTGATCGACTTTCCGTCGAGGAGGCATTCAATTGCGCGCTTGCGGAAGCTGGTTACTTCGACGTTGTGATCAACAACGCCGGGGCTGGTCATTTTGACGCTGCTGAGTTTCTTCCCATGGAAACGATTGCGAGCCAGTTTCAAATTCTGGTGTTCGGCCAAATCCAATTGATGCAACTGGCACTGCGCCACATGCAGGCGCGTGGCGAAGGTTTGATCATTAACGTCACTTCGTTAGCTTCCCGGCTTCCAGTGCCGTTTATGGCGGCTTACAACGCCGCGAAAGCGGCCATGGCATCTTTTACCATGTCGATCCAGCTCGAGCTCGGCAATTCCCGCGTACACGTTGTGGATCTTCAGCCGGCAGACATCCGCACGGAATTTAACGAGGGCGTGATCAAGAGCACCAAGGCTAATCCCGGCTACGACACAAAAATCGCGAGGACTTGGGAAATCGTTGAACGCAACATGAAAAGCGCGCCACCCCCGGACCTGGTCGCACAACATGTTCTCAAATTAGTCAGCGCTGTTCAGCCGCCGCCACGAATAACAGTTGGCGATGCATTCCAATCAAAAATTGCGCCCCTGATTTTCAGATTTCTTCCGCAACGCCTCCGATTGTGGGGATTGAAGAGGTATTACCAGATATGACTGCTATCTCTGAAGCGGTCATTTTGATGGCCGGCAAGGGCTCCCGCCTTCGCCAAGGCTACGTCGGGCAGGCGCGTCTGCGCGGATCGGACAGCACCTTCCTAAAGCCGTTCGTCCCGGTGCTTGGCCGTCCGTTGATTTCGTTCGCGTTAGATACCCTGATCCGCGCAGGGATCACAAGCGTCAACTTCGTGGTCGGCTATGAAAGCGGCCGCATGATCGAGCAGGTCAAGCAATTGATTCCTTCCGGCCTCACCACGTCCTTTATCGAAAACCGCGACTGGCAAAAACAAAATGGCATCTCGCTTCTTGCCGCCGCTGACCGTGTCAACAAACCCTTTCTTCTCACGATGAGCGACCATCTTTTCGACGATGCCGTCGTCGATCGTCTGCTCGCTTCTTTCGATTCCGATTTCCTTAACATCGGGGTAGACCAGAAACTCGATTCCATCTTCGATTTGGAAGACGCAATGAAAGTCCGAACACGGGGAAACAGAGTCACCGACATCGGGAAAAAACTGTGCGATTACGATGCCATTGATATCGGGCTGTTTGTTTGCCCACTCGAAATCTTCGACTATCTCGAACGAGCGAAGTCCGGCAGCGGCCAGAGTGATTGCAGCCTCGCTGATGGAGTTCGGTTGATGGCCCGCGACAATAAAGTCCATGCCATAGATATTGGCGAAAGCTGGTGGCAGGACGTGGACACCCCGCAAATGCTGCAACATGCAGAGAGACAGATGGCCAAAGGGATGCAAAGCGCGCGCTGACCTAGGATGGCTCATCACTGCGGAGCTTGGCGCCTGCGGGCGATTACGATCGCGGCTCGCGCGTTACAATATCGCCACCACCATTACCCGCCCTGATTGCGGCGATTGCGCTGAGGATCAGGCTCGCGCCGGCGACAATCGTCCAGAGATTAAGGATCCAGTCAGCCAGGCCGAGTAGCGCAAGCAAAAGAAAAACGAGGATTGCCATGTCGCGTTTTGTTAGCTGAAAGAGCCACCACACAAATCGTTCGCCAAGATTCAGTAAGCCGGAATGCCCGATCATTGCACGGTGTCTCGCGTAAAACGATTTATGCAACTCGGACGAACCAACCGCCATTTTGTTCTTGCCGACTCGCAGGAATAACTCGTTGGCCGTAATCAGGACAGCACACACAGCTCCTTCTCTTGAGCGATGAAGCCCCAACCCGAGAGTGAGAACGTAAAGAAGGCTTGCGATAAAATCGCAAAAGTAGTCCAATCGTTCCCCGAGCTTTGATTCCAAGTTCTTGGCACGCGCGATTTCGCCATCGCAACCATCAAGAATACTAAACACCTGAAAAATGGCCGCGCCGATGACGATGCTCACGTAATCGCCGTGTACCAAGAATACACTGGCGACGAGCGGCAAAACACAGATCGCTATTGTGCACGTGCTGGGATGGATGGGAAAATTGAGTAGAACGCTCGTTATCCGACGGGAAATCGGCCGGTTCAAAAACCGTGAAACGAAACCGTCTTGTGGCTTGCTCATCAGGTCAGTGTTCTCTTCAAGCTTCGATATGTCTTGCAGCGCTGTTTTGCAATGTCGTTGCCCGAACATTCATAATAGGTGGAGACAACGAGGAGCAGGAAAATCGAGCATTGATTCGATGTATTATTCCAAGTGTCATGGTAAATTGCCATTGCCTGGCATTTTCAGGTTTCCGGCGAACTGCCACGCGCCTTCGGTTTTGCTTCTGTTGCTCGTGGCTGAAGGCATCTACGGTTTTGCCAAAGGAAGCGTTAATTTCACTATCGGCAAACTCATCGACGAGCTTAAAGCGTTTGAGCGATTTGTAAGGCTCGTGGGCGGACGGCGGAATATTTACGTCTGGATTCTCGCGCTCGGGCTTATCCTCGGCACTGTGGCCGGAGCCTTCAAACTCATCGCCTGGTGGGAAGCCGTCACGGCTGCTGTTCACCTGGCATGCGTGGCCTGGGCACTGTGGGCCCTCCGAACTCAGAGTGCACCCCGCTAGATTCGACACGCCTTCTCCTTTGTTTGGGCCGATCGCTTCCAGCAGGATTAGGAACTAGCCTGGTTGCTTGACACCGCGTCTATGACTGTGATAGGGGAACGAATGCTCGATCTCCGGCAGGTCCGTCGCGTTTTTGACACCAAACCGTGGGCTGCGCACCTGTACGTGACAGAACAGTGCAACCTGGATTGCCATTATTGCAACGAGTTCAACAACTCGATTCCGCATCCGGCCCTGGCCGATCTCAAGAAGTGGATGGACCACATTCGGAAGCTCGGCGTCATGCGCCTCGGTTTGCAGGGGGGCGAACCGCTCAAGCATCCGGACGTTGTGGAGGTAGTGCGTTACGCAAAATCCCTCGGTTTTTGCAAAGTCAGCATGTCCACAAACGGGTTTCTCCGGAACCGCCAGCTCCTCGCGGACCTTGAAGGAGCGGGCCTCGATGACCTGCAAATTTCCGTGGACCGGATGACGCCGATCGCGAGCACACGCAAAGCGATGAAGTCGATCGTGCACAAGCTCGACTGGTTCAAAGATTCGAAGGTCAAGCTGAACGTCAGTGGCGTCCTTTTCAAAGAGACGCTCGATGAGATGGGACAGGTGATAGACACTTGCCTCGACTTGGGCATCCCGGTCCATGCGCGCGTGGTCCACGACGATCTCGTGCACGACCGTGCCTTGCGGGATGCAAGTGCAAGCGAGCCGCTGCTCCGCTTTCTCGAGCACCAGGAGAAACTGAAGCGCAGCGGCGAGAAGATTCACTCGAGTCTGGAACCTTTTCGCCTACCAAAAGAAGATGCTGCGGCAGGAACCGATCGAATGGACCTGCATTGCGGGCTATAAATATTTCTTCGTCTCATCGACCGGCAAGTTCTGGCTCTGCAGTCAGGTGCGAACCGAGAGGCACATTCTCGAGATCACGCGGGAAGATTTGCTGGGCTACAACCGGAAGAAGGATTGCCAGGCTAGATGCGGCGTTTATTGCACCGCACAGGCCTCACTGGCCGTGAGCCATCCCCTGCAATACGCCGGCCGGGAAGTGGCTGGGATGCTGGCAAGTCGGGTGTCAAGGATGCGGCGCGGCGGGCACGACCGAATTCGTGACCTGGCGTTCGCCCAGTAAGCGAAGCTCACTAATCTGCCGTTAGCTTAACGACCTCGCGTAGATACGGTACGTCTTGTAGCAGGCCGCGCCCTGCCATCTCGCGGAGACGATGAAGTGATTTTTTTTACCATAGAAAGTTCGCCATTTCTTTCGCCAAAAATGAACGAAAAACCTTTTCAAATCGACGATCCAACAACCCGGCAGTTTCTCTGCGCACTTATCGTCCTCCTACCTAAACGAGGTAACGGAACGGAATATTGAACGGCACATTTAAGCAGGTTACCTCGGCGTGACGCTGGATTTGAAAATCTAATAGCGGAGAAGCTGTTGATCATCGGTAGGCGACGCGGATCGTGGATAAACAAGATCAAACAGTTTGCGACTGTTCCAGTGGGTCGCGCTTGGGATTACTCGGGCTCACGGTCGTGACCCGACTTCCATCGCTGCTCCATCCGCAGCCAATCTTTAATGAAGCGATCTATTCGGTCGTCGCGAACGAGATTGTCGATGGCGGCCGGCGATACGTCGATGCGGTCGAGCGCAAGCCGCCGCTGCTTTTTTGGACTTACGCGGCAATTTTCGAAGTGGCGGGAAAGTATAATTGGAAGGCGCTGCACGTGGCCGCGCTTGTCTGGACGCTGGGCACGATGGCGGGCTTGTATGCGATCGGCAGGGCGTTGTTCGATCGCGAAACCGGACTGATCGCGGCGCTGCTCTACAGCATTTTTCAACCTTGGGTGCGCGGGCTTAATCTTGCATTCAACGGCGAGCTCTTGATGAATCTTCCGATCGTCTGGGGATGGGTGATCGCGTTCCGGCCAAGCTCATCGCGCGCGCGGCCCGAGCTGGTTTTTTCGGGCGCACTTCTTTGCGCAGCATTTCTACTTAAACAACCCGCGGCGATTGCGGCGGTTCCATTCTGGAATCTATTTGCTGCTGCCGGACTATCGCAAGAGCCAAGGCTTGAATGGAATGCAAGCGGTCACTCACGCGGCGTTGCTCACGCTAGGATTTTTCGGAACCCTCGGCGCCGTCGCGTTCGTCCTTTGGCAACAAGGAATTTTGCGCGAGGCGTTCGATCGCACGTTTACAGATAATTCCATTCCGCATGTGTTCTACACCAAGGGGATTTTCCGCACGTTGGCGTTTGCCGCAGTGTGCCTGCCGCTGGTGATCGGAACCATCATGACGTGCTGTGCGACCGCGGTCTTTGGGACAAAAAGGAAGCTGAACGGACCGCGCTCATCGGACTGCTCGCCGCCTCCGCTGTCGGCACCGCCGCGAGCGGCCGCTTTTACGTTCATTACTACATCCAATTGA
The DNA here is from genome assembly GCA_963719605.1 of uncultured Verrucomicrobiae bacterium. GTDB lineage: Bacteria > Verrucomicrobiota > Verrucomicrobiia > Chthoniobacterales > UBA10450 > Udaeobacter. The sequence goes on from CAVRCO010000021.1 coordinate 91,628, forward strand.
TTCCGCCGTTGGTGATGCTCGCGGCCCCGTTCTACGCGCAACTTTGGTTTCGAAATACTCAACTGCCTTATCGGCCGCCGCGCCCGCCGATCACATGCGCCTGGCTCGCCCTCACCGTGATCGCGTTTTCGTTCGTGCATTGGCTGGAGCTGGCGGCGCTACGCAAACCATCGAAGGCTGGCCAATATTTGTCCGAGCATTCTGCGCCTAACGACAGGATTTTCGTCTGGGGCCAGGCGGCAAAAATTTATCTTGAGGCTCGGCGAAGACCGGCGAGTCGCTGCAGCATCGAAAGCGGCTTCGCTCACGGGCGATGTTTTCGGCGGAGTGTTGCACGGTGTCGATACCCGCAAGTGGATCGTGCCGGGCGCGTGGGACAAGCTCGAAGAAGATTTTGCGAAGCATCCGCCGGCTTACATCGTTGACGTTCCAGACCGATCTTCCGCAACCGCACCCGGTGCAGAACTTTCCGATTTTAGCGAAATTGCTGGCAGAAACAATACCGACCGGTGGCGAAAACTTCGGAGGGTGTTGTGTATCAAAGGTGGGCCGCGAACTAATGGGTGGCCTAACGAAGGATGTTCGACGATTTTGGTGGGCTGTGCTCGCGATCGCGCCCCTACGATCGTGACTCGGCTTCTCGCTGCTGCATCCACAGGCGATCGACGATGAGGAGACATATTCCGTGGTCGCAAACGTGATCGTCGATGGAGGTCGGCCCTACGTTGATGCGGTGGAGCGAAAACCGCCGTTGCTCTTCTGGACCTATGCGGCGGTAGTCGAAGCGGCCGGGAAATATAATTGGAAAGCGCTCCACGCCGTGTCCCTGGCATGGACGCTGGCCACGATGGCTGGTCTCTAGTGATCGGCCGAGGGTTGTTCGATCGCCCCACCGGGCTGGTCGCGGCCTTCCTTTACAGTGTGTTCCAACCCTGGTGGGAGTTTAGGGATCTGGCCCTCAACGGCGAACTGCTGATGAATCTTCCACCGGTTTGGGCATGGGCAATCGCCTTACGGCGCAGCTCCTCGCGCCTCCGGCCCGAGCTCTTCCTCGCCGGTCCCCTCCTGGGCGATTCTGTGCTTCGTTTTAATGGGGAACCATTTTCATTTGGTCGCGCAAACCCACCGGCCAAATCTGCGACGCTGGATGCATTGGCTGCTGGTTGCCTACACGGTTTATTTTAACCGGCGGCATCGTTCCAGTGGTCATCTGTTTCAGGGTCGTTACAAGAGTTTTCTGGTGCAAGAGGGCGATTATCTGCTGGGCTTGAGTCGCTACGTGCATCTCAATCCGGTGCGAGGCGTGAGGTTGGGGCGAGGCACTCCGAGTGTGCGACGGAAGCGTCTGCGCGCCTTTAGATGGAGCAGCTATCGTGGTTACGCTGGCTTGAGCGCGCCATTTCCCTTCGTGCAAGAGACGATGGTGTTGGACGAGCTGCGGGGGCCCAGGCGAGCCGAGCGATTGCGCTACAGGCGTTTTGTCGAGGAGGGCCTGTTACGGGAGCTGGAGAACCCGTTCGAAGCGGTGCAGTGGCAGACGGTCCTGGGAGACGAATCCTTTGTGCAGAAGCTGCGAGATTGGGTAAAAGGTTTGCACAAGCAGCGCCGGGAAATTACCTCTCTACGCAAAGCGGCGGCATCCATTGATCCGGACAGAATATTGCAAAGAGTAGCCGAAAAATACCAGGTGGATCGAGAGCGTTTGGTCGGGCGCGGCGAAAAGGGGGCTGCACGCCAGGAATGTAGCCATGTGGATGATTTGGGAGACGGGAAATAAATCGCTGCGAGACATCGCGAACTTTTCGGCGGATTGGACTATGCCGCCGTAGCGCAACGGATTCGTCGAAGACGATCCAGTCACGATTCGATAGCCGCCAGAAAGTTGAAGGCCACAATGTTAAATGTTTAAGATTTGACCCCTATTGCGCCCTACCCCTCTTGCGCCTAATGCGCAGTCGATTTGGTGTAAATTCTATACGTCTTGTAGCGATGGGCTCCGATCGCTTGGAGAAAACGGTTGATCATGAAGTTGTCTTCAAGCGTCATGCTTAGTTCGCCGGTAATTCCGCGTTTGACCATTGTTTCTTCCATCACGCGCAACACCAGCATCTCCGCGATTCCAGCGCGGCGATATTTTTCGACCACACCGAGCGCGATCAGTCGCCCTTTCTGAACGTGCCTCTTGTAAAAGAGCAATTTAATCAGACCGATCGGCAGCCCAAACCGCGTGAGACGTCCATTGAGGTGACGTAGAACGACATTGATATCAGGCAGAGCTAGCGTGAACCCAACAGGCTCATCGCCGATCTCGGCGATCCAGGCAAACTCCGGCACAAGCAACGGCTTGAGTTCACTGGTCATGAACTGGATCTCCGCTTCGGTGAATGGCACAAAGCCCCAGTTCTTCTCCCACGCCTGGTTGTAAATCTGACGAAGCCGTCTGCTTTCGTCGCGAAGATTCCCTAGATTCGCCGAACGAATACTGGCCGGACAGTGTGTATTGAAGCGGGCAGCGAGTCGTCGTAGCTGCGCCACAGCCTTTGCCGGATCAGCGAACCACCACGCGTACCAATCTTTCGCTTTTGAAAACCCGCAGCCCTCGATCAGCTCTGTAATACGGCGGATTATGCGCGGTCAGGATGGTCGGCGGAAATTGAAAGCCATCGATCAGCAGTCCGCAGACGTAATTGGTCGAGTAATCGATCGGCCCCATGATCTCGGTGCGCCCTCTTGCGCGAAGCCAATGCCGCGCGTTCAAATAACGCCGCAGCAACGTCGCGATTGTCGATGCACTCAAACAGACCAAAGCAGCCGACATTCGATTGATGCAGCGAATTATAGTTCGGATCGTCGCTCGCCATGATTCGGCCAACGATCTCGCCGTTCTTCCGTGCGAAAAATAATGCGGCGTCGCCGTGCTGAAGAATGGATGCCGTTTACGATCGAGAAATTCTTTGCGTTCGATAATTAGCGGCGGCACCCAAGCGGGATCGTTGAATAAATTCGCCACGGAAATTTGATGAACGCGTCGCGTTCCCGTCGCGAGCTGACCTCTGAAATTCAATGTTCGACACGCATAGCATAGCTACGCCGAATCTTGGACCTCTTGGTGAGTTCCAGCAGCGATTCGGCCATATCTTCCTGGCGAAAAATGAGATAAACGAAGAGTAAATTGAGCGGAATGAGCTCAAACCAGAAGTAATAAACAGGCTGGCCAATAAACAGAAAGAAACAAGACCAACATTCGCGTATTCGTCATCAGCAATCTCCACCCCTTGAGCATCGGACGGGCAAAATCTCGATAACGCGTCCGCAGCCGAACGGGAATCTCGCCGTGAAATTCGCGGACAATGTCACGCAACCTTTTCAAGCGGGGCGCAAGCATTTCCTGTTGCCGGGTGAAATTCAGATACAAGGCGAGCAGAAGTTTGTTCCAGGGCTCGTCCCGCCAGGACGTCGATACTCCTCTCGCAGAGCGGAGGACGAATCCAACCGTCCGCGCTCCCTTCACAAAGTAAAGATAGCCGCTGCGGTAATAATCGGCGGCTGCTCCCTGCAATGCGTGACTCATTCCGGCGGCAAACGCGAGAAGAAACAGGGCGGGCAATGAGCCTTCTACCAAACAGCGCAGACCCAAATGGACATAAATACTTACCAAGATCAGGTGGTCGGCCACACTGTCAATGACGCGGCCGGTTCGGCTTTCTCGGTGCGTGAGGCGCGCGAGCTGACCATCGGCGTTGTCGAGCGTGTTGCGCAGACATGCAGCACCATGCCGGCGATGTTCACGCTCAAATTGTGATAGTAATAGAGGTGCCCGGCGACAACTCCAAAGAGCCAGCCAGGAAGCTCACTGCTGCCGGCGTCATCTTCAGCCTCGCGAAAAAGTTCGCTAATCGAAATCCAATCGGGCTGTAAAAGTAGAGATCGAAAACCTTCGACCTCGCGCGCTTTGTATGTTGCTTCGAGTGAGCGCGGCGCCTCTGTGTGTTGCAGCATCAATAATCACGTCGAGCGTCGCGATGCCCTGGGGAAAGCTTTGAATAAAACCCGGCAGCTTTCTACATCATTCAAGCCAGCGCGCCAGGCACTGTGCTTTTGCCGGACCGCGGGCACAAGTGTGTCAGCAAGAATATTGAGGGCCTCATCGAGATCAGCCCGCGTATGCTTCGCAGTCACGCAGGCACGGAAGCAGATACGATCTTCGGGCACAGCGGGGTAATCAACCGGCGCGACAAAAAGCCCACGATGACGCAATTCATGACCCAGTCGATACATCTGTTCACGATCGCCGACCACAATCGGCATGATATAGGTTGTCGAGGCGCCGGTATCGATCCCGACGCTTCAAGTGCTCAAGAAAATAATTCGCATTCGCCCAAAGCCGGTCGCGCAATTCCGGTTCGCGGCCGGCGATTTCCAGCGCCCGCAAAACTGCCGCGACCATCGCGGGTGGCAATGCGCAGGAGTAAGCATAGGAATGCGCATAATATCTCAAATAGTCCAACGTCTCGGTGGGACCCGTGACAAAACCGCCAACAGCGGCAAACGCCTTTGAGAAAGTGCCATAGACGAGCGGAATCCGCTTTTCCACCCCGAAGTGTTCAGCGGCGCCGCGGCCGTTTTCCCCGCACGCCAGCATCGAGTGCGCTTCATCGATGAAGACACTCGCGCCGTGCGACTCGGCAACGTCGAGCAAACCGTCCAGGCTGGCAAAATCCCCATCCATGGAATAAATGCCCTCCACAATCACGAGTTGCCGTCTGCCCTTTGCCGGCGCAGTGCCGCATCGAGCGAGGCGGGATCGTTGTGCTCGAACGATCGACGCGCGAGCGCGAGAGCACCGCGCCGTCGCGCAAACTCAGGTGCGAACTATTGTCGAGGATGGCCACGTCCGTCTTGCGAAGCAGACCGGAGATGGTTCCGAGCGCGCCGCCAAAGCCGCTGTTAAACAACATTGCATCCTCGCGTCCGAGAAACTCCGCGACGCGGCGTTCAAGTTGTCGATGTAAATCCGTCATCCCCGAAAGCAACGGCGATCCGCACGCACCCAGGCCGTATTTCGGAGTGCTTCGCGCGCCGCGATCACCTCCGGTGATTCGCCAGCCCGAGATAATTGTAGGAACAAAGATTGATGACCGAGCGTGGTCTCCCTCCATAATTAATGGTTGTTCGCGCGTCTGCGGCCGCGAGCAACTCGGGTTCATAAATTCGGCCTCCCAAGCGCCTGCGTGCCGCCACTGCGTAAAGCCAAGGTGGAGCCAGGGGATCGTTGCTTTCGCCCGCCAGAAAATCCTCAAACTTAGTTTCGCCGGGTCCTGCTTCATCTGACGATTCATTGCCTATGACGATCCCGTCTCCATTGTACCAACTCTCGCCGACTGGTGTTGCCCAGGAAAAGTGATCGGTATTTATAGTTCCCCAGATTCCTTACGGAGTTCTCCGCTGCATCCACGTTCGGTCCGGAGTTCCGTATCGGGGCAGGCAATTTATCGGTTCGGAAAAAGGGCGGCAAGATTTTAGTTGAGGCTGTAGGTAATGGCTTACGTGATTCCGACACCGTCAAACTATTTTCTCGTCGTGCGAAAGACGTAATCCCAGAGCGGGGAGCTGACGCCGTAGCCGGCGTGATCGTCTTTGTAATGGTGATGCAGATGATACTGTTTCAGCCAAGACCACACACCTCGCTTCATTGCGAAGTGGTGTATCGCAAAATGAATCAAGTCGTAGCAAACGTATCCGAACCCGAATCCGGCTGAGATTGGCGGCGCGAACCGGCCAAACGTTATCGCGAAGAGCACCCAAAACACGATCGCGAGCGGAATGCTTATACTCGGCGGCATCACTAACCGTCGCGCATCGTTGGGATAATCGTGATGAACGCCGTGCACGATAAAGTGCAATTGTTTTCCAAAATGGCTTTCGGTTCATAATGAAACACGTACCGGTGAATGATGTACTCGAGAAGGGTCCAGATCAGCACGCCGAGCGGAAAAAGTCCCGCCACCATCAAGACCGACAATTTGCTTTGGAAAAACGCAGCGTAAAGCATGTAGCCGATCACCGGGAGGTAGAGCACCAGAGGCGTAGCTGGATGGACACGGGAGAAGAACTCCATGAAATCGCTCTTGAACATTCGAACGCTTTCGTTCTCGTTCGAGACGTAAGACCGGCCATAACTAAGATTATTTAATTCCGCGCTGAGAGCAAGGCGGCGTTTGCTGGATCGACATTTCGCGGACCCGTCGAATCGTTCCTTTGTTTCATTCTTTCAATCCGCGAAAACAAACTATAGCGCTTGTCGAAGACGAACTGGAAAAGCAATCGGCTCCAGGACGAATGATACTTCAAATTATCGTAGAATTCCGGGGCGATCGCGCGCAGCTTCGGCAGATTGTTCCATGGGATCGAGGGCAAATCGTGGTGCTCATTGTGATAGCCCATGTTCAGCGCCACCAGATTGATCGGCCCGTAGTAGCTGAACGTCTCCTGGTCGAAATCGTAAGTGTAATGCTCCTGAATCCACCGCGCGCCCACCGGATGCAGACCGATCGAGAAGAAAAACGAAAACACGAGATAAACCAACCCCGCCCAGCCGCAGAAATATACGACCGCAACATCGTAGAGCACCGCGACGCGAAATTGATGAAGAACCATCGGTCCCACATCGTGATCGCTTTCAAACGCGGCGGCCGGGTCAGTTGAAAAAAAGGAAAGAGCGTGAGCCAAATCGCCTTGCGATACCACTTGTTGCCGACCAACCGCGCCTCCCAATGGTTGGCCAGGTCGGCATCGTATTCGTAATCGCCCTGGTGCGAATGATGTTTTAAATGATAAACACGGAAACCCATCGCGCCCGGGGTCAAATTGGGAAGATCAGCGATGATCCCGACCATTTTGTTCCAGCCCTTGCGCCGGAAAATAAGATTATGGGTCGCGTCATGAATGATGACGTAGTTGCATGATTTGCAAAAGCGCCGACGCAATAGGCGATCAGAAGCTGAGCCACCAGTAACCAAAACCCAGTCTCCCCATCAGATATGCAATCGACGTTTGGGGAATACGATCGAAGCGCGATCACCGCGGTGTAGGGATTTCGTTCCATCAATTGCCGGACTTCCGGATGCGCTTTAATGATCGCGCGGGCGCGAGCGGGATGCGGCTGATCAAGTTCCGATTGGTAAAACGCAGCCTCCATCGCTTTCAAAATATGCATCGTGGGCATCTCCTCAAACACGCTTTTTCAAGGGCGGTCACCGAGCAGCGGCAATACGCATAAATTTGCCAGGATGTCGATGGTGCACCCAGCGAGCACCACGAGACCAAAAGGCTGCGTCGGTGGAAAATCTCATAGCACGAGAATGGCGAACCCGCACCGAAAATCACGTCCGAATAACAATCCCGGGCCATTGCTCCTCGCGCGCGAGGACCCAGGCGTCACACCCTTTCTTTCCGTCGCGTTGCAAGCGGCGGAGGCCGGAACATGAGATGAATAATGGAATCGGTCGCAATACCGAAGCAGGCGTCCACTCGCTCCGCTCGCTCAGGACCATTCGACACGCTTCTTTCGTCCTCATTGTAATGTATCCGAGATCTTGCTGCGCGGAGTGTAGTCATGAGCGAGGCCTTAATAAAGAGCCCAGCCGAATAGCGACCCTAACGGGAAAAAAAAAAAAAAAAAAAAAAAAAAAAAAAAAAAAAAAAAAAAAAAAAAAAAAAAAAAAAAAAAAAAAAAAAAAAAAAAAAAAAAAAAAAAAAAAAAAAAAAAAAAAAAAAAAAAAAAAAAAAAAAAAAAAAAAAAAAAAAAAAAAAAAAAAAAAAAAAAAAAAAAAAAAAAAAAAAAAAAAAAAAAAAAAAAAAAAAAAAAAAAAAAAAAAAAAAAAAAAAAAAAAAAAAAAAAAAAAAAAAAAAAAAAAAAAAAAAAAAAAAAAAAAAAAATTCGAACCCCCTTTTAGATAAGAAAAAAAAAAAAAAAAAAAAAAAAAAAAAAAAAAAAAAAAAAAAAAAAAAAAAAAAAAAAAAAAAAAAAAAAAAAAAAAAAAAAAAAAAAAAAAAAAAAAAAAAAAAAAAAAAAAAAAAAAAAAAAAAAAAAAAAAAAAAAAAAAAAAAAAAAAAAAAAAAAAAAAAAAAAAAAAAAAAAAAAAAAAAAAAAAAAAAAAAAAAAAAAAAAAAAAAAAAAAAAAAAAAAAAAAAAAAAAAAAAAAAAAAAAAAAAAAAAAAAAAAAAAAAAAAAGCCGGGCAGCTTTTTCATTTAGTCATCTTGCCTCGGGCGTAATCACGCGCCCTCTGATCGCACAAGCTAATCTATCGGCCTGCTGATCCATCGAAAAAAGTAGCGCGCTCTTTCTTGCCGGCGAGGGAGGGAATTTCCTTGAGATAGGAGTTCTTCTGCGACTCGGGGACGAAATACATCACTACCATGTGAACCGGCTCGCCGTCCGGGGAGCGTAATGAATACCAGGCCGGGCTCCAACCGAGCGAGCAGACCATGTCGCCATGCATCGCGGTGCGAGCGTGGGGGCAGGCCCAGCCTCTGCCGATGCCGGTATTGTGCGCGGCCTCGCGGGCGAGGATTTTCTCCGTGATGCCGCCTCGACGCCGAGGTCGGGGATGGCCTCGATGAGGGTGGCAAGATACTCGAGGGCGCAGGTCTTGTGATTATCCGGCAGCTCGATGAGGCGGCCATTTTGCAGGGCATCAAAGGATACATTCATAGTCAATGTGTCGATGCCGAATTATTGAAGTACCAGACCTTCACGGAATGGGTCAGCACGGAGTAAAGGAGAATGAAGAAGAGACCATGAAAGCCCAGAAGCTGGCCGGCAAGGGCACGAGGCCGAAATAAGCGGCGAAGGGCGAGTACGGCAGGTAACTCCAATCGCCATGATGACGGCGGTGGTGAAGAGCAGCAACGGACTGGCGGAGCTTTGGAAAAAGGGAATACGCCGGGTGCGAATGATATGCACGATCATGGTTTGGGTGAGGATGGACTCGACGAACCAGCCGGTTTGAAACAACCTCTCATACATATCCCCCTCGACCTTGAAGAAGTGGCACTTATAGAAATAAAGCATCAGGCAAAAGGTTGCGTAATCGAAGATGGAACTGATCGGTCCGATAAAGATCATGAATCGGTGGATATGCGGGATATCCCACTTACGAGGAGTCTAAAAGTATTCTTCGTCGACGACATCCGAGGGAATGCCGACCTGGGAAAAATCATAAAGAAGATTATTGAGCAAGAATCTGGATCGGAGCCATCGGCAGGAACGGCAGAAAGTCGCTGCCGCCGACCAGGCTGAACATGTTACCGAAGTTGGAACTGGCGCCCATCTTGATGTATTTAATGATGTTCCCGAATACTTTGCGGCCCTCGATGATGCCGTCTTCGAGCACGAGCAAGCTTTTTTCAAGCAGAATGATATCGGCTGATTCCTTGGCGACGTCCACGGCGGTGTCGACGGAAATGCCTACGTCAGCAGCTTTCATGGCCGGCGCGTCATTGATACCGTCGCCCAGGAACCCGACCACGTGGCCGCGTTTCTGCAGGGCGCGTGATGATTTGCTCTTTCTGTGAGGGAGACAAGCCGCGCGAAAACGTTGTTCTTTTCCGCAACGTCCCCGAGCTGAGCATCATTCAGGTCGTGCAGCTGGTCGCCGGTAATAAGCTCATCCATCTTTGAAGGCCGACGTCGCGGCATATTTTCCGGGTCACGAGCGCATTGTCGCCGGTCAGAATTTTGGTGGTCACGCCGAATTTTTTGCAGGCTTCAAGGGCCTAGCGGCGGATTCTTTCGGAGGATCGAGAAAGGCGATATAGCCGAGCAGAATGAGATCGGTTTCGTCCGCGACTGAGAACATCTGCTTGCTTCGCGGCAATTCACGGTAAGCGACCGCCGAGCACCCGGTAGCCGTCCGCGCTGAGGTCTGGTATTCCTCAAGCAGGTCATTCTTGATGATGTCGATCAGCGGATGAATCTCTTCGTCGACCTGATAGTGGCTGCAGACGTTGAAAATTTCTTCGACGGCGCCTTTGCAGATCAGCACGTGGTCGCCTTCGTAATCGATGACGACCGACATGCGGCGCCGCTGAAAAATCGAAGGGAATTTCGTCTACCTTCCGGCAGCCGCGCTCGACGTCGAAATCAGTGTGGGGCCAGAATGGCTTGGTCCAGCAGATTGCGCAGGCCGGTCTGGTAGTAACTGTTCATGTACGCATAGCGGAGGACATCTTCGCTATCCCGATTCGTCACATCGACGTGCCGTTCAAGAATCGATACGGTCCTGGGTGAGCGTGCCGGTTTTGTCCGTGCAGAGAACATCCATGGCTCCAAAATTCTGGATCGAATTGAGACGCTTGACGATGACCTTCTTATGCGACATGGCCAGAGCGCCCTTGGAGAGATTAACCGTAACAATCATCGGCAGCATCTCGGGCGTTAGTCCGACCGCAACGGCCAGACCAAAGAGGAGGGCCTCGGACCAGTTGTGCTTGGTCACGACCGACGATCAAAAAGATGACGGCCACCATGACGACCATGAAGCGGATCATGAGCCATGTGAAAGCGGTAATGCCCTTGTCGAAGCTGGTGTGAACACGCTGACGGGCTAGCTTCTGGGAAATCGAGCCAAAGTGGGTTTTGCTACCTGTATTCACGACCAAGCCGCGGGCCGTACCGCTGAGGACGTTGCTTCCCTGGAAGCAGGCGTTCTGAAGATCGATAATCCCCTGGCCCGTACGTCGGGCCGGCCAGTACGGTTTTTTCGATCGGCATGGATTCGCCGGTGAAGGAGGATTGGCTGACAAAAAAATCCTTGGCAGTAATTAAGCGCAAGATCCGCCGGGATAAGTGCGCCAGCTTGCAGGATAACAATGTCTCCCGGAACAATCTCGGCTAGTGGGATCTCACATTCTTTTCCGTCGCGAATCACCAGAGCAGTTGGCTTGCACCATGGCGTTGAGTTTTTCCACGGCCTTGCTAGAGCGATGCTCTTGAACGTATGCCAGCACCACGCTAAGCAGGACCATAGCCCCCACCACTGTTGCTGCCCGGACATCTCCCATCAACAAAGAGACCCCACAGATCACGAGCAACTGGATGACCAGAGGATTGCGGCAGCGTTGCAAGAGTTCCATCACGATGCCGGGCTCTTTTCTGTGACTGAGAATATTGCCGCCGTATTCTTCCCGAGCAGTTTCAACTTGCTCGTCCGACAGACCCTTCTCTGTCACGCCAAGACGCTGCAACACTTCCGCGGCCGGCAGCGTGCATAGCTCCATGAGCTTCTGCTCATGCTCTGAAATTGCAGTCGCTGCCCCTTTTACGGCCTTTTGGAGGAGGGCGGGATGGAGCTTGCCCGAAAAAATAAATCGAAACATGAAAGTTCCCTTTGGGTGCTTGCCGGGGCTACAGGCGTTCGACTTTACGGATCATCCGAAGGGCGGGATGAAAGTCGAGTGGAGAATTGATTGGGCTGCGTCCGGCCGGCAGCGACCACGCGGCAGAGTCGGCTGAATTGCGTCAAAGCCTCGAGCATCCTGCGTGAACGCTGGGACTCTATACGATCGAGTAATGCGAGAGTCCAGCTAACCCGCCAACGCAGTAGAGACCAGCGGATGAGGCGACGGACCCACGTTTCCGTAGCGAGATATTTGAAATCCGAAACTTTCGCAGTGACATCTCCACGCGCTCGAGACGCACGTCAGCTTCTTCCGCCAGATACAGCAGGATTAATTTGCGTTCTGATCCTTCGGCTTCGCGGGCTGCGAGAGCGTGATAGATCCGGGCGTATTCGTGGAGGGCGCAGTAGCGCTGCTTAATGTTGAGCCGCACGTGTCGGAGCTTCCGCCGAAGCTGGCGGATTGTAGGGTCGCGCTGCGACGCAGCAGATTGGTGAGCCGCCCTCGTCCGTCTGGCGGCGCTGCTGAAAATCGCCGGGTCCATAGAACTCACCCAAATCTGAGCGAACTTTGGAGGTAATATTAGTTAAACTATTGCGGAAACGTGTTAAAAAAACATTAACGCGGCAACGGCGGCCGGATGATTGCAAGGAATGCCAACCCTTTTACCAAAAACCACCGGTCGGCATCGAGTTAATTCCATGTAGGAGAAGATCTATTCAAGCTGTAAGTCAATGCCCGATGCACCAAGGTCCTATTGAAGCCATGACTACCGTATAGAACTGCTTTGTGCCACTAACTAAACCCAAAAAAAAAGAAAATCCAATGCCCCAAAAACTAAAGGAACATCACACCAAGGCTGCTGAACACCATGAACACGCGGCGAAGCATCATCGCAAAGCAGCCGAACATCATGGTTCCGGCAAACACGAGACGGCGGCTCACCATGCGCATGCCGCGCACGGTCATCATTTGCACGCGACGCATCACGCTAGTGAAGCAGCAAAGCGTCACGTCGAGTTGCACGGGCACAAGTAAGCCAGCTTAACGATTCGGAAAGCCCTGCGAATAATTGCTCGCAGGGCTTTTTGTTTTAACGCCGATGCGAATCGCAGGCCGTGAAGTACTGGGAGATTATCGCGGACAATCTCAAAAAAGCGGGCCGGAGTTGGGGCTGTGTCTCAGCCACTGGATTCTCGCGGACGAGCAACCTTCGTTGCTGACGCGCATCTTGATGATGGAAAGTAGTTGGTTGTCTGGGCAGATGAAGAGCTGACCGCGTTTGTGGAACTTGAATCGGCGGTTCGCGCTTGCGATGAATTGCCTCGACAACAGGCGAGATGTTTCCGAAACTCCCCGGATATGAAAACGAGCATTCCATCGGTTCTAATCACAATTACACTCGTTTGCTTTGCTCTTATCTGCCAAACCCCGAGCAGTCAGTCCGGCACCGGACGGAGGCTATCCCGGTGGGAACACGAGCCGAGGGTCAAGACCCGCTCTTCAGCCTGACAACTGGTGTTGGTAACACGGCTCATCGGGTTCTAATGCGCTCTTTAGCAACACAATCGGCATCGCTAACACGGCCAAGCGGTTGGCTAGCGCTCTACAGCAACACCACCGGCAGCGGTAACGCGGCCAACGAGAATTATGGCCCGTCGTTTTTCAACACCACCGGCAACAACAACACGGCGAATGGCCGCCAAGCGCTGCTTTAGCAACACAACCGGCGACAAGCAACACGGCCACTGGGGGTCTAGCGCTCTACAGCAACACCGCCGGCAGCGGTAACACGGCCAACGGTTTTCAAGCGCTCTATCGAAACACCGAGGTTGGAGAGAACACGGCCACCGGTTATCAAGCTCTCGTTAACAACACAATCGGCAATCGCTAACACGGCCAATCGGTTATCAAGCGCTCTACAGTAACACTACGGGCGCCAGCAACACGGCCAACGGTTGTGCAAGCGCTCGTTAGCAACACCACCGGCGGTGGCAACACGGCCAACGGTCAAGTTCGCGCTCTTTAGCAACACCACCGGCCTCGATAACACGGCCGTCGGCAACGGTGCGCTCTATTACAACACCACCGGCACCGAAAACACCAGCCGACGGTTACCGGACTTGCGCTCGTTTAGCAACACCACTGGCAGCAACAACATCGCCAGCGGTCTTAATGCGCTCTTTAACAACATTACCGGCGGCAGCAACATCGCATTGGGGGCTTACGCCGGTTACAATCTGGTCCAGGGCGATAACAATATCTACATTGGTAACCGGGGCCCGAATGGTGCAGAGTCGGGCACTATCCGTATTGGCACCGCCGGAACTCAAACACAAACCTTTATCGCAGATATTAGCGGTACAGCGGTTTCAGGAGCTGCAGTCGTTGTGAATACGGAGGGGTCAACTAGGCGTGGCAGCGTCCTCGGCACGTTTCAAGGATGAAATCAAGCCCATGGACAAAGCCAGCGAAGCGCTCCTGGCGCTCAAACCGGTGACGTTCCGTTACAAGAAAGAAATGACGGTGAGCGCACTACTGAATTCGGCCTCGTGGCGGAGGACGTGGAGAAAGTGAATCCCGATTTGGTAGCGCGGGATCATAGAAGGTAAACCGTTCACTGTCCGCTACGACGCGGTGAACGCGATGTTGCTCAATGAGTTCTTGAAAGAACACCGCAAAGTGCAGGAACTGCAAGCAACATTGAGCGGAGCAACAGAAGAAGTTTTGAGTCCAAGCTCGCGGGCAGAGCAAAAGCAGATTGATGCACTCACCGCAGGGCTACAGAAAGTGAACGCACAGCTTGAAGTGAGCAAACCTGCACCGCACGTGGTCAACAATCCCTAGAGCCGCGCCCGGGAACATTATTGTGCGATTGATCTCCGGACGATGAGTCGGGTAGCTTCGAATTCCAAGTGAGGTGCGCGTCAGCTTCTGAGTCTTCACTGGCGCTTCTCCGCTGCAAATGCCGAACGATTCGGCACAATTCTCGTTATGCAGCCTTTTGCGCGCTTCTCTGGGAAAGGCAAGAAATAGATTGCGAGCTGCCGTCTAATTATAGTTAGTGCGGCTATGGCAGAGCTACTCCGAGGCAGGCTCCAGTCAGGCAAAGGGGATGCGTCTCATTGGCTGCAGCTCTTCAATCTGGCGTACAGTCGCAAGCTGCAGATGCCTGTCTATCCGGGCTCGCTCAATCTCGCGCTGGAGCACACGTTTGATTGGTTCGCCGTGCGCTACCAAGCCCACATCATCTGGTTCGGTCGCGAGGAGTATGGGGCGAGCGCGACGTTCTCCTCCTGCCATGCGAACTGGTGGACTTCGAGCGCCGTAAGGCGTTCCTATGGACGCCTACCACGGCGGCTCGGAGCCGACCCGACCCCTGGGTTGTTGAACTTGTTTGTGACATCGAGCTTCGGGAAACCTACCGCCTGCAGGACGGGGACGTACTCGCCGTTGAGCTCCCCGTATAACATGGGTTGGCAACGTAAAGCGCTCTACCCGACAACGCCGTGGAAAGCCTAACCAAATCCTTCGAGTGGACGCCGCCTAACCAGCCGATGAAGCCAACGACCCCATTGCGAGGCAACTACAGCGAGCTTGCACGACACCCTGCCGTGGCTTATCTCTGTCTCGTTAGGTCATATGAATGTGTCTTTGATATTTTGAGGTACCCAGTAACAGTGATCATTGGCAAAATGACGTTTGAATTTCCCATACGCGCCCGCGCGAGCCTGCTGGTCGGCGTTGCTCTCCTGATCGCAGCGTGCTCGCGACCTGGTTCCACGGCCGGCTCGTCGGCGCTCAAGCCAATCGACCAGGCTGCGCTGCAGACCATGGTGGACACGACCGCCAAGGAACTCCTGATCCCCGGCGCCGTGGTTCTCTTGCGCACACCCCAAGGCGAGTTCACGGTCACCTACGGCACCACATTACTAGGCGCTATAAGACCGCCCCGCGCCGACACCTACTTCAGGATCGCCTCCAATACCAAGACGATGACGGCCGCGGTGATCGTGCTGCTCGCCCAGGAAGGCAAGCTCAGTCTCGACGATCCGGTCTCGAAGTACGTCCCGGGCGTCCCCAGCGGCGACAAGATCACCATCACCGAACTGCTGAAGATGCGCAGCGGCCTTTACAGCTACGACGACGACCCCGAGTTCTGGGCGATCCTCGACCGTGACCCGACCAAGGTTTGGTCCCCAGCCGAAGTGCTGGCGATCACGTTCAAGCACCCGCTCGACTTTCCACCCGGTACAGGCTTCCACTACTCCAACGCCAACTATGCGCTGCTCGGCCTCATCGCAGAAAAGGTCGACGGGAGGCCGCTGGCCAGTTGTTTCCAGGACCGTTTGTTCGGACCGCTGAGTCTGAAGCACACTGTGCTCCCCGCCAGCACCTCGAACACCCTCCCCGATCCCTACTCGCACGGCTACTTGTACGGCGGCTGCTCCTTCAGTAACCTAGTGGACAAGCCGTACCCGCCCGACCTCCAGGCCGCGGCCCGGGCCGGAACCCTCAAGCCCGACGACTGCACCGGCCAGAACCCTTCCTACGCCTCGGCGGCCGGGGGCGTCATCTCGACCGCCAACGATCTCGCCACCTGGATCCAGGCACTGGTCGGCGGCAAGGTGCTCAACGCCGACTATCAGCGCCAGTGGCTCGACAGCGTGCAGCTCGAAGATCCGAGCAAGCCCAACGGCCTACAGTACGGGTACGGCATCACCCAGCTGCGTTGGGGAGCGAACACGCTTTATTTTCACGGCGGCGAGATGCCCGGCTTCAACTCCTTCATGGGCTACGACCCCGCCAGCAAAATGACGCTCGTGGTCTGGACCAATCTGACCGTATCGCTCGACGGAAAGGTGACGGCCAATGCCCTCATGTTAAAAGTGCTCGATCAGATCTACCTGGTGTCACCGCTGCCGCCCTCCCCATCGCCGACTAATTGAGCAAAGCCGGTTGGAGTTGGGGCTGTGTCTCAGCGATTGATTCCAACTGGCGAACAATTTGGATTGCTGACACGCGTCGCGGTGACGGCCCGGCGCTTGCGAATTCAAGTATCTGGTCGCACGGTCTGGATAGATCAAACCCGTCGTTAGAAAGGATAAAGTTATGTTGCGAAGCCTTAGGCAACTTTACGGAAAAAAGCTCGGCGCCTCTGACGGCGACATGGGCCACGTGAAGGACTTCTATTTTAATGATCAACAATGGGCTATCCGCTATGTTGTCGCGGACACAGGTTCATGGCTATCGGGCCGCTTGGTGCTGATTTCTCCCCATGCTTTCGGAAACCTGCTTCAAGAGGCCGACTGCCTGCTCGTGAATCTGACTCGACAACAGATTGAAAACAGTCCCGCGATTGAGTCGCACAAGCCAGTCTCGCTACAATATCAAGCATACTGGGACGGGGGCGAAACGTGGGGCGTGGGCGGTTTCCCCGAGGCTCCGCCGCCGCATCTTATGCCGAGTAAGCGAGCAAGCGACGATCTTCATCTGCAAAGCACACAGGCTCTTAGCGGCTACCCCATTCAAACCAGCGAAGGAGCGATCGGCCACGTCATTGATTTTATCATGGACGACAAGAATTGGGCGATTTGTCATCTGGTTGTGGAGACCGGCCATTGGTATTCCCACAAGGAGATCGTGATTTCACCCAAGCATATCGACCGGATCAGTTACGAGGAATCCAAGGTATTCGTGAACGTGACCAAGGAAGCCATCCTGGAAGCACCGCAATACCATGTTTCTCCGCTCGGCGAGGCATATGGCGATAGCCGGAATTTCGACTAACGAGGGAACGTTTCGTTGTGCGTGCGGATGATTCAAAGCGATTTTGGCGCAATGACAATTTATAGGGCATATTAGAAAAGAAGTTCAACGACTGCGGGGAGCTAGGAATTAAACGGGGACTTAACCAGCCGGCGTTTTATGGAATTAGCACGGCCTCAAGGGCCACCTCTCCGCACCGTTGAGCCCGGCGCAGTCGTTGCTCGGTTAAATTTCGTTTAGAACAACGGATGCGGCGTGGGAAGACATCAAAAGTAGTAACGCAGTGATGTCCACCTACGATGCAGGACCGAATCGTAAGATATTCCGACGAGTCTAAGGTGTTCCGACCGTTCGGGGGCAGGCCCGGAGCAAAAGAGGCAGAATCCGCCCGCGTGAAATACTGGGAAATAATTGCCGACAATCTCAAGAAAGCCGGTTGGAGTTGCGGCGTATATAGCGACTCGATCAACGGGCGAACAATCTGGATTGTTGACGCACATCGCGGCGACGGCAAGGGGTTCTTTCTGCGTGCGGGTGAAAAGCTGACTGCGTCCTCGACTCGAAAAAATCACCCGTCATGCTCGAAGCTGAGAACTGATTCAGTTCGACCAAACTGAGACAAAGATAGATTTCCACAACTGGACAGCAGAACAGTCACAAGGAGATTACGACATGACCACGAAAGCATTATTTGTTAAACTGGAGGCGAAAGCTGGCAAAGAAGACGAAGTCGCCAAATTCCTGCGCGACGGGCAGGGCTTGGTGCAACAAGAGCCCGCAACAACCGCCTGGTTCGGCATTCGACTTGGCCGACCACCTTCGCCATCTTCGACGCATTTCCGGATGATGCAGGACGCGACGCACACCTTTCGGGAAAAGTTGCCAAGGCGCTGATGGAGAAAGCGCCCGAGCTACTGGCGGAGCCGCCGAAGATCGAGAAGGCAGACGTATTGGCAGACAGGTTACTGGGTTAATCGGCCTAAACATTAGTGGCAAATGCACTAATGCTACTCACCATCGTCCGTTAAGGCTGCACCGGGCGTGCCGCCGAGATCGCCACAGCATTCTTTGGGTTAAGCCCATTGGCAGCGATGCCACGTTTTGCCACGCGGCGTGCGGCACGCAATCAGCCGTCACGTTTCAGGCACGGCGTTTTCTTTCATGCGCGTAACGCTCACCACTCTTTGAAATCGCCCGCGTGCTCGTGCGTGTCGATAACGTTGCCTGCCTCATCGTAAACGCGGATCATAGCGCGATGGGATCGACTCCGATGCTTTGCGTAGGCGATTGCCGTGCTCGCTTGGCCCGCCATACCACAGCCGACCATAGGGAAGCGCGTCACTGACTAGGTCGATACCATGTTTGTCAGCTCGTGGCCGAATTTCGTAAACGTCTGTGCGAATCGTCGATCTCTTAGGGCGCCGCATCATTTGCCATTTGGCTTTCAAAAATGATTCTAGCGACGCGTGGTAGTGCAAAAACGTTTTCGTTTGTTGGGAAGCAGGCTGGTGCTTCCTCCAACTTGTTCTACGGAAAACGCCGGAGCGAAGTTCCGGAAAAAAAATAGCAGCGCATCGGAAATCAGATGGACGCCGCGATGATCTTTGCGTGGGCGGACTTCGTAAATGTGCATTTTTTTGCGTGACAAATTGGAGGATTTTAGGTTGAAAAGCCTTCGCAACAAACTGTGAACACTCACCCGGTGCGGAGAGGCGGTTATTTGAGCGCCGTGCTGACTGATTGTTTCACCGCGCCAGAGTAAGTCCTCGTGAATCCTGGCTCCTCCCTCGCAGTTTGTTGCACTGTTTCTTCCTGACAAAGCACCATCGAGATGGAAAGCGTTTCGTTGTGCATGCCAATGAAAAGCTGACTGCGTTTATTGAACTTGAAAGAGTCACCCGCGAATCATTGCGCTTCCTAAATGCCGAATGATCCGGCACGATTCTCGCCGTGCAGCCTTTAATCGCTTTCCGCTCGAAACGGCAGGAATGGTTACGGTGAAACTTCGCACATTTGGGTTTCTTGCCGTTGTCCTGGTGGGGCTTCTCTTTTCTTCCTGTGCGGCGGCTCCCCGACGCGTCACCATCAGCGGCCTGGCTTCCGCCGGTGCAGCCGAATTGAAAATCACGCAGAACATCATCCCCCCAGGGAAATGCGGACGTCCCTTGCATCGGCCGATGCGTCCGACATTTATCACTATTCATTCGACCGACAATACGTCTCGTAGCGCCGACGCATTGCATAACGCGCTCGCCATGAACAAGGGGCTCCGAAGCCGTCACAATCGCACTGGATTTCTCACTTGGCATTTCACTGTGGACGATCATTCCATTTACCAAAGCCTCCCGACTAACGAAACCGGAGAGCATGCTGATTACGAAGGCCAGGGAAACAGGTCGTCCATCGGGATCGAAATGTGTGTAAACCGGGGCAACAATCTTGGCAGCACCATCGACCGCACCGCGCAACTCACAGCCAGACTGATGCGTCAATATGATATCCCTCTCAATCATGTTGTCCCGCACATGCACTGGCGCATGATCCGTTACAGTGACGGCCGCGATTTGGGGTTCAAAAAATGCCCGAGAATCCTGCTCGATGGCGGTCGTCTTGGTCCAAAATGGAGTGCATTCATGGCCAAAGTCTCATTTTATGCACGATGAAGTCGGCAACGACGTCAGCTCCGGCCCTTCATTTGGGCACGATGATCCTGTTTTTGCAAAAGAGATCTAACCAGCCGATGAAGCCAACGGCCCCATTGCAAAATAACCTCAGCGTGTTTGCCACGATACCCTGCCGTGGCTTATCTCTTTCTCGTTAGGAGGGGCGCAAATTGGACCGGCCGATACTGCGGGCAATATTTCCTCTGCTCATATCTCTGGGGTTAGTCGCAAAGGCGGCTGCCACGCCCGCCTATCCGCTGCATCCAAGCGCCGACGGCCGCTACGTGGTGGACAGCAATAATGTCCCGTTTTTGATAATTGGCGACGCACCGCATTCCATCCTTGCAAACCTCAACAACGCGGATGCGACCACGTATCTGACAGATCGCGGGCAGAGAGGTTTTAACGCTCTATGGATTGAACTACTTTGCGATAGTTACACCTTCGGATACGGCGATGAAGGCACGCCTCATTATGGCAGGGATTTCAACGGCAACGACCCGTTCACGGCTACGCTAGCTGGTGGTTATTACGATCTAACCGCGCCGAATGAAGCGTATTGGTCTCACGTCGATTTCATCGTTCAAACAGCGGCGGCAAATGGATTGCAATGCCTGTTCACTCCCCTTGATCAAGGCGGATGGTCTCAGACTTCTATTACCAACGGAGTCTCCCGATGTACGCAGTACGGACAGTTCCTCGGCAACCGCTACAGAAATTCACCAAATATCATCTGGAATCTTGGGAACGATTTCCAGAACTGGCGTAACCAGCAATATGAAGCCCCAATACTGGCGATTGTGGACGGAATCAGGAGCACGGATCCCAATCACCTAATCACCATTGAGTTGGATTATCCTGTGAGCGAATCACAGGACGACGCTAATTTCGTTCCGCGAATCAACACGAACGGAGTTTACACCTACTATCCGACGTACACAGAAACCTACGTTGCCTATAATAAGCCAACCATCATGCCAGTATTGTTCTTGGAAGAGAACTATGAGAACGAAGACAATCAAGGCGAACTCGGAACGCCGTTTGTACTGCGTCATCAAGAGTACTGGTCTCTCACCGCGGGCGCTTTGGCCGGACACATGTACGGAAGCTACTGGATAGACAGGTTCGACCCTGCGTGGCAACAGCACCTAAGCAGCCAGTGCGTGACCGAGTTAGATTATTTCAAGAATTTCTTCACGAGCATTAATTTTCAAGCTTTGGAGCCTGATCAAAACCACAGTTTGCTAACGGCTGGATACGGGACGTATGACGACAGCAACGTGCACCTCAGCCAAGTTGACTATGCTACCGCTGCTAAATCTTCCGACGGGTCGCTGTCTGTAATCTACACGCCTGTCGCGCACACGTTAACAGTAGCGATGGGAAACTTTGGCGGGCCGGTAACCGCGAAATGGTTCGATCCGACGAACGCCACTTTGCAGACGGTTGCAGGCTCGCCCTTCCCGAACCACGGCAGCCACAATTTCACGACACCGGGGCACAACAGCCGGGGCGACCCTGACTGGGTGTTACTCTTTCAAGCTCAGGCTGGCGGGACGCCAACCCCAACACCTACAGCGCAACCCACGCCCACGCCGACGCCAACTGCTACGCCGACCCCCACTGCCATTCCTAGGGTAACGCCGCGGCCGCGCCCAAGTCCGCATCCTCGCCCGACGCCGCCATGATTCCGCCTTTGTCGGACTCCTCCCCAGCAATCAGGAAGATTAGAAGAATTACGTTAGTAAAATCAACCCACAAAGGAGCAAAACCAATATGTCCAAAATCTTTCCTGTGCTCGCGATCTACATATGAAATGCAATCGCGACCCTAACGGGATTCGAACCCGTGTTACCGCCGTGAAAGGGCGGTGTCCTGGGCCTCTAGACGATAGGGTCAAGAGCCGAGCAATATCAGAATTGCTACTCTTGGACGCAAGGTAAATTGCCGTCTCTTTTTCGGGCTCTTTCGCTTTGGACGGCGCATGGCTCCGCGACTATAGCCCCGAATGAAGTTCGTGAATCAATACCGCTGCACGAGCAGTTGCACCGTGATGGTTGCTTAAAACCTTGCGCGCGTTTTGCAAAAGGCGCTGGCGCGCATCGTTGTCGCGCAGAAGCCCGGCGATCGCCATTTCAAGTGAATCGGCATCGCGAACCTGGATCGCGCCTTTCTTCCGCACGAGTGCTTTCGCAAGAGTCGCGAAGTTTTCCATGTGCGGACCAAACACGACTGGTTTTCCGGCCATAATCGGCTCCACAGGATTTTGCCCGCCTTGCGCGGTCAGGCTTTTCCCAATGAATACAATGGTGGCGATACTATACCAGCGCTGAAGTTCACCCGTTGTATCGAGAAGAAAACAGTCCGCATCTGATTCGCGATCAACCGCCACTTCGCTCGCCAGCGCGACGCGCAACGGCAGAGCAGCGAGTTGCGCGCGGATTTCGCGGAGCCGTTCCACATGGCGCGGCGCAATGAACAACCGCAATGACGAAAATTGCTGGCGCAAGCGCAGAAAGATTCGGGCCAGAATTTCCTCTTCGCCCCGATGCGTACTGCCGCCAAACAACACGGGACGCTGTTGATTCGCATCGATCACACTGGTTGTTTGCGCAGTTTCCTGCGCTTCTGCCGTCTGATCGCGCCCATTGGGATCGTATTTGATACTGCCGACGGCGCGAATCCGATCGCGCGCAACGCCGATCGCGACCCATCGATCAACATCGTCCGGCTCCTGCGCGCAAACCAGATCCAACAGTCGAAATGTCGGCACCACGAAAAATCGGAACCGGCGAAATCTTCTCTCGGATCTCGGCGACAAGCGCGCGTTCACCAGTATCGTGGGAATTCGACGTTCGTGCGCCAATGCGACAAGATTTGGCCAAACTTCTGCTTCGACCAGCACGATTCGCGTCGGCCTGATCACCGCAAACGCGCGGACGCATGATCGGCCAGTAATCAAGCGGTGTGTACATGACTTCGATCCAGGCCGGAGCGTTCTTGTTTGCGAGAGCGAAACCAGTTGTGGTGGTCGTGGTCAGAACGCAGTGCAAATCGGGTTCGAGCGCTCGCAACGAATTGGCTAGTTTCAACGCGACATTTACTTCCCCCACGCTCACCGCATGCAGCCATGTCGATTTTTGCTTCGACAGGCGAACGCGTAGTTCGCGATCGTAAATTCCCAGACGCTGTCCGAACTTTTCGCCGTAACCGCCGCGACGAATCATCTTCACCAAATAGCCCGGCAAAAAGCACAACAGCCCGATTGGCCAAAACAAATTGTAGATGAAACGAATCATCAAATTGCGGATTGCGTGAGTGCGGATTGGTTCCAAAAACAGAACTTCCGTTGCGCCGTATTTCTTCTGGCGAGTGAGATGCCACATTTTTATTTGAGGAAGAGCTTCAGGCGGCCGTTTCTCCAAAACGAAAATCCCATCTGCGTCCATTAACTGAGGCAACTCTTCGTTTGTCAGCAGTTTTTCGGTGAAGGGCTCACCGTCTTCCGTTTTCTCGTACGGCGGATCGGCAAAGACAATATCAAACAGTTCTGAGCTGGAAGCATGCCGGAGGTAATCGAAGGCATTCTGCTGTCGAATTCGTCCTTTCAACTTTGTTTTGGCCAGATTGTGCTCGATGATCTCCGCCGATTGTCCGTCTTCGTCGACAAAAACAACCGAAGACGCGCCGCGGCTGAGCGCTTCAATTCCAAGTGCGCCACTGCCCGCGAAAAGATCCAGGACGCGTGCCCCCACGACGGCGTCGCCCAAACTGGAAAATATAGCAGCTTTGACACGGTCCATTGTCGGTCGCACGCCGCGCTTCGGAACTGCCAGGCGAATTCCGCCGGCGCTGCCGGCGATCACTCTCATGGCGAAGAGGCTGGCGTTGGTGTTGCAGTACCCTCAGGCAGCGCCTCCTGGGGCGAAGCAGAAGTTGACGGCGCGGCGGGTAATGCTTCTTCGGTCTGTTTCTTTTTCTTCTTTGCTCGCTCCTTTTTTCCGCCGCCGAAGAAGCTATTGATCATATTGCTAAGATCACGACCGACCAGTCTGTCCATTAAGTTTGTGCTGGGGCGATCGATCGTGCCGCCCACCTGAAAATCAATCGCAGAATAGCCCGGCTCGTTGATTGGTTGAAAATTCTGGCGGATCGCTTTGAAAAGCTGACCACGAATTTTATCGTTGATCGCCAGCTGAGAATCGAGGTTCAGCCTGCCGTCAAACGCAACTGTTCCCGACGCGGTGAGACGAATATTAGGGGAGCGCAAAATCAGTTCGTCGATTGTGACCACGCCTGGATTCACGTGATATCTCGCCTCCGCTTGCTCGAGTTGAAGCTCTCGTAGTTCTTCGATCTGAAGAAGCTCCCCGAGTAACACCAGCAAGCTATATTGTTGGACCCGCCCGTCGCGCAGGGAAATTTCACCCTTTCCCACAAACGCCTCTGGATCGGCGGTTTTGCCGGAAGCTTGGAAACTTCCCTCCAACTTGCCCTGCACGACTCCTTTGGGGCCACCCGCGTTCGCGATAATCTGATCGGCCAGCACATTGCGAAACTTTACGTTCGTGGTAAACGGAGAATCCTCCGCTTCCGGTTGCATCGCAAAATAGCCGTCGATCTCACCGTTACCTGCGCGCGCGGAAATCTTGGAAAGCTCCAGCACATCCGGCTCGTAGCGCAATGGAGAGCGCAGTTGCTCCAGAAAAAAACGGTCCTGCAAGGAGATTTTCGCCACCTTCGTATCGCCGTGGAGCGCCGAGGCGCTGCGGATGCTGGTGCGAAAGTCTACCCCATTAAAACTCGCAAGCAGCCTGCCTGCGTGATCGAGAAAGCTGAAATTGCCATTCTTAATACTGACGCGTCGAACCTCTGGAGGCACCGCCAGTCTGTATTCCTGTTTGGGAGGTTGTTCGTTGACTTTCAGCTGAACCGGAGAAGGAAGTTTCGCCGGAGTAATGGCAACAACAGGAGCGGTCTGTGTTTGAGAGGTATGAGCGGATTCGCTTTCTACTTCCGGCTGGGACACAGTTGGAGCAGCAGCCTTTGTTCTTCGTGATCTGGGTAATTTCCATTTTCCTTCGATGTCCTGGGACCAAACCACGTTTGGATTGATGAGCGCGACCTCTTTGATCACCAGGCGGCGGGAAAAAAGAGAGAGGAACCGAACGCGCAGCCGAAATGTCTTTGCTTCGAGGAAATGTTTCGGGGCAAATGGCGAAGTTTGCGCAATCGTGATACCGCTCAGCTCCAGTCCCCCCCATGGCGTCACGCTCATGCTACGGATTCCCAGCGTAGTGCCGAGGCGCCGGCTCAATTCCTGTTGAATCTTCGCGTGTGTACCTTGCGATTGCACATACAGGTTCACGCCGGTCAAGAGAATCGCGCCAAGTCCAATCAACGCCCCTAGAGCAATCAATGAAACCAGGCGCAATCTTTTCACCGTGAGACGTTACGCAGTCCGAGTTTGAAGAAAAGGTGAAAGCCCTCTGCTACTTTTCCTTGTGACCGATACGATCGTCATTCTCAATCCAACCGCGGGCAGCCCGGAACACATTCGGAGCTGGCAGGAGCGCATCGAATCACTCGCTGGCGATTGCCCCGTCCGCGTTACGGCACATTCTGGCGAAGCCGAGGCGCTGGCCAGGCGCGCAGTCGACGCGGGATTTACGCGAATCATCGCGGCAGGCGGCGACGGAACAGTTAGCGAGGTAGCAAACGGACTCGTGGGCAGCAATGCCACATTGGGCGTACTCCCAATGGGCACTGTAAACGTTTTCGCGATGGAGCTTGGCTTGCCATTACACAATCTCCAGCGCTGCTGGGACATCATCGAAGAGGCAAACGTCCGTCTAGTCGATTTGCCGAGCGCGAATGGGAAATATTTTGTCCAGCTTGGCGGCGTGGGACTGGACGCACAGGTGGTTAAAGAGACCAGCCTCGCTTTCAAACGCAGTTTCGGTCCGCTTAGCTATCTCATCTCCGCAACGCACATCGCGGCACGGCAACCGCCGAAGCTCTTCATCGAGTCGGAGCATACTGCTGTGGAAGAGGGATCGTTTGTTCTCATTGGCAACGGGCGCCTTTACGGCGGGCCCTTCCCGTTCTTTAAACAAGCTATCATCGACGATGGATTGTTTGACGTCGTCGTCTTCAAACGGCTCGGCTATCTCGAAATCGTCAAGTATCTCCAGGACGTTGTATTCAGCTCCGACATTAATGTTTCGGAAATCGAATATTTTCAGACGCGGCAGTTGCGCATTACCAGCGAACAGGACGTTCCCCTGGAGCTCGATGGCGAACTCGCCGGCAATTGCCCGGTTGATTTCCGAATTCGGAAGAGAGCGCTTCGCGTTCTGGCGCCTCAGCCCTGAGGCTGCTCATTTCGTGTTGCATATGTAACATAAAGCTGCGCTTGTTTTGCGCACTCTCGTATCAAAGAGCCGCGCTAACCAACTAGTCTTCGCTGAAATCCGCGTGATGTTCTGCACGATGGCTCGTAGTGATCATTGGATTCGCGAAAAAGCTGCCACTTCAATTAATCCGGCACAGGTCGAAACTGTCCTGATTCATCTTAGGGAACACTGGCCCGAAACCGCCCAGGCTCTTGCCGACGTCGTCGAACAATTTCCGTTGGGCGAGGCCGCCCTGCTTCATCTTCTTGCCGT
Source organism: uncultured Verrucomicrobiae bacterium (assembly GCA_963719605.1). Lineage (GTDB taxonomy): Bacteria > Verrucomicrobiota > Verrucomicrobiia > Chthoniobacterales > UBA10450 > Udaeobacter. The sequence continues at coordinate 118,129 of CAVRCO010000021.1, forward strand.
CTCCAGTATTTGCGCGGCCCGCCTCACACACGACCCGGACAGTCTTCTGTGGCTTTGCCAGCCGCAAATCTGCGGTGCCCCTCGCGGGTACGGGGAGATGCTGGGCTATTTGCAGAGATCGGCTGGCAATTCCATCGCAGACCAGGGTTTTTCTGCCCTTCGCTTTTGGAAGGGCCGTGAGATGACGCGCATCGCCGTACGCGAGCTTGCAAACGTGGCGTCTCTGGAGGAAACCACCGGTGAGCTTTCGCAGGTGGCGGAAATTTGTATCCGCAATGTGTTCGAACATTGGAACACGGAATTGCGGCAACAATATGGTTCGCCCAAGGCGGAATTCGCCATTCTTGCATTGGGCAAGCTTGGCGGTGGGGAGCTAAATCACAGCTCAGACGTCGATCTTCTCTTTCTTTACAGCGAGGAAGGCCAGCTCACAACGCACATTTCTTATCACGAATTCTTTAACCGGCTGGGAAAAAGAATCATCGAAACATTTTCAACTCAGCATCCGGCTGGCTCGCTCTTTCGCGTCGATCTGCGCCTGCGACCGGAAGGCTCGGCAGGGCCACTGGCCCGATCGCTCGAGAGCATGGAAAATTATTATGCCGGGTTCGGCGAAACCTGGGAACGTCTTGCGCTGATCAAGGCGCGCGGAATCGGCGGCAGCCGCGAGCTGGCTTACGAATTTCTGCGGCAACATCAGCCTTTTATTTACCCCAAAAGCGCGTCGCCCGACTTGCTGGACGAAATCGCCAGTATCAAGCGGCGCATCGAGCGCGACATGGTCGGCGCGGACAAGCTGGAACGCGACGTCAAACTTGGACGCGGAGGAATTCGCGAGATCGAATTCATCGTGCAGACCCTGCAGCTTATCCACGGAGCGCGTCATCCGTTCCTGCAGGAACCGGGTATGCTCAAGGCGCTACGAGCGCTTCGTCAATTGGATCTTCTTCCGCGCGAGGAAGTGTTCACTTGCGATAATACTTACCGATTTCTCCGCCGCGTGGAGCATCGTTTGCAGATAGAGGCCGAACAGCAAACGCACGTTGTTCCTCGAGAGGCGGAAGCCTTGCGACGCCTCGCACTCAGCCTCCGTTTTCCCTCCAGTGGAGATTTCACCGCGGCGCTGCGGGAAAAGATGCGAGCAGTGCGTCCGATTTTTCAACGGCTTGTCTCAGGAACATCCACGGCTCCGGCCAGATCGCCCAACGCAAACGATCTCGAGATTTTCAGCGATCAGAAACGCGCGGCGAAGGCGCTTTCCGATCTCGTACAGGGCGCTGCCGGTTTTCATATCGCGCCCCGCACACGCCAGATCTTTCGCAAGCTGCGTCCGGACCTGCTAGGATGGCTTGCAACGACTGCAGACCCTGATGCGACGCTGAATCAATTCGTTCGCCTCGTGGAAGGTTATGGTTTGCGCAGTCTGTTCTTTGAGCTCCTCGTCGCAAATCCTCGATTACTGGAGCTGGTTATAAAAACCTTCGATGCCAGTCGCTTTGCCAGCGAGCTTCTGGTTCGCCGTCCGCAGCTTTTGGACGACATCACTCGAGACCCAACATTTGGTGAACCGCGGTCGGTGGCAGAAAATTTAAGGCGCCTGGATTTGTTGGACGCAGATGCAAACAATCTCGACCCCATACGCGCCTATCGGCAGAGGCAACTGTTGCGCATCATCCTTCGCGACGTGCTGGGACTGATCCAACCAGCAGCGACTTTTGCCGAGCTTTCCGATGTCGCGGAAGCGTGCCTGATTTTTGTTGCGAAGCTCCTCGCAACTGAGCAGTTGACCGTCATCGCGCTCGGAAAATTTGGAGGGCGCGAGATCAGCTACGGCGCAGACCTTGACGTTTTATTTGTGGGCGACCACGTTCGGGCCGCGCAGAACCTTATGATCGCCATGGCGCAGCCAACTGCGGAGGGAGACATCTGGGCGCTGGATGCAAGACTGCGTCCTGAGGGTGAAAAAGGCCCGGTTGTCTGCTCTCTTGAAACCTACGAGTCGTACTACGCAGGCCGAGTGCAGCCTTGGGAATTGCAGGCGCTGACGCGCGCACGCCCCGTCAGCGGGTCGTTGCAAAATGAATTCATGACGATTGCAAAACGCGCATGGCGTCGCGCATCTCAGGATGCCGACCTTTTCATAAAAATTGATGACATGCTCGAGCGCATTCGGCGTGAGCGCGGAAGCAGATCGGATTTTCTCGATTTGAAGACCGGAAGCGGCGGCATCATAGAAGCGGAGTTTCTCGTTCAAGCATTGCAGATCCGCGGAAATATCTGGGAGCAAAACTGGGAGCATGCCGTGGATCGCATGCACGAGCCCGGGCATCTGAGCAGCTCGGAGGTTGCGAAGCTTAAAAGCTCTTATGCGTTCCTGCGCCGCTGCGAACTTGTGCTGCGTCGATATGACAATAGGGGCGTTTCAACGCTTCCGAGCGATCCAGACGAACAACGAAAGTTTGGCATTCGTCTTGGCTACCGTGAATTCGACGCTTTCCGTCGCGACTATCTCCACGCTCGCGATGCGATTCACGCGCTCTACCAACGGCACATTACACCGGCTTAACCGCGGTAACGATTAACGTTCGCCCCAGCAGCAGGTCCCGCGAATTCATCGCTCGAACAGCCCACGCATTCCGCTCGTCCAGTGTGCCGTAGGTGCTCTTATCACGATGATAAACAATCCAGTTTGTGGCGCGCAGAGGAACGATTACGAACGGAAATGCCAGAAGAGAGCGGCGTTGGTATTTATCCACTGTCACTTTCAAATCGCGGAAGCCAGCACTGAGAAGCGCGTGCGATAGATAGAACCAGCTGACCGGGTTGATGTGACCACGCGTGGTGTGAATGTCTGATTCGTCAGGCGCTAAAGGGCCAAATAAATTGTAAAAGCCAGACGACAAATAGCGCAGACGGGAACGCAGATTCAAGATATTCGGAGTTGAGAATACCGCGAAGCCCCCCGGTTGTAGAACACGGAAAATTTCGCGAATGACCTCCCGATAGTTTTCCAAGTGCTCGATTGTTTCGATGCATGTAACCAGCACGAATCGATTATCGCTGTACGGAAGCAGTTGGCGATTCAGATCGACTTTGTCGATCCTGGGACCGGGAACCGAAAGCAATTTATCCGTGTAATCGCAGCCAAAAGAACGAAACGGATAATGCACTCGAACAAGCCGCAACAATTCTCCGGTCCCGCTGCCAACGTCGAGGTAGTCTCCGCTCGATGGCATGGCAGGCGCGGTCGCGATCGCGCGAAGGACACTTTGATGAATCTTCGAAGTGCTTAGCTCAGAAATCTCGCGCCGCCGCTTTCTGCCAAAGATTTTTCGGTAGAGTTTCTTGGAGAACCTTCGAGTGCGCACAGCGAATTGTGAACCGTGTCCGATCGCGTTAAGACCGGCAATCGCCTGCGAACCAATCAGCCCGGAATCCCCTTGAGCATCTCGGTGTTGGTCGGGAATTTTTTCACAAACATCAACAGCCGCTGAATCGCTTCCTCTGGTTTGTGTCCAGCCAGGCCACGCCGAATGAGATTGATTTTCTCCAGTTCCCACGGTTGCAACAGCAACTCTTCCCGCCGTGTGCCAGACAGAAAAATGTCCACCGCAGGATAGATCCGCTGGTCGCTGATTTTCCGGTCGAGCACCATTTCCATGTTTCCGGTGCCCTTGAATTCCTGAAAGATCAGTTCGTCCATGCGGCTACCGGTTTCGATCAGTGCCGTAGCAACAATTGTGAGAGAACCGGCTTCCTCGGTATTACGAGCCGCCGCAAAAATTTTCCGCGGAATCTCCATGGCGCGCGCATCGATACCGCCGCTCATCGTGCGACCTCCACCACCCATCGCATTATTGAATGCGCGAGCCGTGCGCGTGATTGAGTCGAGAAGAATAAACACGTGTTTTCCTGCTTCGACGAGCCGTTTCGCTCGCTCGATGGCCAATTGCGAAATGCGGGTGTGACTCTTGATGTCCGCATCATTCGAGCTGGCCATCAGCTCAGCGGTCGGATGCGAACGACGAAAATCGGTCACCTCTTCCGGACGTTCATCGACAAGCAGGATGATCAGAATGACCTCCGGATGATTTTTTGCCACTGCTTCAGCGATGTGATGCAGCAGTGTTGTCTTGCCGGTGCGCGGCGGCGCGACAATCAAACCGCGCTGCCCCATGCCGAGCGGCGTCATCAAATCCATGATTCGCGTCGTATAGCGATCCGGCATTGTCTCGAGCTTGATCCGTTTGTTCGGATTAATGGTGGTCAATTCCTCAAATGGCGTGAGGCCCTGATATTTCGGAGGCTCTTCACCATTGATCTTCAACAACTTGACCAGTTGCGGGCCGCGGCTGCCGCGCCGGGTTTCACCGTAAATCCACATCCCATCACGCAAGGCAAAGCGGCGAACGATTTCGGGCGTGACGAAAATGTCCTGCGGCGTTTGCACGAAGTTCCGCTTCGCGTCACGCAAGAACCCGAAACCCTTGCCCGAGATTTCAATGATGCCTTCGCCGAATTCCGGTTCGGCCTGAACTTGTTCGCCACCTTCGGCAGCAGCCTCCCCTCCCTCGCGTCCGCCTGAGGCCGGTCGGTCGAGGGTCTCGACATCAGCAACGGCGCTGCCAGGATTGGCATTAACTGATGAAGAATTTGGCGACTCCTCTGAGTCATCGCGCCTGAACCGATCGCCCCGGTCTCTGTAACGCTTTCGCGGGAAACGACGGCGCGGACGATGATGACGTTGCTCCGGCGAGGCAGACTCAGTCGGCACGGGTTGGGTTTCGTTTTCTTCGTTCATAAGCTAAAATCTGGGGCGCGGCACCGCCTTAACACGTCTCCTGCAAGCAATAGTTCTCAGGCTGGCAATCTGGCCAGCAATTCGTCGGGAATTTCTAGATTTGAATAGACGTTTTGCACGTCATCGTTGTCTTCAAGCGCATCACATAATCGGAGCACCTGACGCGCAGCGGTCGCGTCGGGCACCGCAATAGTTGTATCGGGAATGAATGTAAACTTTTGCCCATCGGTGGTTACGCCCGCATTTTTGAGCGCTTCAGCTACGGCGTATAGCTGATCATGGGAAGTAAGAATAACATACTGATCGTCGTCGTTTGTCAACTCTTCCGCGCCGGCTTCCAAGGCAATCTCCAGTAGTCGATCTTCGTCGATGCTTGAGCGCGGAACGGTGATTTGGCCTTTCCTGTGAAACATGTACGACACGCTTCCCGTGGAGGCGAGATTGCCATTATGCTGACTGAAAATGCTCCGAATCTCCGCCCCGGTGCGGTTCTTATTGTCGGTCGCCGTTTCGACAATGATTGCCACGCCTCCCGGCGCGTAACCTTCGTACACGATCTCGTCGAATTGTTGCGCATCCTTGCCCTCGCCGGTGCCGCGTTTGATCGCGCGATCGATGTTATCGTTTGGCATACTTTGCGTGCGCGCAGCCTGGATCGCGCTACGCAGACGCGGATTGCCAGTCGAATCGCCCCCACCGCGCTTTGCCGCGATGGTGATCTCCTTTGATAATTTACTGAAGATCTTGCCGCGTTTTGCGTCGATTGCGCCCTTAAACCGCTTGACCTTCGACCACTTACTATGTCCCGCCATAGATGGGATTGTTATGCAACTGCTGATTGACTGAAACCTGCGAATTTCCGAACAACACCTCGCCGAGAGAATTGCTGGCAAGGAAGGAAACTAGCGCGAAATATTTAATCGCAGCCGGAACGGTTGTCAATCGCGCCGCCAAATCCTCGTCCTCTTGCCGAAACACTCGTGTTTCCTTGAACGCCAACAGCCAAAGCGATTCAACGAATGCGCGGATCCATTTCCGCGCACACCTTCTGCGCCGAGACTAATCGCGCGAAAAATCGGGCGGGATAGCTTTCGCCATCCCGCCCAAGATGTGAACCGAACTTAAACCGGACTTAGGGCAGTGTTAACACCCAGGCGCTACGCCCATGCGTAGCCGCATATAGCTTCCGCGCACTTGGCGCTATCACAACCCCTACGACCTCAACCATGGGAAGGCCAGGGGCTGCAACTTCCCAATCGGTCGAGCCGTGCGCCCGCTTCAGAACGCCCCAGTCGTTGGACGCATACAAATCGCCGGTGACGGAATCAAAGGCGACGCTCGTCGCGGGAAAATCCGGGAACGCTGTCCCTCCCGATCCATCCAAATTCGTCCATGTCGCCGTGCCTGCATTTGGATCATAGGTCACCGAGAAGATGTGCCCGGGCGTCGTCGGGGTTAGTGAACTGTAGCTCGAATATGAAATCCAAGCGTGGTTCGCATTCGCTGGGTCGACGAAGATAGTGCTGACAAATCTGGCCGGACTGTTTACATCGAGCGAATCGAGCCGGGTGTATGTGACACTGGTGTTCGTTGTGTCGGCATTCTTCGAGATGAAGACTCGTCCCGTCGTCGTAGCAGCCCACAGGGTTGATGTATCTGAGGTACCTCGTGCGACCGCCGCCATCATCCCGCCGGCACGAGTTGTCCCCCGATAGTCTGCAGCGCTCGCGGTCAAATTTGTAGCACCAGCCGGTCCGATCTGCACGAAGTCACCGCAGCTAGGATCAGCGCCTGACGTGAAAAACTCAGGGCAGTTGGCTTCGAGGAATGCCTGGTTGCCAGCCCAATCCTGAGTGCGCCAGACACTCAACGATCCCTGGAATATCGTTCCTGCGCTCACAGGATCGGGAATGATGGGAGCGTAAAACTGCGCGCTCTCGCCACTGGCCACGATCGGGCCACTCGCGATGACCCACTTCGTTGGATCGGCGTTCCGGAAGTTCACATCGTGGAAGTTTGAAGTGAACGAATTGAACCGAGACGCGGTGTTGCCCACGTTGAAGCCCGACTGACCGCCGTCGCCGTAGATTATCTGCGGCCAGTTAGTCGTGGAATTGCTCGGTTTTTCAAATGTACCGTTATCTTGCGTGCCGCCCATCAGGTTGTTTGCGTTTGACGGGTTAATCGAGACGCTCTGAAATTGCAGCGTTGAGAGTCCGTCATTGTAAGTCGTAAAAAGCTGTGTTGGGACTGCCGACAGCAACTGCACGCAGGTTGCAAGATTGTTGCCGCTCAGCCCGCGAGCTGCGCATTGTGACGATATATTGGAGTAGTTCCCACTTGAGCGCGTGATCCCGCCATCGCCGCCAAAGAAAGCACCGTTATTGCCGGGGAGCTCCACGATTGCGTGCGAGTCTGGGTGTTGACCATTCGGTGCAATTGGATTTGGCTGGCAACAGGTTCCCGGCGGTGTTGGCTTCGTCGTCGCGTCCCACGTCATATCGGTGAACGTTACGCCAGCATCGGTTGAACGGATAAAGGCGCGGCCGTTGTTCCTAAAGCCATAATTGTTGTAGTCGTAGGAACCGCCGAGATACACCACGTCAGGTTTGCCGGGTGGAGAGTATACCACGTTATCGTACCAGCATTGACTGGTGCAGTAGCCGAGCGTTTGATTCGGTGCCGAGGACGCTTGTTGCAGCGCTGTCAGGTCCGTAAAGCTTGCGTTAGTTGCGTTGACGGCATCGTTAGTGCGATACAACCGCGCCGCGTTCGTCCCGGCGTTACCATCGCCCACGTACATCCGCGTAAATCCGCCAGTGATTGGCTGAACGGCAAACGAAGCCCGATCGGTGTTTTGCGCCACATTCAGCGCGTTCTTCATCTGCGTCCAAGTGGCGCCACTATCGGTCGAACGCCACACGCCACCTCCTGAATTAGGAGGACAGATGTTGTTGGACGGGAATGGGGCGGCGTACACTATGGTCGCCGAGCCCGGATCGAGTGCCACCTCATGAACGCCGCGCGTCGAGCCAAAGCTTGCCTGGATGATTCCAGCGCTGCCCGGAAGATCCGGGTTCAGGCAAACGTCTTGGGAATTAATCAACGTAAAATTCGCGCCACCATCAGTGGACTTCCAGAAGCCGTACGGCGGAAGTCCAGGAGCAAGCGTCACCACTCCGCCACTCAAGACAGAGCTAACGCCGCGTACAGCGCGCACCGAGCCAACGTAGATGGTGTTCGGACTGTTCGGATCGATAATGATCGAAGAGATAGCGCGTCCGTCGAAAGCCGGACCACTGTAAGCGGGCGCTGTTTGAAAGCCCCCATGCCCGAACGCACACGTGCAATCAACACCTGCCCCGGCCGGAACATCAGTGTGCGCGGCAAGATGCGTCCACGTGTTGCCGCCGTTGGTTGATTTGTAAATTCCAAAACCCGCCTCCGAATCGGCCGACGCGTTGGGTTCGCCCGTCCCAGCATAGATCGTGTTACCCGACGGATCGGTCGGATCTATCGTCAATGTCCCGATCGCATTGGTAGCAAAACTGTCCGAGATGAATTCCCACTGCTGAGAAGGATTTGTATGCAGCGCGTGTTTTGTTCTCCAAACCCCGCCCCCGGCTGCTCCGAGATAAAGGTAGCAAAGGCCCTGGCCACAGTTCGGCGCGAGAGCAAAAGCAGTAATTCGACCAGATGTTGTGTAGGGAGCTCCGCTAAAGGTTAATACGTCCGGATTGTTTGCTGAGGTCGGACCGACCAGCGTCCACTGTGAAGGTGGCGCCGGACGCTGTAATGGGCCTAACCCGGTCGTCACCCTGTTCACGGGCCTCGCCCTGACATTGCTCCAAGCCCGCTGTGCCCTTCGCGTCAATTCGAACGGCACGTACGCAGCCCGGCCGGCGCGATTCACATAATCCTGTTCGGCTGCGGCCGTTGGTCCGCCTTCTCGTTCAGGGCCAGGTATTGCTAATTTGTTTCGAAATGACGCGGCGCGATTCTGGGCGAATTTGTTAATCGCGTTTTTGTCGTTTGCCAGAAACAATGGGCCGGACGGTTTCACCGCTACGAACGCCATTGTGGCGGCTGCGGACATTAAAGTGACGACACTTGCGATGCGCAGGTGCGGTACGAGACGATTGCGGGTAAACCAACGATGAGTTTTCATATGTTGAGATGCTGACTGCCAAGCCGGTGTGGAGAGAGCGAGTTTGAGCGCCGAGATTACCAAGACGATGACAAAAACGTCAACGTTTTTAACATGATATTTTTGTAATGTTAGTAATTAGGAACCGAAACACTTGGGCTCGCATCAATCTCTTCAAAAAGCCAAAACGACGGTGCGAACAAGAAAACGTCGCAATTCATGTGCGCCGCTGGCGGAAACACCGAAAAATCGTGGCTTATTAGCTGATTTAAGCAGCTATCACGACGGCGCGTTTCCGGGCAGTCGCATCCAGGATTCGCTTTCGCAAACGCAATGATTTCGGCGTCGCTTCCACATATTCGTCGACGTCGATGTATTCAATCGCGCGCTCCAGGCTCATGCAAAGCGGCGCTTCCAGTTGAATGCCTTTGCCGTCGCCCTGCGAACGCATGTTGGTGAGGTGTTTCGCTTTACAGGGATTGACTGGCAAGTCTTCCGGACGCGCGTTCTCGCCTACGATCATCCCTTCGTAAACGTCCTCCTGTGGGCCGATGAAAAGCCGGCCGCGTTCCTGAATGTTGTTGAGCGCGTAAGCCGTGCTGACTCCCAATTCCATCGACACCATCACACCACGACCGCGTCCTCCAATTTCGCCTTTGAACTGCGCGTATTCGCGAAAGAGATGACTCATCAATCCTTCGCCACGGGTCAGGTTGACGAGATCTGTTTCAAAGCCAATCAGGCCACGAGTCGGAATAATCGCCTCAATCGACACGCGTGTCGCGTGATGATCCATCCCGACAACCTCACCTTTGCGATTGGCAAGCAATTGCAAAATGTCACCGAGATTTTCGTCCGGTAGATCGACATAAAGATTTTCCAGGGGTTCGAGCAGAGTGCCATTCTCTGCCCGATGGAAAATGACCTCGGGACGCGAGACCATCACTTCATAGCCTTCGCGTCGCATTTGCTCGATCAGGATCGCGATCTGCATTTCGCCGCGCGCATTGATCTCAAATGCCCCTGCAGTTTCCGTGTCGTTCACCTGGAGCGACACGTTGCCGCGCGTCTCGCGAATAAGGCGCTCGCGAATATTCCGCGCCGTCACAAATTTTCCTTCGCGCCCGGCAAACGGCGAATCGTTGACCAGAATGTGCATGCGAATTGTAGGCGGATCGATATCTACAAATTGAAGCGGCGTCCGTTCTTCGCGGTCTGATAGGGTTTCGCCAATATAAACTTCCTCGAAACCGGCCAGTCCAATGATGTCGCCGGCGGTCGCATGTTTTATTTCCACCTGCTCCAATCCCGAATAGGTAAAAAGCGCCGTGACTGTAGCCCGCTCGTGGCGGCCATCGCGGTGAATGCAGACGATGGAGTCCCCGACTGCGACGCGACCGCTAACGATGCGCCCGAGTGCAATTCTTCCCAGGTAATCGCTGTAATCCAGATTCGAGACGAGCATTTGAAAGAATGGCTCGCTTGAAATTTGTGGCGGTGGCACATGTTGCACGATCGCCTCGAAAAGCGGCGTCATGTCTTCATTGTTTTCGTGCAGTTCGCGCACGGCAAAGCCGTCCTTCGCACTGGCGTAAATGATTGGGAAATCGAGTTGCTCATCAGTCGCCTTCAGTTCGACGAAGAGATCGAAAATCTCGTCCAACACTTCGTGCGGACGCGCGTTTTCCCTGTCGATCTTATTGATGACAACAACCGCCTTCAATTTGTTCTCCAGCGCCTTGCGCAAAACAAATCGCGTTTGTGCCTGTGGCCCATCGTGCGCATCGACAACGAGCAGCACGCCGTCCACCATTTTCATGATCCGTTCGACTTCGCCGCCGAAATCGGCGTGCCCGGGTGTATCGACGATGTTGATCCGATAACCGTTCCACTGAAAGGCTGCATTCTTCGCGCGAATTGTGATTCCTTTTTCGCGCTCGAGATCCATAGAATCCATCATGCGTTCTTCAATCTTTTGATTGGAGCGAAACGTGCCCGATTGGCGCAACAGCTGATCGACCAGGGTCGTCTTGCCATGGTCGACGTGCGCAATGATGGCGATATTACGAATTTTAGTCATTGGGGAAAATCTCTCCCGCGCGGGAGAGCTGCCAACTGTACGAGAGATTGCAGTCGAGTCAAACTTGGGAGGCAATCGGATACACAGGTTTTCCCATCAAATCATGGGCTCTGCGATTGCGGGATCAAAGCGGCTGACCTGGGATTTCGTCGAAGCACGAAGAAAGAACTAGCATTCTTCATTCTAACTTCAGTCTACTCTGTTTTCCTAATTCTGAATTTCTCCTTCTAAACTTCTCCCTGAGCCTGCATCATTCCATTTATGAAAATTCTTATGGCTGGCATCCTCGGTGGAATCGTCATGTTCATTTGGACTTCAATCGCACACATGGCGTTGCCTCTGGGCGAAGCTGGGATCGGCGAAATTCCAAATGAATCAGCCGTCCTCAGCGCGATGCAAAGCAACATCGGCGACCAGACCGGCCTTTATATCTTTCCCGGCCCCGGTCTCGGTAAGAACGCGACCCGGCAGGAAAAGGACGAAGCGATGAAACACATGGGCGAAAAAATAGCGGCGAACCCGTCCGGCATCCTCATGTACCATGCGCCTGGTCGACCGCTCGCGCTTGGCAAATTGCTAGGAGTCGAATTCGGCACTGAACTGCTCGAAGCAATCCTGGTCGTGTTCCTGCTCGCTCAAACGCCCATCGCGAGCTTCGCCGGCAGAGTCGGCTTCGTTCTCGTTGCCGGGATCCTGGCCGCCATAGCGACCAATGTTTCCTATTACAATTGGTACGGCTTCCCACGTGTCTACACGGCCAGTTACATGCTTACCCAGATTCTCGGCTTTCTCTGTGTCGGCATTGTCGCCGCATTGGTGCTGCGGAAGACCACATTCCGAACCGCGTTCTGACTCTGTTCTCTACCTGTTGCGCTCTGACTTGTTTTGTCCGGCAGCAACGCCGTAGTGACTTGACCGCTCCCTTCGTTAGGCGCCGGCCAATTTTACCCAAACAAAGAGCAAAATGATCGCGCCAATGATCGACAGGATGAAGCCCGCTGGATGAAACGTGGCGCCTGGCTCCGGCCTGGAAAACAACCGAGCGATTAGCCCGCCGATGATCGAGCCACCGATGCCGAGTAGCGTCGTCATGATGAAACCGAGATGTTGTACGCCTGGCATGACAGCGCGTGCAAGCAACCCGACTATGAAGCCAACAATGATGTACCAAATGATGTGTAACATATGCTTGTTTTGTTAAGCCTCAGAGGCTAACACGGTTGTCAAAGCGAAGGCGATCCTTTTTCGCGCGCATTCACAAAACGATCATTGATCAAGCTGCGCAGCTTTGCCACGAAGCTCTCGCACCGTCAGAGCTCGACGTCCGGTTGAGCTTCCATACGTCGCCTCAGCTCTGTCGTCACTTCTTTTGAAGCGCCGTTCTCTCGAGGAGTTGGCAGGAATCCATGTCCCGCCGGCGGCATTTCCCTTCAGAAATTTCGCGATCTCTTTTTCAGATAGATCCGTACCGTTCATATGAGAATAGCTTTCCGAAACGCTCCGATCATTGGCAAAGATCACAAGGTAAAGATATCGATCCTTATGGTAGAGGACGCTGACAGTTCCGTCATCGCGCAATCGTCGCTGGACCAGGTTGCCATATGCGTCGTCGATTCTGTCCGATTCATCGCCCAGGTTCGCCCAGACCGGGCTCAAAGCGGTGACAACCATCAGCGCAGCGACAAGAAATTGTTTCATATCGGATTCCTTTTACTTCCTATCCAAATACTTCATCTGTTTCGTTCCAGTTTGGCTGCTGTCATCCAACTTTTCTTCAATCAGTTCCTCGGCCGGAACAGTGTGAAACGAAACCACCGTCCAATCAGCGTCAGCGCCGACAATGGGGCGGTGCCAAACATTCTGCGGAATCGAAATCCAGCGCTGTTCCAGCGGCGAGTCCCTGCCGCCCAACAGCACATTCGATTGCCATTGTCCCGGCTCTCCGGTCTGCATATCGCCACTCCCTTCGAACGTCATCATGCGCTGGTGACTATTCGGATGGCGTTCTGCGCCTGTGTCCGCGTCCGCACGTAAAACAAATACCCAGGCGGATCGGATGTCAGGGGGCAATGCGCCACCAAAAACGGTCAACGCAATTGGTTCCCAAGTCATCAACGCCTCTTTCTTCCGAGCCAGCTCCGCACGGACGCGTTCGATAATCGGGAGAATTTGTCGGCGGATAGTCTCAGGCCGTAAAACGGCGTCGATCGATTCAAGCCGCGTGTGTTCTTCCTGTGTCATTCCGCGAATATTCACTATCCATTGTATTTCCCAATTCTTAATTGAAACTCGCTCGCTCCTCCGCTCGCTCGTCGCTACCATCGCGACTAAATGCCAGTCCGGCTCAGACCATTCATGTCGCTTACTCATAAGCTCCATTCTTGTTTTCAGATTTTTCTTCCTGGTTAATTCCCTCGATGCCGAAGAAGAGCAAAAATCGCAAGGCAGCCGTACGAATCGAAGTCCGCGAGTCCGGTGTGCACGGGCACGGTGTTTACGCCATGGAGTCTATTGCCAAAGGCACTCGTATTATCGAATACACTGGGCAACGCGTCTCCTGGGAAGGCGCTCCCAACGACGAGAACGATCCACACACATTTAATTTTGGCCTCGACAATGGCGAGGTGATCAACCCAGAGATTGGCGGCAACGACGCGCGCTGGATCAACCATAGCTGCGATCCAAACTGCGAAGCCATCGAAGAAGACGACCGCATCTTCATCGATGCGCTGCGCGATATCCAAGCCGGCGAGGAACTCTTTTACGATTACGCGCTTGAAATCGACGAACCGATTACGGAAGAATCAAAAAAGAAATTCGCTTGCCACTGCCACAGCCCAAATTGCCGCGGCACAATGCTCGACATTTCTTAATTGAAACTCGCTCGCCTCCCGGTTTGCTCGCTCCTACCCTCGTCACTTTACCTTCTATGTCGCGCTTCCCACGCGCTCCATTTTTCCTTGTTCCTTCTGCCTTCGGATTTTCCCGGAATAGGCAAATCCTATCGCCGCTAGACGCATAAAGTATTTCAATCGGCCTCCAAACTGTGGCCAGTTGATTGCATGAACGGCTCAGGTTTAGGGATGGGAACCACCAAGGGGAACGACCGATCCTGGAACGTAATGGCCTGACTCGCGCGGCCGCTTTCTGGGTTCATCAACACGCGCCGTTAAGAACTTCGATGTTCTCGGTCTCGCAGACGGAGACCCTCATGAACCTGGGCCTGTGGAGTTTCACTTTTTCAGTAACCAACAAAAACAACGAGTAGAGGAGACAAAATCATATGGAAACTAAGATGCCGATAGGACAGCGCATTGCGCGATTCCTTGAGACACGATACGTGCACCGGGCGCACCCTCATTATTTGCCCGAGCTCGCAGGGTTTGGATTAATCCTGATCCTCGCGGTCTGGCCAATGTTATCGCTGGTAGCGATGGCGCTGGAAAGAATGCGATGAGAACTTCACTCCTTCGCAGTGGGAGTGATCGATAAATCTTTCGCTGACAAAGCAGCCGCCGCTTCCCGACGGAATGCTGCGGCGGCTTTGCTCTGGAATCGAAGCGGATTGTAAAGAAGGTTCAGTTCCCGCTCCGGGACCGGCGGAGCGAAAGGTAAGCTGACGCATCCGGGCGCCGCGTGGTGTTTCACCATCATCTGGGGCACAATCGAAACGCCGATCGAGGCCGCGACCATGTTCGCGATCGTGCTGAGCTGGCTGCCAGCCAGCGCGATCTCCGGCCGGAGACGACGTGATTCGAGGAGGTGATTTACCTGTTGCGACAGGCAATGCATCTCGTGAAGCAGCAGAAACCTCTGCGATTTGAGGTCGTCGAATTCCACGATATCCTTTTTTGCCAGAGGATGTTCTTCCGACACGAGCGCCAGCAATGGCTCGGTGCCCACAGATTCTCGTCGAAGAGTTGGACTCGGCCGGCACGTGGACGCCAGCGCGACATCCAGTTCGCCGGCTTCAATTCGTCGGGTAATGCCGCCAGTCACGTCCTCTACGATCTCCAGTATCACGTCTGGATAATGTTCCTGGAACGTCACGACCAACTCCGGCAGCACATAGGGGGCGATCGTAGGAATTGCGCCCACGGCCACCCTGCCGGCCACTTCGCCTTTGAGCTCGTCAACGCATCGGCGGGCGTCGCCGATCGATGCCAAAATTTGCCGCGCATAATCGATCAGACAACGGCCGGCTTCAGTGAGCACAACTAAGCGCGGCAGGCGATCGAACAACGGCTGACCAATTTCCGCTTCCAGTTTTCGAATTTGTTGACTGAGCGACGGTTGAGCCACGCGCACCTTGGCGGCCGCGCGAGAGAAACTTCCTTCCTCCGCCACGGCGACGAAGTAACGCAACTGATGAATCTCCATGGGTAAATCCTGTCGAAGTGAGACTTACAGTAGCGCCAGCCCCGCGACTTTGAAAACTCGCTCGTTAGCGCAAAGATCCTTGATGGAGCTGAAATAACGTTTCAAGGTCGCAAATTGTGACCTGAACCTTGTATGCCGAAAAATCCGAATCGCCTATTTTAGTCGAGCAGATTGACGGGATGATCCATACGATCCGCGGCGTGCGCGTCATGCTGGATCGCGACCTGGCAGAAATCTACGGAGTCCCGACGTTTCGTTTCAACGAAGCGATCAAACGGAATCGGCATCGATTTCCGGCCGATTTCATGTTCCAGCTTACGCGCGAGGAGTTCGATTTTTTGAGATCGCAAATTGCAATGTCAAAAACCGGACGCGGTGGGCGGCGTACTCTTCCCTATGCGTTTACCGAACACGGCACGCTACAGGCTGCGAATGTCCTTCGCAGTAAGCGCGCCGTTCAGATCAGCCTGTTCGTCATCCGCGCCTTGGTCAAGATGCGCGAAGCGCTGCTTGCTACCCGTGAGCTTGCGAAGAAACTCGCTGCGCTGGAGAAAAAGCTTGGCTCTCGCCTGGACGTTCATGAAACCGCGATTGTGCAGGTCTTGCAAGAGATCATGCAAATCCTGAACCCGCCGCCTCCACCGCCGGAGCCACCACGACGCAGAATCGGCTTTCATCAATCCTAATTCGTGCCTATCGCCGATCACTAATCATCAATTACCAATCAGTGATCACTCTGCCTACTTCTCCGAACCAGCACGATTTTCCCAAGCGCGCCCGGCTCTGTAACTGCGCGATGCGCCTGCGCCGCTTCGGCGAGCGGAAATTCTTTACCGATCACCGGACGCAACGTTCCGTTTTCCAAACCGGCCACCAGTGCGGCGTGAATGCTCGCCATCTCTTTCGGCGGGGTGTTCGGCAACGCCATTCCGCGAAGATCGACATCGCGCTGCATCGTGTCGCGCGGATCGATCTCCACCCGGCCGCGGCTCCCGATGATCGCGACGCGTCCGCCCTTCGCGAGAATGGTCAGATCTTTCCCGAGATTCACGTTTGCGAGTAATTCCACGATCACGTCAATGCCGCGTCCGCCGGTCGACTTCATGATCTCTTCGAAATGATCGGGCGCGCGATGATCGAACATTTCGTGCGCGCCCTGTTCACGCGCAAGCTTGAGCCCCTCGTCAGTGCCGGCGGTGCCGAACACGCGCAGACCGCGAGCGCGCGCGAGTTGCACCGCGGCCGTCCCGACACCACCGCTCGCGCCGTGCACCAGCACCGTTTCGCCCGGCGTCGCGTCGGCGCGCTGGAACAGCCCGCGATACGCCGTCGCGTACGGCGTGCCCATGGCCGCGCCTTGCGCGAAAGAAACATTTTCGGGCAGCCGATGAACTTGCTCCGTTTTGCACAACGCAAACTCAGCGTACGTGCCGCTCAGAGATCCCGCGGTGTAAACACGATCACCCGGCTCAAATTCATCTACGTCCGAACCAATTTGCTCGATCACGCCCGCGCCGTCGTTGCCCGGTGTGTAAGGCAACGCCGGCAGTCGTGCATAAGTTCCCGCGCGAATATAAGTCTCCACCGGGTTAACGCCGATTGCGTGAATTTGAACAAGCACCTGACCGGCACCGGGCTGCGGCTTCGGCACTTCTTCGAGGCGCAGAACTTCCGGATCACCAAATTCATGCACCCGAATCGCCTTCATTGGTTTTGTTTTACTTGCCTTCCACTCGAGATCAAACATCTAAAGCGACATGGCCGCTAGAGTCGCCCGGGTAGCGGCTCAGATGAAAATGGAAACGTCGACGCGGATTGAAAAAGCTACCGCAACGCAACAAAGAAAAGCCGCCAGGCCATTGATGCGCCCGGCGGCTTCTCAAATCTAACTTTTTCTAATTTCTTATTAGCTCATCCCGAGAGAATCGAGCGTCGGTTCGTCGATCGCCGCTGTCTGGGTAAGTCCCTGGTCGGCTTGGTAAGCGGTAAGCGCCTCGCGGGTCAACGGCCCGAGCAATCCATCCACTTCGCCCGTGTAATAGCCCATCTGTTGCAGCTCGGCCTGCACGTCGGCGATCACCCTATCCGGCGGCTCAGCACGTTGACCGACATAGATCGGTCCGTCATAGGCATAATATTGAGCCGAAGGACTGTAGCCCCACGCCGGATACCAGTAGCCCTTGTTCCAGAAGTAGTAACCGCCACCGATCAGCTCCACACGATTGTAACGCGATCGATACCAGCCCTGATCGTGCCATTCCGGATGATACGAGCGGAATACTTCGTATTGCGGACCCTGCCAGCGATCACTTCCCTCGATCCGATAATTCTGGTTGTAGGTAACTGTTGGGACTTGCTGTGGCTTTGGCTGCGCACGGAAGTTCGCGTGTTGCGATTTAATCTGTTGCAGCTGCTGCGGATCCGGCTTCTTCGCCCTGGCCCCCGCATTTGCCTGCGCATTTTGTTGGCCGGCTGCCTGGCCTGATGGAGCTGCACCTACGGCAGCCCCGGCCGGCGCTGCCGGATTAGTAGATGTCTTTGCCGCCGCGGGCGGAGCCTTCATCCCTTTTCTCTGCTGTTCGGGCTGATGCTTCACACCGGGCGTCGCCGCGCCCTCGCGTTGACCGGAAACATTCGTTTCCGGAGCAGTCGCAGATTCCTGGTGCGCTGGAGTTTTTGGGCCCTTTCCTGCAGCGTGCTCATTCGTAGTGCCGTGCTCATGCGTAGCTCCGCGCTCTTTCATCGCACCGGGCTCATTGCTAGCGGGGTGTTCCTTCACCGCTCCGTGCTGCTTCGCGGCTGGGGCCTCAGGCTTCGCCGCATTTGGCTTTGGGTGTGCCTCAGTTGCGTGCGCTTTTTCCGGGGGGCGCTTGCCCTTTGATGGTGATTGCTGTTCCACTGGCTGTTGCGCCAACGCGGCTCCAGCCAGCGTCAGTGAACAGCCTATCAGTAAACTAGTAAGTCTTTTCATAATAATAATGTTTAGTCGTAGATGTTCGCGATCTATTCAGAGTCCTTCCTGTAATTTCCTTTGGCCGCGTGCTCGCGAACCTTTTCGGAGTTACGCGGCTCGATCGCCTAACCATACTTCGCGCGATCGCACCCATCCGGTTCCCAGTACTTTTGGAAAGTCCAAAGCGTTCGTGCCGGATTCCGGTCGACGTAAAAAAAAGCGCCCCGCATTTTCCAGCGGAGCGCTTTTGTGTCGCGCAGAGGCTGCGCTATTCAACTTCAACAAAGTCCGGATCGCCCGGGCAAATCAGCCGCTCCGTATACACGAAGCCGTCCACGTCAACCGCAACCCAGCAGCCGTCCACGAACGCGAAGTACGTGTTGCCGATCAACCGGAAATGGTTCTCCCCGAATCGTTGGACAAAGAACTCTTTCGGATGCCGCCCAAGACTGAACACTTCGCTATGACGCGACTTGAACTCTTGCACGTTCACCTTCGTCTGATTCGTGCCGCTCACGTTCGTGTGGTTCGTGCTCGAACGCGCACCAGGTTCACTCTTGTTTACATCCGGAGCGCGACCCTTAATTTTTGTTTGTTCGCGCACGTTTGTGCCGGTCTCAGGTTTCGCCTCGGGTTTGCCCGGCTCCTGCTCGGGACGCATTTTCTTCCCTTTCGCCGGCGCAGTAGTCTCTGGTTCCTTTGTCTGCCCCTGCGTCTGTTGTGGCTCCGCTTGCTGGCCTAGCGCCACGAGCGGTAACCCCAATATCACTGTCATTGTTAGTATCCTCATTATTCCCCTTTCTCTCTATTAATTCGCATCTCCGAAAACTTTTGGACTCCGCCGATTTTAGCCGCCGACTTCCCTTATTCGGTTCTCACAAGAGCTAAATTTCAGCTATTCTCCGCGCTTTCATGAAGATAGAACTCGATATGCGTTGTCTTTTTCGCGGAGAAAATTTCGCCGACATGGCGAAACGTAATTCCAAGAGCCCTCACAAATTGTTCGGAGAGGCTGCATCAAAGTCCTCTGTCCTCTGCTCCCATCTCCCATCTCCTAGCTCCTAGCTCCCTCCCCCTTCAGCCTTCGCCTGTGCCAGAACCAGTGCACCCGCAATATGATCGCCATCAAAAAATAAATCCAGCCGCTCCAGGCGATTTGCTCTCGCGGCAGGGTTAGAGCCAGGACAAGCGAAATGATTCCTACGCCGACGGGGATGCTCCAGCCCGTCAGCTCGCCGCGCGTCATCAATCGTTCCCGCGCATTCAAACGCAACGGCTCACGTAGCTGCCAGGCACGAAGATTCAGGAGCAGGATTTCAGCGGAAATGGCAATCAAGCCGAGCGCGTAAATCGCAAAAATCGTTCTCGCCTGTGATTCGGTGGTGTGAAGCGAGAACGGCTGACCGACCTGACCACTGCTCAGAAGGTACCACATCGCTCCGAAAATTGCCTTCAGCGGATAGATAAAGATCAGGATCGTAACGATCATCGCCCAGCTGATCAAAATCGAGGCGCTGTCTTCGAGGCCGTAACGCCGGCTCCACAACCAATGGCCACGCCAAAAGATGCCCAGCACCGCGATGCTGCAGACAAAGGTCGGTACATTCTTGAATGCCGCCAGGAGCGTCTGGATGTTATCGGGGATCTGTTGGGCGGCGATTACCAGCATCGAGATTGCGAACGCGAAAGCTGCGTCGATGAACGTTTCCAGCCGTGTCATCTGCATCCCGCGCAAGCGAAACCCGCGTAACCGGGGCAACGAATCCAGGTCAGCGGGCACGGCTGACGCAATCTCATCATGGCTTCCATTCATCTGCCGGGAATCCTATGCAAGACAGCACTAGGTTTGTAAGGATTTTCCTCTCCGCGTTTCATGTCGCCCTGTTTCCGCCCTTTTTGCAAAGCCAGCCGAATGCAAGCAAGGTCGCAGCATGAAAGCAGAATCGCTGTCCCACGCTTTTGCCGAACTTTCTACTCCGCTCGTCGCCGATGCCGCTTTGCGCCTGAAGATTCCGCTGCGAATCAGTCCTTCCGGCATTCAGCCGGTGACGCCCAATCAACGTCTCGCGGGCCCGGCGCTGCCGGTCAGACATTTTGGAAGCGTCGATGTGTTCCTGGAAGCAATGCAGGGCGCGCGACCCGGCGAGGTTTTGATAATCGATAACGGCGGTCGCCTGGACCAAGGTTGCATCGGCGACTTAACGGCGCTCGAGGCCGAACACTCCGGTTTGGCTGGAATTGTAGTCTGGGGCGCGCATCGCGATACGCCCGAGCTTCGACAGATTCATCTGCCCATTTTCAGTTATGGAGTGTGTCCGTCCGGCCCGCAAGGGCTCGACGTTCGTGATTCCTCGGCATTGCAGTCCGCGCGCTTCGGTAACTTCCTTGTCGAACCCGATGATGTCGTTTTCGCCGACGACGACGGCTGTTTGTTTGCGACGGCCAAGGATGTCGATGAACTGCTTCGCGTTGCGCACGAAATCTGGCAACGCGAACGGCATCAGGCGGACGCGATCAAAAGCGGGCACTCGCTGCGGGAACAATTGGAGTTCGCGCGATATCTGGAGAAGCGAGCAACCGATCCGAGTTACACCTTTCGGGAACACCTGCGAAAAATAAGCGGCGCAATCGAGGAATAATCAGATCGCTCGTACACGTCGAAGCTGTAGCCGGGGTCGGTGACCCCGGAGGAATCCTGAAACCGCTCGAAAAAGCTTATAATCCTAGCTGTTCCTTCTGAGTTTGGTCGCATTGACCCGCTAGAGTTATATCGGTAAAATCTCCTAGGATGGCATCGATTGGGTTCACTTACTGGCAGGACGAAAAGATGTGGCTCGGATATCTCGACGAGTATCCTGATTACATGACTCAGGGAATTTCGTTGAACGATTTGAAAGAACATCTACTTGATTTGTATAAGGATTTGTCCTCGGGCGTCATTCCGAACGTTCGCCAGCATTCCGAGTTGGAGCTCGCTTGAAGCGGCGCGATTTGATTAAAAAAATCGAAGCACAAGGCGGCGTGCTCATCCGCCATGGCGGCAAACACGACTGGTATCAGAATCCCGTGACAAAAGTTTGCCAGCCGGTGCCGCGACACAATGAAATTAACGAATATCTCGCGCGGAGTATCCTACGAAAGCTATCCAAACCGTGATTCGTAAATGGTTGCTGAAAGGGATACGAGGCGGACGCTTTCGGCGAATGCCTCTCATCGGTCATGGATGAACTCAATCTTCCGCTCGCCGCATGAAGAAAACCTTAAGTACAGAAGACGGTTTCAAAACCACTATCAGAAGAATATGGCGGTTTAATCGGTGGCATTGCCGAGTTGCTCGAGGCAGCCCGACGTACTGCGGCGCGTACTATCAATGCACTGATGACGGCGACTTACTGGGAGATCGGGCGGCGCATCGTGGAATTCG
This sequence comes from uncultured Verrucomicrobiae bacterium, assembly GCA_963719605.1. Classification (GTDB taxonomy): domain Bacteria; phylum Verrucomicrobiota; class Verrucomicrobiia; order Chthoniobacterales; family UBA10450; genus Udaeobacter. Next base: position 139,914 of record CAVRCO010000021.1, read on the forward strand.
AGCAGGGCGGCGAGAAACGGGCCGAGTATGGTGAGGGACTAATGGCGCGTCTGGCTGACGATTTGACCGCGCGATTTGGCCGCGGTTTCAGCCGACAGAACCTGCAGAGATTCCGTCTATTCTACCTTTCCCAACCGGCCGAAAAGATTTGCTCGACACTGTCGAGCAAATTGACCGGTGGGATTGGTTCGACGCCGTCGAATGAGTTGGGTGAGGCAACAATTGTGCAGACACTGTCTGCCAAATCTAAGATGGCGAAGATTCGCCCGACACCGTCGGACATTTCCCAAGCATCGTCCGGGAAATCCTCGCTTTTCGCTCTGTCCGACCTCGCTCGCGCCTTTCAACTTCCCTGGTCGCACTACGTCCTACTCATTAGCCGGACTCGCTCCCCCGAAGCTTTCGCTTTTTATCACGCCGAGGCTTTGCGCGGTGGCTGGAGCGTGCGCCAGCTCGATCGCCAGATCGCTTCGCAATACTACGAACGCACCGCTGCCTCGCGCAATAAGAACGCCATGCTGCGCAAAGGGGCAGACGCGCGCGCCGGAGATTCAATCTCCGCCGATGAAGAAGTGCGCGACCCGCTCGTTCTCGAATTTCTCGGGCTGAAAGACGAATACTCGGAGACCGATCTCGAAGAGGCGCTCTTGCGGCACCTCGAGAACTTCCTGCTCGAGCTCGGCGGGGACTTTGCCTTCATTGGTCGCCAACGCCGATTGCGCATCGGCGGCGAATGGTATCGCATCGATCTTCTCTTCTTTCACCGCAAACTGCGATGCCTTGTGGTCATTGATCTGAAGGTTGGCAAGTTCACGCATGCCGATGCGGGTCAGATGCATCTTTATTTGAATTACGCTCGGGAGCATTGGACGCAGGCGGACGAAAATCCGCCGGTTGGTCTAATCCTGTGCGCCGAGAAAGATGACGCGATCGCTAAGTACGCGCTGGAAGGATTGCCGAATAAGGTTCTGGCGCGCGAATACAAGCTCGCCCTTCCAGATGAGAAACGTCTCGCGGACGAGATCGAAAAGACCCGCGACCTTCTGGAACGAAGAAGTCGTAAATGAATGCATTTTCTCCTTCTCGTTCTGCTATTTCCCGCCCTTCTCATTGGAATAAGTTTTCACTAACATTGCGTCCCCGTAATGCATGTCATAACGCGGAAGCGCTTGAACGAGTTCGCGGAGAAACACCCGGGTGCCAAATCGTCTCTTTGGCGTTGGTACGCGATTATGCGAAGAGGCCGGTTTCTGGATTTCGCGCAACTGCGTGAGATTTTTCCTCACGCAGACCAGGTTGGGAAATTCACAGTCTTTAATATTGCAGGGAACAAGGTTCGACTGATTGCCGCGGTACATTATAATCGAAACAAGATTTATATCCGCCACGTGTTGACTCATCAGGAGTATGACACTGGTAAATGGAAAAAATGATATGTCAGCCGCCGAACTCGAAAAAGTCACAGAAGCCTGGCCACCTATATCACGCGCAGTCCGCGTGCCTCATACCGACGCGGATTACCGGGAACTAGTGGATTTGCTCGACCGCGTCACTGATGAGGTCGGCGAAGACGAAAATCATCCGCTCGCTTCGCTCATGGACGTGTTAGGGGTATCATCGAAAAGTACAAAGATGAGAATGTTCTGGAGCTAACTGAATAACTTCGCTGCGATGAAATCGAAATTCACCCAGCGGCGCTACCGCGCTCCGAAGCGTTCATCTTGCGCGATGTGCAAACCGCAACAACGCGGCTGGGCAGACAAGAAGACGCCCAGCGATTTGCGACGCGCGATCGCACAGGAACAGCAGATTCGCGAATGGGAGCGGGCGTTTCTCCGTTAACCGATCACAGATCACGAATCACTGATTACCTCGCGCAGACGACACCTGCGCCCCTTGGCACGCCGCCGCGAAAAATCGCGAAGGCGGATCAACTATTCACATCTGCGAATCAGGCGCAATATCATCGCCAGCACGTCGTAGGCCGCCTCGGCGACCGAAAGCGGATCACGCCGCTTTTTTCTTCGCCACCGCTTTCTTGGCGACGATGACTTCTGGGAACAGCACTACCCGGGAAGGAGGCTCAACAGTTCCATTCTGACCGATGGTCGACTCGAACGTTAGTTTTCCGCTAGCGATCTCGGTTAACGCGATATCGGCTTCACGGAGCCCCGGAGCATATTCCACGAGGGGACGATGACCGAGCGAAAGCTGTCGAACACGGCGTGAGACCATGTTCACCAGGATTTGCTGATTAGTGATTACTTTGGAGGCGGCTTCAATGAGATCGGCTTTCATAATTGATTCTGACTTTCTACCCGGCACCAACGTCGCACCGACTTTGGCGCGCACCGGAGGCTGACTTTCCTCCTTAGTACTTCTTGACCTCCGACTATCGTCCATAATGCGCGGACCACAACTGCTAATCGAGGACCGTGACCGCTGACATCCCTGGCTCGTCGCAGAGCTGTAGTGGCGACTGGGTCAGCCGCAGAAAGGATTCGGGTTCAGTGGACGACTTCATCATTCTTACTTCCCCTTCCCGACCCTTCTCGGGCCGAAGCACTCCCAAACGAGCATCATTCCTCAGGCTCTCTAGTAATTTTCCGCTATAGGAGGTTGCGAAATTCTTCTACGGACAGTCCAGCGTCTTTGACAATCCCGCCCATTGTCAGCGCGTTTACCGGATTGTGACGCGGTATGGTGATGAAATGGGAACCGTCGCTCATGACGATGTGTTTGCCTTGGCGCACAATGCGGAAACCACCCTTTTCCAACGCCCGCACCGCCCGGAGACGGGAATACACCGTGCGGGGGCGCCGGTGGATCGACTGCATAGGTCGCATGGTGATGCGACCGAGGGATCGGGAGATCGCGAGTCAATTTTCGGCATTGTTAGACCGACACTTCCACTTCGCGGACGTCGGAACCACGGAGGCTTTCATTGACAGCAGCAAGATAATCCTCAATGGCATCGCGAATGTTCTGCATCGCTTCCTGCTCGGTTTCTCCTTGAGACCAACAACCGGGAAGCGCGGGGCAATTCACCGCGTAACCTTCTTCCGACTTATGAAGCACGATCTGATATCGGAGACTCATCGCAGAACTTTATATCGTGAACGGCACAAATCACAGCGAACTTTGTGCCAGCCCAATCTCGCCGGCTCGCCGAGGTTTCAACATTGGAGAGCAATCCACATGGAGTTTACCCGCCGTGGAGGGCAACACGGCGCGGTGGGACGCCGTCGCCTCCTGTCACGCCGACTCGTCACGTCGTAGCTTTAGCGAAGATGGAAGCGGGCAAAGGCGATTAAGCATTTAACTTTTCCGCAATCCGGAATTCCATATTCCGCATTTCCCTCTGATCACCAATAACAGATAACCATTAACTCAGCGCAGCTGCCGCTGCGCTGGTAACTCTAGCAGGATCTCAGCGCCTTCGCGCGCCCCTTCAATCACCATTGCCTTTCCGCTTTTCCTAACTAGCTCCCGCGCCTGCTCCACCATTCGATCGATCATGTCATCGTCATGACTCGGATCGTGATGGAAAAGTAAAACCCTTTTCACATTCGCATCGAGCGCAAGCTCGACCACGCTGCTGAGCGAACTATGCCCCCACCCCATGTATGTCTTATATTCCTCGTCCGTATATTGCGCGTCCAGAATCGCCACTTCGCAATCCCGCAAGAACTCCACCATCTTGGCCCGCTCCCCGTCGGCAAAATTTCGCGCTTCGTTTCCATCGATTCCATCCTGCGCCGCGAGTTGCATTTTGAGAGGCTCGTACGGTTCGTCGTCCGGCATGTAGGCGATCGATCCGGCGCTGGTAAAGAGCCGATAGCCGACGCAGATGCCCGGATGATTCGCAAACTTTGCCTGCACCTTCACCGTGCCGATGTGAAACTCCATGTCCTTTAGCTCTTCGATCGCCAGATGACTGGGCAATTCATGCAAGCTCACCGGAAAAAACGGCGTCTCCATCTGGCCGGCCAGGATCGCGCCCAGACCAGCACGCGCTCCTTCATAACCCAGGATCCGGATCAGATTTTTGCTGTTGTAGCCGGGGAAAAGAACGGCAGACCCTGAATGTGATCCCAATGCGTGTGTGTGATGAGAAGAGTCAGCTTGATCGTTCCCGGTCCCAGCTCCTTTTCTAGCGCCAGACCGAGGGCACGAATCCCGGTGCCCGCGTCGAGCACGATAATTTCGCCGTCGGCCCGCACTTCTACGCAACTGGTATTGCCTCCATACCGGATCGTCGCCGGCCCCGGCACCGGGAGCGAGCCCCGCACGCCCCACAACTTTATCCGAGGCGGCACCGAACCGAGTTCCTCGGGCGAAGTCGTCGCTCGTGGTCGCTCCGGAATCGGCGTTAGGAGTCGGTCGATTGACTCGCACAGCACTTCCCAGGTAATCGGCTTCAGCAGAAATTCGTCCGCGCCGGCTTCGAGCGCGCTCGCGCGATCGACCGCATAATCACGTCCCGACACCACGATGATCTTCGTCGGCTGCAGCTGTTGCCGGATGGTGCGACAAACTTGAAAGCCATTCGACTTCGGCATCAGCAGGTCGCATAAAATTACCTCCGGCCGGTTCCGGAGAGCGAGTTCCACTCCGGAATCGCCATCGGCGGCCTCAAAGACTTTCCAATCTGCCCGCGCGAACAACTTGGCGACGGCCCGACGACCATCCTCATCATCCTCAATGATCAATACGCTTGGCATCACCATACCGCTCTCCGTTGGGCGTCCAGCGCGATCCCGCAAGACATTCTGCCAGACTAACTGACATCGCTAATGAACTGCGAGAAAATACGGACATGCTGCCCTTTTGCACAGCAGCATTCCATTCCGTTTCACCAAACCGATAACTGATAACCGCTAACTAATAACCGATAACGATGGCGCAACTGCCGCTGCGCCGTTGCTTTTTCCGTTTCTCACAGAGCTGAATTTCTGCTAGTTTCCGCGCTTTCATGCCCTCCCCCGAAGAGCTCGCGCGCGAGAAGGTCGACAAACTGCTGACTGATTGCGGCTGGATCATCCAGGATTACAAGCAACTCAATCTATCGGCAGGACCTGGTATTGCGATCCGCGAAGTGCCGCTTAAGAAGGGTCGCTGCGATTACCTTTTACTGATCGACCGCAAGCCCGTCGGCATTGTCGAAGCGAAGAAAGTCGGTTTCACACTTTCGAGCGTTGCAGATCAGTCCGGCCGTTACGCTGAAGAATCTGCCGGACTTCCTGCGCGTGAACCTAACCGGAACACTTCCGTTCTTGTACGAATCGACCGGAGTAGAAACATTCTTTCGCGATGAACGCGACCCACATCCGCGTTCGCGACAAGTGTTTGCCTTTCATCGTCCGGAGACACTTGCTAATTGGATTGAGCAATCAGACACGCTCAGACGTCGCCTCGCCGAAATGCCTTTTAAGCACCCGTATGACGGCGCCGGTGTCCGTGCCTGTCGCGTTGAAGCAATCACAAATCTCGAAAAGTCGTTTGTTGAAGCGAATCCTCGGGCGCTCATTCAAATGGCAACCGGTGCCGGCAAAACGCTGACGGCGTGTGCGTTTAGTTATCGGCTCATCAAATACGCTGGTGCGCGCAACGTGCTATTTCTTGTCGATCGCGCTAATCTCGGTCGACAGGCGCACACCGAATTTCAGCAATTCGTTACGCCGGATACGCGTCGGAAATTCACCGAAATTTACAATGTTCAGCGTTTAACTTCGAACCGTCTCGACTCGGTCGCCCGCGCTGACCATCTCCACGATCCAGCGGCTATATTCAATGCTGTCCGGCGAAGAGCTGACCGAAGATCTCGATGAAAGGTCAGGCTTCGAAATCGCTGCCGCAGACGATCGGCAACGTGAGGTAAGGTATAACCCAGCGGTACCGATCGAAACCTTCGACTTCATCATCGCCGACGAATGTCATCGGTCCATCTACAACCTGTGGCGCCAGGTGCTCGAATACTTCGATGCATTTCTCATCGGTTTGACCGCCACTCCAGGCAAGCAAGCCATCGGCTTCTTCAACAAGAACCTGGTCAGCGAGTACCGCACGAACGCGCGGTCGCAGACGGCGTAAATGTTGGCTACGATGTCTATCCGCATTCGCACCGAAGTCACGAACACGGCGGGAAAGTCGAAAAGGGTTTGTACGTAGACAAACGCGAAAAGACACACGGGCGATTCGATGGCAACGATTGGACGATGACCTCACCTACACGGCAAAAGAACTCGACCGCTCCGTCGTCGTGAAAGATCAGATCCGAACTGTCATCAGAGCGTTCCGTGACCGGCCCGGAGATCTTTCCCGGCCGCTCACTGATTCCAAAAACGCTCATCTTCGCGAAGGACGACTCGCACGCGGAAGACATCGTCCACATCTGTCGCGAAGTGTTCGGCAAAGGCAACGATTTCTGCAAAAAGATCACCTAGGTCCAAGCACGAACGGACAGCACCGCCGAAAGAGAACTCATCCAGAAGTTTCGCAACAGCAATTCGCATCGCCGTAACCGTCGACATGATCGCGACCGGAACCGATGTCCGGCCGCTCGAGTTCTTAATTTTTATGCGTGACGTGCGAAGCCGCGTCATACTTCGAGCAGATGAAAGGACGCGGCGTCCTTTCTCCGACAGAGTTGCAAGCGGTCTGGCCAGAAGCACAGGCGAAGACACATTTTATCATCGTCGACGCAGTTGGTGTTTGCGAGAGCGACAAAACCGATTCGCGACCGCTCGATCGAAAACCAACCGAGAAACTCGAAAGCATTTTGCTCGGTGTAGCTCTTGGAAAACGCGATGAAGACACGCTAACGACACTGGCAAGCCGACTCGCGCGAATGGAACAAGCGCTCGGTGATGCTGCAAAGCAGCAAATCGCCGCGGCGACCGGTGGTAAGACCCTGAACGATATGTCGCGCGCGCTACTCCAAGCAATTGATCCGGATGTGGTCGCCGAAAGAGGCAACGGGACGAAAGGGGGTGAAGCTCAGGAAGTCGATCCAACAGCTTTTCGCCCAAACGCGCAAAAAAATGATTACGGAAGCATGTTTGCCATTCGATCAACCGGAAGTGCGCGACACGCTCGCACGAATCAAACAGCAGAATGAACAAACAATCGACGTGACGACAATCGATGTTGTGACGAACCGAGGATACGATGCAGCTGCGAAACAAAAGGCCGAAGGTATCATTCGTTCCTTTCGCGAATACATCGAAAAGCACAAAGCCGAGATCGAAGCGCTTCAGATTCTTTACAGCCGACCTTTCAACAAGCGACTCACAGAAGAGTCGCTCCGCGAACTCGAAGCCAAACTCAAACCAGAGTTTGGTCCGCAACCTGTCCCAACAATCTGGAATGCATTCGAGAAAGATGTGGCGGAAAGGCCAGTCCGGCTCGGACCCGAGCGCGCCGAAGATCAAGTCGCAGACACGAAGATTCACAGATTTAGTTTCCTTAGTGCGCGTTGCGCTTGAACACAAAACCTCGAGCCTTTCGAAGAACACGTCCGCCAACAATTCGCAACCTGGCTGGAAGAAAAGCGCACCGCCAACATCACCTTCACTGTCGACCAACTCGCCTGGCTTGAGAAGATGCGCGACTACATAAGCGCGAGTGGCAGCGTCGATCGCGAACATCTCGAAGCCGACAACGTTCTCGGCCCGATCTACAAGACTTTTGGCGAGAAACTCTGGCCACTGATCGATGAACTCAATCTTACTCTTGCCGCGTGAAGATAGAACGTAACGGGCACAAGCTTCCACTGCGCGAGCTTCTTCAAGCTTTTGAATCAGGAAGCAGGCCTAAAGGCGGCGTTAGTGGGATTCGCGAAGGGATTCCGAGCATCGGAGGAGAACACTTGAGCCGTGATGGAGGCTTCAGGTTCGAGAAAATTAAGTTCGTTCCGGAAACATTTGCTCGGTCGATGACAAGAGGACATCTCAGGCCGGGTGACATCTGCATTGTCAAAGACGGCGCAACTACCGGAAAAGTTTCACTCGTGCGGCGAGATTTCCCATTCCCAGCGGCTGTCATCAACGAGCACGTCTTCCGCTTGCAAGTAAAACCCGACCATCATCCGGCGTATGTCTTTTACTACTTGTATTCGCAGGCGGGCCAGGGGGAAATCCTGTCTGACTTCCGAGGCGCCGCTCAAGGCGGCATAAGCCAAGGATTCATCGATAAAGTTCGCGTGCCGATCGTTCCTTTCGATTCGCAAGAGCGCATCGTGGCGGAGATTGAGAAGCAGTTTACGCGATTGGATGCAGGAGTGGCGTCGCTGAAGCGAGTGCAGGCTGCGCTGAAGCGCTACCGCGCTAGCGTACTCAAAAGCGCCTGCGAAGGCCGCCTCGTTCCTACCGAAGCCGAACTCGCGCGCAAAGAAAATCGCAATTACGAAACTGGCGAACAACTTTTACACCGCATTGTCGAAGAGCGTCGGCAAAAATCGAATGGTAAAGGCAGATATACACAACCGACGATTGTAAACGCGAAGGGACCTTCCCTGCCAGCGGGATGGACGTGGACTGCCGCGGGCGAGCTCTTCGACTGTATAGTTCCGAATCGGGATAAACCGAAAACGTTCACTGGTAAAATCCCATGGATTACACTGCCAGACTTCTCTGAACGAACAAGAATTACGCGAGCGAGTTCAGGGCTGGGACTTACCCAGTTGGAGGTGAGGACCTATAACGCACGATTAATTCCAGCTGGAAGCGTTGTCATGAGTTGCATTGGTCGGTTTGGACTTGCCGCCGTTCTCGACAGAGATTCAGTCATCAATCAGCAGCTTCACGCCTTTTTGATTCCGAACGTTTTGCCTGCGGAGTATTTCGTATACGCGCTTAAATCGCAGAGGTCCTTCATGGAGCATGTCGCCACCTCCACGACCATTGCCTATCTAAACAAGACCAATTGCAACAGCGTACCGATTCCCCTTCCACCGCTTGCCGAGCAAACGCGGATCGTTGCCGAAGTGGAAAGTAAACTGAGTGTGGTGGAAGAATTAGAAGCAATGGTGAACGCCAACCTTCAACGCAGCAAGCGCCTTCGCCAGTCAGTTCTGCAAAACGCATTCTCCGCAGAAGGGAGCAGGCGCTAGATGGAACTCGTCTCGTTTTCTGTCACTCGCTATCGGAGTATCGTACGCGCTTCAAAGCTCCCGATACGGCAATCAACGGTTCTGATAGGGCCAAACAACGAAGGTAAGTCTAATATTTTGCGCGCGCTCGTTGTGTCGCTTGAGTTACTGAGTCGAATCGGCGGCGTTAAAATCTTTCGTGGGCGATTGCGCTCCTCTTCCGAACGCTACACTGAATTTTATAACTGGGATCGGGACTTTCCGATGTCTTTGCAACCTCGGCATCCAGACGGCGCGTCCGTCTTCGGCTTAGAGCTACGGCTTTCTGAACAGGAAGTCTTGGATTTCGAGACCGAGGTAAAAAGTTCGCTGAACGGAACACTCCCGGTCGAGCTATGGTTCTCGCCGAAAGAAATCGGATTTAAGATTTTAAAGAGAGGTCCGGGAGGGCCGGCGCTGTCGAAAAAGTCTGAGCCGATCGCTCAGTTCATCTCAAAGCGGATAAACTTAAGTTACATTCCAGCTGTGCGCACGGCCAGATCAGCGCACGAGATTGTTAGTGAACTGGTGGAAAAAGAACTGGCGGTCGTCGAGGGTGAGGCAGCGTACCAACAGGCGCTAAAGGACGTCGCTAAGCTTCAACAGCCGGTATAGATAAGATTTCGGCGATACTCAAAGATACATTGGTGGAGTTTTTGCCGAATGTCCGCAAGGTAGCTGTAAGTATCCCTCAGGAGGAACGATTTCGCGCGCTTAGACGCGTATGCGAAATTGTTGTCGACGACGGAACTCCGACTGAACTTCTGCGCAAAGGAGATGGGGTCCAAAGTTTGGCCGCTCTGAGTCTCATGCGTCACGCCTCAGAGAGCAGCGGGGCTGGGCGCAATCTGATCCTCGCCATCGAAGAACCAGAGTCACATCTGCATCCGAATGCGATTCACCAATTGAGAACGGTCGTGGCCGATATCGCGCAAAAGCACCAGGTGATCATGACGACGCACTGCCCCCTCTTCGTAGATCGAACCAGTATCAAATCGAACATCATTGTTCACAGCAACAAGGCCATTCCCGCAAAGGACGTTAAGGAAATCCGAGAGGTACTCGGAGTCCGGGCTTCGGATAATCTACAACACGCGGAGATGATCATCGTCGTTGAAGGTGAGGAGGATCGACGCGAACTCCGCGCTCTATTGAAACATAACTCGCAGCGTCTAGCGGATGCAATCAAGGAACAAAGTCTCGGGTTCGAGTCGCTGCACGGAGGCTCCAACCTCAGTTACAAACTGAGCCAAATCCGCGAGGCGATGTGCCTCGCCCACACGTTTCTTGAGCACGATAAATGCGGGCTAGCAGCCCAGCAAAAGGCTGAACAAGAAGGGCTACTCACAACAGCGGATGTAACGTTCGCCATCTGCGATGGCCAGGACGAATCAGAGTTTGAAGATATGCTCGATTCCGCGCTGTATGCGTCGACGATCCAGAATCGTTACGGAGTCTCAATTCTTTCGCCGAAGTTCAAAGGCAACGCGAAATGGTCTGACCGACTGAGAGCTGCTTTCAAGCATCAAGGCAAGACGTGGTCGGATGCCGTGCAAGCGAAGCTGAAAGGCGAGATTGCCGAATTGGTTGAAGCAAATCCTGCAACTGCTCTCAACTCTCACAAACGAAGTGCCTTTGACGCGCTCGTTACGGCACTTGAGGCAAAGTTGAACGCCATTGTAGCTAGTAAGAAGTAGGACGTGAGCGACTCGACTCAGATCGTCCAAAAGTTGTGGAACTACTGCAACATCCTGCGGGATGACGGACTCTCGTACGGTGATTATTCGAGCAGCTGACGTTTCTGCTGTTCCTGAAGATGGCGGATGAGCAGAGCCGGCCGCCATTCAACAAGGAGTCGCCGATTCCCGAGGAGTATTCGTGGCCGGAGTTACTCAAGCGTGATGGCGATGAACTTGAAATCCATTATCGCCACACACTTGAACAACTCGGCAAAGAACCGGGATTGATCGGCGTAGTTTTTCGAAAGGCGCAAAACAAAATTCAGGACCCGGCCAAGCTGCGCCGGTTGATAGCTGACCTGATCGACAAGGAAGAATGGTCGTCGCTCGACACGGACGTGAAGGGCGACGCTTACGAGGGGCTCCTGCAAAAGAACGCTGAGGACGTCAAAGGCGGCGCTGGCCAGTACTTCACGCCTCGTCCTCTCATCCGCGCACTTGTCGATGTAATGCAGCCGCAACCCAATGAGACGATCTGTGATCCGGCTTGCGGCACCGGCGGTTTCCTTCTCATCGCGCACGATTTTGTTCGCAATCACAACAAGCTCGATAAGAAACAGCTCACGTTCCTAAACACCGAGCAGCTTCGTGGCGTCGAGCTGGTCGATAGCGTCGCGCGGCTGTGCTGCATGAACTCGTTCTCCACGGTATTGGCAGCGATGCCACGCATGTTCCAGTTATGGTGAAGGATGCGCTCGCCGGCAAACACGGCGAATACGAGATGGTGCTGACCAATCCGCCATTCGGAAAGAAGAGCAGCGTCACCATCGTCAACGAAGCCGGCGGCGAAGAGAAACAATCGCTCGTCGTTCATCGCGATGATTTCTGGGCGAGCACGAGCAACAAACAGCTCAACTTCCTCCAGCACGTCTTCACCATCCTAAAACAGCACGGCCGCGCCGCGATCGTTGTTCCTGATAACGTCCTCTTCGAAGGCGGCGCCGGTGAAACTGTGAGACGCGAGTTACTCAAGCAAGCCGACGTTCACACGTTGCTGCGTCTGCCGACCGGCATCTTCTACGCCCAAGGCGTTAAGGCGAACGTCCTCTTCTTCGACCGCAAACCAGCAGCCGAGAAACCCTGGACCGACAAGCTTTGGATTTACGACCTCCGCACCAACAAACATTTCACCCTAAAGGAAAATCCACTCAAGCGCAGCGATCTCGACGACTTCGTCGCATGTTATAATCCTAAGAACCGCCACGAGCGAAAAGAATCCGAGCGCCTCAAAAGCTTCACCTACGAAGAGCTAACCAAGCGCGACAAATTGAACCTCGACATCTTCTGGCTGAAGGACGAATCACTCGAAGACAGTGCCAACCTCCCTGACCCCGACATCATCGCCGCCGAGATCGTCGAAGACCTGGAAGCCGCGCTCTCGCAATTCGCTACAATCGCAGCTGATTTGAAGAAATAGCTCGTATGCCAATTCCAGACTTCCAATCTCTAATGCTTCCGATCATGAAGATCGCGGCGGATGGAGAAGAGCATACCGCTCGCGAGTTACGACAGCGGATCGGTGATGAGCTCAGCCTGTCGGAACAGGAACGGAAGGAGCTGCTGCCGAGCGGTGCACAGCCCGTGTTCACAAACCGAATCGCCTGGGCACGCTCACATCTCACGATGGCGCGTCTGCTGGAGAAGACGGGTAAGGGACGTTTCCGGATCACGCAACCGGGCAAAGACGCACTGTCTTCGAACCCCTCCACGATTAACATGCGATTCCTTCTTCAGTTTCCTGAATACGCCGAAGCAAGAAGAAAGGCCAAAACGGACACGCCAGTCGACGCACCCGTAGAGACAACGGTAAGCGAGAACGCGTCGCCACAAGAGCGAATCGAACTCGCCTTCCGAGAGCTCAATACCAGCCTGACGACTGAACTCAGAGAAAAGCTCGCCTCCATCGATCCGTTCCGTTTCGAACAAGTCGTTCTCGATCTTCTCGTGAAAATGGGTTATGGCGGATCGAAGAAGGAGGCCGCGCAGGTTACTCAACGCACAGGAGATGAAGGGATCGACGGGCTAATCAATGAAGATCGACTTGGCTTGGAGGTCATCTACATCCAAGCAAAGCGCTGGAAGCACAAGGTCGGTCGTCCTGAAATTCAGAGTTTCGTCGGTGCAATTGCGGGAAAGAAAGCTGGTAAAGGAATATTCATCACAACCAGCGACTTTCACGATAACGCCCGCGAATACGCAGCGAGCTTGCACCAGAAACTCGTGTTGATTGACGGCCGCCGCCTAGCTGAATTGATGATTGAGCACAATATCGGTGTCGCTCCAGAACAGCCTTACATCATCAAGAAGGTCGATAGCGATTATTTTGACGAAGCGTAAAACGCAGAGGAAAATCGCGAAGTTCTATCTACTCATCGTTAGGCGCGTGAGGCGCGCCTCGCGGCAATGAACCCGTCATTCCAACCCAATCCAGAGACACCCCAACTTGCGAAGCCCGTCCTCCCGAAGTCATCGGCCGTCAAAGCTGGTTGGGTATGTCTTATTCTCGGATTTCTCACGTTTTGGATTTTTGGATTTGGATTCATTTTCTTTATCGCGACTTTCGTTCTGGCGATCGTTGCTATGTGCACCAACCGGTTGGGACAAGGAATCGCCCTTTTAGTTTCATCGGTCGGGTCTGGCATTGTCTGTATCTTTATTGGCCTCGTCCTTTTATCTAACGCTTTCACAGCCGCGCTGAAGAAGGAACGGGCAATGCGAACAGGACAGCGCGCAACTCCGGTAGCAATGGCTCACGCCACAACTACGCACACTCCGCTACAGAGCTTGCTCGGACCGGCAAAGCGTTCCCTGATTGTGAATCTTAATACAGCCTCAGCCGAAGAGTTGGAGTCATTGCCCGGCGTTGCATCATCACGCGCGGATCAGATTATCGCACATCGACCTTATAAGTCTGTGGATGAGCTTTCCCAAGTCAAAGGCATGACGCCGAGAGTGATCGATCAACTGCGCCCATTTGTAAAAATTGACGGGCAGACAGAGAAGCGCGAATCAAGCGAGCGAGAATGACGCTGATTGCAGGACCCAAATGAAATTTGCCACAACGTGCATCGCCGTCGCCGCGATCGCCAGTGCCGAAGCATCTAAACAAACTCTAGAGGATAGATAGAGTAGATAGGATAGAGTAGATAGGGGTCAGTAGATAGGGGTCAGTCAACAAATCTTGACAGATTTCTGGATAGAGTAGATAGGGGTCAGTCAACAAATCGTGACGGATTGATGAGATAGAGCCTCGAAGACAGCGTCAACCTCGCTGAATTCTCCAGCGTGCTCGACTTCCCTAGGCACACTCAAGGTCTCGGTGCCTCCCGCCGTGAAGTTGCAGCCGCTTGTGCCGGTCGCAGTCATCCTGCTCGGGCTAGCGATTATTTTCGGGGGAAACGCATTCCGCCGGGTTTAGTTGAAAGTGGGATGGAAAATGGGGTCGCGCCCAAACGTTCCCGAAAAGGAATGCGCCCAGCCCGTTTACGAGTACATTGTCGCGATGCCGACTTACATTTACGAAACCACCGACCCCGCCAAACCGGTCCGTACCTTCGAGGTTAAGCAAAGCGTCCACGACGAACCGCTTCGCAGCGACCCGGAAACTGGCGAAGGAGCGCGGCGTGTGATCTCGGCTGGTTACAGCGTTCTCGTTCGCGGAAAATCTGTTGGTCCTTCGGTCGGCTCGGTCGGTTCACACTGAGCCTTGATCTCGGGGGGTTGCCGGACATTTTCCGACAGTTAAAATATTCGGCCTCTGGAATCATTTCGCGATCTGGTGAAGTCGCCGACTTGAATCTTAGATAGTGAATCTTAGATAGGGGTCAGTCAACAAATCGTGACAGATTTATCAGATAGAGCCTGGAAGACAGCACGGTGGAACGAGAGGTCAGATGTCAGATTTCCGCAGACAAGAATCTCCAAGCCGCCCTCGTCCAGTTGAAACTCGTTCGTTACCCAACGTTGACTCATGTGCTCCCGCCCATTTCGACGAAATCGCAAATGAGTTGAAAAAACAGAGCAGCCATATGCCACTATACGAAGTGACGCAAAACGAATTCCGACGAATCCAAGCGTGACAAGCCGGGCTACAAAGGAGCTAGTATGAGCAAGAAATCCAAAAAGAAATGGCTGAGTAAGCCTGAAGAACACGATTATCCAGCAGCGGAATCGTACTTAACGCTGCTTTATGATGAGAAAACCGCGGCGAGGTATGCTAAAGCCCTGTCCCGTGCGCCTATGACGTCGTTTGCGGCGAAAGATATTTTTCGCGCCTCACAGTTACCTTTATTGGGGGTAACCAATTCTCACGTACGAAAAAATCATATGGCAATCGCGGCCGGCAAGAAGCTTTCGCCGCTGCTGCTCGTCAGAGATCCAAGCCATCTGAAACTCGTCATCGCAGATGGCTATCACCGAATGTGCGCCGTCTATTTGTTTGATGAGGACACTCGCGTTCCCTGCAAAATCGTTTAGCAACGATGTTGTAGCCGCCTGGCCCCGAGCTCCGACATCATCGCCGCCGAGATAGTGGAAGATTTAGAAGCGGCACTTCAACAATTCGCTGCGATCGCGAATGATTTGAGGAAGACTTGAAGTGAGAAAACATCTATCCTACACCTAACGTTGCATCGGAAATTCTTTGCCGATATCGCCGCCGGCCCGAAAAAGACAGAGTTTCGCGAACGAAAGCCATATTGGAAAAATCGATTAGAAGGGAGGGATTACGACGTAATCAAGTTTCGAAATGGTTACGCTCCAAACGCTCCTGAAATGGTCGTCGACTTTCTCGGCGTGCGAAAGGCCATCGGGAAATACGCGATAAAGTTAGGCCGGGTATTGTCTCTACGCCAATGGCCACCGAAGTAGCGACCGGGCCTCGCATTCGTCAGTCAGAATTGCTATTAAGGGGAAGCACTACTCTTTATCGCTGCATCCATGGCGACGTTGAATCACCCCAAGCCCGAAACTGCGCACATTCTTTTCCTGGATGCCGTCGGTTATTCTACCCTTCCGCTCGATCGGCAGACCGCCGTTTTCCGCGACTTGCAGGACATCGTCAACAATAGTCCTACCGTGGCCGACGCTGCTTCCCGGGACGAAGTCATCCGCACACCTACCGGCGACGGCATGGCGCTGGCCTTCTTCGATCACTGTTCGAGCGCGATCCGCTGCGCCCGCGAACTGGCGGAACAGATCGAAGGCGGCTTCGCTGTGCGGATGGGAATTCACACCGGCGAAGTCGTGCGCCAGCTCGATGTCAATGGCAACATGAACGTGAGTGGTGACGGCATCAACGTCGCGCAGCGCGTGATGGATTTCGGCGATGGCGGGCACATCCTCATGTCGCTCGCCTACGCGACTGAGCTTCAGCGCGCGGGCGACCCTGCCGCCACGGATTGCCACGACATCGGCATCGCCTCGGCCAAGCACGGAATGCAGATTCATCTTTATAATTATCACCGGCCCGCCGTCGGTACCGCAGACGTGCCTGCTCGCGTGCGGATGGACGATCACTGGATCCGGCCGCGCGAATTACGCCTCGGCACGGCAGGCCGCAGCCTTATCGTCGCCACTTTGCAGATACTCGGCTGGCTTCTCGCCCGTCCTTTGCAGTGGCGCACTCACGTGACCCAGATCGATCCCCGCCTTTCGCCTAACTTCAGCGTTATCGACCTGAGCGGTCACCAGATCCGGCGCAACCGCGACCTGCGTGCCCTGCTCCTCCAGGTTTATGTCGTTTGTCCCGCACTCCTCAGCCTTGTCGTGCTGGCCGTCCTGCTTCCCTTCCCCAGGGGCCACGGAGTTAGCGCTACCGGGGCCGTTTTCACCATGATTATCATGGGCTACCTGGTTTCGATTCTACTCGGTATCGGCGCGGCCTTTGTTGGGTACGTCATCCTTGCTTTCCAAGCCATCGTGGAAGGACCCGCCGTTCGCATCTTCGGCCAATACTCGTTAGGCAACGCCATCACCCTCGCTGCGGTCTGCGCTTGGGCATTCGTTAGTCTGTGCGCTGTGTTCCCACGACACCGACGTCTGCCGGTCTGGCGCGAAGCGACCGTCGCGATCATGAGCGCCGCACTCACGATCGCAACCTACGAGATTCCCGTCGCCCTTGCAGCCAAACAACCGCATCTCTATCGAGCCGTTGTGGTCGGGCTTATCTGTTTTCTCTTCGTCACCTTTATCAATGGGATGCGCTGGCGCCGGTGGGCGCGCGGGTTTGTCTTCGGCCAGGTCACCGGAGTCCTCTTCGCCCTGGGCTTTTTCGAGTATCTCGCATTCCAAAAAGCCCCGCCATCTTTCGCCGGCGACGTGATCGAGGGCATAACCAGCGGACTTTTCAGCGCCGTCGTCTGGGCCATGGCTTTCGCCCTGGCCGAACGCTTCGCCGACTCGCGCTCTGCCATCGCGTCCGGCCTACTCGCCACCATCTTCTTCAACAATCCCGGCAAGACCTGGCTCATTCCCTTCGTCGTCCTTTGGATCACCTACGGCTGGATGCGCCACAGGTCCCAACCCGGGGGATAACTAATAATCTCTGCTTCTGCTTTGCGTACTCATGCTCCGACGACAAGGCGCTTGATATAAGCGCTTCTACAACCGTCACGAAAAGGCGAAAGTCATAGATTGATTCGCGTTCTCCGAAGCGCTCACCCGACTCCATCGGGCCATACCGTGTACCCGGCACAACCGAATGAAATAAGGCAGAAAAAGGAAGTCAGAACTAAGAACGCTGCGCTTAAGCAGGTCGCTACAATCTGCATTGACGAAGCACCTCCCAGCCGCTCTCGCCCCAGCTGAGCCGGGCGGAATCTCGTATCGAACCAAGGTTGCTGCTTGGCAGCGTCGTCTACTTCTTTCTCGGCACCGGCTTGGCGGCTGAGGCCTGTTGCTCTTTCTTCTGAGCCGCGCTGTTCGCTTTCGCCTGTTGCTGTGCCTTGTGCTTCTGATTCGCTTTCGGAGATTTGTCGCCCATGATGAGAAAGCCTCGTCTTGCAATCCACAAAGTCAACGTGGAGCGCTCGACCGCTAAACACTCCTCCCAAGTCGTGATCCCAACCCTCCGGCCATTTCGCTCATCCCATTGGTTTCTTCCCGCGGGATGATGTCAGGGTCGGGCAGATTGGCGCGAATGCCGAAAGCTTTCGCCCGGCACTCGCCGCCCTTCTTACCTCGATTCTCGACCGCGCTTTCAAAGACGCGCTTTGATCCACATAACAGTTAAGGCGATCAGAAATCGAGGATGGTGACGTCGCCACTGCGTGAAATCTTTGCGATAAACGGCGGCTTCTGCTTTTCGACAACCTGGGAAACGCCCTAAGAAAATTCTGTGCAAGCATATCGGCGCGCAGATCACCCTGCGCTGCTAACACGAACGCACGCACTTTCGCACGGCGAATCGCGTGTTTCTCCGCAACGCGATAGCGGATGCGCTCATCGCGCGTGACAACGATCCAATTCTTTTTACCGACGGCGGTCAACCACTCAGGATCGAGAGCGTCTTGCCGGAAATGATTGTCGTGAATTTCGATGTGAAGGCCGGCTGTACAGAAGGACCGCGGCCATTTTGTACCGGCCAAGCTGCCGATCGAGAAAGAAAGTTAATTCTTCAGGCGGCTTCCGCGAGGCTAAGTTCGCAGCGGATCGCTTCTTCAATCTTTTCGCGGCCGCAGCCGTAATCGTGCGCCAGTTCGTCGGCCGATTCACCGGCCTTGAAACGTTCAGCGACGATATCAGTACTCACGCCGGTACCAGTAATGACGGCTTTGCCGAATGAAATGAACGGGTCAATCACAACATTTTTTGGCTGGTCGTTTTCATCTACTCGCGTGAACGGATACAGACGCAGCGGGAATCCTTTGTCATCACGATCGATTCTGCGCAGGTGCGCTTTCAAAAGGTCTCGCACCGCTAGCTGTCCGCCTTGTGAAACAGAAATAAAGTCGCCGTAATGGGAAATGAAAAGGTCAACGCCATCGGTTTCAAACTTGTGGTCGGCCAGAGGATGTGGCGAGCCAAATTCTTTCTTCAGAAAGGCAATTGTTCGCCGAACGGACGGCATATCGACGCGATGCTTGCGACGGATCGCAGCAAGCACATGAGCTTCGACCAAGTTGATGAACGAGAGTGCGACTGGAGACGTTGCTGCTGGTTGAATCACCGGTTTAAAGAATCTGCGTTCGCCATCGCTACCGTACGACATGCCAACAACCCAAGACCGCAAAGTTGCCCGCGGCACGAGCAGGTAATGCGCGGCCTCTGCGATTCCGTACGCTGGCAATTCTCTAACGTCTTGGTCACTCATTTCTTCTGTATCCCTTTCTATAGAAAACCTACATCTTTCTATAGAAACAGTTTTCAAGAGCAAGTCCACTCTTCATCTATTGGCAATCCGAGCCGAAATGGAAATGCGTTGCGCGCCTAGAAAGTTCGCGATCGCGGGGTGCTATTGAAACTCGCTCGTTGCCCACACTTACTCGCTGCTTCCCTCGCAGCTTTACCTTGATCACTCGCACTGCCCCGTGCTTGCGCCAGCTACCCTGGCTGCGTTGCCGTCTACCCGCGCGATTGAAACTCGTTCGCTTCCCAGCTCATTCGCCGCTACCCACCACGGCTTTGCCTTCTACGTCGCTTTCCCCAAACGCTCCATTCCCTCACTCGCGACGTGTTCTATGTCGCGGCTTCCCAGCACGCTCCGTTCGCTCCGTTGATGCGCTCGCTCCCGCGAGACTTATCTGTTACCCTCACAGACTTGACCGTCCATCTCGCTCGTTCCCACGGCTCGGTTCAACTAGGCGGGTGCAAGAAACGGTCCAATCTTGGCAAGATGTTGCGCGCGCGAGCACGTTAAGAGACCGATCTTCGCAGCACTATGAACGAACTAACTAACATAATCGTCCAGAAAACTGGAATCAGTCAGGAAAACGCGCAGAAGTCTGTGCAAGTGACGCTCGGTTTCTTGAAAACCAAGTTGCCGACACCACTCGCGGCGCAGTTGGATTCATTCCTTATTGCGAATCCGGTAATGGTCGGCGCCAAAGCCTAAGTTAAATCGGGGAAATATCGGACCCGATCCACAGAGCGTGGGTCGGGTCGGGTAAGGGCCGCGAATTGAGGGGCGACGTCAGATCATGATCTCGAAAATTATTAACCGGGCAGCAAGTCAGAGAGAACTCGCTTCCAATCCCAAATCTTTCTCCAATTGTCCAGACTTGCACGGTGGTGTTCCGCTTGAAGAAAACGGGGTCGCGTCTACACTCCGAACTCCGAAAGTCTTCGCCCACCACGGCGGGCAAGCTGAGCACAGCATCCGAACATTCCATTCTCGTTAGGCAGTTATCGATCCGTTGGTATCTCGGCAGCTCCCGCCGCGCTCGATGGTTAAACACTCCTCCCAGGTCGTGATCCCAACCCTCCGGCCATGTCACTCATCCCAGTGACTCTTTCGCTCCCGCTCTCTCGCCCTCTCGGGTTTGCCCATCTATGTCGCGGCTTCCCAGCACGCTCCGTTCGCTCTATTTCCCGCGTGCTCCGGCGAGCCAAGGAGGTTAGGGCCCAGAACCCAGCGGTATTCCATGCCATGGCTTCAGCCCTAATCACTTGCCATGATGAATAGCGGCTGCATTTCGAAATCGGTGTAGAGTGGGCGCAGGCGCTCCTTGTTATAGTATTTGTTCACGTTGACCGTTTTCTTGCTGCCGGTCACCACTTCAATCGGCATGTTGTCATAGCGCCCATTCTTCAAGACGACCAGGCGGCCATGGACGCCATGCAAAATGAGATCGAGGGCGAGGTTTCCGTACGCCATCGGCACAATCGAATCAATCGCGTCGGGATCGCCGCCGCGCACCATGTAGCCAAGACGCTGGTTGATGGTCTGGATCGGCTTGCCCTTGTTGTATTTGGCAGAGCGCTCTTTGAGTTCTGCCGAGACCAAGTCGCCGATGCCGCCGAGTTTCACGTGCCCATATGCGTCGGTCGTTTTGTCGGTGAACACCATCTCGCCGCCTTCGAACATTGCCCCTTCCGAAACAATGACGACTGAATATTGGCTCGGATGATGCGCGCGATCGGAGGACAACAATTCAGTCAGATGTTCCATGTCGAATTTGCATTCGGGGATGACGCACCGATTCGCCGCGCCCGCCATCGTCGGCAGCATGGCGGTGAACCCCGCGTACCGTCCGAACACCTCCATAACGAGAAATCGTTCGTGAGATCCGGCCGACGTGCGGAGGCGATTCGACAATTCAATTGTCCGGCTGACGCAGGTGCTAAAACCGATGCAATAATCGGTGCCCGGCACGTCATTGTCCATGGTCTTTGGTATTGCGACAATCTTGACGCCTTCCCCGGACAAGCGGCTCGCAAAAGAAAGCGTGTCGTCTCCGCCGATCGGAATCAGATAGTCAATGCCGAGCCAATCCAGGTTCTTGATGACTTCCGAAGTGAGATCGTTTTTGTCTTGGTTGAACGTTGCGCGCAACGGTTCAGGCACATCTTCTTTTTTCACTGCCGACGGGTTTGTCCGCGAGGTATGCAGAAACGTGCCGCCGGTGCGCCCGGCACGATTGACGATCTCTTCCGTCAGGATTTGATAGTGCTGACTGTTATCGGCATGCTCATCGCGCAGGATGCTGATCGCGCCAAACCAGCCACGGCGGAGGCCGACGACCTGATAACCCTCGCGCAGGGCGCGAATGGTGACGGCTCGGATCGCGGGATTCAGCCCCGGCACATCCCCGCCGCCGGTCAGAATACCGATTACGCCCTTCCTGGTCGCGATGTGGGCCATACTCCATTTAACCTTGAAGGATTTCCGACAAGTTCAAATTGAGCCTAAACCCGCGTCGAGTCAGCAGAGGTGTTAGTCCTCGCTTTGACTCACGTTTGATCTGGCGATTCGTTAAGGCGTTGATCAGTCGAGCGGTCGGCTGCGGCGGCGCTTCGGTGGGCTACGACGTGACATTTAGTGCGGCACGCAGAATTCACGGCTGATCGCCGTTGATTAGCAATCGCGGCTTTTTGCCGCAGCGCGGCATGATTGCGAGCAGGCTATTCGACGTTCACTCTCAGGTTTTCGCCTGTTGGTTTTGAGCGGTTTGATTTTTGATTGTATCTCGCTTGCTCCCGTTCGCTCGACCGTTACCTCACGGCTTTACCGGCCATGTCGCTCGCCCAGTCGCTCCATTCAACTTTTGATCTTTAATCCAGGTCTCAATTCTTTCTTGCAACAGGTCTAACGGCATCGCGCCGCCGTTCAATATTTCGTCGTGGAATGCTTTGAGATCGAATTTTTCTCCGAGTTGCGTCTTCGCTTCATCGCGCAGCTTGAGAATGGTTAACTGACCCATCTTGTAAGCCAGCGCTTGCCCGGGCCAGGCGATGTACCGGTCCGCTTCAGTCTGCGCCAGCGCGTCATTGGTGTCGTTGGCGCGCATGTAATCGATCACCTGCTGGCGGCTCCAGTTTTTGTCGTGAATCCCGGTATCGACCACCAGCCTGACGGCGCGAAGCATTTCTGAATTCAACCGGCCGTAGTCAGACACAGGGTCCTGGTAAAAACCGATCTCTTTGCCTAACACCTCGGAGTAGAGCGCCCAACCTTCGGCATACGCGCTAAAAAAACCGTGCAGCCGAAACTTCGGCAAGCCTTCCAGCGTCTGGGCGATACTGATTTGCAGGTGATGACCGGGAACGCCCTCGTGATAGGCAACGGCTTCGTCGTCGACCAGGGTACGCTTGGTGGGGTTAGAGACGGCAACAACGACGCGGCCCGGACGTTTCCCATCCGGCGTGCCCTGGACGTAATGGGTCGCGGCGGCTTTGGCGAAGTCAGGGATCGGTTCCACCGTGACCGGCGACTTCGGCAGCAATCCAAATAGTTCCGGCAGCTTCGGCTCCATCTGATGGATGTATTTTTTGTAGTCATCCAGAATCTGTTGCTCGCTGGTCGGCTTCCACCTGGGATCGTTGTTGACCGCCTCCCGGAAGTGGGCCAAGTCTTTGTATCCCTGGCTCTGCGCCAGCTTGGTCATCTCGGCCGTGACGCGCGCTACTTCCTTGAGCCCGATGTCATGGATGTCGGCGGGCGGGACGTTGACGGTGGTCATCTGTTTCACGGCTTCGGCGTAACGCCGTTTTCCGTCAGCGAGACTTTCGATCGAAAGCTCGGTTCGTCCTTTCGGATCGTACACGGTGCGCAGGAACTCGGCGAACTTTCGATAAGCGGGAAACACATCGTCGTTAACGGCCTTGGTGATCTCGTCGGTCAGGCGTTTCTTGTCTTGCTCGGAAAATTCCGCAGGAAATTTCTTTGTGGGTTCGAGGAACGGGTTCGCGGCGATGATGCCGTCGCATTGGCCGGGCAACTTTTCGAGAACGAGCTTGGGCGGCATCAGATGATCCTTCTCGCCCTGCCGCATCACCTCTGTCGTCTGTTCCAGGACCCGCGGGATTTGATGTAATCGGGAGATGTAATCCTCGTAATGCGGCACAGAATCGAACGGCATGGCGTTCGGCAAGTCGGCCAGCTGAGTGTGCACTCCGTTCTGCTGGTTCACCGGCATCTCGTAATTCTTTAGAGCGTAGTTCACGTCTGCGCGTTCCAGCTGCTTTTCGAGTATCCGATTACTTAAGAGGTCCTTGTCGCTCATGCCATCAGTCGGGATCGCCCTTAATCGAGCGAGAAAATCATCGGCTTCCGCATGTTGCCGGGCGATTTCCGCGAGCGAAACCTGTCCAAGCTGTGAGTTGTAACGGTAATCGCCGTACGATGTTGCCCGCTCCGGAAAATTCTTAAGCCCGGCTTGATAATACTCCTCAAAAAGCGCGTTCTGCTTTGCTACCCGATCCGCTACCGTTTGCCCAAAAGCAGAGCACGCCAACCCAAGAACCAACCCAAAAACCAGTTGTCGCATATTGGTGCACGGTAGCAGAGTGGCATCACCACGCACGTTGTGATTAGCGTTGTGCCCCGGAAAAACTGCGAATGCTGTCAGCGTCCATAGAGCGCCGGCCAGTGTGTCCGCAGGCGACACGCCCGCCACTGCAGCAAATCACCCACGCGTCAGATTATGAGCGACAAAGCCCACGAGAGTCTGTACGGTACGCACCGTGACGCTGATCGCGGAAATCCAAATAAAATTTGCCACAACTTGTATCGTCCTCGCCGCGATTATCGCGCCTTGCTATCTTCGAAGGACAAGCGGCACCGCAGCCCAAACAATCAGAAATCGATTCGGCCGATCAGCTCTTTCAGGCGATCTGACGACATGATTACCTCGATTCACACCTTGATCTATTCCGACGATCCTAATGCAACGCGGGCGTTTCTGCGCGACGTGCTCGGCTGGAAGTACGTTGCCGAGGAATTCGATGACGATTGGCTCATTTTCAAATGCGGGCCGAGCGAGATGGGCGTACACCCCACGCACAGCCAGTGGGAGGGCCAAAGTTACGATTACCCGCGTCACCATTCAATCGCGCTGATGTGCGACGACATCGAAGCCACGATCGCCGAGCTACGGGCGAAAGGAGCGCAGTTCCGGGGTCCGATCGAGCAACGCGAATACGGCCGCGTCGTAATAATGGTAGTGCCAGGGGCGGATGACATGCAGCTCTACGAGCCGACTCATAAGCTGGCCTACAACCTTTAAGCCGGCCACCGGAATAGAAAATGGGGGCAAATCTAAACATTCGACATTCCCGCGACCGAAAAAATCTGCGGCTGACCTATTCGACAAACTCAAGGCTGGCTCCGCCGCCACTACAGCGCCCCGCCTTCCGGCCTTAGTTCTCCGTGATCTACGCTCTGCCCCTAGTGTCCGCGGCTTGCCGGTGGCACGATCCCGTTCATCCGGAGATATTCGACGATCTGGCCGTAGTGATCGAAGCAATGAGCTGGGGCAAACGTTGCCAGGAACAGACGCGTGGTCGGCCTGCCACTACCCGAGGTAATCGGTTGTACAAGGTTCGAGTCGTTCAACGTGGCTACAGCCTTGTGGCCAAAAGCAAAGGAATCCTTCAGGTACTTAATGATGTCCGCCTTGGCTGTCATATTGTCCGGACCTTTGCCGTCATTAACCGTTTCCGGTGGTTTCTCGCCGGTGATCGGCGACCAGATCAAGTAGTTCGAGGCGGCAACGTGTTTTAGTTGCTGCCCGAAGGTGCGCACACCTTTGTAGTCGCTGCCGGAAATGTTCAGCTTTTCCGGAGAGAAATCGAACTTGCCCTCCGGCATCGCTTCGGCGGCTTCGACAAGTTCCTTCTCTATAATAGAAATCTCGCGATCGATCGCTGACGCGATGGTTGGTGGAGTTGACGGTGAGGCCGGCGCGCCGGCCGCAGGAGAGCTCTTGGTATCCTGCGCGTAGACGAGAGTGGCTAACGGGAGAGCCGTTAGCAGTAAAAAGGTTTGGATGTGTTTCATAGGATTGGGTTCTTCGGGTTAGAGCATGAAAGAACTTGTTCGCGTGATTAGCAAGAAGAGAGATGGGTCTGATTGTATCTCAGCTGCTCCCGCCACGCTCGACCGCTACCTCGCGGCTCAACCGAGCAAGGCAGATCCCAATATCAACTCCGCTGATTTGAACTGCTAACCCAACGGATGGAAATCATAAAACTAAACTCGGCAACCTCCGACGCGCGCAGCTTGCAATAGTCGAAGCCGACTGCTTCGCTCTCGTTGATGAGCAAATCGTATCTCCTCTGGGCCGTCATTGGGATGATCGGCTACTCCGTGACCGCAACGCTGGTTAAGCTCGCTACCGAGAGCGGCCGATTCTCCAGCTATTTCGTTCTTATGATTTCCTCCGCCATGGTGGTGGCGACCTCAACGACCATCACCATCCTCCGCGGAGACATGAAAACATTCTCCCGAGACAATCTTGTCAGCGCCGATGGGATGCTTGTGCTCGGTGCGGGCGTGGCCCTGGTGATTGCGGTTGTCTTTTATTTCCTCGCGTTATCCGAAGGGCCGACCAGCGTCGTCGTCCCGATCTATGGCATGTTTATCGTTGGCGGCGCCGTGCTCGGACTGGTTTTCCTGCACGAACCGCTCACCTTGCGCAAAGCTCTCGGTATCCTCCTCGCCGCCGTCAGCATTTATCTGATCGCGGGCCATCCGGCGCGGTGAAGCCGTGAAGCGATAGCAGTGCTCCACGAACTTCGTGTTTGTCCGCATCGCCTGAATCCTATCTAATCAGCGCGATGCAACCAGCCGAAGCCTTGTCGATGGCTGCCAAATAGCGGACGATCGGAAGCGCTAAGACACGACGTGATCAAGAAGATCCTTTTAATCGGCGGAATCTGCCTGGCGCTCGCTTTTGGGGCGGTAGTCTGCTTGTTCGTTGCTTTTTTTGTGTCCATGGAAAGAGGCGAGGAGCATCAGCGCCAGATACGGGAGGAGCAGCGCTCGGGGAAATGGGACTTTGGCGAGCAGCCGGCGCTGTTTGCTGTCGCGCAGGCCATCGTAAAGAACGATCAAGACGCAATCCGCGCGGCAGCGAAGGCGCTTCCGGATTTGCAGGCGCCGGGACGTGACGGCACGACGTTGCTCTACTTCGCTGTGACGCAATCGTGGCAGCGCCCGGAATTAGCCGAGGCGGTTAGAACTTTGCTTTCGCTCGGCGCGGACCCTAACTACACCAACGGCAAGCGAGACTCCTTCGCTATGGCCAACGCGGTGCATGCATCGGCGCCCGTTCTCCGCGCAATGCTGGAGGCGGGTGGAAATCCGAACGCTCGCGACGAGTTCGGTCGGCCGATGATTCTCATGAACTGGTATTTGGGTTACTACCCGGATCAGGCGAGATCGCGACTTGAGCTGCTCCTCGACCATGGCGCCGATGTCAATTCCGCGATGCCGGAGGATGGATCGGATTCTTCCGGTTATCCGTTGTTGCTTTACCGCACGAAAATGGGACTCGACAACAAGCTCGCTTATGCGGATGCGCTGACCCTGCTCGAGCGGGGCGCCGATCCGAATCGTGCCGGGGCCGACGGAATGACGTTTGGAAAGATGCTAACGGAACACAAGGCGCATTTCGGACGAACGCTCAAACAGCCTCCGGCAGAGTTCGGCGCGCTTTGGGACTGGGCCGAGAAACACGGGATCGTCCAGCAAGCGCGCTAGAACCGCGCGGATGTAGTTGATTCGTTCTCTCAGCGCCTTCTCGTTAGCGAAAGAAGATCAAGTAAACGAGAACGCTTAACGCCACGACGACCATAATCATTTGCTGCAGGTGTTTCGCATCAACGGGCCGCGACGGAATTGCCCCCGATGTGGTAGCACAATGACGGCAATGATGATCGACAGTGGAAAGCGCGTAGCCGCAGATGGGGCAAGGCTCAAGTGGCATATGATACCAATCGCAGACATTGACCTAATAGCGAGGAATACCCCAGGGAAAGAAATGGGGTCGCGTCATCGCTTCGCGGACGTTGAAGGGTTGAATCGTTGCAGCGTTGAAGCGGGACCAAAGAAGACGTTAAGGACGTGCACAAGTCCAAAGTGAACTTTCGTTCTTAGAAGTGCCAATTATGAAAGATCCCGACAGTCTCCCCGCATTCCAGAGTGTTGGTGCTGGTGG
Organism: uncultured Verrucomicrobiae bacterium; assembly: GCA_963719605.1. Classification (GTDB taxonomy): domain Bacteria; phylum Verrucomicrobiota; class Verrucomicrobiia; order Chthoniobacterales; family UBA10450; genus Udaeobacter. The sequence continues at coordinate 167,381 of CAVRCO010000021.1, forward strand.
ATGAATCGAACATCGGCAGTTCGGTAGGCGCCTGGTTACTCGATCGCGTGGACGATGTAGGTACCGACTTGTTTGTCGCGCTCCAGCTTTAGCAGCCCACGCTTTTGCGCTTCGAGGAGCAGTTCGTTGAAGGCACGGAACCCATGCGCTCGCTCGTTGAAACCGGGGTTCTGACGTTTCATCGCCTGTTTCATGAGTGAGCTGCGGATCGGATAATCCTCGCCTCGTTCGGCGCGCAGCGCTTCCAGGGTTTTCCTCAGAAGATCGAGCGCTCCGTCGATTGAGGGTCGATGATCTCTACCAGTTTTCGCCGCTGGCGCGGTCGCGGCAACGCTCGGACGTTTCTTTGCTGGCTCAACGCGCACGAGATCGTCGTAGTAGATAAATTCGTCGCAGTTGCTGATGAATAGATCGGATGTGGACCTTTTAACGCCGACGCCGATGACCGTCTTGTCGTTCTCGCGCAATTTGCTGACGAGCGGCGAAAAGTCCGAATCGCCGCTAATGATGGCGAAGGTGTCGACGTGAATCTTGGTGTAACAGAGATCGAGCGCATCGACGACCATGCGTATGTCGGCGGAGTTTTTGCCGGACTGGCGCACATGCGGGATCTCGATGAGTTCGAACGCCGCTTCGTGCAGCCCCCGCTTAAACGTCTTGTAGCGCTCAAAATCGCAGTAGGCTTTCTTGACCACGATTTGGCCCTTGAGCAGCAGACGCTCGAGCACCTTGCGGATGTCGAACGCGGGAAAGTCCGCGTCATGCGCGCCCAGCGCGATGTTTTCCAGGTCGAGGAATACAGCCATCGTGGCGTCAGAATCTTGCACACTCATTAGGCTATGATGTTAGCGACATCGCGTTCGCGAGACAGCGAAAATTGAGTCAGTATCCATGGCGATTGTTTCGGGCAAGAGAATAACCACTCGGCGATGGGCGCACTGGCCATCTTCGCTCCCGCTTTCGCGATCTGGTGAAGTCACCACGTTTGGCTTCCAGCGGGCCCGTTCCTCAACGTGCACAAGATTAGGGACAACTCTGACAATAAGCGGTGAGCACAACGTACCAAGATGGCTTTAACTCAATCCAGAAAGATAAAATTAAATGAATACATTGAATAAAATAATAGCATGGAGTCCGCTCAGAGAGATGGAAGAAGCGCCACAAAATCGCTTCAATCGATTCTTCTTGGGCGGCTTTCCCAACAGAATGGGCAGTGGCGAGATCCCCAACCTGACGGTCGCAGATTGGTCACCGGAGGTTGATATCAGTGAGGATGATCACGGGTATCTCCTCAAAGCTGACCTGCCTGAAATGAAGAAGGATGACGTGAGGGTAACTGTCGAAGATGGCATCCTCTGCGTTTCCGGAGAACGCAAAGGCGAGAAGGAAGATCAGAAAAAGAAATTCCATCGCATCGAGCGATCCTTTGGCAATTTCCGACGCAGCTTCACGCTGCCTGAAGATGCCGACAGCACGAAAGTGACGGCGGAGTTCCGCGACGGAGTGCTGAAAGTGCACCTCCCCACGACACCGATAGCAAGATCAAAAGCTATCGAAGTTAAAGTGAAATAATGCGCTAACACTGACGGCGAGCGTGCGGAAGGTTCCGTGCGTTCGCTCCACCAGTTTGGCGGCGTCGACTCTCTGAAACCGACGTCGGCCGTCTAAGCCTATGGAGCAGAAAAACGTTAACCACCTCGGGGACGCGAATTTCAAACCCCGCACAATCAAGGACATTATCGAGCCTGCGAAAAGCATTTCTAATAAGGTTTCTGTAAAGGCGGCTTTAGACGAAATGCAGGCGCGGGCAATCGATTCGTCACCTGTAATCGATCAACGCGGCGAATTATTGGGTACCCTGTCGAAGAACAAAATGAACCGGAACGTGGGTGGTTTGGGACACGACCCCAAGACAGAACCGGTAGAAGCACACATCGAAAAAAACAATGCCTATTGCTTCGAAGACCAGACGATTGCGGAGGTGGAGCAAATGATGCTCAACGCAAAGATCGGCGAAGTTCCTGTAGTAACCCGCGAAAAATTGCTGGTAGGAATGATAAGTATTGAAGCGATTGCACAGAAGAAAGATGGAGAAAACGCTTGGTCCCTCTGAAATCCCGCGCATGAGAGCGCCACAATCGGCTGTTCGATCCCGCTACTCTACCAGAGGTAGTCAACAAGTCCCTCAAAAGCGGCGGCGTAGCGGCGGCGAACTTTCCGCTTTCGGGCCTTGTCGCAGACCGCCGTTTACCTGGTAACTTGTTCTTCAGACGTGGGCGGAACAAACCTAACTCTTACTCTCCTCCTATAAAACCAGGGAGCGAGAATAATAGCAGCTAAAAGGACTGACTGAACGACCAAGGTAAGTGTGTGGACGGTCATGTACTTCGCGTAGCGTTGGATCCTCTTCGCGTCAGACTATCGAGCATTTCGACGAGGCGGGTCTCGTAAGAATCACACATGGGGGATTTGCCATCTGGCTGGAGCCACTCGGGATGTTGGATCCGCAGATCGTCGTGAATCTGTTGCTGGAGCTCGGTGTAGGTGTGGACTTGATGGTACATGGCTATTGTCCTGGTGAAAGATTCAAGTGTGACGCGGGACAGTTCCGACAAAAGGCTCGGCAGAATCGCCGACAAGCGTTGGCGCCGTGAGCGCGCGGTATGGCCAGGTAAGAGTATTCCAAAGGGCGGCGCGCATCTGCTTGCGGCGTGCGCGACGCCAGGCCAACTGGGTTACTTTGTAGTGCTGGCGCTGCAGCAACACGGCGAGCAGTCCGCTTTGCGTAAGGGTCAGGGTTAATTCTCTCATAACGTATTCTTTCTTTTGTTTTTCCTGTCCGAAGACGATCTAATTTACCCCATCGGTGAATGCGCTCTGGGCGTATTTTCCGAAAGATTGACCGTTTCTTGTCGTGCAACATTTAACATTTAGCCTTCGGTTGCGTGAACGGTTGAAGCGAGAAGGAAAAGAAAACTGGCCACAGACACTCATCAGACTATTTTCGCAAAGTTGCGGCAACATAAACGGCAAAAGCATTCGGATTAAAAATTATGAACAGCGGTCCAGCACTCAGCATCGGTGCGACTGGTCACGACGTGCGAAGGCTTCAACGTATCTTTGTAATGACCAAGGCACTCGCCCCTGGCAATATCACGGGCACTTTCGACGTGACGACGGAACAGGCTGTTAAAGACTTCCAACAAGGCGCAGGTCTGACGGTGGACGGCATCGTCGGGCGAGCGACATGGCAGGCGCTGCCAGGCGACCCAAATACGTCGGTATTAGCTCGCGGTGCGTCAGCGGTCGTGACAGCGTTACAACAAGGTCTCAAGAAGTATTCGACTCCTGCGACCGATCCTGGTCCGGTGGACGGTGATTTCGGACCCAAGACGGAAGGCGCTGTCAAAGGCTACCAACAGGATCGGGGTATCCACGTGGATGGGATCGTCGGCGATCAGACGTGGTGGGCTCCCGCAGGCGCTGCGGGCGCTACTCTCGCGTCGCTTTCTGGACTTACGACGGTGTGATTTGAGCGGCGTCACGGGGCCGGAGTCAGCGCCCGCGGCTACAACTGCGGCTTGACACAGCAGCCGCTACAGCTGTTCAGCTCATGCATCGTAAGCGACTTACGATAGATGGCTAACAAGGATTTACCTATGCTTTGAAACTCGCTCGCTGCCCGCACTCGTTCGCTGCTTCCCTCGCAGTTTACCTTCTATGTCGCTCGTCCCATTTAGCTCCATTGTGTTGATCCGCGGTAACCATGAGCCGTTTAACCGGTTGACCCTTAACGAGTCCATCCACAATCTCCGGGACGTCCGCGACTGTGACGCGCCCGTAAAAAAAGTGATCGGGTTCGACTAAAACGGTCACGCCGGTTGCGCATTGATCGAGGCAGCTCGATGTGCAGACGCGCGCCTCGAGCTTTGCGAGTCCGCGCGCGGCAACCTCGCCTTTCAACGCTCCATACACTTCTTCCGAGTCCTTGGCCGCACAGCAGCCTTTCGGGTTCTCCTCGGCCCGACGATTGATGCAGACAAAGAGATAGCGCTTGCGTTGCAGAGAGGTGAGAGTGGAATACATCGAGCCGGAGGTCAAAGGCCAAAGATCAGCCGCCAGGTCAGAAGCAAACGCTTAACTTGACGCGCTCGTCTCTACAGCTTTGCGGCCGACACAGCTGCCACTATAGCTGTTCAGCTCATGCATCGTAAGCGGCTTATGATCCGCGCAAGAATCAATAGTACCGCGTGCTGATTCTGCTTCAGAACTTAAACAGGGTGCCTTCGCCGTGCGCTCCGCCTAGCGCGGTCGTGCCATAGAAATTACCGTCACTGCCTTGCACCATCCCCGCAAACGGAACGGCGCCCTCGCCCGGAGAACTGCTAAACGAGTGGAGCGTGGTCAAGCTCCCTGTCGCATCGATGTTAAAGAGGGTGCCCTTAAAGTGCGCGCCACCTAACGCTGTCGTACCGTAGAAATTGCCGTCGCTGCCTTGTACTAATCCAGCGACTGGATTAGCGCCGTCGTTGGGAGAGCCGCTAAACGAGTGAAGCGTGGTCAAGCTCCCTGTCGCATCGATCTTGAAGACGGTGCCCTTAAAGTGCGCGCCGCCCAACACCGTGGTGCCGTAGAAATTACCGTCGCTGCCTTGTACCAGCCCCGCAAACGGAACGCTGCCCTCGCTGGGATTGCCACTAAACGAGTGCAGAACTGTAATGCCACCCGCCGGAGTGATTCGAAACGCTGTCCCCTGAAAGTGCTCGCCACCGGAGGCGGTCGTGCCGTAGAAATTACCGTCACCTCCTTGGACGAGCGCAGCGCTTGGATTAGCGCCTTCGCTGGGAGAGCCGCTAAACGAGTGAAGCGTGGTCAAGTTCCCTGTCGCGTCGATCTTGAAGATGGTGCCCTTAAAGTGCGCCCCGCCGAACGTCGTCGTACCGTAGAAATTACCGTCGCTGCCTTGCACCAGCCCCGCAAAAGAAACGGCACCCTCGCTAAAAAAGCTGTTGAAGGAGTGAAGCACCGTAATGGCACCGGACGGGGTCATTCGAAACACCGTCCCCTGGAAGAACGCGCCGCCAGAGGCAGTCGTGCCATAGAAATTACCGTCACTGCCTTGCACCAGCCCGGCGAATGGGACGGCACCGTCTCCAGGAGAACCGCTAAACGAGTGAAGAGTGGTCAAGTTCCCTGTTGCATCGATCTTGAAGACGGTGCCCTTAAAGTGGGCCCCGCCTAGCACCGTCGTGCCGTAGAAATTGCCGTCGCTCCCTTGCACCAGCGCCGCTTCCGGCGACCGTCCATCGCCTCCGTTGAACGAGTGCAGAGTGGTCAGCGTTTGCGCGCTGACGGTGATGCAGCCGATGGTGATTATCGCTGCCACGATTACTGGTAAATTCCGCGTCCTTAAGTGCATTTTTCCTCCCGTTTTGTGCGACGAAAGTTGACGCCACCCAAGCAAATTGCAACAGAATTCAGAAGTCCTGGAGACGGAGATACGGCCTGACAAGTGAACAGCTCCAAAATTCTTGGCCCGCCACGGCCGACAGGCTGAACAGGCGGGGCTACAGCTGCAGGCTGGTCTGTCGGAAATCAGCCAGCGGATATTTGAATCTATATCCGAGTGCGTGCATCCGGTACCGTAGAAATGACCGTGAAAGATTGGGGATCTTCGCGTGCGTGGAGTTGTTCACGGCTCGTAAAGCGGTTTGCGCCGACAGGGCTCGTCTTGTAAAATCGCAAGACAATGCAGTGTTGGGGCTTAACGGGTTTACTCGTTCTTGCTGCTGGTGTGGCTGTGGGGCTGGCCTCCGCGGGGAACAACACAGGTTTGCCGACGCAAAATCATATCCCGAGCGGCTGGCCTGCATTCGAACTGGGCTCCGTAACGCATGAGACGCACACCGAGTCGCAAACGGCGCTTCCGCTCCCGAATGTGAGCGAAATCCCAGGACAAGTCGAAACCGGTTTGCCGCGAGGGTCGGTGTCGACGCGCAGCAATTTTTTTGCGAGCTGGGAGAAGGCAAACAGCGCGAGTGGCTACCTGCTGGACGTCTCGATGGACAGTTCTTTCCGCAGCTACCTCGATGGTTACCACAATCTGGATGTGGGCCTTGTGACTGGACGGGTTGTCACCGGCTTGGACTCAGGAACGACGTATTACTACCGGGTGCGTCCTTACGGTACGAGCGGAACCGACAATTACTCGGAGGTAAACTCGGCTACAACGGTGGCTACCACCGGACTAACCATTCACGCTACCTTCGACAACTCCATCACCAGCAACCCCAATGCCGCAGCCATCGAGGCAATGATCAACCGGTGCATATCAATTTACGAATCGTTGTTCAGCGATCCGATAACAATTCAGATTCTTTTTCGATACGCCACCACAGCTCCCGACGGGCATCTTCTGCGGCCGGGAGCCACGGCTCGAAGCGACAACCCGTTGTACATTCTCCCATGGAATGTTTACGTTGCTGCGCTGAGAGCCGACGCAAGAACCGGCTACGATAGTCTGGCGAATGCAACCCTACCGGGCACCGCGTTATCTGCCACCATCCGGCCATCGAGCGCAAACGGACGGGCGGTGGGGTTGGATACGCCACCCGCAATGTTCGCGGACGGCACCGTTGGGGACGGCGGACCATATGATGGAATCGTTACATTGAATTCCGGAGCACCGTTTCAGTTCACACGCCCTACCCCCCTCAACAACTTCGACGCGCAGCGTGAGACTGAGCACGAGATTGACGAAGTAATGGGCTTAGGATCGGCTGCAAGCGTATCTTATTTCCACCCGCAAGACCTGTTTAGCTGGTCATCTGCCGGCGTTAGAAATATCAGTTCGAACGGGACGCGGTATTTCTCGATCAATGGCGGCGTCACAAACATCGTTAACTTCAATCAGAATGCCGATGAAGATCTCGGGGATTGGCTAAGTGGGGCCTGCCCGCAAACTCACCCTTACGTGCAGAACGCCTCCGATTGTCTGGGGCAGCCTTCCGACATTGCGGCAACGTCGCCCGAAGGAATCGATCTTGACGTTTTAGGATATGATTTAGTGGGCGCACCGCCGCCTGTCTCGGGCGACTTTAACAATGACGGGCATCCGGATTACCTCCTATTCAACCCAACTACGCGCGGCACCGTGATTTGGTACATGAACAACAATGTTCATGTTGGAGGAGCTTCGGGTCCGATTCTTCCTGCGGGGTGGCAAGTGATCGCCGTGGCAGACTTTAATCGCGACGGTCATCCAGACTATCTGTTGTTCAATCCAACTACACGCGGCACCGTGATTTGGTACATGAATAACAATGTTCATGTTGCAGGAGCTTCTGGTCCGACTCTTCCTGTGGGCTGGCAAGTGATCGCCGTGGCAGACTTTAATCGCGATGGTCATCCGGACTATCTGTTATTTAATCCAACCACACGCGACACCGTGATCTGGTACATGAACAACAATGTTCAGGTTACAGGGGCCCATGGCCCAACACTTCCTGTGGGCTGGAGTGTGGTGGCCGTGGCGGATTTCAACGGGGATGGACATCCGGATTACCTCCTATTCAACCCAACTACGCGCGGTACAGTAATATGGTACATGGACAACAACGTCCATGTTACAGGAGACGCTGGCCCAACACTTCCTTTCGGTTGGAGCTTGGTGGGAGCGGCCGATTTTAACGGGAACGGCAAACCCGATTATCTGCTGTTCAACCCGAGCACGCGGCACACAGTGATATGGTACATGAACAACAACGTTCATGTTACAGGGGCCTCTGGCCCGACTCTTCCTGCGGGTTGGAACTTGGTCGCGCCTTAAACGAAGCTATAGCCGCATTCTGGCCGACCTAATGCCGGCGGACAGACCATGTCCGTTTACGACACGCTTCCACAGATAACCACTGCAGCTAGACACACTCAAAGTCTCGATGCCTCCCGCCGTAAAGCTGGCAGCCGCTAACGCGCGCGGCCAGCGCTCGACCCCGACATCACCGCGCAGGAGATCGTCAGATTTCCCTCAGTTTGGATTGACGCCTATCGGAAAAAATGCTCACATCGCGCAGTGAGAACGAATAGTCCTACGCTATCGGCACTGGCGGTGTTGTTAACAGCAACCGCAACTTTTGCTGCCAATCCCCTCATGGGCACTTGGAAGCTCAACGAAGGCAAATCGAAGTTCTCGCCCGGCGCAACTAAGAATACTACGGTCGTCTACGCCCCAGCCAAAGGTGACATGGTAAAGTGCACGGTGGATGGGGTTGATAGGGATGGTAAGCCCATCCAGTGGACTTGGGTGGGGAAATTTGATGGCAAACCGTACCAAATTAAAGGGAGCCCATCATTCGACACGCTGACCTATAAGCCAGTGAATGATCGCACCAATAAAACGACGGCCACGAAAGCCGGCAAGGTGGTGATGACGGGCACGATCACCGTGGCGAAAGACGGGAAGTCGCGCGTGGTCACGCTCACGGGAACGGGTGCGAACGGACAGAAGTTCACTGACATGACTTACTACGACAAGCAGCAGTAGGGAGCGAGTGTCGCAGAGGCGGTCGCGTCTAAACTCCGAACTCCGAAAAGGTTCGTGAGCAAGCAGCCGCCGCTAGGGTAGCTGGCGCAAGCACGGGGCAGTGCGAGTGATCATGGGCAAGCCGAGAGGTCGAATGGAGCTTTTGGGAAAAGCGACATAGATGGCAAAGTCGCGAGGGTAGCGGCGAGGAAGCGGGGACGCGACCGAGCTTCAAATTAGCGGGAGCGAATGAGTCAAATTGCGAACGAACTCAAGGAGCCGATCTGACGTTTTAGCCGGCGATGGCGTTCAATTCATTAATTGCCTCATAAGGCAATTGAAGGCCAGCGCCAGCAACATTCTCTCTCAGGTGTTCTACTGATGATGTTCCTGGAATGAGCAGAATATTCGACGAACGTTGAAGCAGCCACGCCAATGCGACGCTCATTGGTTTGGCGTTTAAACGAGCAGCGACGTTGGACAACGTTTCGGATTGGAGCGGTGTAAAACCACCGAGCGGGAAGAACGGCACATAACTAATTCCCTGTTCGGCAAGGGAATCGATCAGCGCGTCATCCCGACGGTTGGCGATGTTGTAAAAGTTTTGGACGCACACCACCGGAGCGATCGATTGCGCCTCGGTAATTTGCCCGGCGGTGACATTGCTTACCCCAAGGTGCTTAATCAGACCCGCTCCCTGCATTTCCGCGAGCACGCGGAACGGTTCGGCGATCGACCCTGTCGTCGGCGAATCCAGGCCACCAACCCGCAGATTGACCACATCAAGGGCGTCGAGCCCGAGGTTTGCGAGGTTATCATCAACAGCTTCCCGGAGCTCGTCGGGTGCGAGCGCTCTCGGCCAATTTCCTTCCGCGTCCCGGCGCGCACCGACCTTGGTTACGATCCGTAACTGCTCCGGATACGGATGCAGTGCTTCTTTGATCAGTTGATTGGTGATATGCGGCCCATAAAAGTCGCTGGTGTCAATGTGATTGATTCCGAGCCTAACGACCTCGCGCAGGACTGCGATCGCGCCGTCGTGATCTTTTGGTGGCCCGAATACATGTGGACCAGCGAGCTGCATGGCGCCGTAGCCCATGCGAGTCAGGATCAGATCATCGGCAAGCTTGAATGTGCCGCCGGGCAAAGTGGTGGAGGCCATCGTTTTCAAATTAGAGATTATAAATTGCGAATTAGGAAGAACGAAAAACGGCGAATATCGAAGATCCAGTGGAGCGCTCGGGAGACACGATAAAACCAGGGAATTGGAGGTAGTCCTCACTTTCTGCACAAAGACACGAGCGACGCTCGCGGGGTTGGTTATGTCTTGACGGTCCGGCGGCTGGGCCGCACGCTTCTGGCATTGACATGCGCGTCAGAGCGCGCTGACATCGCTGTAGTTCGCCCTGAAAGGGTTCTCGGTTCGAGGCGACCTGCCCTAAATTCAACCTGGAGAAAATTATTATGAAATTATTCACGCCACTTCTCGTACTCACACTTCTCGGCTTGGCGGCAGCGCCCTGCGCCCACGCTCAGGAAAACGCTGCCGACTCGAGCGCAGTCCAAGCCAATCTCAAGCAGATGGAAGACGCCTGGGTTAAGGCGCTCACAAGCAAGGATCAGACCACCGTCGGAAATATGATAGCGGACGACTTTGCCGGACTCAATCCCGAAGGAAAACATGTTACGAAGTCGCAGCTCCTCGATGAGGTCAAAAACGAACCCAACACCTTGAGCTCGGTGACGAACGATAACATGGATGTTCATGTTTACGGGCCGAACCTGGCTACCGTCTCTGGCACGACGACAGAGAAGGGCAAGGACAAGCATGGTAAAGAGTTTACCCGCAGCTACGTTTGGGTGGATACATGGATGGAGCGCAATGGCAAATGGGAGTGCATTGCCGAAGGAGTCATGGAGTCGCACAAAAAGAAGTAAAACAGGAGACGCGTCTCGGCGTTACAAATCTCTAGCGCGGGACCGGTGCCCAGTTTGCCACTCCCAATGTCGTCAGCACGATTTCCACCGCGAGTGAGCAAAGAATGATCCCCATGACACGGACAAGAATGGCGGCTCCCTGACGGCCGATGACCCGCAGGATGGCATCGGAAAAAAGCAACAGAATATAAGTGAGCAACAGCACGACGAGCAGGACAACCCCGGTTTGGGCTTGCTCGGGTACCGTGTAAACATCGTTGTCGGTGAGAAGGATCACCGCCATCATCGCTCCCGGACCGGCGATGGAAGGGACAGCTAGCGGAAAGACGGCCAGGTCGCGCCCCGGCTCGGGCGCTCCGGGTTTCGCATCCACTCGTCCGAAGAGCATTTGCAAACCGAACAGGAAAAGAATGATCCCGCCTGCAACTTTGAGCGAGTGCAGGTGAATGCCGATGGCATCGAGAATGATCTGTCCCGCCACCACTGCGACGACAAGAATGACCGTGGCATAGATCGTAGCACGCAGCGCGGTGCGACGCCGCTCCGCGCGGGTAAGGGATGCTGTTACCCGGCAAAAATTGCCACGTTACCGATAGGATCAATCGTGGTCCAAATGGTGGCGAAATCTTTGCTAATCTTGATGAACAAAGGAGACATGGTGAATCGGGGAACGGCTTACACCAGAGGTTGAGCGAGAGCGAGAGAAAGTTACGACTTGCGGGAAGCAGACGGCGTCGCGTCTAGAGAATTTAATATTCAACCTTCGGTGGCGTGAACAGTTGAACCGTTCCGCGTTCCTTGAGCCTACGGCGCGACAAGTGAAGTGTTGAAGCGAGAGAAAAAAAGAAAATTGGCAGTAGCGCTCCGGTTGAAACAACGATCAGGTGCGCGTCAAGATTGTCAGGCTGATGATTCCGAGCGCGGCATGCGGGCGTGGCGAACTTAGAATTTCAACACAAGGGCCGTAGTCAACGCCAGCGGCTACAGTCAAAATCGCGGGCGACACGCCTGCCTTTACAGTTGCTCTGCTACGTCCAAACGGCAGTTCGATTGCTGGCCCGGTTTATTTCGACCTGGAGATTGTTTGCTCGACTATCTTCGATTCTTCGCTAAGAATTGGGAATGGCACAAAGGAAAGAAACACCGTCACCGACACCTGAACCTCCTCCTCCTACTGAAGCCTGTTGACGTGTAATGGGAGGGACGCAGCCGTCCGCTTGCCGCTGAAGCTAGGGCGTGACCTGCCTTCGAAATGTACGGCGGCAAGCAAGGCGAACGCGGCTACAATTGCGCGAGTCAGTTTGCTCCCTGTTCGAGAAGACGATGAGGATCAACAATAGGCTCGGTGGATTCTCGTCGCGTCAGAGTGTCGAGCAGTTTCACGAAGCGCGCCTCGTAAGAATCACACATCGGCGATTTGCCATCTGGCTGGACCCATTCGGGGTGTTGGACCCGGAGGTCGTCGTGAATCTGTTGCCGAAGCTCGACGTAACTATGGACTTGATGAGACGCGGCCATTGGTTTGGCGAAAGATTCAGACATGGCGCGCGACGGCTTATTTAATTTACCGCGCCGGTGAGTCCGCTGTGTTCTGAGATTAACGAATTTCATAAACGGCCTTTCATTAGGGGTTGACTGTTCCAGATTCGCGCGGAACGAGGAACCATCCTCACGAGGCGCCTTGAACGGCGGCCTCGCATCAGATGCCCCGGGGCTCCAGGTGAATCTGGAGATCGCGCTAAGCGGTGTCTCAGCGAAGGTTAAGCCTTTCAACCGGCTTTTTCACCCGGCGGAAAGTGCGTTGGGACGTCGGATGACGTAATCAATGATGAGTTTACCAGCAGTGCAGAGAGTCGCAAATAAGACTTTAGTCCAACGCGTTTAAGGAACCCCGCAAAGACGACAATGGAACCGTTCCTGTTCAAAAACCTTGCTCCAGATAACCTCGCCCAGTACACGATAGCAACTATGAACTACAACATCGCAACAATCCTCGCCGTCATCGCGATCCTCTTTGTCCTGCTCACTTACGTCACCGGCGCGCCGCTAGTGCCGGTTGCAGTTATCCTGCTGGGGTTGGCGATTATTTTCGGGGGAACTGGATTTCGTCGGGTTTAGCAAAAGACCGCAGTCGGCGAGAGCTCCGAAATTCTTAACGAGCAGGCTACAAACCTGATCGCAGGCGACACGCCTGCCACTACAGTCCGGTTGCTTCAAATCGCGCTGACTTAAAGAAGTAATGCTCGCTAGAACGGCGCGGATGTAGTTGATTCATCTCCAAGTGCGAAAGAAAGATTCGGATGCTCACACTCGTCCGCGACTGTTGGTGCTGGTGGATGAATCGAACGTTGGCAGTTCTGTGCGGACCGCGGGACGCGGACTTGATTGGTTAAAGCTCCGCGATTTTCTGGCTGGGCCAGACACCGGACGTGATCTGATCGAGATGGTGGTCTATGCCGGATTGCCGCCAGCCATCCCGACGTGGCAGGACGAGCGGGACAAGAAAAACAAGTTCGTCCATTGGCTGCGGTCCAACGGATTCATGGTCGTGACCAAAGACGGTGCGCCCGCCGAAGAAGGTCATTATAAGGCGAACGTGGACGTGATGATGGCGATCGACGCGCTCGAGCTTTCCATCGAGATGCGACCCGATGTGGTGATCCTTGTAACTGGCGACGCCGATTTCGCCTATCTTGCCACCAAGCTGCGCCGGCACGGGATCCGCGTCGAAGTCGCGTCAGTTGCCGCAAATCTCGGGAACATATTGAGATCAGCCGCGAACGAGGTGATCGATCTGGCTGCGCTGTTTCGGACGTTCGAGATCAAGCAAGTTCAGGATGCGCCAGTGCAGGTATCACCTCGAACGCCGCAGCAACAGCAACAGCGCAGACGTCGACCTCGGTTTCGTCCCGTTGCTACATCACGACAAGCGAGCGAAGGTTGAGCCTTATGGGAAACAGTCAAGGCAGAGATAACGCTAAGAGACGCGCAAGACGCCGGAAAAAGACGGAGCGCCTCGCACTCGCTAAGAAAAAGCAGAAGTCAGCGAAATAACGCGCTGCGACTTTACTTTCTTATTGCCTATCTCATTTGCTTGCCGCGTTGTTAAGTCAGCCGCGTAATTGCGACCGGGCAGTAGGCGACAGCTTCAATACTTCCGGCGCTCTATCAAGATAGCGCATCAGTCCGGCTGAGACTTCATCGCGCCATCGTTCCGATTGTGAGAGAGCTGCTACGTAATTTTCGTGCGCGGCCGAATCCTGAAACGTCGAGAACCAAACAAAGACATTTTCCCCCTCGCGCACCGGCAGAGCCGGGAAAGTGTTCTCGCTATTTTCCGTCACAAAATACGCAGTAATCGTCGCGCCCAGGCTTGTCGCCATGGGCTTGAGCGTGTGCTCGAAGAAATTGATAAAGTCGGAAGGAACCGACCGCTCAAAATAATAAACGGTCGCAACGATGAGGTTCGTCGGAACTTCATCGAATCCCAGCGGCGGTCGCTTCACATTTTCAAGCGAAAATCCGGAAGTCGGAAGCGCTGGACGCAGTAACAGGACGTTATCAGAATCAATCATCGTTGCATTGGCGGCTTCCCGGTGCGTTTTCCAAACCGGGCCGCCGTAAAAATCGCTGAGCGCTTTTGCGCGTGAGTTCATATCACGAAAACCTCTGACCCAGACGAACCGATCCGGACAATCGAGATCTCTAAATTGACCGATGACTTTTATTCCGAGCGCCTCCTGCGATTCGACAAATTCCCGGTCGAATAATTCTATCAAGACATCACGTTTCCCAGGGTGCAGCGTGTATTGTCTCAACTCAACGACAGGGCAGCAGAGTCGAGTTTGTTTTGAACTGTCGCCTGGTTCAGCCATCACTCACTTAAGCATGCTCGGCGCGGAAATGAAGAAGGCGGAACGTGGAGCCTTCGCCAGCGCTCGGCATCGCTGACGGCGCACAGCGCCGTGGCTACAGCCCTGCAGGCGACACGCCTGCCACTACAGTTTTGCGGTCGCCGCGGCGACCGCCATTACAGCGCGACCGCTCATGCATCGCAAGCGGCTTACGATCTGTCGCCGGAACCTGTCGCGCTCTGAGTTTGAGCAATTGAAACGTTGAGCGAAACTTCGGGTCCATGAAAGACCTTACCCAGGGCTCCGTGACCAGGCATTTGCTGCATATGTCGGCGTTTTTGGCCATGAGCATGGTGGTACAGACCCTTTATTTGCTGGCTGATCTTTACTGGGTAGGACACCTCGGAAAGGAAGCGATCGCTGCGGTAGGCGTCGCAGGCAACATCACGATGATTGTACTGGCGCTCACCCAGATGCTGGGTGTGGGAACAACGACGCTAATCTCGCAAGCCACCGGCAGAAAAGATCAGCCACATGCGGAGCTGGCTTTCAATCAGTCTTTCGTCATGTCGATTGTGATCGCGCTGGCGTTGGGCATTGTGGGATTTATTCTGCGTCCTGCCTATTGTGATTGGCTAAGCGCCGACGCAGAGACAGCGACGCTGGCAAAGGCGTATCTGCTCTGGTTTCTTCCCGGCCTTTTGTTGCAGTTTCCCCTGGTAGCGCTGGGCTCCGCGCTGCGCGCGACTGGAATCATCAAGCCAGCCGTGGGGTTCCAGGTGCTCAGTGTGTTCCTCAACATCGTGCTCGCACCGTTATTGATTTTCGGAATCGGTCCGTGGCCAAAACTCGGAGTGACCGGCGCAGCCCTTGCCACGTTCATTTCCATTCTTGTCGCCGACGTGCTGATCGTGATTTATTTCGAAAGGAAATATCATTATCTGCGTTTTCGTTTTCCTCTTTTTCGCCCGCAAACGAAAATTTGGGGAGGAATGCTGCGGATTGGTGTGCCAGCCGGCGCGGAGTTTTTGCTGCTCTTTGTATACATCATGATCGTTTACGCGATCATCCGAGGCTTTGGACCAGCGGCACAGGCTGGCTTCGGCATCGGCGCACGCGTGATGCAGGCATTTTTTCTGCCGGTGGTTGCGCTCAGCTTTGCCGTTTCGCCCGTGGTCGGCCAGAACTTTGGTGGCCGCCGCGCGGACCGAGTCCGGCATTCCGTCTATTCTGCAATTGGCATTGCGTCTTTGATGATGCTGATGCTCACGTTGATCGCATTCCTCGTGCCCGGGGCGTTGATTCGCTTTTTCTCCCGCGACCCGCGAGTCATTGCCTTCGGCAGCGAATACCTTCGAATCGTTTCTTTGAATTTCATTTCGGCGGGAATAGTTTTTGTCACTTCCAGCATCTTCCAGGGAATTGGCAACACGCTGCCGCCGCTGTTTAGCTCGATGACGCGGCTGGTCCTATTCGCTCTGCCGGCGATGTATATCTCGCGGAGGCCCGGGTTTGAGATCAGGGATCTGTGGTATCTGTCCGTCGGGTCGATCATCTTTCAGATGTGCGTCAATCTCCTGCTGCTCCGGCACGAGCTGCGAAAGCGACTTAGATTTGACGAACCAGAAAATCTTATTCCAGCGAGCGCCACCGCGTCGTAGTTTGCGTCGATTAAACTATGCGTGCCTTTTTTCTCCCAGGAGGAAGAGTTGAAACGCTAGCAGGCTGACGAACACGGCGACGCAGAGCCAGGCGAACCAATCGCCGGCGCGGGTGTAAAATGTTTCCTCGCGCGAAACGTTTAGCTTCCCCGTGATCGACACGAAACGGTCGGGCACTGTTGCCGCTTCCGCCAGAATGCGACCGCGGTTGTCGCTCAGGGTTAATAATCCGTTGCGCGCAGAACGAGCCAGGGCGAAACCGTTTTCGACCGCGCGCAGAACGGCCATGCGCGCGTGCAGCCAACGATCCAGATTGAAGTCCCAAGCGGGTACCAGCAGCAGATTCGCTCCTTCGGCTGCGTATTCGCGGCTGAGCTCGGGAAAATCCATGTCCTTGCAAATCTGCAGTCCCCAACGTCCCGACGACTCATCGAGAATGACTCGTTTGTCACCGGGTTTTTCGGGTTCAACGCCAGGGACGAGATGATGCTTGTCGTAATTCGCCTCTAATTTCCCCTCAGCCGAATAAAACCGGGAAGAATTGAAAGCGCCGTCCGGCGTTCTTCGAACGAGGCCTAAGCACAATCGCCGCGCCTGTCGCAGCGGCAGTTGAAGAGTAGAGAGAGTCCACTTCTGGCAATGCGCTCTCGCTAATGCGTCCGATTTTTTCCGGGAGCACAACGGCCTGCGTTCCAGCTGGAGTAACACGGCGAATTTCGGCAACATACTCGCCCAACAATTCTAATGCTTGCTCTTCGGAACCGAGATAAACGCTCATCGGCACGTCCTTCGCAATGAGCGTCACTGCGACTGATTGGGCCGCGGGATTCGATTGCAATCGCCATTCGCCAAAGACAAGCGCTGCGCAAACGACGAGTCCGACAGCGACAGCGAGCACGCCACGTTGCGATCGTTCTCCGGCACCGCTTAACAAGGCTGCCGCGGCGCCCGCAAACAGAAATACGATGAAGCTGATTCCCCAAGGACCGGTAATCGCAGCAATCTGGATTACGGGGAGAAAATTCATTTGTGTGTACGCGAGGTTGCCCCATGTGCTGTGAGGCGACGTCATGGCGGTAAGATATTCGTACGCCACCCAGTAAACGGGAAAAGCCAGCGAGCCCAGGAAGAGCGATCCGCGCCTAATAAAACCGCGCACAAACAGAACGCCGAGGCCGAAAACAACGGCTGGCGTTAAAAAGTAAAGGACCGCAATTTGCGGTGGCAATTCGATCGCATGCGTGACGTAATTCCATTGGTTCATTTCGCCGATCAACCACACGATCGCGCCAAGAATGAAAGCGGCGCTGCGGTGAAGTCGCGGCGCAATCGCAATTACTGGAATCGGCGCCAACCAAAGCGCCCACCAAATTGGATGAAGCCCGGTGCCGAGATATGCGAATGCCGCAGACACGAGACCGGCGAGAGTGATGAGAAAAAGTTTACGAGATCGCATTCGAATAATGCCAAGATGTGATTGCTTTTGACAGTTGTGCAAGACAGGAATTCCATGTCTGAGATGCGAGCTCGTCCAATCGCGAAAGATGTAGTGCCCGCTGGAAGGCGGCGAGATAGACTATCCAATCCAGATGCGAAAAATCCAAAAGCCCGCAACGCCGCGCCGTGGAGTGGAGCGAGATGGAAGTGGCGCAAAAATTACCGGGTGTGGGACGCCAATCGCAGAATTTTCCTTTATCCGGAGAATTGGATCGAACCAGAACTGCGCTTGCCAGCTCGGTTTCGCGTCCCACTGAGCGAATTGGCGCTATTTATTCGCCCACGATGCGGCGCGAAAGGCGTTCGCATTTTATTCTCCGGCAAAGATCGGTGGAGGCGTCTTGTCGCGGCTCAAACTTTGGCCAACAGCCTAGGGAAAGACCTATACCGGGTCGATTTGAATGCCGTCGTCTCGGAATATATTGGCGAGACCGAGAAAAAGATCGGCCGTGTTTTCAATGCGGCGAAGGATAGTCATGCGGTCCTGTTTTTTGATGAGGCGGATGCTCTTTTTGGCAAACGCACTGACATGAAAGATAGGCACGACCGCTATGCTAACATTGAAATCAATTATCTGCTGCGGAGAAGCGAGAAATGTGCCGGCCTCACGATCCTCGCCACCTGCAATCGCACCAGGATCGACAAAACGTTGTTGCGAAGGTTTCATTTCATAATCCCAGTTCCACCGCGAAAGAACTGCGCCGCAAGGAATCTTCCACTTGTTAGGAAGGTGTCCCCTAATCGAAGATGAGCGACAATATCAAAACACGCGAATTTTCCATCGGCGATTACGACGCGGCGCTTGAGCTGTGGCAACGAGTCGAGGGTCTCGAGATTGCTGAGGGTGATGACAGGGAAGGTGTTGCCCACTTTCTCGCGCGTAATTCGGGGCTGAGCAGAGTCGCGACCGACGGCGCTGCGATTGTTGGCATCGCATTGTGCGGTCATGACGGCCGACGCGGATATATTTATCATCTGGCGGTTGATCCTGCTTACCAGGCGCGCGGAGTCGGAAAGCGTTTGATGGATGAATGCCTCGACGGTTTGCGACGAGCCGATCTTAAGCGAGCACTTATCCTGGTAGCAAACGACAATCCGCGCGGCCAAAAATTCTGGCGCCGCTGCGGGTGGGAGGAAGTCCCTGGCCCCGTCATCATGGGAATTGACCTTTAATCATCCGAAAGCGCCAGGGCTCGCTCCCCGATAAGGGATAAGTAGAAATCCGTCGAACGTCAGGGTCGCAGACGGAACAGGATCGGCGATACTATTGCATGATCGTGGTTCGCTCAGTTGCTGCTCTTGTTTTCTTAACAATCACACTCTCAGCTTCCGCTTTCTCCTGGGATGACGATTCGCATTATGTGTCGTTAGGTCCGCGTAATGGCTACTACATCGTGACGCCGGATTCGAATTTGATTCGTCAACTTGGTCTTTATGAAGCGCCGGTGATCGATACGGCTGACCCTTTGCGACACGGCTATGGCGCGGATGCGCTCGCGTTTCGGTTCAATCGGAACGGCGTATTGATTGCGCCTCCGGCCTACATCGTTCAGGGATTGCCATACGATTTTTATACGCACCGAATCGGCTCGCTAACTCGCGGCCGCGCCACTACGAAAGATGTGGAGGCGATGTTTGGCCGCAGTCACAGTCGCGCCAATCGCGTGGATGGTTTTATGTGGTATTACGCGTTGCCAGTTTACAATCCATTCGAGGACCGAGGTGGCCGTCGGTGAAACGCACGCGCATGCTGGACGATCGCGCGCGTTGTCGGTAGATTCGCGGCATGCGAGTCGCATTTTTTCTGGCGACCTTCTTTGCCGCAAGCGTTTCGGCGTTTGCGAGTGCGGCGAGCGTCGTCAGCCCCAATCATCCGCAGACGTTCGCTTATGGCGAAATGATTTGGAAACAGCTCTATCTTGAACGCGCGGGCGTCGGGCTGGCGGCGCGGATCACATTCAGCAATTTGCCTTACGCGAGCGACGACGAACCTCGCAGGGACGAGTCGTTCGACTTTCGTTTTCCCGGTATCAAATTTGATGCAATACGACGGACTTTTTTTGTGAGCGGCCGCGGCGGTCAGATGATCCCAGTGGCACGGTTTCGCGGTAATCCGTTCTACGGTTGGGTTGATCTGGCGCCGGGCGCGAAGATTTATCTGCTTAAACAGAGCGGGCGCGTGACGGCAATTTTGACAGCTACGGATCACCCGCGTGCTGGAAGCCGTTGGATCGAGACGAACGACAATTTTTCGCTGCAAAATATTCTCGTTGCGCTATTCGGCCAGCCTGCCCCTGGCCTCCCATAGACCGCCGAATGGAGTTTCGCAGAGCGAGACTCACTTCAGCTCCGGGCCGAAGCGATTGTCAGGTGACCGTTGAACGACGTAGATCATAATCACAGCGTGTGAAGGTAAACGGCCAACACTTTCGAACAATCTGGCTTAAGCCGGACGACGAAACCGTGGTGCAACTCATCGACCAACGTTTTTTGCCGCATCGTTTCGTAGTCGAAGAAGTCCGCACCGTCGAGCAGATGGCGACGGCGATTCGCGAAATGCATGTTCGAGGAGCGGGATTGATCGGCGCGAGCGCTGGATACGGAATGTATCTGGCGGCGATTGAGGCGGCCGCGCGCCCTGCCGCCGTGGGGCTCGATCAGCAACTGTCAGGCGCAGCGGCGCAATTCAAGGCGACGAGGCCTACGGCGGTCAATCTTTCCTGGGCAGTCGAGCGCCAGCTGAAAAATATCGCAGAAGGCAAAAATTCGAAGGAGAAGATAGCGCTCGCTCTGCGCACTGCCAGATCGATTGCGGACGAAGATGCGGAGCATTGTCGGATGATCGGGCAACACGGATTGGGACTCATTCGGCAGCTCGCAACAAAGAAAGCAGGAAAGTTCGCCACGGCGAATCCGTCCGGTGGCGGACCAATCAATGTGCTTACGCATTGCAACGCAGGGTGGCTCGCCTTTGTTGATTATGGTTCCGCTACTGCTCCGATTTATGCCGCTCACGACAGCGGATTGCCAGTTCACGTGTGGGTCGCTGAGACGCGACCAAGAAACCAGGGTTCAAAACTTACAGCGTGGGAGTTGGGCGAACACCGTGTGCCGCATACGATCATCGCAGACAGTGCCGCGGGACACTTGATGCAACGTGGCGCAGTGGATTTGGTGATTGTTGGAACCGATCGCACTACTTCTACCGGAGACGTTGCAAACAAGATCGGAACATACCTGAAGGCTCTCGCAGCGAAGGACAATGACGTTCCGTTTTATGTGGCGCTGCCCTCGTCTTCGTTCGACTGGAAATTGCGCGATGGGCTGAAACAAATCCCGATTGAAGAACGTAGCGGGGAAGAACTGAAGCAAACCGATGGCTGGTTCGAGGGACAACAGGTCGAGGTCCGTGTCGCCCCGGAAAAAAGTCCGGCTGCAAATTATGGATTCGATGTTACGCCCAGCCATCTGGTAACCGGATTGATTACCGAGCGGGGTGTGTGTGACGCGAACGAGAAAAGCATCCGCGCGCTTTTTCCGGAGCAGACGTCGTGAGCGAATACATAAAGTTTTCGTGTGAACTTTTGGCCGGCGAGATTGCCTCGTTCAGCGGGCTTGCGGAATTAAATGCTTACAGAAGGAAACTTCTCGATCTTTGTCTCATCGGTGTGAATTCAAACGGTATTGGGTTCGGCAACCTGAGCGTAAGGGACGGAGCGACCAAGAATTTTTTTATCACCGGTTCTGCGACTGGAGGCATACGCGAAGTGACCCTGGCAGACTGCGCAAAAGTAGTGGAGTGCGATTTTGAGAGGAATCAGGTCCGATACGAAGGCTCTGCGCTGCCCTCATCGGAATCGCTGACGCATGCCGCAATCTATGAGTCGGATGCAACCGCAGGGGCGGTTGTTCATTGTCATTGCTCCAAGTTGTGGGCAGCGCTTCTGAATCAAGCGCCGACAACCTCGAGGGCTGCTGAGTACGGAACGCCCACGATGGCGTATGAAATAATGCAACTCTTCACGCGCACCGGCCTGCCAAAGATTGTTGTCATGGCTGGACACGAAGGAGGCATTGTCACTTTCGGCAAAGATCTCAAGGAGGCATTCGCTGTTCTCATGCGCGAGAGAAAGAAGTTTTACGATGAACACAACGGCATTCGGCGCGCCCGACGGTCGCGGCCTACCAAGCAACGTCGTCCCGTTGACAGCGATTTGGGCGGTCGTACGCTGACCAAGCATGAATGAAAAATCTTCAGACTCGAATGGGAAGCAGGGTGTTACTCGCCGAACGTTTCTCGGCACAACGCTTGCAACTGGCGCGGCGCTTCTAGCAGGACGATCGGACGCCATCTTCGGAGCTGAGTCATCAACCTCATCAAACATCGCTACGAATCCCACCTGGAAGCTGGGCGCTGATCTTGCAGTCAATCGACTCGGTTTCGGCGCGATGCGCGTCACTGGCGAAGGGATCTGGGGCTGGCCGCCCGATCGCGGGAACGCGCTTAAGGTTTTGAGACACGCGGTTGAGCTGGGTGTGAACTTGATTGACACAGCAGATGCCTACGGTCCGGAAACAAGCGAACTGCTGATCGCAGAAGCGCTTTATCCTTATCCCGAAAGCTTGGTGATTGCGACCAAAGGCGGCTTGACTCGACCAGGCCCGGCCCAGTGGGTGCCGGATGGAAGACCCCAACATCTCAAACAAGCTGTGGACGGCAGTCTGAAGCGACTGCGCCTGGCGCGGATCGATTTATATCAACTGCACCGTATCGATCCCAAAGTGCCCATAGAGGAATCGCTCGGCGCTATCAAGGAAATGAAAGACGCCGGGAAGATTCGGCACGTCGGGTTATCGAATGTGGAGCCGGATGAAATCGAGCGAGCACGTAAAGTTGTTCCGATCGTTAGCGTGCAGAACCGGTATAACATCGAAGACCGCAAATCTGAAAATGTCCTGGTCTATTGCGAGAAGCAGGGTCTTGGATTTTTACCATGGTTTCCCATTGGCGGAACGCGCGGTTTGAAACCGGATAACGCGCTCAATGCGGCGGCGAAAGCTCATGGCGTCAGCATCTTTCAGGTCGCATTGGCGTGGCTACTGGAGCGATCACCGGTGATGCTGCCTATTCCGGGCACGTCATCTCTCGCGCACTTGGAAGAAAATGTTGCCGCGGCGAAGCTAAAATTAGCGCCGGACGAATGGAAAGCGATTGCCGCTTTGGCGAGTTAACAGGAATCGCAGCTGACCGCCTTTGCCAGGACCAGGACGCGACGATGCGACTCGTTTGGCACCGCTACAACTAATACTGTCGCATTTGATCGCTGAAGCGAAACATAACTATGCAACTGTCGCCTCAGTTCGAAGAAGCATTGACTTACGCGACGCGGATTCATGGCGGACAACTCCGGAAGAAGACGAGAATTCCGTACATCGCGCATATCCTTGGCGTCGCTGCGATCGCGATGGAATACGGCGCGAACGAAGCGGAAGCGATTGCCGCACTGTTGCATGATGCCGTGGAAGATTGTGGTGGAGCGAAACGATTGCGCGATATCGAGCGAAAGTTTGGTGAAAAGGTCGCGAGAATCGTGGAGGGTTGCACTGACACAGACGAAACGCCAAAACCTCCGTGGCTGGAACGAAAGAAGGCCTACGTGGCTCACGTTCGCCACGCGCCGATGCCGACGAAACTCGTGTCAGCTTCAGATAAACTGCACAATGTCCGTGCGATCCTGATGGATTATCGCAAGGAAGGAGAAAGACTCTGGTCTCGATTCAACGGCGGTAGACAAGGCGCTCTTTGGTACTACCGTGCGCTCGTAAACGCTTTTAGCGGTAAACGCATTCAACCTTTAGTGCAGGAGCTCGATCGCACTCTGACCCAGCTTGAATTGCTGTCGAATAAAGGAGCGCAAGTGAAACAGCCACCGGCGCCAAATGCAGTGGGTAGGTAAGAGCATACAAGCCACCGCATAATGTCATTCTGATCCCGCATCTACAGGAAAAGAATCTCTGATTGTTTGTGGCATCGGGTCCGCAGCGATAGCCAGGGATGTTTCGCTTCGCTCAACGTGACAGGGCCAATATTGACAAGACACTCACTTGGGAGCGCGAACCTGCAGCTGCACATGCACAGGGATAACACGATCGAACGTTAACGAAGGGCTGGCGAAAGCCGAATTCCGAGCTAACATGAACCATGAAATCAAAACACAACTCCGCCGGCAGGTTCTTCCTGATTTTTACTTTCATTTGCGCGGTTTCGATTGCAACCGCTGTCGCCGGATCGGCTGGGCATTGGGGCGCTCGACCGGGTGGACATCTGGTCGTTCTCAGGTCACCGAATTTCGGATGGAATTTGGGTTTCAATCTTGAGATCGACGGCAGGCGCGTTGCGAACCTTGTCCAGGGTCGCCAGTATCACACATGGTTACCAGCGGGGGAGCATGTCTTAACCGTCTCCAAGGTACCATACACAGGGTATGCCGGACCCACTTCGACAACAGTGAACGTCCAGCCGGGGATGACCTATGTATATACTGCGTCGTGGGATTCGGCTTACGTTTATCTGCGCCCAGCCGGGTTATGCTTGACTCCCGGGTATCTGTGGCAAAATGGCTGGCCCGGAAACTCTTCCTGCGTCAGGTCATTCGACTACGAGAAACCCGGAAGTCGATGAACGCAGCACTCGCCAAAAGCGAGTCCGGAGCGTAGCGTCGGCCCATGAAGCCAAGATACACCTCCGCCAATACACTCTTTCTGATTCTCGTTTTCGTTTGCGTAATCTCGAATGGGAGCACCGCCGCTCAACCGGGCGGGCGTTTGATTGTTTTGAGGTCACCGAGCTTTGGATGGAATATAGTTCTCAATCTGAAGATCGATGGCAGAACGGTCGGCAACGTTGTGCAGGGACGGCGCTACGATCACTTTGTGCCGGCGGGCCGTCACGTATTGATCGTCTCGGCGATACCAAACTCATACTATTCTGAGCCGACATCCACTCTGCTGAATGTCCGTGCCGGGCATACGTACGTATTCACCGGGTCATGGGACGGCTCGAATCGAGTTGTTCTCATCCCATCAACACTCCCTCTTGGGCGATCGTAATAGCTTAAGATCTCTGTTTTCAACGACAGTGCGCCACCTTGCCGGATGGCGCCGCCAAATGCTTCGGCGGTAGAAAATCGGTGCGAGCTGCCTTTGTGGCTCAGCCGCGGAAGCGGGTTCACGCGCTAGGGGGCGATTGTAGGAAAAATACTCGGAAAAGGACTCGGCGTAGGAGTCCCGGTTGGCGTAGGACTTGGCGTAGCGTACCGGCGGGACTAGGATTAACGGTAGGTGCGGGAGTAGTTGTTTCCTCCCCTCCCTCATTTGGCTCTTTT
Organism: uncultured Verrucomicrobiae bacterium; assembly: GCA_963719605.1. Taxonomy (GTDB): domain Bacteria; phylum Verrucomicrobiota; class Verrucomicrobiia; order Chthoniobacterales; family UBA10450; genus Udaeobacter. Next base: position 192,237 of record CAVRCO010000021.1, read on the forward strand.
TTATAAGTGATAAGAAGCGTGGCGCCGGGTACTGGGGAGATCCTCACTTCAGCGGGACCCGCTATGACCACCCGGTTATTGATCTCCGGGAAAGTTTGCGAATTAATGCCGGTGCTCAAATCGATTCGAGTTGCGGTAAGAACATTCGCGTTCCCGCCAGCATCCCCGCTCAGGTTGACACTGACGACACCGCGCTCGGTACCGCCTTCCTGGGTAAAATTCGTGATCTTAAGGGAGCGATCTCCAGGGACTGTGATTGTGAGCGGTGAAGATGTAATGATCTTGCTCTTAAATCCGTCCGCAAAAACAAAGCCAGCGTTCAGGAGAAAGAAGGCAACCAACCACCGGCCGAGATGCATTTTGATCGTCATATGCCCGAACGCTGCAACGGCAAATTAGAATCGATCGTCATCACGTCAACGGTCGGCATTGATCGACTCCAATTTGGCGCTGCACAAGTCACGGGATCGGCAAAAGCGCCTTTAACGGGCTCTTGAAACTCCGGAGCGTCTTTACCCGAGGGCTATTTGATCTTCGCCAGAATCTTTTCCATGTCGTTCCGGCGGAAGGCACGCAGGGTATGGCTCTTCACGTTACCGAGCGAGCCGATCTTAAGCATGAACGCGCTCATGGTCTCGTCATCAGGCGCATCGAAGACCACGACGGCGTCGTACGCACCCATTGTCCAGAATTCCTCTACGACCTTCATCCCCATTTTCTCGGCCTCCGCCATCGCCGCGTCGCCCCGTCTGACTGTTTCCTTAACATTGCGGATGCCCTGATCAGCAAACTGAATCAAACCGACATAAGTAGCCATGATTTTCTCCTTTCATGTTGGTTGCGCTCAAAATTATTCCAGATCGCCCCCTGCGCAAAAAGATCAAACTTCCTTCCCAGTAGCCTATCAGAAATCAAGAATGACACGGTAGTAGCTGGTAATGTCGGTTCTATGTCCTACCAAGGACTTTGAGGATCAGTATTCTGGCGCCAGGCAAGCAATGAATCCAAAGCGGATTGGCTTTCTCGGTTTTGAGGGCGTCGCTGCATCGGAGCTGACGCGCGCTGCCGATGTTCTTGCGGCTGCGACTCTCGATGGCGGTTATGGGAATCGGATTTCATGTTACGAGATCAGCACGATCGGCTTCACTTCCGAATGTTTTCGCGCTGAATCGGGAACCGCATTCCGGCCAGACAGCACGCTCGAAACAGCATCGGAATTAGACACGATTGTCATTCCAGGCGGCGATGGACTCCGGCGATCTTTGGTCAGTGAAACGATTGCCGACTGGGTCCTGGCGCGCGTAAACGAGACGCGTCGCGTTGTTGCGGTCGGCGGTGGAATTTATGGTGTGGCGCCAACTGGGTTACTCGATGGCCGCGAAGTCACCACTCATTGGCGCTACGCCAGCGATGTCGCTCGGTATTTCCCAAACTTGCGTGTTGATCCCAGAAGGCATCTCGTTAAAGATGGCGTCTTTTACACTTGTTCCGGTCCCAATGCAGCTATTGATCTTTCGCTTGCTCTGATCGAAGAGGACTATGGCCGCCATATAGCATCGGTGGTCGCCCAGGATTTTGTAAGCGCGCCGATGAACGGTAACGGCCAACACAAACTGCCGAGCCCACTCGTGTTTGACAGTCAACCGGCTGATCGCTTTGCGGAACTGATCCCGTGGATCATGCGAAATTTGCACGAAGACCTTTCAATCAATGCGCTGGCGCGCAGAGCATGCATGTCTCCGAGCCATTTTAATCGCGCTTTCAAAAGTGTGTTCGGCAGTGCGCCGGGGGAGTTTGTGGAGACCCTGCGAATCAACGAAGCAAAACGTCGCCTATCCGTTCCGAAGCGAACTCTCGAGACCATCGCTGCCTCTGTTGGCTTTTCGGACGCGCAAACATTCCAGCGCGCGTTCGAACGGAGACTTGGAGCGAAGCCGCGCTCTTATCTAAACACAGTCAATTCTAATTTGAAGTTGTGATTCTTCCTCTACCCAAGGCTCGTCTAAGAAAGGCGCAAACTCTCGACGTATGATCTGAGAGGGAGGTTTTGCCAACTCATGTCCCAATCCCGGATCAACGTAAATCACGGCCGGCGAGGAGCGAACGTTCTAGGATGCGGTCCTTAACCTTGGAGGCTTGATCTGTCGAACTAAATCGGCGAGATCAGGCAGCAATCGAGATTCTGATCGGCCTCGGCAGCCGATGAGAAGCTACTTCTTTCTTCGCGGATGTGCTAAACCGTCGCCGATAATCGCTGGGATTAATTTCCATCCGGCGGTCAAAAGCGCGCCGAAAAGCATCGGCGCTCCTGAAACCTACGGACAGCCCGACATTTTCAATGCTGTTGTCCCCACTGGAAAGCCGGCGACGCGCTTCGTCAAGCCGCAGCCTCTCGACGAAGTCGGCCGGGGTGTAGCCAAACTCTGCCTTGAATCTTCGGCTAAAGTGCCTTGGGCAGAGACAGGCCTTGGTTGCCAGAACTTCCGTAGACAGATCCTCGCTCAAGTGACTTACGATCCATGTCGCCAAGTCCGATAAACGCGAGACCGATTGGGTTTGGAACTGCAATGGCTCCGAGTACTGTTCCTGACCGCCGGATCGCTTGAGATATACCACCAGCACTCGCGCTACCGTCATTGCAACGCGCGGCCCATAATCTTCTTCAATCAGCGAAAGAGCCAGATCAATTCCAGCAGTCGCTCCCGCAGAAGTATAAAATGGACCGTCTTTGAGGAAAATTGCATTGTCATCAATTTGAACCTCCGGAAAGTGACGGGCGAACTCCTGGGCGTGATGCCAATGGGTCGTTACCTTGCGGCCAGCCAAAAGACCGGTCTTAGCGAGGCCGTAGAGGCCGGTGCAAATCGACACGATCCGACGTGTGCGCGCGGCCCGCGCCTTCACGAAAGCTGCAACAGGTTTGCCAATTTCCGGTTTGCGCAAACCGATCCCTCCCGGAATAACAAGCGTATCCAGGGGAGGCGCGTTCTTAAAAGTTTTCTGCGGTTTAAAAACCAGGCCCGATTCTGCTACGAACGGTCGGTTCGATAACCCGATTGTCACTATTTCATAGCATTTTCTCGAACCGTTTTGTCCCCCTGGAATCTGAGCACTGTCGAAAGCCTCGACTGGCCCAGCCAAATCAATGGCGACCACTCCGTCAAATCCTATGAAACCAATTCGTTTTGGGATCATTCTACCTGCTTGCATTAATTTTGCGGTGGAGTGCTTAAATTCGATATGACTTCAATCCTACACTTTAGGACATTCCGCGAAATGTTCTATCGCGAAAAAAGATGCGAGTTGCGCCGAGGGGCTAAGTCGCTCGAGAGATCATGAACACCACTTTGCCTGACGGCGCGCGCACGAAGTCAGGTGGCCGAAAGCGTCGGATAGCTGTCATTGCTGTCAGAGACCTGCAAAGGATAGCTTGGCAAACTTGCTTTATGAAATTCAGTAGGAATGTCTGTTTGTTAGTTCCGGTCGGGCTTGCTTGCACGGCCTTGGTTCTTCTGCAATTGAACGCTGAACCGCGAGCCAATATCTCCAATAAACAGCCATTACCGGAGCTTCTTCCACGGGAAAAGCAAATCGCATTGGCAGTCAGTGCTTCTCCAGAACACCTGCGCAAGGGCGCGGGTGTGTATGTGCTGGAGCGAAATGGATTTGTCAAAGTGCGGGATAGCACAAACGGTTTCACCTGCATAGTCAATCGCGATCATCCACTTAATTGGAAGCCGGTGTGCTTCGATGCCGAAGGAACGGCTACAATCCTCCCAAAGATTTTGCGTGTCGGCGAATTGCTCAGGCAAGGCAAACCAATGTCGAAAATCGACGCTGAAATTGCAGAAAGATTTCGCACCGGAAAGTACATCTCGCCGCGTCGGCCCGGCGTCGCTTACATGCTTTCCGGCGACATTCGCAACTTCAATCCCCGCACAGGCAAGGTCGAGTCGTTTCCGCCGCATGTCATGTTTTACGCACCAAACCTCACAAACGCTGATCTGGGCACAACGCCTGAGGCATTGGCCAGAGACCCTTCGTTGCCGTTCGTCGCTTATCAAGGTCCGCACGGTTTTATTATCGTGGTAGCCAATTCAGGAAAACAAATGCACGTATGGAACATTGAGCAAATGCCACACCTAGAGATTTATAACATTTGGAGGAGAAATCGGCGATCCAAGGCACGCGTCGACGCAAAGCTGACCCTGAATGCTCTTTGTCTCACCGCGCTGATTTGCACGCCTACAGCACTCGCGGATGAAGCAGATTACCAGAAAATTCGCGTTCAGATGAACAAGCTCGCTCCATTAATCGGGAAGTGGAGTGTTATCGCAACTTTCCACGGCATGGACGGCGGAGTGAAGGAACAGGCGGCAATGTGGTCTGTTTCCTCCGTTCTTGATGATACATATCTCGAGTTTCAAACAGAACGTCATTCAAAGAACACCCCGGAGCGCAGCGCCAAGGTCGTTTGGTACATCACATTTAACCCGAGAACAAATCAATATGAAATAACCTATTTCTACAACAAATCAGCTCTGCGCGTTACCGAGACGGGTCAGTACAATGATGCGACACGAGAATTCCGGACCAGGGGGTACATTCCACTTGAAGACGGTGCCAACGACGAAACCGTGCGAGCGATCTTTAGTCTAAAGGACCAGAATAAAATCGTTTATACTCACTACAGTATGAGAGCCCCCGTCGAAACTTGCCAAAGGGTCGACCTAGTGATGGTATGCACGCACGCTCAATAAATGCATCAACACCTTTCCCATTTAAGATACTCGGAATAGATGTCCTTTGCAGGAAACGCCATAATGTAATTTTACGGGAACTGAAGGAGATGAGGTATGGGAAGGAGAGAGGGGGCCAGCAGCCTGGATTTCTTGGCGTGGAAAGCGTGCGTGGTGCAGATGGCTTTGGCATCACAGTTTCCTATTGGGAGTCGGAAGACGCCATACAATGCTGGAAAGCACATTCGGAACACAAGTTTGCACAACAGCTGGCAAAAGAGTTTGGTACGCAAACTAATTCTTCGAGTCGCCAAGGTCGAACGAGCTTACGGCAAAGCTCTAACCGACGCCAAGTGACTAGTTATCGTTCGAGCGAAAACCGAACACGGCCAGCTATCGGGAGAAGAATATAAAACGGTCAACGAAGTTAGTTCCAACTCGACGGACCGCTTTGAAGCGGCTACCTCAGCGGGGCGTTTACCGACGTGATACAATTTACAATATTCTCGATGAAGGGTTCGTCTGTCATGTCGGCTTCGTCGTCAATGGCGAACCCATCGTTATCCCGATGGCGTATGCGCGGTCGGGAAACATGCTTTATATTCATGGATCAGTCGCCAGCCGGATATTGCGGACGTTGGCGCGCGGCATTCCGGTATGCGTTACCGTTACTTTGCTCGATGGCCTAGTACTTGCGCGATCGGCCTTTCATCACTCGATGAACTACAGATCGGTTGTCGTGTTTGGCGTCGCTTCTGCTGTGAAAAATTTAGCGAAAAAGTTGAGAGCTCTTCACGCCATCTCAGAACATGCAATGGCAGGGAGATGGGCGGATGTCCGCAAACCTAACGATACCGAACTTAAACAAACGCTGGTGCTCGAACTTCCCCTGACAGAAGCATCGGCAAAAATTCGAACTGGGCCGCCGATTGACGAAGCGAGCGATTACGATCTGCGCGTTTGGGCCGGAGAACTGCCTTTTTCCCTTGTCGCTGGTGAACCGGTCGCTGATCCTCGATTGGTTCCAGGCGTAGCGGTACCCGGCTACATCCGACATGCCAGAATTCAATCCGCGGCAACTGGCATTCGATGAAAAGGACGTGGTCAGTGCGTCTGGCGCAAACGGAAGACGCTTCAGCGATCGAGATGCTTATTCGCATTTCCGCTCGTGTGTTACAATCGTCGCACTATTCGAAGGCGCAGATCGATGGAGCCATCGGATCGGCATTTGCTGTCGATCATCAACTGCTATCTGATCACACTCATTTTGTCGCTGAGCACAAAGAGCAAATCGTAGGTTGCGGAGGCTGGAGCAGGCGTAAGACGCTTTTTGGTGGCGATGCGATGAAAACGGGAATTGACAACGAGCTCGATCCGAAACGCGATTCTGCGAGGATTCGCGCGTTTTTTGTTCATCCCGGATGGGCGCGTCGTGGCATCGGCCGTGCTATCCCAAAACGTTGTGAGAAGGCAATTCAGCTTGCCGGCTTTCGCTCTGTCGAACTTGTAGCGACGTTGACGGGGGTGCCTTTTTACGAAGCTTGCAATTACTCGCAAAGCAAGAGGTTAGAGGTTCCCCTGCCGAACGGTCTTACGCTTCCGGTTGTGCGGATGATCAAACAGTTCTGATCATCGCGGCCGATTTCGGTTAGCGTCATCGGCGGAATAACAGACGCAGCCAGGGTACACAAGCCAGACAGATAGGACGTGCACTTTTTCCGTAAGGACGTCTTGTCGAATCGATCCTAGCGAGCCTCAAAAACTGAGGTCTGAAAATGTAGTTTCTAAGTCCTAACACGAAAACTTCATTTTGCGTTATACCGCGATTCTATGGAGAAACTGATGATAACAAATGCCTCAACTAAGTTAAGGTCCCTTCGCGTTGCATTTGTAGCAAGCGCTGGAATTCCTTTTGTTTTTGCATCGAATGCGTTCGCCCAGTTACCTGCTCCGGCTGCCCCGGCTGCATCGCCAACAACGGCTGAAGTCGAGCGCGTGGTCGTGACTGGTTCGAACATTCCCACCGCGGAAGAAACCGGCCCAAATCCAGTGGACACTTACCGTCCGCAGGACATCGAGAAGCTGGGTATCCGAAACGCAACCGACCTGCAGGAATTCATCCCGCAGGAGGCAGGTGGAACCGTAAACCTAAATATTGGTAACGGCGGTGATGGCACCGTCCAATTCAACCTGCGCGGTCTGTTGCCGAAGGAGACCTTGGTTCTGATTGATGGAAACGCGTCGCATCGGTTCGTTGGGCCCGCCGGTGCTAACAACGGCCCCGACATTAATCTGATACCGTTTTCGATGGTCGATCACATGGACATCCTCAAGGATGGCGCCTCGGCTGTATACGGATCGGACGCGATCGCCGGCGTGGTCAACTTCTTCTTGGTCCACAAATTCCGCGGCTTGGAGATCGGGGGCAGTTACGGAAACACAAACATAGGCGCATCCAATGATATGGGTGAGTGGGAAGCATGGATCAAAGCCGGCACCGGAGATGACAAGACTGATATCGTCGTAGTTGCCGATTTCTGGGAGCGCACCGGTGGCATTTTCAGCGCCGACCGTGATATTTCGAGTAACGGGAATTTCGTTCGCTTCGGTGGAACCGACATCCGCAGCGGCTTTTTCCCTGGCCACCTGAGGTTTTGTAGGTCTCCGCTTGCTTCCCAGCTTGTTCTTCAGTGCGAATTCCCCGCCGCCGCACTCGGCGCCGAACGAAGGACTTCTCCATTTTATATCAGACCGACCTGTCCCTTCTTCAATCAGCGGGCACGTTCTTTGCGGGAGCGGGCCCTGCTCACACGATGGGAACTTCGTTGCCTTTAACTTTGCGTCTATCACACCAGATTTGCCTCCGGGAGACCGTCAGGTGTTCTACGGTTCGTTCACCCGCGACCTGTGCGATAAATATCTGACGGTATTTGCCGACTTCAAAATCGCGCGCTCGTTTTTCGATGAATCTCTGGCCGCTGTTCCATTTACGCCCGATCCATTTCAGATTCCGGGAATCCTTTCCTACCGTAGGGCTTTGGCCCGTTCGGCATCAGTGTCCCAATCCAGAATCCGTTCAATCCCTTCACAGTTGGGGACACGACTCTGGTTATTAACGGAACGCCAGTTCCCCTGACTACCGGGGTTCGGTTTCGCGGCATAAACGATACCGGTCCAAGGACGAAAAGTTCACCTATTGGGAACGACTCTTCGACGTCGGGTTACATGGTGAGATGGGCGAGTTTGGCAATTACTTCAAGACATGGAATTGGGAAATGGGTTTCCGTTACTCTCGCAACGAGGGACAAGACCTGTCGCTAGGTGAGGCCAGCCAGCCCGGGTTGCGCGATGCGCTGTTGGATACAAATCCGGCTACGGCGTTTGATCCCTTCGGGGTTTTTTCGTCCAAAACGACTGCGGCCCGATAAGCCGGGTTTACGTTACCCTCCATAACACGGTGAGTAGGAGCAGCCAATGGCTTACGCCACGATTAACGGCGACCTGTTCAATCTTCCTGCCGGGCCGGTCTCGTTTGCCATCGGCGGCGAGTATCATGGCGAAAGATGGACCGCAACCGTGACTCACTCAATACCACCTTTCAAACCATCGGTTCAATAGATCGTCAAGGTACGAGGGTGAACCGGGACATCTGGGGTAGTCTACGAGGAAGTGCGGGTGCCATTCACCAGTCCCACATGGAACTTCCCTGGCTTCTACAGCTTTGAGGTGGACTTTGCCGAGCGTGAGGAATGGTACAGCCAGAATACCTCTACAGTGCTGCCTTCTTCACTCTTCCCGGACAACCGCGCGCTACATATAATGCGCAAAAGCCAAAAGTGTCGCTGCGCTGGCAGCCGGTTGATCCCAAGTATATCGGCGCGGTAACTCTGCGTGGGAGCTATACCGAGGCATTCCATGCCCCGACGCTGTCAGAACTCACGCCTGCGAGCACGCAGAACTTCCCAATCGTGGGCGATCCATTTACCGCGGGTAATCCCCCGAAACCGGACCGAGCCTCAGATGGAGGAACGCATCTTAGGAAACCCGAATCCTGCATCCGGAAGTGGCCTACGAATGGACCTACGGAATTGTTTACAGCCCCAAGTGGGTTAAGGGTCTGACACTGAGCGCGGATTGGTGGCATATTGATATGCGCGACATCGTGGCAACCCGAGGTGCGCAAACCCTCATCCTGGAGAATCCTCCGACCCCAGGTATTGTGCAGAACGGGCCAGTTGTTTTCCGTGCTCCGAGTTCAATTCCAGGCGAGAATGGGCCAATCCAATTGGTCATCGATCCGAGCAACAACATTGCAGGCGCAATCTTGGAAGGTCTCGACTACGAAGCGATCTATATTCTGGACTCGACGATCTTCGGTCATGGTGACTGGGGAAGGTTGACCACCACGGTCAACGGCACCTGGCTCTCCCGGTTTGAGTTGCAAACTGCCCCCGAATTTAAACGGTTTGGTATCGCGGGTACATTCCAGCCGCCGGGAGGTCACACTGACCAATTCGACGCCATGGAACCGGGCCAACTATAGTATCTTCTACGATGGCCCGGCTGACACGTGGATGGCTGGTCTCGATGTCGGTGCGGTCGTCCACTGGACTGGTCAGTATGAAGATGACAATGCCACTCTGACAGGATCGACGAAGCTAAATGAGCCAAGGAGTGGCCCAAACGGTGGCGGTGATGAAGGACGCGCCCCGGAAAGTGTCAGCGTGGACCACGCTGGACCTGATCTTAAACTACACGTTTAACCTGCCGCCGCCTGCGCCGGCCGAGGTACCTGGCTTTGCCAAGGATGGTGGTAAGAATGTGCAGATGAAGGACGGCAAGGAGAAAAATGTGGTGCCCGTCTCAACAGCTGAGTATGGTTGCAGTAACTGGAAGTGGTGGCTCAATAACACGACCATCACGCTGGGCATGCAGAACGTGACAGATGAAGATCCGCCGTTTGTAGCAGGCAGCTTCGAGAACGGTTACGATGAGTCCCTTGCGACCATCAAAGGCCGGTTCTGGTACGTTGGGTTGAAGAAGAGATTTTAAGTTTTCTCCGTTAGTTAGGTTACAAAGAGGCAGTCCAATAGCACGGGGCTGCCTCTTTGCTTTATTCCTTTCGGTTGAGAGCCATCTGAAGAACTTCAAGGTAAGTTCGGTGGCGGGGCTTCCGCGAATGGAGACGCAGCCCTACCACAAACAGGAAGAATGTCTGACGCACAAGAACCACAGGGCCATCCCAACTCGAGATTAGATTCCCTTTGCCTTGAGTGCAGACGCGAGTTTAACAAGGCTTTCTCGGATCTGGGCTGACGTCCAGGCCGCAAAACCGAATACGAACGCTGGCTTCAACTTTGCCTGGATGCAAAAAAATGAGAGCGTTGACGGCCTTACTCCGATATCGATTGTGATACGCCTGATCATCGGGAAGTCTTCCTCGCGCTTCAGCCAGGCAACGATGTTCAAGCCGGCTTCTGGAACCTGCAAGGTGAAACGATGCCCCAGTAACTTATTGAATTCTTCGATGAAAAAATCTCGCCGCTCGGAATATATTTTTCGCATCCGTTTGATGTGACTGAGAAAAAAACCTTCGGTGATAAATCGCGCCAGCGTTGCCTGGTCGATCGGAGAGGAATGTTGATCCATCGCGCTGCGGATCTTGACTAACGAATCGACCAGCGGCTCCGGTGCAACGATGTAGCCCAGGCGCAAGGATGGACAGAGAATCTTGCTCATCGTTCCTGCGTAAATTACCCGACCGGAGTTATCGATACCCTGCAAAGAAGGCAGCGGCGGCCCGGTGAAACGGAACTCGGCGTCATAATCGTCTTCGAAGACGAACGCGTTATGCGCGCGCGCGAAATCGAGTAAGGCCGTCCTTCGTGGGAAACTCATTGTCACCCCGAGAGGAAATTGATGTGAAGGAGTGACGTAGATGAGCTTTGGCAAGGGCTCTTTTTTCGATCGCGCGATCACGATTCCCTGGTCGTCGAGCGGCCTTGGAACGCTCCTGGCGCCGGCCAAGGTAAGAACTCTTCGGGTCTGCTGGTAACAGGGATCTTCAATCCACGCGGGCTCGCCCGGATTCAACAAAGCCGTTGCGGTAATCAACATGGCTTGCTGCATTCCGCCTACAATCACGATCTGGTCCGGGTGACAGCGCGCTGCTCTGAAATCGCACAAGTAAGCCGCAAGTGCGTTGCGCAGGTCGAGGTCGCCGCGATTCGACGCGTAACGCAAAAGGTGGGTTCCCTTCTTCGCGAGAACCTGTGCTCTAAGCCGTTCCCATACTCCTATCGGAAATTCATCGACCGCCGGAATACTCGGGACAAGCGACACGCCCGCGCCAGCGCCTGTTGCCCCGAGATCAAATTGTTTTCCTATACGCTGGTCCGGAATTGCTTTCACCCGATCGGAAACGCGAAGGGGAAACTCGGTCGCCAGATGGGCTTCGGCTCCGCCACGGCGGATTCGTTCCCTTGCGAATTTGTCTGCGCTCAGAAAGGTGTCAGGGAGAGGGGATGCTACAAATGTCCCCGATTTGGCCTTTGAACGAAGATAGCCTTCTGCGTGAAGTTTTGAGAACGCAAGACTGACTGTTAGCCTGGAAATGCCCAGGTCGGCAGCCAGCGCGCGTGAGGAAGGAAGCCGGGAAGCGCCATCGCTAAAGCTGCCCGATCTTAGCTCATCACGAATCTGGCGATAAAGCTGCTGGTGAAGCGGTTCGGTGGACCTGCGATCAAGTCGAATCATCTCGAACGCGATGATCGAACGCCGGCGCCTTTTCTTTAGAAGAGATTTCTTGTTAGACATGCTGACTCACTGCACTGCCTAGGGAATCCGCGCCCTTCGGAGTGACGACGCGAGTTTGACCAGACTTTCTCGAATCTGCGTCGGTGTCCAACCGGCGAACCCGAAAACGAACGCCGGCTTAGGCGTGGCTCGAATGCAGTAAAATGACAATGGTGAAGGTTTGACTCCAATCTGGAGAGTAACACGGTTAATCGCTGGGAAGTCTTCCGCGCGTTTCAGCCACGCAACCATATTCAATCCACCCTCCGGAACCTGCAAAGTGAAACGATCACCGAGCAACTCATTGAATTGTTTAATAAAGACTTCTCGCCGCTCGGCGTAGATTTTTCGCATTCGTTTGATGTGACTGAGGAAAAATCCCTCGGTGATGAAACGCGCCAGCGTAGCCTGATCAATCGCCGACGAATGTTGGTCCATTGTGCTGCGGATTTTTACCAACGGATCGATCAACTCCTCTGGCGCAACGACGTAGCCCAATCGCAACGAAGGAAAAAGAATTTTGCTCATCGTTCCGGCGTAAATGACGCGTCCGAAATCGTCGATCCCCTGCAAGCAAGGGAGCGGCGGTCCGGCAAAGCGGAACTCCGCGTAAAAGTCGTCTTCAAAAACAAATGCATCGTGTGCGCGCGCAAAATCGAGCAGGACTGTTCTGCGCTCGAAACTCATTGTCGTTCCGAGCGGATATTGATGCGAAGGCGTTATATGAATGATTTTTGGCTGCTTTTCTCCTGGCGATCGCGCAATCACAATTCCTTCGTGGTCCAACGGCTTCGGAACTACTTTGGCGCCTGCCAAGGTAAAAACTCTGCGCGCCTGGTGAAAACCGGGATCTTCGATCCACACAGGGTCGCCCGAATCCAGGAGCGCCATGGCGCTGATTAGCATCGCCTGCTGCATTCCTCCGACGATGAGGACTTGATCTGGATGACAGCGTGCGCCTCTAAAATCGCACAGGTACGTGGCAATCGCTTTGCGCAGGTCCGCGTCGCCCCGACTCGACGCGTGCCGCAGCAGATGAGTGCCCTTTTGTGTGAGGACACGGGATCTGAGGCGTTCCCAAATATTAATCGGGAATTCATCGACTGCTGGGAGTCCGGGAACCAGGGAAACGCCCGCCCCCGCGCCCAGGGCTCCGAGATCAAACTGCGTCCCTGCACGTTGATCTGGAATAGCTCTTACCCGGGCAGAGATACGGGCTCGACGCTCGACTAGCCGATATGCTTTCGGTCCGCCACGGCGGATTCGTTCCGTGGCGACTTTGTCGGCAGTCAAAAAACTCTCAGGGAGCGGATTCGCCACAAACGTTCCCGATCCGGCCTTCGAGCGCAGATAGCCTTCTGCTTGGAGCTTTGAGAATGCGAGGTTAACCGTCAGTCTTGAGATTCCCAGGTCAACAGCCAAGGCCCGAGACGAAGGAAGCCGCGACGCGCCGTCAGTAAAGGTGCCTGATTTCAACTCATCGCGAATTTGGCGATAGAGTTGCTCGTGCAATGGTTCGGAGGCTGTTCGGTCGAGCCGAATCATTTCGAACGCGATGATTGAACGTCGTCGCCGTTTCTTCAGAGGCGATTCGCTCCTGGACATGCCGATTCTCCCCGAGTTCCTGTAATTCCTTTCAATTTGCATGCGTATTCCAAAGCGCAACTGGCATTATCATCTTCTCGCAAGTGGTCATTGCTACATCAAGCGATGCCGAAAGGTTGGTGGAATATGTGGAAGATTTCTCCATCGCCACTGGTCAAACGCAAATCAAGTTCCATTTTTCCATCTTTGCCGCGTCATCTGATCTTCATCCTGTGCGTGGCAATCTGCCCGCAGGCGCACAGTGGCCAGGCAAACGTCGCCTATCTCGCAGGGGGTTGTTTTTGGTGCAACAGAGGCAGTTTTTCAAGAAGCGCCGGGTGTGACCTCGGTGGTCTCCGGCTATATGCAGCGCGCCGAGATAATACAGATCACGTTTGATCCCAGCAAGACAAGCTACGACAAACTGCTCAATCTGTTCTTGGTGCAATACGGCGATGACAAAAAGCAGCTCGCATGATCCCACTGCTTCAAGCGCGGCAGTCACCCTGCGGCGATTGCGAGTACACTTCAGAAAATGACGCTATCAGCATCTTCAGCATTGCAGATAGATCGCCGCAAATTCATGCGGCTTGCTACAACTTTCGCAGCGGCGCTGACGATGGGCGGTGACGTTGTTTCGGGGGAATCTATGCCTATGAAAACAGCAGTAAGAATTACTTGCATCATTAGATACGAAATCGATCCGTACCAGCGAGAAGCCTTCAAAGAGTACGCAGAGAACTGGGGCCGCATTGTTCCGAGGTGCGGAGGTCATCTCGTCGGTTACTTCCTGCCTTATGAGGGCACGAACAACGTGGCCTGGGGATTAATCGCTTTCGATAGCCTTGCGTCGTACGAGGCATACAAAAAGAAGCTGAAGGCCGATCCGGAGGCGCGCAACAATTTCGCCGCAGCCGAAGCCAAGCGTTTCATCCTTCGCGAAGAGCGCAACTTCGTGGAAATCGTCGACGGAACATTCGGCGTTTCCGCCGCGCCAGGAGCCGATTCATGACGCGTGTGCTCATTCTTCCAGGACTTCACAACTCGGACCCCAACCATTGGCAAAGCCGATGGGAAGCCCGGGACTGGAGCTTGAGCCGCGTCATCCAGAACGACTGGGAAACACCGCGCTGCGGCGATTGGGTCGCGAGACTCGATCAAACGCTCACGCTGACCGGACCCGACGCCGTACTTGTGGCGCACAGCGCCGGGTGCGCGCTGGTCGCGCATTGGGCAATCCGTCATCCCTCGCGGCGTATCCGCGGAGCGCTTCTCGTTGCGCCGAGCGATCCAGAGGTTCCGAGCTTTCCACCCGGGCCGACCGGCTTCGCACCAATGCCGCTGCGGCGGCTCCCATTTCGAAGTGTTGTAGTAGCGAGCTCCAACGACCCGTACGTCACGGTCTCGCGCGCGCAAGCATTCGCGACCGCGTGGGGCAGTGAGCTCGTCATGATTCGTGAAGCGGGACACATCAACAGTGCCAGCGGCCTCCGCGACTGGCCTGAAGGATTCTCACTCCTGCGCGGTCTTCGTGAAACTCCAGGACGAGGTTTCAGGGGAGCGGCGCCTATCTCATTACCTGACTCGAAGGCACCCGCGCTGTTCAGACGGTGAACAAGGGTGTCCAAAACATCACTCCTCGTTCGTTGTAATAGATGAACTGAAACGAAACCAACCATGTGCCCAGCCTGCATAACGACCGCGCTGTTGACGGCAGTTGGCGCAAGCTCAACTGGCGGTTTAACGGCTTTGGTCTTGAAAAAACTATGTTGGAAATCCAAGCGAAATCGCTTGCACGTAGTGACTAACCAAAGACGCAACAAAACTAAATAACAAACCAACCTATGACCACGACAAAAGACAACCGAACCATTCAACCTTACCTCTTCTTCAATGGGAACTGCGAAGAAGCTATCGAATGTTACCGCAAAGCCCTTGGCGCCGAAGTCGAGATGATGATGCGCTTCAAGGAGAGTCCTGAACCGCAACCGCCCGGCACGGTCCCTCCTGGTTTCGACAACAAGATCATGCACGCTAGCTTCCGAGTTGGCCAAACGACCGTGATGGCGTCGGACGGCAGCTCCGCTGACAAAGTCAGCTTTCAAGGTTTTTCTCTCTCGCTCTCTGTCCCTGGCGAGAAAGAAGCAGATCGCGTTTTCGCCGCCCTGGCTGATGGTGGACAAGTGCGTCTGCCACTAACCAAAACCTTCTTTTCTCCGCGCTTCGGCATGCTCGAAGACCGGTTCGGCGTCGGATGGATGATTGGCGTCGCACCTCCAGAAGAGAAGTGAGCCAGGCGATTTGAAATTCACGATCATTCAAAAGACGAAAGCAACCTTATCGACCAATAATTATGTCACCAAGCACTACAAACACGATTCGGCTTCACCGCGTGCTCCGTGCCGCGCCTGATAAAGTATATCGCGCATTTCTTGATGCAGATGCGATGACGAAATGGCTTCCGCCAAATGGATTCACGGGAAAGGTTCACCAGATGGATGGGAAGGTCGGCGGCACGTACAAAATGTCGTTCACCAATTTCACTACGGGCAAAAGCCATTCCTTCGGCGGAAAATATCTTGAACTGACATCCAACGAACGCATCCGTTACACGGACAAATTCGATGACCCTAACTTGCCTGGAGAAATGCAAACTACGATCACCCTTAGAAGAGTATCCTGCGGGACGGAGTTGAGCATTGTGCAGGAAGGAGTGCCTGGTGCCATACCAGCGGAGGCGTGCTACCTCGGCTGGCAAGAGTCGCTCATTCTTCTATCGAAGCTCGTCGAAGCCGACATTCCAGATTAACGCATCCGACGGGATGAGAGCGCAGTAGAGGCTTTGTTTGATGGCGTGGCAATTGATTTGCACAGGTGTGTTGGTCTGTTAGCTGATAGTCAGTTTATGCCTTGGCTATCCATTAAATAGGAAACCTATGACCAATACATACCAGGCAATCACCGGACTTACTTTCGCACGCAATTGCACAACAATGATGATGACGATCGTGAGTGCATCGTTGGTTGCGCAGACCGCGCCTTACGATTCAGCGAAGCCGCTCGCGCACGCGACGCTTTTTGCGCCCGGCATCATCTCCACCGGCGACTATGAATCGCCTGTTGGGAGTCGTGGCTGTGGGAATGCTTTACGGAGCGGCGGTTTTCGCGGTCAATAACTTCGCTACGGCGCCGTTCCTGTCGTGGGTTCGAAGTCTCTACCTGCATACGCCGGTCTTGTTCAAACCCCCAATGGGTTGGTCGCAATTGGTCATTCACTTGTTTTGCGTAGGCCTGCCCATTGCGCTGGTGATGCGTCAGGTACTCATCGCTTCGAGGCGATAGTCGTTAAGGCATTGAAGTGGCATAGCGTGAGCGATTCCAGAGATCGCCTCTGTCCGTTTTACCTTCAACACGGCGAAGCCAAAGTGGCCTTGTCAAACCGCACGGACTGGACATTGTAAACAAAGCCGCCATCGAGAACTTGGCTGAAGCATTCGCTGCAGCCATGAATCCGAAGACGGTTGGTTTGATTGTAGCCGAAGAGATCGCTGCGGCTGATCTCATGGGTATCGCCGAAGTTTTTTCCCGGGCAACAATTCGAAGAAGTGACCAGCCGGAACCGCCTGAATCCCGTTGTTACCGAGTGATGACGATTGGTATCAACGCAGAACCATGCGTCACAGAATGCGGCATCGTGATCAGGCCAGATGTTGACCTCGAAGGAGCGCCACCGCTTGATACTGTGTTTGTTTGCTGCGGCAGCGGATGTCACGATGAAAAACTTAGCAGGAGCCTCATAAAATGGCTAAAGCAACGGGCACCGAAGACGCGACGCATCGCAGCTGTCGGAAGAGGTGTCTACACGCTTGCGGCAACCGGGCTTCTGGATGGGCGCCAGGCGGTGATCCATTGGCGGTTCGCGAAAGATGTTGCTTCGCGATTTCCCAAGCTTTGTGTTAATCCCAACAATCTCTTTGTCAAAGACGACGCTTTTTATACCTGTGCGGGTGGGACCTCGGCTGTCGATTTCGCGCTTGGCTTCGTCGAGGATGATTACGGCCGTCATGTCGCGCTGGTTTTAGCTCGCGAACTGGTTCTTCAGACTAAGAGGTCCGGCGAACAGGAACAATGTTCTGAGGCTCTGAAATTTCAGATTCAATCGTCTGACCGTTTCGCTGATCTTCCCGCATGGATCTTCTCTCATCTCCGCGACGATCTTTCCATAGACGCTCTCGCCCAACGAGCGGCCATGTCCCGCCGTAACTTCACTCGTTTGTTCCATGAGGTCTTTGGCAAAACCCCTGCTCAATTTGTCGCTGAAGCCCGTATTGCGGAAGCGCAGCAGCTATTATTAGTTCCTCGCAATAGCATTGAGAGTATTGCTCAGTCTCTCGGATTCCGAAGCGCGGATGTTTTCAGTTTGGCTTTCGAGCGGTTCACGGGCATTCGACCGAGGATTTACCGCGCCCTGAGACGAGCTCCCAAAACCAATGGCTCGCCAAAGGTCGAGCCTCACAAATCTGCTGCGCGCACTATTCTACTGCCGCCTGACGCGTAACAGCAATCCAGACTAACAGGTGGTCAGGCATGGACGCTACCTTAGCTGTAGCCACCGATAGCGACTTGGGCGGAAATGCTCTAAGCTTGCCCAGGCTGATCGCCGGAAGATTGGCCACCGAGGCTTTTTAAGAGTGACGGTAGCAGAGCAGCCAACCCTTGCTGATGGTCCGCGGTAGGATCTACCTTTCCCTGTGGCGTTAGCTTGTCGACGATCTTTGGCAGGTATTCAGCCAGAAAGCTCGAGGCAAGGGCCGGATCCACCCCCATCCTTGACGCGAGCGCACCGATTTGGTCGGAACCAAGTGCTTTTTGAATTTGATCGCTGGAGACCGGCTGATTTTCACCCATGCCAACCCATGATGAGAACGCGTTACTCTGACCGCTCTGTGAAAATTTGTTGGCAAGGCCTTGCAAGCCTCCGCTCTGTGCGAGGAGACCGCTGAGAATCCCTATGAGGGGGGCCGCTTCGCCAGAAGCTTCACTTTTTCCACTGGCTGCACTGAGTATCGAATCGAATAATCCCATAATTTTAATGCTCCTTTAGTTTGCGTTTATTTTTTCGAATAAAGATCGAAGACGCGCCAATCTCCCAAGGGAAGTATCGGAGCCGGAGCAAACATAAACAAGTCAATTCGGGAACCAGCGCCCACTCACTTACTTGTCACTGGAAGACTCATCATATCCGTTACCGTGAACTGCGAATTCCACTTGTTCGGTGTCGTGAAGGCGGCCGTAATCCACGGTCAGCCGGCCGCCGCCGTGCTCAGTATAGATCTCGACGAAACGTTCGCCGAAACGGACGTCGCGCCAGCTGTAATCCTTTTGCGTTTGAACTGCGGCCGCAATGACCGGATCGATTCCAACTACTGAGACAATAAACAGGACCCGGCTGGATTCGAGCGACTCGGGAGTTGCCCCAAACAGTGGACTCGTTTCGTCGATCGTATGCCGCAAGGTTAAGGCGGCCGGGAAAACCGTGAGCCGATCGAATTGTAATTTCAAAATGTAAAAGTACCTGAAATCGCCGCCTTCTAGCAACGGTTCATCGCGCGAAAACATGATCCGAAACTTTGCTTCGACCATGCTGTGGTGATTTTCATTTCCTATGCGCACCATCAACGTCGGCTTTCCATTTAGTGGCGCGATCACAATTGAGTCGCTGAAGAGGACGCGCGCAATGGGTCGCGAGAAGCGGACAAAGATCAGCCCAGTCATGACCGCGAGCAAAAAGATGCCGCTCATGATTTCACTGGTACTAACGATGTGGCCATAGAGAGTTTGCGGATACATATGGCCGTAGCCCACCGTCGCCAGTGTTTGCACGCTGAAAAAGAAGCAATCAAAAAACCAAGACCCACCAGTGGTGCCCGCAATACTATTTTGTTGGAAACTGTAAAGCGCGGCGAAGAGAAGGTTGAGTCCGACGTAAAGACTGGCGACAAACGCGGCGAACTGCGGCCAGCTCAAACCGAGCAGCCAGCGATAGACATCGCGCCACCGCCACGCGTCGGTATTGACTTTGACAAACTCAACTTGGCCGGCGCGAATGGAAACGGGAGTCGGTTTCCTCTTCCGCTTCGTCTTTCCCTTCGTTTTCCTCCGCATCCTCATTAATCTGCGGTCAACGGCAATTGGTCAACAAATCCAGCAACGGCTTTGAGGATCTGTCTATCGATATCATCCTGAGTTCTACTTGTCGCTTGAAGCTGGCGTTTCGGCGCGCGTAACGAATGGTCGCCACCTTCAACAACGTGTAGAACGTTTTGCGTTTTCATTTCGGTACGCACACGAGCAAGGAGATCCAAAGGGCAAAGCGGATCCCGCGTGCCTTGCACAAAGAGAATTGGTGTATTCAGAGCCCGCAAGACCTCATCGCGCAGTTTCGTGCGGTCTCCCATCGCGCAGAGCGGGTATCCGAGGCAAATGAGGCCGTCCACTTTTTCTTCGAGTGAAAGATGACACCCAATGCGTCCACCCATGCTCTTGCCAATTAGGATCGTTGATTCGGCCGGATGCCGTTTTCTCGCGTCGCTCAATGCTTCTCGATGCGCCGCGATAAGCTTTGGCAATGGATCGGGGCGTTTCCGGCCTTCGCGCATGTAGGCGTAATCGAACGTCTCGACGTCCCCGATTTCAGCCAAGCGACGCTTCCAATCTTGCATCCAGGGGTGTGACGAGGGCGCGCCTGCTCCAGGGGCAAGTAAGATTAATGTTTCCATGCGCTCAATCGGCGGTCCATAGACCACCGCTACAACAGCGCATCCTATTGCACAGTCACTAACGTTCCAATTGGGATCTCGGAGAAGAACCTGCGCGCAGCTTCCTCGGGCAATCGGATGCAACCGTGTGAGGCCGGATAATTCGGCACGACCCCGGCATGCATTCCGAAGTCGAGACAGCTCAACCGCATGAAATAGGGCATCTCCACATGGTAGATGGTAGAACGATGGTTTCGCTCCTTGTTTGTAATCACAAATTCGCCGGTCTTCGTCGAGTAACCCTGCCGTCCAGTCGAACATTGTGTGCGGTATACGGCTACGCCGTTTTTGACGAGAGCAACGCGTTGCAAGGCGAGAGAGATTTCGATGCGCAATTGGTCCGGAGAAGGCCCGCCACCGAGGAGAATTTGCGAGGAACGCCAGTGGCCAGTCTCCGCGGCGATGTCCAGCGCAGACATTTTATCGCGCTTGGTCAATTGGTTCCGGTTAGCACCTGCCGCAAGCAAAGCGCGGAGGTAATCTTCTCGACCGAGGCCCGCTGCCAGCATCATCACGGTGAGACCCTTGTCTCCTTCAACGTAACTGCTGAATCCTTTCGACGGGAGCAGCGCCAGAAAATCCTTATCGCAGCGGGATGGCAGAGCCGTGTTGGGATCAGTGCCACAAGCCAGGAGCGTGCCAAAAAGGGAGGAGTCGTTTCCAGCGACGGCATACGCGAGCAGCGGCACATTCTTCCCCTCGGGCGTTGGAGGCGCGGAATGCTTGCTGAGCAGCAGTTGGATTTCGCTCTTATCTCCAGTCATCAAAGCTGCTTGAAGAGCGCGCCGGGTACTGGTTCGCCATTGAGGCAGTGCAGGCCAACGTTCCAGAACAGACTTGACGATCTTGGGATTGCCGCCATCCAGCGCCATTCCCAGCAAATCGTTGCCATCCTTGCAGTGCGCTTCCGCGTGAAGATTGGTGGAGCGGGCCAGCAACTCCCGAAAGATTTCGAGATTGCCGTGCATGGCGGCGGCCATCAGTGGAGTAAAACCATTTTTGTCAGCAAGATCGACGAGCGCTCCGGCGCCTACCAGGCGCTGCGCCGTTTTCCAATCTTGTTGCGACGTTGCGATCAGCAACGGCGTTCGGCCCTGGGCATCATGCCCGTTTGGATCGACATGGTCGATCAGGCATAATTCGATCAGCGAATCCCGCTGAAGTGTGACGGCGCGAACTAGTTCTCCCGGCGAAATGGAAATACGCGCGGGAGGTTCTGGCCCAAGCGCTGTCGCCCAGAACAATATCAAAAGTACGACGCCGGCCCGAAAGACAAATCGCCTCTTGAACACGCGCATATGCAGGGTTGGCCGAGATATTATACGGGCTGTGTCCGGCACTGTCACAGGGGCTGGACTGAACTGCGAGCCTACCTTCGAGCAAGCAGGGATTGGACGTATCCAGTTGAACGTTGCATGTTCCGTGGTGTCCAAATTCCAACCCATGCGCTTATCCATTTTGACCCTGTGCGTTGCATTGAGTACATCGTTCGCCGCGCAGCCTGAGGTTGTCCCCATGCCGACTGTTCCTGCGGCCGTGGCCGAGGCAGGTAAAGATGTCGTTCATCAATTGAACAATGCTTTTGCTAAAGTCTTCGAAACCGTCGCGCCGAGCGTTGTCATTATCGAGGTTTCCAAGAAGAATGATATCACCGAAAGTTCGCCATTAGACGACTTATTTTTCCAAGGGGCGCCCGACGAGAACAATCAACGGCGCAACCCGGGCGGGCCTCGCCCAATCCAAAGCGAAGGCTCTGGATTTATCGTTCGGCCAGACGGCTACATCTTCACGAACTTTCATGTGGTCGAAGGCGCCGACAAAATCGACGTGAAATTGAAGGACGGCCGGAACTTTCCGGCGAGGGTCGTGGGTAGCGACGAGAAGACCGATATTGCAGTCGTCAAGATCGATGCGAAAGATTTGCCGGTCGTTCAACTGGGTGACAGCGATGCGGTGCGCGTCGGGCAGTTTGCATTCGCGATCGGCGCGCCGTTCAAGCTCGATTACACTTTCACGTACGGTGTAATCAGCGGCAAAGGCCGCAGCAAATTGCTTCAGACTGGCGCGTACTCCATTTCAGATTATCTGCAGACCGACGCATCGATTAATCCGGGCAACAGCGGAGGACCGCTGTGCGACATCGATGGCAAAGTGATCGGCATGAACACGCTGATCAACGGGATGAATCGCGGCCTGGGCTTCGCAATCCCCGTTAACATGGCCAAAGAAATCGGTACGGAACTGATCGCCGGTCACAAAATCATGCGTCCCTGGTTGGGCATTCGGATCGAAACGCTCGGTGACGATCCAACGATTCGCGATTTGTTTAAGGGTGCCGATAAAGGTGTCGTGGTCCGCACGATTGAAGCCGATGCGCCTGCTTCCAAAAGTGATTTGCGCCCGTTCGACGTAATCACCCATGTAGATGGAACGCCGATCGACTCAGACTCACAGCTGCAGCATGAGATTTTGAAAAAGAAAATCGGCCAAAGTGTCCAGCTAAGTGTTTGGCGCAAAGGCCAGACGATCAAAGTCCCCATCAAAACTGGCGAACTGCCAAACGAGATTGCGCAAGCATCAAATATTTTGCCGATCCAACCGGCGCCACCGACTCAGGAAAGTGTCGGCAAATTTGGCTTGCAGGTTCAGGAAGTGACGAAAGATGTTGCAGAACGTCTTCATCTCCCTGTCCAGCAAGGCGTGCTCGTAACCGATGTCGAGGACAACAGCATCGCCGCGGCCCAGGACATTCAGCGTGAAGACGTCATCACTGAAGTGGACGGGAAGCCGGTCACTAATGTGAAGTCGTTCCGCGAGGCGCTGAGTAAGGCCGATCCGAAACGGGGCGTCCTTCTCTACCTCGATCGCAAAGGCAGCAAGACTTTCGCAGTGCTAAAAGCCGGCGATTAGGTCTTGCGGCTGCCGATAACTACCAGCGCAATCCCGCCGATCAGACAAATCCCGCTCGCAATGGGCGGAAAGGCGATCCCGTGGCTTTCCTTGTGAGTAATTTCAAGGGGGCCGAGCTGCGCGTCTTTCTTTTGCGTGGTCCAGCCCAGACCGCCCCAAGCGAATCCGATGATGCCGACGATAATAAGGATGATGCCGACGATGGCGGCCGGTTTCATTGGCGCGAGCTTACAATGGCCGGCGGCCTTGGATCAATTGAATAATCAGCACCACAATCGCAATGACGAGTAGAATGTGGATGAATCCCCCCAGCGTGTAGGAGCTGACCAGTCCAAGCAGCCACAGCACCAGTAAAATCACGAATATTGTCCAGAGCATAAGATTCCTTTCGGTTCGGTCACATGTTCCTTCGTGGGATCCGGTTCCGCTGCGCTTATGGAAACCGAAATTTCTGCCCGAGGTCTCCCATTTGTACCGTGTTCCCTGAACGGTCGCGGCTACAGTTTTTCTACTACGGCCCGCAGGTTCCAGTCTGCTGCTTCCAGTTGTTGACGCGCAGAATCGTAATCGCATTGCGCTAAATCGGCGACGACCCGCACCGCACGATCGCGCAGCTTGGCACTGGTGGTGTGCAGATCAATCATCAGATTGCCGCGCACTTTGCCAAGCGCGACCATCGCGCCGGTGCTGAGGATGTTAAGCGCCACCTTCGTCGCCGTTCCAGCTTTTAGCCTGGTCGATCCGGTCAGGACCTCGGGGCCAACCGCGAGTGCGATCACAAGGTCGGCAACTGTAGCTGCTGTTGGCGGCTGCGGCCCAACACGGTCAACGACCGCGGTTACAGCTGGATTGCAGGTGAGCAGAATTGTCTTTACGCCTAACGACTTTGCGTAGGCCAGCGCACCCAGCACAAAAGGCGTCCGGCCGTTGGCAGTAATCCCAATGACAACATCGCCGGTCTTTGTTCCCCTATCCAGCAGCGCCAACCTGCCCGCACTCTCCTCGTCTTCCGCGCCTTCCACGCTACGATAAAGCGCAGTCGTGCCGCCGGCGATTATTCCCTGCACAAGACCGGGCGACGCGCCAAAAGTCGGCGGAATTTCACTGGCATCGAGAACCCCAATGCGCCCGCTGCTGCCAGCGCCGACATAAAACAAGCGGCCACCATTCCGCAGCGATTCAGTCACGATTTCAATGGCTCTTACAAGGTTTGCAGTTGCTCCGCGCAACGCATCCTCAACGAATTTTTCTTCCTCGACAAAAAGTTCGACGAGTTCAGGAAGGCTCATTTTTTCCAGGTTCTCAGAGCGCGGATTGCGCTGTTCGGTAAGCGCAGCAGCGAGATGTTCGATTTCATTTTCAGAAAGCTTTGGCTGAAACGCGACAGGATCGCATGTCTCTGCGGCAAGCCACGCGGCGCCTAGTTCGGGAGGCCGCTCTGCAATTGTGACACGAGCGTCGGGGAGATTCTTTTTTAATCTGCGTCGAAATGCGTGCGTGTAGATCGAGTCGCGATGGAAGAGGCCGCCCATGAGCGCGACTTTGGGAGCAAGCAGATGCAGACGAGAAGCGACAGCCTCCGTATATGCGCAGAGTACACGCGCGCCTTCTTCGACGATCTCGTTCACGCGCGCGTCGCCACCCGCTGCAGCTTCAAAGATTACCGGCGCCAGCATCGCGATCTCCATTTTGTCCGCCGTTTGCGCCCAGCGAACGAGCTCGTCAAGATTGTTCAACGAAAGCGCGTGCAGGATTTTCGCAGTGAACTCCATCTCACCGCGGTGCAAGTCGTATTCGCGTAAGACCAGGCGCAGCGCTTCGATGGAGAGAAAATAACCGCCGCCGGTATCGCCAAGAATGTGTCCCCACCCACCGGCTCTCTCGATTCGGTCGCCTCGCCGGCCAGTCACAGAAGAACCACTTCCGGCACTGACGACAATGCCGTCTCCGTTCTCTAGGGCAGCCGCGAGGCTGGAATCGCGATCGCTGCCCGTCATGATTTTCGCATTTGGCCAAATGTCCCTGCCAATGAGTGCGAGCGATCGGCGGTCTTCCTCGGTGCCGCAACCGGCGAGAAAAGCTCCGGCGCGATCGACTTCCTTTGGCAACCCTGCAAAAATTTCCCGCAAACGTTCCGGGGTTGTCAGGCGCAAATTGGACGGCGGCAGCTTTCCTTGATCGATAATTCGGAATTCTATTCCGGCGTCACCACTCGACGTCACCGCTTCCACTAACACCCAGGCGGTTTTTGTTCCGCCTCCTTCGATGCCGAGGATGCGCTCGCCGGATTTCACGCGTTATTATGCATAGCCGTCTTCACAAAGGATTGAAAGCATTGTTGCGCTCTAGAACTGTCATCCTGAGGGAAGCCCATTCGACTCGCTTCGCTCGCTCAGGATAAACTCCGCTGAGTCGAAGAATCCCGTGAAATTACGCTGGGTTCTGCCACGGGATCCATCGACTTCGCTCGGAATGACAGTGGTGACATTGCCGACGATTTGCCCGTTTGTATCGTGTTTTATGGCCAAGGACGAAATGCAGGCGGCAAAGCGAATGGAGCAGTTACGGGACGAAATCCGCAAGCACGACCGGCTCTACTACGAAGAGGCTGCGCCAATCATTAGCGACCGCGAATACGACCGCCTCTACAAAGAACTCGTCGATCTCGAGACGCAGTTTCCCGATCTGGTTATGCCTGATTCACCCACTCAGCGAGTCGGTGGAAAACCGCTTAAAGCGTTCGAGCAGGTTGCGCATCTGATCCCAATGCTCAGTCTCGATAACACTTACTCGGAAGAGGAAGTGAAAAATTTTTACGCCCGTATCCAACGCCTTTTGCCTAACGAAAAGATCCCGGTGGTGATCGAGCCAAAAGTGGACGGCGTTGCGGTTTCACTCATTTACGAAAACGGCAGGCTGCGCCAGGCAGCAACGCGGGGGGATGGAAACGTGGGCGACAACATCACTCAAAATATTCGAACGATCCGTTCGGTACCCGAGCGATTGCGCGGCCCTGCGTCGAAACTTTTGGAGGCGCGCGGCGAAGTTTACATGGACAAACATGGCTTCGAAAAATTAAACGACGAACGGCGCAAGGCCGGTCTGCCGCTGTTTGCAAACCCGCGCAACGCGGCGGCCGGATCACTCAAGCAACTGGATCCGGCGATCGTGGCGAAGCGCCCCCTTGGTGTTGTGTTGTACGGAACTGGGGCGACCGAGGGAGTGGACGTCGATGTTCACTCGGAAATTTTCCCGTTGCTAAAGAAGCTGGGCCTGCCAGCTACCGAACGCTGGTGGGTGGCTGAGTCAGTCGAACAAATTCTGGATGCGATTCACGAACTGGACGGCATCCGTCATAAGTTTGCCTATCAGACCGACGGCGCAGTGGTGAAAGTGAATTCATTTGCGCAACGCGAGCGCCTCGGGTTCACCGCGAAATCGCCACGTTGGGCCATCGCCTACAAATACGAGGCCGAACGCGTGCAGACGCGCTTGAACGAGATCGTAATCCAAGTCGGGCGCACCGGAATTCTCACGCCGGTAGCGGTGTTGGAGCCGGTGTTCGTAAGCGGAAGTACTGTTGGGCGCGCGACATTGCATAACGAGGATGAAATCAAACGCAAAGACATCCGCATCGGCGACACCGTGGTAATCGAAAAGGCGGGCGAAGTCATCCCGGCCGTTGTTGAAGTAGTGAAATCGAAACGGCCGCGCGATGCCAAGACGTTTGATTTCGCCAAACACATTCACGACAAGTGCCCTGTGTGTGGCGGCCCGATTCGCCGCGACCCGCAATTCGTTGCCTGGCGCTGTGAAAATCTTCAGTGTCCAGCGCAAACAACGCGGCGCGTCGAATTTTTTGCCGCACGCAACGCGCTCGACATCGAAAGTGTCGGCGGCATTGTGGCGGACAAGCTGGTCGAACGTGGGCTTGTGCGCGAGCCGCTCGATCTGTTTGAGCTAAAGACGGACCAGTTGGCCAAATTGAATCTCGGAACGGACGAAGAACCGCGCGTGTTCGGCGAAAAAAATGCGGCCAAAGCGATCCGCGCAATCGAGCGGGCCCAGACCCTGCCGCTGTCTCGGTGGCTCTTTGCTCTTGCTATTCCGGATGTAGGACGAACAACAGCAACGCAACTCGCCCGTTTCCACGAAACGATCGAAGACGTCGCCAATTCGCGGCTGCTTCATGATGTTTTGCAGTACCACGAAAAGCGGGAAGAGAAGGAGAACGCAAAAGAAATTGCCGATCGGCTCATCCAATCCGGTTTTGCGAAGCCATCGAAAAGCAAAGCTGAAAAAGGGCGTGGAATTACGACGGAAGTGGGGCCTGTGGTAGCACAAAGCGTCCTGGATTTCTTCGCCTCAGCAGGTGGGAAAAAAATTCTGCGCCGGATCAACGAACTCGGGATTCACCCCAAGAGCGAAAAGATCTCAGCAAGAAAAGCGGCGCAATTGCCGCTCGCTGGGAAAACATTTGTTCTTACCGGAACATTGCCCTCGATGACGCGGGAAGAAGCAACAGAAAAAATCGAAACGCTCGGCGGCAACGTCACCGGCAGCGTGAGCAGGAAAACCGATTACCTTCTCGCAGGCGCAGAGCCGGGAAGCAAGTTGGACAAGGCGAAAGAACTCGGCGTGCGAATTATCAATGAACCCGAGTTTCGCAAGATGCTGTGACTCAACTGAGAGCACACTATCGAGTGCGGGGCTGAAAAGAATCTGCGATCGCAGACCTACGGCGTGGGTGGCACGTCGGAACCGAGTGAGAGCGGAATTGCCTGCTGATTTATCGCGGGCGTGCCGGGGGGAGAGGCAAGTAAGACTCCGCTCCGGCTGGCTGGATGAAGAGTGGCCTGCACATTGAAAGTTAGTTTTTGATCCCCTCTCATCACAGTGATCGGGACGATGTCCCCGGCGGTGATGAAGAACGAGGCATCCAGCACATCTTCCGGCTGCGTTACTTTCTTCCGGCCGACTTGTAAGAGAATGTCGCCGGATTTGATTCCGGAACGCGCGGCTGGCGTGTCTTCCATGATCTGCTTCATTTCTGCAAGCGAACCTTCCACTGGTTGCCGCGCCATGGTGACATTGATCCCGATCCAGCCATGTCTGGCTTCTCCGAAACGCATGAAATCGCCTCGAATTTTCTCGGCTGCCTCGATTGGCACCGCGTAACACGCCGAGTTGTTCTCAAGACTGCTGACCACGATGCCAACGACCTCACCTTTCATGTTCAAAAGCGGCGCACCGGCTTCTCCGCGCTGTGTCGGAAGGTTAACGCGCAGATGCGTTGTAGAGAAATAACGACCGAGATATTTGCGATCGAATCCCGCGATCATCCCGAAATTTGGTGTCTCCGGTAAATCCAAAGGATAACCAACCGCAATGACAGGAGTTGCCACTTCCAGTTCTTCGGATTTACCAATCGGCAGTGCCGGAGTAGGCGCATCGATCTTTAACATGGCCGTCCCGCTGCGGATGTCTGCCAAAAGCTGGCGCGCCGGGTATTTTTTACCGCCGAATTCAATTGTGAAATTTCCCGCTTCGCCTCCAACCGTGTATGCCGTGTAAAGCGTCCCGGTGGGATCGATGAAAAATCCAGTCCCGCAAATTGGGCTGTGTTCATCGACACCATGAATCTTGACCACTGCTTTTGCGGCACGCTCAAAGACATCTTTCACCTGATGGCTAACTGCTGTAGCCGAGGCGGCCTGCGCCATGGCGCGCTCAAAGGTATCCTTGACCCGATCGCTATCTTTCTTGGTGGCCTGCTCCTGCGCAAAGAGCAAACTGGCGCTAAAGCAAAAAATCAGCGCGACCGCGGCTTTACGAGGCATAATCAGGCGCAGATTCTTAACTTGCGATGCAGGGACGCGCAAGCCGCGTGAGGGGAGTCGAACCAGGCCGCGCCTAAAATCTGAAAGTCGGCTCATAACTCACGGGGACGCTATCGAGCACGTAGCGCGGCGGGGCTCCGGCTCGGTGAGTCTGGGCGCTTTCATTAAAACGGCGAACCGGCTGCGTCCTGAAAATCTGCGTAGCCACCGGGGACGTAAGGCTCCATTCTCCCTTCCGCACTCGTCGGCGCCGACAAAGCCGGTGGGCTCTGGAGAGCAACGCGAGCCGTCTCCGGTTGCTGATAAATCTTTAATGAAATTACTGCGGCGCAGACGAGGACCGCCGTAACGGCAGCTGGATACGAGGCGAGAGATCGAACGTCGAGGCGGAGCATCAAACCGTGAGCGCGTTCGAGACAGATGCGCCACAACGGCTGGCGGAGCATTTCATCGCGCTGCCGGCGATGAAATTCATGCAGGAAATTCTCGAAGTAGCCGGGAGGCGGCTGTTCGTACCGCTTCAATCGAAGCAGCCTTGCGATTTCGTTATCGTCAAACTCGTTCATTTTTCAGCGCGGATTAGGAAACAGGATTTTTCCGAAATTCGTCCAGATAATTCTGTAGCTGCCGATTCGCGTAGAAGAGCCTGGAACGTACCGTTCCTTCCGAGACGCGCAAGATTTTACTGATCTCTGCGTGGGGCATCCCCTGAATATGGAACATGGTAACCACGGCTCTGTGTTCATCAGACAATTTCATCATGGCCTCGTTCAATCTTCGCTGCAGCTCGGACAAGTCTGCTTCGCGCACCGGACTGCTCGTGGCCGTGCTTTGCAGGAACTCCTTGTCGTTTTGAATGCTGGCATCGACGTCATCGAGGCTCAGTTGAAAACGCCGGCCGCGTTTCTTCAGAAAATTTAGCGTCATGTTCACGGCAATCGAATGAATCCAGGTATAAAAGGACGATTTGCCGCGGAACCCGCGGATTGCGCGGTACGCTTTGGCGAAAATATCCTGCAAAAGATCGTTCGTGTCCTCATGGTTCGAGGTCATGTTGTACACCAGGCCGTAAAGGCGCGGGGTGTATTTAATGACCAGTTCATCGAAGGCGCGAGCATCGCCCGATTGTGTACGCTTTACTAACTCCTGATCTGGATCGACCCGCGGCTGGTCCATTGTCTCGCGTCTAGACTTAGCACGAGCCCCGAGACCGGACGACAACAAATCAGAAATCCGTCGAGCAGGTAAGGCGAGAGCAGGATCCATTTCCACTAGTGCGGTCGATCACCGCCGGTCGCGGATCGACATTAGCCAGAGCAAGTTCCCCAGCGCAGCGATGAATGCCGCCACGTACGTGAGGGCAGCCGCGTTTAGGACCTTGTTTACACCGGCAACCTCCTCCCCAGGCTGCACGATGCCCATCTGTTGCAAAATGATTTTTGCCCGCCGCGAGGCGTCAAATTCCACAGGCAACGTGATCAATTGGAAGACCAGCAAGACCAGATAGCAATAGATCCCAAGCGTAATCAGTCCGGTGATATGAAAGAAAAGTCCGCCCAAAATCACGAACGGCAGCATTTGCGACGCGACCATTGTCACCGGCACGATCGCCATGCGCGCTTTCAGCGGCGCGTAAGCCTTCGCGTGCTGAATCGCGTGACCGGTCTCGTGGGCAGCAATGCCTAGCGCCGCGACTGAAGGCGTGTTGTACACGCTGCTGGAGAGATGCAGCTTCTTGTCTCTGGGATCATAATGGTCGCCAAGAAAATCGTTCGTCTCCACAACATCGACATCGTTGATCTGGGCCGCTTGCAGAATTTCACGCGCACATTCCGCACCGGTGATGTTCGAACTCGCCCGCACTTCGCCCCATTTACGGAACGCGCTCGTAACCCGAATCTGTGCCCAAATCCCGATGATCAACGGGACGCCGACATAAAGCAGCCAGTGAGACCCAAGACCGAAACCGTATGGATAAAACATACCGAGCTTAATTTAATGTATCGAAGTCAATTGTCACTTTACTGGCTGGAACAAATTAGACGCGCAATCGGGCGCTTCGTTCATTTCCTCCAACATCATTCCGAGCAAAGCGAGCAACCCCTCACAGGATTATCGATCACCCTCCAGCCAGAGCGTGTCCCAAATTTGATAGGCGAGATCCCTTCGCTTCGCTCAGGATGAAATCGGGACGTGCGCGGTAAAACTAGATTTCCAACTGCTTTGGAAACCGAGACAGAATTCTGCAACCCGTTTTGGTGACCAAAACGACGTCCTCAAGGCGCACGCCGCCCAGGCCGGGATAATACAACCCGGGCTCGACGGTCACTACCTGTCGATCTTTTAGAACAACTTTCTGCAAGCGCGGATGCTCGTGAATCTCGAGGCCAAGACCATGCCCGGTGCCGTGAAAGAATCCGACGCGTCGGCCTCTGCGCACTTCAGTCGGAAAACCGCGTTTAGCGAAAAGTTCCTGGATCGCCTTGTGAATCGTCATTCCATCGACTCCTGCCTTGATTCTCTTCAAAGCGAGGGCTTGACCGGCTTTTACGGTTTCCCAAAGCTTACGCTGGCCTTCACTCGCGCGTCCGCGCAACACGGTCCGGGTCATATCGCCAAAATATCCGGTCTTCGCGTCGCGTGGAAAAACATCGAGAATGATCAGTGAATCGGCGTAAAGCGGACCATAGCCTCGCTCATGCGGATCACACGCCTGGTCGCCACCGGCGACAATCGTGCCGGCCGGAATGCCGCCTGCGCGCAAGATCGTAGAATCAATTTCGGCGCGGAGGATCTCGGAAGTCAACGTTTTGCCGTTCCAGCGCAAGCGTTTTCCGGCGCCCGGCTTGGACACTTTCAAAATTTCAATTGCGCGCTTGAGTCCTCTTTCCGTGATTCGCAAGGCTTGGCCCATCATTTCCACTTCCTTTTCCGATTTTGCCTCGCGCTCCGGCCAGAAAAACCCGTTTGTCGCGCGGACACGGATTTTGTTTGCGGCTAGTTCCTCGGCGTAACCGAGTGCAAAATTTGCTGGGACAAGCACCGATCTCACACCTCGCTTTTTAAGAAAATGCGCGAGAACTTTTTCATACGGCGGCGCTTTTTTGGATTTTCCCTGCACTTCGCGCTCGATCTCGCTGAACATGACGAATTCATCTGCGTCAGCTTGCTTGCGGCCGCGATCGATTTCCAAATCGCTCAGGACAAGCGTGCGTTTGCCATTTCTTTCGAGGAAGATGAATGGATCGGGCGCCCAAAATTTCGTCGCGTAAAACATATCGGCGTCCGTATCGCTGGTAGCGACGATGAGGCGGGCTGGTTTTGTTTTTGATTTGCTCATTTGTGCTCGGTTCTTTTTTCTACACTCGATTGTGATGCATGTCATCCCGAGCGAAGCGAGGATCTCGCACTAGTTCGCCTAGGTTCAAACGATTAAGCGCAAGATACGAAGCGTGAGTGTGGTCGTTTCGAGAGATCCTTCGACTCCGCGGAGTTTATCCTGAGCGAGCGAAGCGAGTCGAATGGGCTCCGCTCAGGATTGACAACTTAGAAAGCCTGCGGTGATTCAGCTTCTTCGCACTTCGAGTTCTCTGCGCAAGATCCAATGCAACAGCCCAAGCAATCCAAGTGTCGATAGAATCAGAACAGCTGTATTAAAGAAAAACACACCAAACTGTATTCCGAAATAACGTTTCTGCGCACCGAAGAATACGTTCGGCTTGTTCCCGCGGCGGTAGTCGCTCTGATCCATTTCGGCGTTAGACATCAGGTCCGACACCTTCTGGTTCACGTAGATTTGCTCGGCGGTGATCGGACCGTTGGCGTCCTTGAAAAGCGCGCGATCGAATGGCCTTTTGCCATTCAGGATTTGATCGATCAGCCCGAGATAATGATCCAATTCGCCAGCCGATTTTGCCTCGAGACCAGAGAGCAGAGCAAGCGTTTCCTTGAGGTCCTCCAAGCGCTTATTTGCTTCAGGATCTGTCCGATGTTGCGCCACAAGCCGATCGATCTCGCGTTGCGCGCGATCCTGTCGTCGCGTGAGCGGATTGAGCTTGGCCTGTGCGACAATCATCTCTTCATACGACCAGCGCATGGCGATGAATTGACAGACAAGTGGGACCTGCAGCTTGCTTTCGGTCTTCCTGTTCTTGTCCGCGCTCGGATGTTCGGAGAACCAATGCGAAAGGGAATAAAGCAGACCGAGGTTCCGATTCATGTCCTCGTATTTGATGAGCGCGCCACCCATGATGATCTGCGGAATTAAAACGAGCGGGACGATGTTTGCTGCTGTCTTCGGGTCGGCTACGAGCGACGAGATGAGCAGCCCCAGCGCGACGCCACCCATGGCGGTCATGAACATGATCGCGAGATCGATCCAAAACATCCCCCGGATTTGCAGGACGTAATTGCCGATCAGGACAAAGAGGATGCACTGAACGAGGGCAAACACTCCCAGCGTGAGTGTCTTCGAGACCACGTAGTACGATAAACGAACGTTGACATTCCGTTCCCGCTGCAGCACGGGTCGGTCCCTGATGATGTCATCGGCGCTGTTGGTCAGGCCGAGGAACATCGCGACGATCAGACCGAGGAACAAGAACGTCGGAATGTGATAGGCGGAAGCGAAATCATATGTTCCGCTCTCGGAATAACGCAGAATGGTCGCAATCAACAGCGCCAGCACAGGCGAAACTCCGATCGTGATAACCAGGTTGGCGCCGTTGCGCAGTTTGCTTACGAAAGCGCGGCGCAGCACGGTGCGAAATTGTGTCCATTCATCGTGCCACCGAAATGGCAGCCGCTTTTTTTGCACCGGCGCCGCGGGCAACGTAGATGGCGCTTCTTTGCGTAGGGAAACCTGTTTGACGTCCTGGATAAGGCGAAACGCTTCGTATTT
This sequence comes from uncultured Verrucomicrobiae bacterium, assembly GCA_963719605.1. Taxonomy (GTDB): domain Bacteria; phylum Verrucomicrobiota; class Verrucomicrobiia; order Chthoniobacterales; family UBA10450; genus Udaeobacter. The sequence goes on from CAVRCO010000021.1 coordinate 225,823, forward strand.
GTCGCGCCAGAATTCCGGTGAATAACGGCGCGCCGCGACGAGATGGCCGCGGCTGTTTTCTTCGTAAATGATGTCGCCACTCAGATCGCGCAGCGGCGTTTCCAGCACGTCGAAAATAAATTCCGGACGGGTCGTTCCGCACGATGGACACGCGCCCAGCTCCGCCCCGAACTGGTGCTGATGTTCTGCTTCAGCGAAATAGCGAAGCATGTCTGACGGCGTCCCGAAAAAGACGAGGCGCCCACCTTTGTCGAGTAGGATCGCCTTATGAAACATCTGGAAAATTTTCGAGCTCGGCTGATGAATCGTGACAATAACGATTTTGTTGTGCGCCATGCTCCGGATAATTTCCATGACGTGCTCGGAGTCCTTTGAGGAAAGGCCAGAAGTCGGTTCGTCAAACAGATAAACGTCCGACATGCCAATCATATCGAGTCCAATGTTGAGGCGTTTTCTCTCGCCGCCGCTCAGTGTTTTCTTCTCCGGGCTGCCGACAACCGCGTCCCGGCGTTCGCCGAGTCCGAGCTCGACTAATTTTGCCTCCAAACGCCGTGTGCGATCGCGCCGTGAGAGGTGCGGCGCGCGAATCGCCGCCGCAAACAGCAGGTTTTCGCCGATGGTAAGATGTTCGTCGAACGCGTCCTGCTGGGGCATGTAACTGACGTAGTGTTTCAGGGCGTCGAGATCTTGATAGAACGATTGCCCGTTGAGAAGGACCTCTCCGCTGGTCGGCTGCAGTTGGCCGGCCAGCACTCTCATCAACGTGCTTTTTCCCGAGCCGCTCGCGCCCATCACGCAAACCAGCTCACCTCGCGCGATGCTAAACGAGATTCCCTCGAGACCAATCTCGCCTTTCCCAAAACGGTGCGTGATTTCGTTTGCCTCGAGAGTGCGAATGATATTCCGCTCTTCCTCGATGATTCGTTCCGAAAAACTGCATCGCAGAAATTGGCCGATGTCGATTCGAATGGTATCTCCGTCTTTGAGCGGCGCCGTGGTGCGCACCACGGTGTCACCCACCATGATCGGCCGGTCCGCCTCGATTACTTCCAACTGACCAACTCGCTGATCGTAATCGCAAAAAATCTTCAGCAGCACGTCGCCGCTCGTGCCGGGGGAAAGCAGGATATCGTCAGCTTCCAGCCGGCTCGGGTCATTCGAAACTAGATATTCCGATTTCGAAGCCTTTAGTTGGAAACGGCCGCCCAGCGCTCGCGCTCGCCGGCGCAGATCGCTCAAATCCATCTCGCTGTTGTTGTGGAAGACGATCCGGTCTTCCAGGCTCGCATCGACCTGTGTGCCCGCTTTTAACTTCACGCCGTTGAGTTCGGCGTCCACATCACGCAGCGCCTTCACGCGAACCTTCAATCCGAAAGTGACCCGGAGCGCGCTTTCACGCGTGCGCGAGCGCTCCAATCCCACTTCGTCCGAGTCTCGATTTACGCGAATGAAAATCTGTGGAAGCGAAACGTTCTTCTTTGCGTTGAAGTATTGCGCCAGCTCCTGATAGCTTAGCACCTGGTCGCCTACCAGGATGCGCTGGCCCGGATAAATTCGGCAGAAACCCCCACGCACCAACGGCCTGCCACGCACCGACACATTTTGGTCGCTATAATTTTTTAGCAAAATGAGTTCGTGATAACGAAAAGCCATCAGGCGATCGGTCTCGTTTAGATTCTTAAGCGTCACGTCGGCTTTCCCGTCCGGACCGAACGAGAGCGACTCCAGAGGCGACGCGCCGTGCTGATAGATGGACGGATCGGAATCTTCCGATGCATTGAGTTGATAAACGATGTCGATCGCCTGGGCAGCCATGCCCATTTGTGACATGAACGAATAGAACGCAACGACTTGTTCCTGCTTCAAACCGGCTTGCGAAATCAGATCGTAAAGCTGAACTCCGAGCATGATCTTACGATCCCCGCCAAGCTGCGCGCCGAGCTTTTGGGCCATGGCCGCCAGATCTTGTTGTTCGTAAAGCGCTTGCCGGAATAATTGTCGCAGCTCGGAGTAAACCGCCTCCGGGTAATCGTACCGAAGAAAACCAAGGCTCGAGTCGATCTCTTCCTCGAGCAGAACGCCATCCGCTTTGGTGAAGCTCGCCAGTACCTGGATCAACACCGGCAGCATATTTGGCCCCTCCGAGACGCTTCGAGGCTTACGTAACGCCCGGCGCACCCAGCGACGCCCAGTCCGACGCACCCGATACGCCAACGGAGTTACCCGCTGCACTGCGCGATCAATTCTATCTGCGACTGATGAGACCAGCTCTGTCATGTAAAGTTGGGGGCGAATTTTACGCGAAACTGGCGAGCGACGCAATGCGCTGCGACGAATATAAAAGCGGGGACAAAATGACGAAATCCGAACGAAGAATACCTCCGCCGCGTCAAATCGTTTAGCATAAATGGACAAATTTAACATTCAAACCAATCACGAATCATGTGGGCTTCCCCCATTTTGCATTGCCAATTTGTTCATGGTAACCTTTTTACATCGGTAGAATCCGTTTTTCCTATGGCTCAGTTTGATCGCAACTCGCAAAAAGAGAATAGAAACCGCGGGGGCGAACCCAATTTTAATTGGCGTGGCGTTATCCTCATCGTGATCGCCTTTAGTCTGATCGCGATGGCGATGCTCTTTTATCGCGGAGGAATGCAGCCGGTCGAAGACGTGCCGTATAACCGTTTTCTCGAGCTGCTCGAGAACAAACAGATCGTTAACGATAAAAGCTATCCGCTCCAGCTGGTGGTGGAAGATGGCCGGCCAACCCAGACCCTACGCGGCGCTTATGTTCGCCAGGGAATCGGTTCGGCGCCGTCCCAGCAAGTTCCATTTCGAACCACGATCTATTTGAGTTTCACAAGCGATCTGCAGCAAAAGCTCGCGGCAGCCGGTATTCAGCCCGCCATCAAGACCGAATCGAACATGCTCGCACAAACCGTGGTCGGTTTTCTGCCGATCGCTCTTTTCTTGCTGGTGCTTTACTTCCTGTTTCGCCAGCAAATCCGCATGGCTGGGAAAGGGGCGCTTAATTTCGGAAAATCGAAAGCGCGCATGCTTGCCCGCGACAAAAACAAAATCACATTTCGCGATGTCGCCGGGGTCGAGGAAGCAAAGGATGAAGTGCAAGAGCTGGTCGAGTTTTTGCGCGATCCGAAGAAATTTCAAAAACTCGGCGGACGCATTCCAAAGGGCGTGTTGATGGTTGGGCCCCCGGGCACTGGTAAAACGCTTCTCGCGCGCGCCATTGCGGGCGAGGCGGATGTCCCATTCTTTTCCATCAGCGGCTCGGACTTCGTTGAGATGTTTGTCGGTGTCGGAGCAAGCCGTGTGCGTGACATGTTTGAGCAGGGGAAGAAATCCGCGCCTTGCATCATATTTATCGACGAAATTGACGCCGTTGGACGCCACCGCGGCCATGGTGTTGGCGGCGGCCACGATGAGCGAGAACAAACTTTAAATGCGTTGCTCGTGGAGATGGACGGCTTCGATACGCAGGAAGGCGTGATCATCATTGCAGCCACGAACCGGCCCGATGTTCTCGATCCGGCATTGCTGCGACCGGGCCGTTTCGATCGCCAGATCACAGTCAATTTGCCTGACGTGAAAGGACGCGAAGAAATTCTGCGGGTGCACGCCAAGAAAGTGAAACTTGCCGAAGGCGTCGATCTCGCAGTCGTCGCACGCGGCACCCCTGGTTATTCCGGCGCGGAACTCGCCAATGTCATCAACGAAGCGGCGTTGCTCGCTGCGCGTCGTGGATTAAAGGGAATCACGCTCGCCGAGCTCGAAGAAGCGCGCGATAAAGTTCGCTGGGGCAAGGAGCGTCGGAGCCTGGCGCTCAGCGAAAAAGAAAAGGAGAACACAGCGTATCACGAAGCGGGTCACGCGCTGTTGCTCGAACTTCTCCCGCACACCGAGCCGCTGCACAAAGTCACCATTATTCCGCGCGGCCCATCGCTTGGATCGACGATGTGGTTGCCGGAGGAAGACAAATACACTAATCGCAAAAACGAGTTGCTCGCCGGTCTCGCAGTGAGCATGGGCGGTCGCGTCTCCGAGGAAATCGTTTTCGGCGACATCACAAACGGCGCGCGTGGCGACATCAAGACTGCAACTGCGATTGCTCGTCGGATGGTTTGCGAATGGGGCATGAGCGAAAGAATGGGCATGGTCGAATACGGCGATCACGAAGATTACGTTTTCCTTGGACGCGACATTTCTCGTGCGCGGGATTACAGCGAAGCGACCGCCGAGCAGATCGATCAGGAAGTGCGAAAACTCCTCGACGACGCGTATCGATTGGCGAAAGAGACGCTCATCGCGAATCGCGACAAGCTGGAAGTCATCGCCAAAGCTTTGCTTGAGTACGAAACCTTGGACGGCTCGCAAATCAAAGAGATCGTCGACCACGGCCGCCTGATTAATCCGCCGCCAGGCGCATCGCCGCCGCCCGGCAAAAAGATGCCGGCCGAAAAACCGCCCAAGCAAGTCGTAGCCGCGCCCGACGTCACACCGCCGCTCCCCGGCGCCCTCGGCGGCGCGCCAGCGTGAGGTAGGACGCGACGATTCGAGACTCTGATCCAGAGATATCTGAACCTCTTAATCCAGCGGACTCTTCACTCCCAGTCCAGGCTTATTGAGCACATGCGTGTAGCGCGTAGAAGCTTCGCCACGCGCTTTCAGCTGAGCGGCTTTTCCGATAAATAGTGCGTTAGCTGCGTCTTCAGAAATCGCCGTCCCGCACCGCTTTTTAAGTATCGTGTTATGGAGTGTTTTCCCAACCTCGGTAGTTACCGGATGTTCGCCAAAAAGACGGCCCACCTCTGCCTCCGCTAACTCTTTTGAATCCAAACACACCGACCACGGCATCCCCACATCAACCGGGAGGTGTTATGGAACGTTACATTTGGGTCTTGATCGCAACCTTTGCCTCGGCGGCAGCGCTTTTTGCCGCCGAACTACCATCCGACGATGCAATCCGGCAGATCTTGATCGATCGTGTCGGAAAGAATGAAAATGATGTCGGCATCATCGTCAAGATCGTCACTCCCGCCAACGAACGAGTGATATCTCACGGTCATCGATATGCGGGCGATGCGCGGCCGCTCGACGGCGACACTGTTTTTGAGATCGGGTCCGTGACGAAAGTCTTTACCGCACTGATACTCGCCGATGCGGTGCAGCGAAACGAGGCGACGTTGGTTGATCCGGTTGCAAAATACTTGCCCCCCGGCGTGAGCGTCCGCACGCGGAACCATAGGTCGATCACTCTTCTCGACCTAGCGACGCACACTTCGGGGCTTCCATTCATGCCGGAAAACGCGCCTCCATTGAATGATCCAGCTGCTGCGAAATACTCGGCCACCGATCTCGCCCGTTTCGTCGCCAATTATCAACCGACGCGAGATGCAGGAAGCCAATGGGATTATTCGAACATAGGCTATTGGGTCTTGAGCGAAGCGCTCGCCGCGCGCATGGGAGACAACTTTGAAAACCTGGTGAGAGAACGCGTGATCGCGCGGCTTGGCCTAACGAATACAGACTTCAGAGTTTCGCAGAAGATGAAATCCGACGTTGCCCAAGGTCATGATGCTGTGGTAAAGCCGGCACCGAGCGTGTCCTCCATGTCGATCTACTCGCTCATGCCCGCAGCGGGCGGGCTGTACTCCACGCCGAACGATCTGGGGAAACTGCTCGCCGCCGCCATGGGTTTGCATTCTTCGCCCCTCTCCGGTGCAATCAAACTCACTCTCGACACGCGCCGCCCAACCGGTGGTTCGGAACAACAGGCGCTAGGGTGGAGCGTTATCGGAAGGGAGGAGGACGAAATTATCTATCGCGACGGCGGCACTTACGGCTTCGCGAGTTCCATTGCTTTCGACGCAAAGCAGCATATCGGCGTCGCCGTGCTCTCCAATCAAAACGGCAGCGTTGATGACATCGCGCGTCACCTGATGCGCCCAGACATTCCGCTGAAAGCCGCCGCTAAAACGTCGCGCACTGAAATCACGATCGGTCCGACTCTGCTGGATCGATACGTTGGTCGCTACGAAATCAAAGACGAAGGAACATTCACGGTCGCGCGCGAAGACAACTTCCTTACCATCGAATCGCCTGCCGATTGGGGATTGCCTAAGCTGCGCATTCGTCCCGAAACTGATCGCGATTTCTTTGCCGCCGAACTGCCGTTGCGGATCACCTTCCGGATCGATGCCGGAGATCACGTCACCGGTTTTCTCATCTACCCGCCAAACGGAAACAGAGCTCTCGCTGCGCAGAAGCAATGATGCGCTGGTTACCTCCCACGGCCTAACCAGGTGATGCAGCGAACCGCGGACCATCCTTATGCCTGGATTTAAGAGCATGCGAACGTCATTTGCTCGCGCGGTCGCTGATCTTGTGTCTTGTTAGGCGTCTAGCATGCAGCTGGTGCGTCCCGGCCCCGAACACCTTGCGAGCTACGTCGCTGCGCTCGAGCGTGGGTGGTCTGCTGACAACGAGCGCGGTGTCGAGGCCGCATGCGAAGAGCTGTCCCGCATTCAGGCCGATGCGGCGGCGTTTCTCGCCAGCATGGAAGACCGCGAAGCTAAGGGTCCTCCCATCAATCTTCCAGACGGTTCGGCGGCTAAGCGCCTCCCAGGCTTCAGGCGCTGGCTCTGGGACGGCGAATTCTGCGGCAGCATCGGGTTGCGGTGGCAGCCAGGTACTACGGCGCTACCGCCCTATTGTCTGGGGCATATCGGCTATGCGGTCGTGCCGTGGAAGCAGCACCGCGGGTATGCAAAGTCAGCGCTACGCCTCATACTTCCGGAAGCCAAGGCAGTCGGCCTGCCGTACGTGGAGATCACCACTGATCCGGACAACATCGCGTCACAGCGCGTCATCGAAGCGAATGGAGGCATCTTCGTCGAGCACTTCATCAAACCGCGGCAGTTCGGCTGCAAGCCTGGCCTGCGCTTTCGCATCATGTTCACATAATGGCGTCTGACCCCCTCCATTCCACGCTTGGGAGCAGGGCACGCCGGTCGCCTAACCAAGCGCTGGAGCGAACCGCCGCCCGGCGTACATTTGCATTTCAGATGAATAAAACAGTTTCAGCCAGGCTGCGCTCGCTCTCAGCGGCGGTCGCTCGGCTTGGTCTCGTTAGGCTTATGAGTGCCGGTTGATTTATCGTGCGCTACTACTCCTGCGTGGTTGCTGGTTGCTCCTGGAAGGTTGTTCGGCTGGGGACCACACGCCCGCGTCAACTCATTTGCTTCGCTTCACCCGTACGCAGCGCTTTTCGCCGATGCAGTCGCCGTAGCCTCGTGGTTTGTCATCCTGGAAGGCCTCTGGTTCTTTCGCCGGTGGGCGCGATTGATATTTGTTTTGGTACTCGCGGTCAGCGTCGTTTACAGCGCGCTTGGGCCGCGCGACCACTACAGGTCAGCGCCGCCCTCATTTGTTTTCTCCATCAGCTTATTTATTGTCATGCTGGATGGTGCGGTCGTTGCAATTTCTTTTCTACCGCCAGTGCGTGATACATTTACAAGGCTGGCCTAACCAATCGATAAAGCTAGCCCCAGCACTTTTCAGTGGCTCGTCGATTTTCAAAGGGCCGGATGGCTCCTCTCTTTCTGCTTTGACGGCGTGGAGTGTGTTCGTTTCGCGTCGGCGACAAGGGAAATAGCAAACCGACGATGGGAGCAAGGACAATCGCGGTGCTCGTCACGATTGCCTTCAGCGTGATCGGCGTACTGGGTGACTACTTCCTCAAGCTCGCCAGCGCGCGCGAGCAGCCGCTGCGAACCGGCTGGTTTTATCTTGGCTTCGTCCTCTACGCTTCGACCGCGTTCGGATGGGTGTTCGTAATGAAGCACCTGAAGCTGGCGACCATCAGCGTCCTCTACTCTGTTTCCCTGGTGCTGCTTCTCACCGCCATCGGCGTTGTGCTGTTCCGGGAGTCACTAAACTACTTTGAGATAATCGGAATCGTGTTGGCGGTCGTGTCGCTCATGCTATTGATGCGCTTCGCCTAGTGACTCACCGTTAAGCAATGCCTTAGCAAGGACCTAACCATTAATGAAGGCAACCAGATCGGTCATACTGTGGCTGCTTGATTCTGACCCTTCGATCCGCTGGCAGGCGATGCGAGACTTGACCGATGCGTCCGACGAAGAGGTCGCGGCCGAGCGCGCGCGGGTCGCCACCGAGGGCGCGGGCGCGCGGCTGCTCGCCGTCCAGGGGGCCGACGGGCGATGGGGTGGCGCGGCGTGGAACCGCGGGTGGAATTCCACCATGCACGTCCTGATGCTGCTGCGGGACATGGGGCTCGATCCCGCGAGCGACGCGACGCGCCACGCGCTGGGCCCCGTCCGCGACCGCGTCACCTGGCACGGCTGTGGCCCGCCAGAATGCGACGACAACCCTTTCTTTGCCGGCGAGGTGGAGCCGTGCATCAATGGGCAGGTAGCGGCGATCGGCGCCTACTTCGGCCAGGACGTCCGGGGCATCGTCGATCGGCTGCTCGTCGAGCAGCTGCCCGACGGCGGCTGGAATTGCGAGGCTGCCAACGGCTCGACGCGGTCGTCATTTAACACCACGATCTGCGTGCTGGAAGGCCTGCTCGAATACGAACTGGCCGGCGGGAACAGCGCCGAGGTGACGGATGCCCGGCTCCGCGGGCATGAGTACCTCCTCGAGCGCCGACTCTTTCGGCGGCTGTCGAGCGGCGAAGTGATCGAGCGAGATCGCAAGGGCGGCGCCTCGTGGACCCGTTTCGCTTTCCCGACATGGTGGCACTACGACGTGCTGCGGGGACTCGAGTACCTGCGCAAAGCCGGCGTCGTGCCTGACGAGCGCGTGGCCGAGCCGATCGAGCTGGTCGCGTCTAAGCGCGACAGCGACGGCCGGTGGCCGCTCGAGACCCGGCACCCCGGCAAGATGCCGGTCGAGACAGACGAGGGCGAGGGCCGGCCCAGCCGGTGGAACACGCTGCGCGCGTCACGGGTGTTGGACTGGTATTCAGCACGAGACTAACACCGATGTATGTCGTCATCCCGAGAGAAGAGGAGTTTCTCGAACGGAAATTCGGTGCGCAGTACCTGTCTGGCGATTGAGGTCAATCGCCCTACCTGGCGCGGCATTATTTCGGCGAACGCGAATCGGCGTGCGTTTTGACGTCGCGCCTTTGTTTGTCCACGACGCGGCATAGTTCGCGCTCCATCGTTTTGAACGCGTCGTGGATCACCTTGTTGAGCGGCCGGTGCGAGCCATTGTCCATCTGCCGTTCATCGGCAACCAGCTCGTGGCCCCGCGACACGGTCACATCGATGCGGCATCGGTAAGGGTTTCCTTTCTGATGTGTGTGATTGGTTTGTTCAATGGCCACATCGCAGCGATTGATGTGGTCGCAAAATTTCTCGAGTCGCGCCGCATAATCCAAAACGAGATTGTCGATCTGGTCAGACTTTTCCAGACCCCGATACGAGATCTTAACAGGCAGTTGCATGATTAATTAGATACTAGTGCCCTCTCCGATGTTGAGGGAACAAAAAACATTCCGATGCATCGCACCTTCACATTGGTTGCAACGAACGAAACCGCGAAACGAGTTTCGCCGGTTCCACTTTCACCAAATCCGATTTCACATGTTCGACGATTCGGTCACGCACAGCAACAGGCAAAAGATCGACAATCGCCCCGTGAATTTCGGCCGGCGCGGCAAACGCCCAACCTTCCTTCCCATTGAACGAAACAATTTTTGTAATCTGATCGGCGAGCTCTTTATAAATGCGGCGGTCCATTTCTGTTGCCAACTGCGTCCGCTCGGCAATGGAGCCCGCGCCATGATGAGTGCCCGCGCCGTTGGTCACCGGAAAGCGTCCAGCCAAGTCGCTCAGTTTATCGACCAACCTTCCGTGTGCGTCGGTGATGTTGAATGCCTGCACTAATTGCAGGCTCGGTCCGCGCGTCGGCGTCTCGTTCACCCGATATGCTTTTAACTCGCCTCGATCAGTGACGATAACAAGAGAACTAGGTGTCATGGCGAATCACTGACCAAAAAAATTTGGTCGCGCATCAAAACGGGCGCTCTCTATCTCTATAAACTAATTCGTTTCTGGCAAGAAGATTGCGTTGCTGAATTTCTCCTGCGTGCAACGGGCTATTTGCGACGGGCGCGTTCTTCCTCTGCGCTTAATGGTGGAAATTCGACGCGGCGCTTTCTCCAGGATTCCTCGCGTGCCTGAGCTTGCGTCCCGCTTGCCAGTTGGAGCAAACAGCAAGCGCGACCGCCAAGATCGACATCATCGCCAGAGGCGAATTTTCTTGGTTCAGCCAGGAAACCGTTTGGGTCCATTGTGTCGAGAATCAATTGCCACTCGAGATGTTCCTGGCCAGGCAAGACAAAAGGGATCGGTTCGTAATGCGCATTGATCAGCAGCAGAAAGGTGTCGTCACGGATTGGTTCGCCTTCAAAACTGACAACGTCGCTGGTATCACCACTCAGCAGCATCCCCATACAACGAACGAAGCGCGACGCCCATTCTTCATCGCTCATCTCACTCCCGCCGGGATTGAACCACATCACATCGCGAATCTCCGAACCGCGTATTCGCCGACCCTGAAGAAACTTCGGCCGACGAAACACCGGATGTGCATTACGAAATCGGATCAGCTTTCGCGTGAACTCCAGAAACTGATTTCGCTTTTCGGCGGGCGCCCAATTAAACCAACTGATCTCGTTGTCCTGGCAATAAGCATTGTTGTTGCCGTTCTGTGATCTTCCCCATTCGTCTCCGCCACTGAGCATCGGCACGCCCTGGGAAAGAAAAACCGTGGTCAGAAAATTCCGCCGTTGCCGTTCGCGCAACGCGTTGATCTGCGGATCTTCTGTCGGACCTTCCGCGCCACAATTCCACGAGAGATTGTTGTTGTCGCCGTCTTTGTTGGAGTCGCCGTTCGCCTCGTTGTGCTTGTCGTTGTAGCTGACCAGGTCGTTCAGCGTGAAACCATCGTGCGCGGTCACAAAATTGATGCTGGCGCAGGGGCGTCGCCCGTTATGCAGGTATAAGTCGGGGCTGCCTGTGAGCCGGTAACCCATCTCGCCGATTCGGCCTTCGTCGCCTTTCCAAAAACTGCGGACCGTGTCGCGGTATTTCCCGTTCCATTCCGACCATGGCGCAGGAAAATTCCCGACTTGATAGCCACCATCTCCAACGTCCCACGGTTCCGCGATCAGTTTCACATTCGAAAGAATCGGATCCTGTTGGATGACCTGGAGGAACGGATGCAGCATGTTTACGCCCTCGCGATTGCGCACAAGCGTCGCGGCGAGATCGAAACGAAATCCATCGACACGCATTTCCACGACCCAGTAACGCAGGCTGTCGATCACCAGCTGCAGCACGCGTGGATGGAGTAGATTAAAGGTGTTGCCCGTTCCGGTGAAATCCAGATAGAAACGCGGCTTCTCCGGATGCAACCGGTAGTAAGCGGGGTTGTCGATTCCGCGAAAGCACAGGGTGGGGCCGAGATGATTTCCTTCGGCAGTATGATTGTAAACCACGTCGAGAATTACTTCGATTCCGGCGGCGTGGAGACTGCGCACCATCGATTTGAACTCGGAGACCTGTTCACCCATTTGCCCGCCGCTGGAGTATTGCCCGTGCGGCGCAAAAAATCCGATCGTGTTGTAACCCCAGTAATTCGTTAGGCCGCGATCGACCAAGGCCTTGTCGTCGATGTGCGCGTGGACTGGCAATAGCTCGATCGCTGTCACGCCGAGTTTTTTGAAATAGTCAATGGCGGCCGGGGTGCCGAGCGCCGCGTAACTGCCACGCAAATTCTCCGGCACATCGGGGCAAAGTTTGCTGAAGCCTTTGACGTGCATTTCATAGATCACAGAACTGTGCAACGGGTTACCGGGCTTCTTGTCGCCTTGCCAGTCGAATCCGGTGTCGATGACGACCGACTTTGGCACTCCCCACGCATCATCACGGAAATCCTGAATCAAATCTTCCTTCTCGCCCCCTATGACATAACCGAACATTTCATCCGCCCAGCTCACCTCTCCGGCGATAGCCTTCGCGTACGGGTCGAGTAGAAGTTTCGAACTGTTGAAGCGCAACCCGTGTTCCGGATCGTACGGACCAGCAACCCGAAAACCGTACAGTTGTCCTGGACGCACATCCGGCAAAAACACGTGCCAAACCTGATCGGTACGTTCGTTGACCGGGATACGAATGTTTTCTTCGGTAGCCTCGATGTTGTCGAACAAGCAGAGCTCAACACCGGTGGCGTGCTCGGAAAAAATGGCGAAGTTGACGCCGTTCCCCATCCACGTCGCGCCCAGCGGATATGGGTGACCAAGAAAAGTTTTGACGGAAGTCATAAACGCGCCGCGCATTTATCCGGCATCGAGTCCACATTGGCAATCATCAACTGGGCTTGCACGCGACATTCCCACTCGTATTGCATTTGTGGCGAGGTTACTAACGTCACCGATGTGATTGGCAAAATCGTTGTAGCATCCGCGGCATTGGTCACAGTCTGTGCCTTGGCACTGTACTTCTACGCACATCACAATTGGCATCCATTACCCGCGCGGACAGCAATCGATCGGATCCTCGTGGAAAAATCGGCGAAGAAATTATCGATCTTTCACGACGGCAAGCCCATCAAGAGTTATCGAATCGCGTTAGGTCGGAACCCAGTTGGCGCGAAGCAGGAAGAAGGCGATATGAAAACACCCGAAGGAATCTACAAGATCGATAGCCGAAATGCGCAAAGCAGTTTCCATCTCGCGCTGCACATTTCTTATCCGTCGGACGAGAACAACAAGCGCGCGGCTGCGCGCGGCGTCTCAGCTGGTTTTGACATTATGATTCACGGAATTCAAAACGGGCGCGGCTGGATCGGCGCCTTTCATCGTTGGAAAGATTGGACCGCGGGCTGCATCGCACTCACCGACGAAGAGATCGAAGAACTCTGGCGCGTGACGCCGGATGGGACGACGGTCGAGATTCGTCCGTAAACGTGCTGGGACTGCTCGAAAAGAGAGTGATACAAAGGCGACGCGCACTGGTCCGCGCAGGCTACAAATCCTTCAGGGCACGCTTCGCTTTTTCCACATCCGACGGCCGCAGAACGATCAGACCTTTTTCCACCTCGCGCCCGCCGGCGAGATATGCGTATTCGATATTCACTTCGACTTCTGCAAGGCGTTCGGCGATTTTCGCCAGCACGCCGGGTTGGCTCGCGGTTTCGATCATCAACACTTCGGTCTCTAGCGCGAGGACGCCGGCCTCGCCCAGAAGCATGAGCGCCTTCGTTGGATCGCTTACTACCATGCGCACCACTGTGTGATCGACTGTGTCCGACGTAGCCAGCGCATGGATATTAATTTCTGCTTTAGCCAGCGCTTCACACACGCGCGCAAGCGCCCCGGGACGATTTGCAAGAAAGACTGCGAGTTGGGTGGCCGTTTCAATCGAGAGCGATGGGTTCATGCAACTTTCAACGTGATGCCGGGAATGGCTTCTGACAACTCAGGAAAACGGCGGGTGTCATGATGAGCAAAGCGAAACATCTCTGACTATTGCTTCCGTGCGCCGCCAAAACAAATGACGAATATTCCCGACTTCGACCAGCGTATCGCGCAAACTCGCTCGCCAATTATGGATTCTAACGCCGCTTCGAAAGAATTCGCTACTCCCGATAATTTCGGGATTGTCGATCTGGAGATGACTACAGTTACTGAATCTCGTCCCGTGAAGTCGCGATCTCCGCGGCGAACCATCGGTTTTGTTACGGCATCTTCCATCGTTATTGCCAACATCATTGGCACGGGCATCTTCACCAGCCTTGGTTTTCAATTGGCGGATATTCAGTCGGGATTCCCGCTGCTTATGCTTTGGATCATTGGCGGAATTACCGCGCTTTGCGGCGCGCTTTGCTATGGCGAGCTCAGCGCCGCACTGCCGCGCTCCGGGGGTGAATACCATTTTCTATCGCAGATCTATCATCCTGCGCTCGGATTCATGGCGGGATTTGTTTCCGCTACTGTAGGGTTTGCCGCACCAATCGCGCTCGCCGCGATGGCGTTCGGGAAATATTTTGTCGGAGTATTCGGCGTCGGCTCGCCGGTGCTTTTATCATTCGTCGTTGTTTGGGCGGTAACAGCCTTTCATCTCGGAAACCTCCAGGTCGGCAGCGCATTTCAAAATCTTTCCACGCTCGTGAAATTGCTTTTGATCGGCGCCTTTATCGCTGCCGGATTATTTGTGCAGCCAAAGCAGCCGATCAGCTTTCTGCCCGCGCCGGGCGACACGATCGCGATCTTTGGCGCGCCTTTCGCCGTGGCGTTGGTTTACGTGATGTATTCTTACTCCGGTTGGAACGCGGCGGCCTATATCACCGGCGAGATTAAACAGCCGGAAAAAAATGTGCCGCGCTCACTGCTCGTAGGGACAGGTCTCGTAATCGTGATTTACGTGCTGCTGAATGCCGTCTTTCTTGCGACGACACCGGTCCAGGATTTGAAAGGTCGACTCGACGTAGCGTTGATCGCTGGTAAACATATTTTTGGGACGAATGGCGGGCGAGTTGCCGGCGCGGTAATTTGTCTCGGCTTGGTTTCCGCGATCAGCTCAATGACATGGATCGGGCCGCGTGTCAGCATGTCGATGGGCGAAGATCATTGGTGGCTGCGACTCCTTGGTCGCAAGAATCCTCACGGCATTCCCACAAACGCCATTGTGCTGCAGTTGCTCGTCGTGAATGTACTTTTGCTCACACGCAGCTTTGAAAGCGTGGTGCAATACACTCAATTTAGCTTGTTGCTCTGTTCGCTGTTCACGGTGCTCGGCGTGATGGTGTTGCGCGCTACGCGCCCGGAAATCGCCCGGCCTTACCGGGTGTGGGCTTATCCGATGCCCCCGATTATCTTCGCTGTCATCACGCTTTGGATGATGTTTTATCTGTTGCGCTCGAAGACGATCGAATCACTGGCGGGACTCGCCACTGCACTGATTGGTCTGCTGTTCTACTTTTGCGCACGAAACCGCCCGCAACGACAACGCTCCGCATGAAAACGCAAGTCTTGAGGAGGAACGAACATTTCCAGTTTGCCGAGAGAATCGAAAGCCACGTAGCCGTGCACGCACTCCACGACGCAAGCGCGAACGGAACGCGGAAATTGTGGACACGTTTTGGAGCGCGGCGGTGCTTCGTCGCTTTGTTTCTGGCGATACTTTTGGCGAATATGCTCAACGTTTCGGCACAAGAGAATCCTCAGGTAGCGCCACGTGCCATTCCGGTGGCTCCAACAGCTGCCGGACCCAATGATATTGCACGGTTTCTTGCCGGCATGCCCGTTCCGGATAATTCTCCGCTCGCGCCGCTCACACGCGATCAGGCATGGCAAGCGCATTCCGCTTTTTTCGAGGGCGAGTTCACCAAGCTTTACCAGCGTCAGCTCCAAAAGCTGCACGCCTGGGAAGTCACTAATCTTCCACAGGTAACGCAGCCGACTCCGGTCGCATTTTACATGTTCAGCGGCCCGGATTTTTTATACGTCGATCAATTTTTTCCCAACGCCTCGGTGTACGTGCTTTGCGGGAAGGAATCAATGGGGCCGCCGCCTGATCCGTTGCGCATCCCCAACCTCGTCGGCGCGCTGGGCAATCTGGAGAACGCAATGAAGTCCTCGCTCAACACGACCTACTTCATTACCAAAGACATGAAAGTCGATCTGCAGCAACAGAACCTCAATGGTGTGTTGCCGATTCTCTACGTGTTCATCGTACGCGCCGATAAGTCGATTACGAATGTAACGTTCGGCGCACTCAACAGTAACGGCGCATTTGAAGAGGCCGCGCCGGGAAAGAAAGGCGGCAGCATTCCCGGGGTGCGAATCCGTTACACCGACAATCAATCGGGCAATTCACAAACGCTCTATTATTTCACCTCCGACATTTCCGATGGTGGAATCAAGTCCACGCCAGGTTTCCTCAAATTTTGTGAGCGTCTCGGAACCGGCTCGAGTTTTCTGAAATCGTCATCGTATCTAATGTTCGAAAACGGCTTCGGCACGATCCGCAATTTCATTCTCGCGCACAGCAACAGAATTGTGCAGGACGACTCCGGAATTCCCCTGGCTTACTTCGATCCAAACAAGTGGAACCTGCGTCTCTTCGGCACGTACCTCGGCCCCATCGATCTCTTCAAACAACATTACCAACCCAGGCTTCAGGAGCTGTTTCAACACAGCAATCCGCCGCCGCTCGACTTCGGATTTGGTTATCGCTGGAATTACAAGGAAGCCAATTTGATCGTGGCGGAACGGAAGTGAGGCGTCGTCATGTCGAGCGAAGTCGAGACACCCCCGTTGCAGAACCAATGATATTACGACGTGATTTGATTCGCTCACTCCTGTTCGCTCAGCCTGCGGCCTGCCCGTCCATGGCGCGGCTTCCCCAGCCGCTCGATTCTCGAATCCGCTGCGCTCCACTCGAAATGACCAGGCGCTCTTAAAACCTGCGAAACCACGAGTAGGGAAAATCGTCTCCAGGGCAATCGGTGGGCCAACGCGGTGGATTCATTTCGCGGTGTGGCCGCACAGGAATAACGCCCCTGTCGGTCTTACCGCAACGCTCTCGCAGATAGCGGATGAGTTCCTCGCATGCGTCAAGCTGCGCGCGCGTCGGCTGGTCACGATTGAAATCGCCCACCAGACAAATGCCGAGCGAAATGTTGTTCAGATAATCACTGTGCACGTGCCCGCCGTTGATCTGGCGACGCCAGCGATCGCCCACTTCAACCTGGCCGTTTCCTGTGGATGTTCCGTTCCCGATCACAAAATGATAGGCGAGACCATTCTGCATCCGGCGCACGTGCCGATGGTAATAATCGAAGACGCGCGCGTTGCCCTGCCGCGTGCCGCTGTTATGCACCACAATGAATTGCCAGCGACGCCGTTTCACTGGCGCGCGTCGGATCGCTTCGATGACGGACCGCGTTAGATAACGATAGTTAGTCGAACTACGAGACCACGGCCAGAACCCTCGTCTCGGCGGAGGCGTCGGCGCAGGCTCGAGGCCCTGGTCCTCTTCCAGACCAGATTTTTCAATGACGACCTGAGCGCGCTCGCCGCTTGGAGGAGCAGGCGGAACTTTTGACTCGGGCGAGGCCCCTGGCGTTGGTGCCGCAGCCCCGAGGGCTTTCGGTGGCGGCGTTGGCCGCTCAGACGCCGCAGCGCGCTCTTCCGCAGAAGATGGCGGTGTTTTTTCCGGTTTCGGTGTTTCCTCTTCTTTTCGCGCCGATTTGGATTTCCCAGCTTTTTTAGTTTTGCGCGAAACTTCCTTCTCACGGGATTTCTTTGATTTCGGTGTCGGTGTCGGATTGTGGCGTCGCTTTGATTTTGATGAAGCACTGGGCTCAGGCGTTTCGCGTGGTGTCGGCCTTGGCGTTGCCTTTTCTTCGTCGTCAGATTTTTTTGCCAGCTTTGCTTTGCGAGGACGCGGCGAGTCCTGAGCGTCTTGTGATTCGTTATCCTCGTTGGTCGACTCCTCCTTTGCTGCGTTTGCCTCGCGGATGGTTGTTGGCGATTTTTTTTCTTTCGGAGAAGGCTCTGTTTTCTTTTGCGACTCTTCGTTTGCTAATTTTGCGTGAGGAATCGCGGTTGGTGCCTTTTCCGGGGTTGCAGAGGCCAGACGTTTTCTTCGCGATTTGTCACTCGATGCTTTTGCTGCCGGACTCGGAGATTTTTTTGGTTTTGGGGACGGCGAGGCATGCGTCTGGATTTGCTCGGATTCATCACGCCGGCTTTTTTCTTCTTCACCGACCTGTGCGCGGAGGAGATTGCCGACGATTGCGCCAGAGGCGAGCGCAGTTGCGAGCCAAATGCGGAAGCGCACCACTGCGACGGACCGTAACAGAGCGCGCGACGCGATCAACCCCGAATGCTTTCGGGGTCAACGGAATCGTTAAAAAAATTAAAGGGTTACAAAGTTAGAAAGGCCAATCATCTCTTCCCTTTTAACGTCTTAATTCTTTAACTCGTCGGTGCAGGCTCCGGCACGGCAGGCGCAGCCGCGCGCATTCTTTCGCCTTCTCGCCGAAGAATGGCGTTTAACTTACCGCCCAGCAATAGCAGCAGACAGGTCAGATACATCCACGTAAGCAATACAACGATGGACGCCAGCGCGAGATATGTCGGGTTGTAGCGATCATATCGCGCCACATAGAGTTGAAAGAGCTTCGTCGCGATGATCCAACCGACTGAAAAGAAAATCGCGCCGGGCAAAGCCTGTCGGACGGTTAAATAATTTTCCGGCGTCAGGAGATACAGCGCCAGCGCGAGAATAACCAGCGCGACAAAGGTAAAGGGCAAATTGAGCGTCGTGATCCATGCTTGCAGTGGAAAGGCGAGCTGAAAATTGACCTCTGCAAGGCCGGCTAACCGCTCGCCAAAGACGATTGCGTTGAAGCAGAACACGATGATGATCCCGAACCAGAACAGCATGAAAAATGAGATGATATACTTCGACCACCAATGGGGATCTTCCCGCATTCCGTACGTATGGCTGAGGGCGCGTGAAGTCGTCGCAATGAAGACCGTCCCAAAATAAATTCCGAGAATGATGCCTGCGTTTGCGAGCAGGCCGCTCGAGCCTGTCACCACCACGTTTGCCATCGCAGAATCCAGAATGTCCTGCACTTTCGGGTCCGGCGGCATGAAACTTTTCAAGAGAAGAAACATGCGATGCAATTTGGTCGGATCGGTGCCGAACAAGCCGAGTAGATGCCAAAGAAACAGCGATCCGGGGGCCAGCGCGAAAAGAAGCAGATACGCCATCTGTGCCGCCAGCCCCGTGGTGGTATCGGTTGCTGTTTCCCAAACTAGCTGCCGCAAAACGCGCCAGAGGAATCCGAGGTATTTCATCTGCACCGAGAGTTTACTTTGCCCGATGTAAATATCCATTAAACTCCGAATGCTTCCGTCACTCTTTGCTTCGCGCGGCGAGTTTCCCATAGGCGTTACGATGGCCTGACAAACTGTGAAAAAACGAATATTGATCCTCACGGCGAGCTTCGGGGAAGGTCACAACAGCGCTGCGCGCGGAATTCGCGATGGTTTGGGGCGCGTCGCCCCGGAAGGAACGGAGGTGGAATTGCGCGATTTGTTTGCCGAAGCCTACGGGCCGGTTAACGAGTTGGTGCGAAAAGGGTACCTGGCGCTCGTTAATTTCGCGCCCGGCGCATGGGGTGCCGTTTATCGCTGGCTCGAACGCAAGAAAGATTTCGATGCAGAATTCGCGCGCTTCCCGCGGCTCAAGAACCATTTGGCCGCGCTGCTCGAGCGTTTTCAACCAGACGTGCTGACTTGCACTTTTCCGGCCTATCCCAATGTACTCAGGCAAATTCAGGGAGCAGACGGCGAATGTTCCCGGCCTTGCAAGCTTGTGGTTGTGATCACCGATTCGATTACTATCAACACAGTCTGGTATCGGTGCGCCGCCGATTATTTTCTTGTCGCAAACGAGCAGAGCGCTTCCGTCTTGCGAGCAGCCGGAATCGCAGCGGAAAAAATCAAGGTGCTTGGTTTTCCTGTAAGTCCAAAATTTGCCGATTCCGCGGGATCGAATCGCGTGTTACACCCAAGCAAGTCCGAGCGCCGCGTTTTGTATATGATTCATTCGGCCACCCGCGGCGCACCGGAATTGGCACAGCGACTCGCCGATTTGGGTGTCGATCTCACCGTGACCATCGGCCGTGCGGACAGGCTCATGCCGGAGATCGAAGCTGCGGTCGGAGACAGGGCAAAAGTCGTTGGGTGGACCGACGACCTTCCGCGTATGCTTCACGACAGCCATTTGCTCATCGGAAAAGCCGGAGGCGCGACAGTGCAGGAAACGATTGCTGCTGCCTGTCCGATGATCATCAATTACGTCGTCGCCGGGCAGGAGGAGGGCAATGCCCGGTTGATCGTCGAGACGAATTCGGGCGCGATCGCAAATTCACCACGAGAAGTCATCGCGCAGGTGCAGCGCGCGTTTGCGGACGACGCAAAACAATGGCGCGAATGGTCCGCGAATATCAGCCGTTTGAGCAAACCACGGGCTGCAATCGATATCGCCGAGTTTTTGCTGTCGATCTAATATGTCGTTAACACCGCGCTTCGACCCGGTACAATTGCTGTAAGTGATCGGCAGCCGTTAGGAGCAAACCGTTCAAACGGTTCGCCACTCGTTAGGCCTCGGGTTCGCTACCGGGCTACAGCCTGCCTTCTTACGCAGGGCTAATTTCCTCGCCGCCCGCGAGCGTTCGCACCACCTCCAATTCTGGCGAGAGAACGACCAAATCCGCGTCTGCGCCCGCCTCCAGACGGCCTTTGGTTTCAAGGCCAATAGCACGCGCCGGATTTTCTGTTGCCATCACGACGGCTTCGTGGAGCGGAACATTTACTTTCATGATCATTGTGCGAACAAGGTCAATCATGCGCGAAGCGCTACCGGCAAGCGCTGAGCGGTCTGCAAGTAAACAGACGCCGTCTTCCAGAATGCAATCCCTCCCAAAAAGTGAGAATCGCCATCCATTCGGCAGCCCAGCACCAGCGGTTGCATCCGTCACGAGACAAATCCCGCCAGGGCCTTTTGCGCGATACAACATTTTCATCAACCTATCCGAAACGTGCTGACCGTCAGCGATCAGTTCGCAACTGATCTGCGGTTCGCTTAAGGCAAACTCCAGTAAACCGCCAACGCGGTAAATGCCACGTCGACGCGCGCTCGACATGCAGTTGAAAGTGTGGGTGACACTGCGCATGCCACGGGCGAAACCTGCTCGGGCCTCCTCGTCCCATGCATCGCTGTGGCCTCCGCTAACACTGATCCTGTGTGCATAAAAATTCTCGATCGTCTCGAGCGCTCCCGGCAGCTCGGGCGCGATCGTGATTCGTTTGATCACGTCCGCGTAGTCGAGTAGTTGCTGGACCGAAGCTTGCGACGGGCTTTGAATGAATTCAGCGCGTTGCGCACCGCATTTGGCCTTCGAAATAAACGGGCCTTCTACATGAACCCCAGCAATTGCACTGGTAGGGCGGGACCGCGGCCTGTCCCGAGCGGAGTCGAAGGAGGCGCGCCGCTGAATAGAATCACGCACTGCATTTGGGACAGCGACAATGCGATCCAGCGGTGCGGTCGCCGTTGTCAGCAAAAGCGAAGTGGTGCCGCCGCTGGCATGATAATCGCAGATGGCTTGAAACGCTTCCGCAGAAGCTTCCATGCTGTC
This sequence comes from uncultured Verrucomicrobiae bacterium, assembly GCA_963719605.1. Taxonomy (GTDB): domain Bacteria; phylum Verrucomicrobiota; class Verrucomicrobiia; order Chthoniobacterales; family UBA10450; genus Udaeobacter. The sequence continues at coordinate 247,102 of CAVRCO010000021.1, forward strand.
ACGACCCAGCGCGCCGTGCACATGAAGATCAATGAAACCGGGTGCGAGGTAATTTCCGTGGACATCAAGAACCTCGTTTGCGCGCGTATGGCTACGTTCGCGGATTGCGGTGATTTTTCCTTTTTCAACAACGAGCTCAAGGCCATCCCGAATGCCATCGCGAAAAATCAAACGCGCGTTGGTAAGAATCATTTCGCTCAATGCTCGATGTTCGGCGTTCAGCATTCAACCCAATCGAACTGGATTGCCTTTGGAGTCAGCAAGTCCATTGGTTTCGGAACGATGAATTCGAATACGATGTCCTAATCATCAGCGGCGCGTTTTCCGGCGCAGCGACGGCGCTTATGCTGAAACGCAAGCGACCTGATGGCTACGCAGGAGAACAACGCAACCCGTGCACCAGCCGTCCGCTCAGTTGGCAATAAACCAATGACGAAGCACGAATGTCGAATGACGAAAAAACGCAAACTCCGGACAGCGAAGAAATGACATCACGCATCCTCGGCATTTGATGATTCGTCATGCGAATTTCGGCATTTTAATTCATTCGTGTCGATCCGCGTCCATTCGTGTTTGACCTCCCTACGGGTTCAGCAATCCCGCGTACCAATGCAAAAAGGTATCGCCAAAAAACATCCAGCTTAGCGCACCAAACGCCAGATAAGGTCCAAACGGGAGCTTGGCTGACCAGACCCGTTTTCCAACAAGCAGCGTGATCAGGCCGACAATCGAACCGAGAAGAGATCCCGCGAAAAGACTAAACAAAACCGCGCGCCACCCCAGAAACGCGCCGATCGCCCCGAGAAATTTCAAGTCGCCCCGGCCCATTGCTTCGCGGGGAATCACGAGTTCGCGCGCTACGCCAGAAATCTGCGCCACGTCGTCCAGCATCATTACGTGGCCTTCAGCCGTGACGCGATCGTAGCGGAAGTCCAGTGTCACGTTGCCATATATGTGGTGATCGATCCTGGCTTCGTCGCACTCAAGCAGTAATCGGTCTTTTTCCCGGGCAAAATAGTCACTCCACAAATTTCCTTCGGTGCCCACCACAAGATCCGCATCATCTCCGCGTTTGGTCCATGTGAACGGCGTCGGGGCCTCGAATTCAATCCGTTTTCTTCCAAAAGCGATTTTGCCGGCCTCGAGCACGATCAATAAGATTACGTAACCCAACGCGGCGGCCAGAAGAGAACGAACGCACGCGGCAATCCGCGAATCCGCTTCCATCAAAGCTGGCACTGCCGCACTGCAAGCAACTCCTGCAACAATTCCGCCGATCGTTACGCGATCTGGAATGATGAAATGTTCGAGGTCGATAAATGTTCCAACGATCAAGAGCGAAACAAAAATCCAGTATGCAATCGCCATCTGCGCCGGAAAGCTTTGCCAGATGATCAGGAACAACAGCGCAGTGATCAGTTCCACGGCGAAATAGCGAAAGGCGATTTTCGCGCCACAATTCGCGCAACGACCGCCAAGCAAAATCCAACTAACCAACGGCAGATTTTGATGCCAGGGGATCTGCTGTTTGCACGCCGGGCAAAATGAGCGACGCGGTTTGTTAATCGAAAGATCGACAGGCCAGCGATAAATACAGACATTCAAAAACGACCCGACTGATGCCCCGAGAATAAAGGCAAACGCACGCAACAGAAACTCGTAAACAGAATGAGCCACGTGCGATTATTTGGAGATCGACTTAGAGGCGCGGCGCTCCATTAGCCATGCAATCCAGATGCAGCTTTCATAAAGCAGACACATCGGGAGCGCCATCGCGACCAAGGTCAGAATGTCCGGTGTCGGCGTGATGATCGTCGCCAGAATAAAGATCAGCACCGCGGCGTAAGGCCGTGTGCGGGCCATGAACCTGTAAGTAATCAATCCAAATCGGACCAGCGCCAGCACTACCACCGGCAATTCGAAGGCCAGCCCGAAGCCGATCGTAAATCGCGTCACAAAGGAATAATATTGTTGCACGGTCCAGGTGGGCGCCCAGCCAAGTGACTCCGTGTCGCGAAAGAAAAAAAGGATCGTCTTCGGCAGCAACCAAAAATAACAAACAGTCACACCGAGAAGGAAGAGCCCGAAGCTAACTAGAATAGCCGGAAGCAAAAAGCGCTTTTCTACGGCGGTGAGCGCCGGCAGCACAAACTCCGCGATGAAATAGAGCAGCAGCGGAAACGAGAGAACGATACCGGCGTAAAACGCTAGGTGAAACGAAATCACGATAGAATCTGTGATGCCGAGCGCCTTGAGTGTCCCGACTTGTGATCCCACATCGCGCAATGGCGCCTGCAACATTCGCACAAGCGTCGAGCGGAATGCAAAGCAAACGATCATCGCCGCCGCGAGCGTGATTGCGATTTTCACGATCGTCCATCGCAACTCTTCCAAGTGCTCCAGAAACGGCTTGGACGTTTCGCTCTCGGGCACTTCGCGAAATTTGAAAATGTCTCGTAGCGTCATGAGATCAGAATCCGAAATCCGAATGCTGAAACAAATGCGAGTCGAAAAGCGACGCGTACGCCACTCCAAGAGCTCACACGAAACGGAAATGACATGCTGGACCTATTTCGCGCGAAGCGCTTTGAGACTGCAAGGCGTCTTCGCATCGCTTTTGACAGGCTAAGAGCCCTTGCCCGGGAGAAGACCGCGGGCCGAGAGCCGCGCCCAAATGCTTAGCGTGTTGGCATCGCGAATCTCGTTCTCGGCGATCATTCGCCGAATTTCCGCCACGCTAAATTCGCGGCAACCGAGAATCGATTCTCCTTCGTCTCCGGCCGATGCCTCCTGGCACTTCTGCACGGGGCGCGCCAAAAAGAAATGACCGCGTTCATCCGTAAAGCCGGGTGAGGTAAAGTACTGGCCGAGCGCGACAAGTTCGCCATCCTCCGCAAGCTCATAGCCCCCTTCCTCGCGAAGTTCGCGCCGCGCGGCCTGCTCAACGGTTTCTTGAGGGGCGCCGTCGATCTGGCCGGATGGCATTTCCCAAATTGCTGTGTGAATCGGAATGCGCTCCTGGTGAATGAGGACGATTTTGCCGTCCCGCGTCATCGGCGCAATGATCACGGCTGCTTTCCGGTGCACAATTGTCCATGCCCGTGGCAGGGAACGCGAGGGTGTTCGCACATGGTCAGTCACAACTTCAAGATGCGCATTGGCGAAATGCCGCTCACTAGAAACAGTTTCCCAGCTGTCTTGCATAACGCGTAAAGTGTAGTGGCCGCTGTCCTCTGCGGCAAACTTAGAGGCAGGATGGGCCGTCGTGTAGTCGGATGCGGCGCACTCTCGCCACAGCGAGCAGGCTGCGGTCGCGCCCTACCCTTCGCCTAGTAGCCCTTTCCAGTGCTTGATCTGCGCCGCGATATTCTCGGGCGACGGAGCGCCGATCGCGCGCCGCTGCACAAGCGAATCGCGGACATCGAAAACCTTCGCCACATCATCGTCGAAGTACGACGAAAACTTTTTCATTTCCGCGACGCCGATTTGATCCAATGGAACTCTTTTCGTTATGGAGTGCACAACAAGCTCTCCAACGATTTGGTGCGCCTCGCGAAAAGGCGTTCCCTTTTTCACGAGGTACTCAGCCAAATCGGTCGCGAGAAGACTTGGGTCGCGCGCTGCATTCTCCATGCGCTCACGATTGATTTTCAATTCGGGCAACATCGCCGCAAAAACTTCCAGCGCGCTTTTGATTGTATCGACGGAATCGAAGAGCGCTTTCTTGTCTTCCTGGATGTCGCGATTGTAGGAAGAAGGAAGTGCTTTCATTATGGTCAAGATCGACATCAAATTTCCGTAAAGCCGGCCGGTCTTGCCACGTGTCAATTCAGCCACGTCCGGGTTTTTCTTTTGCGGCATCAGGCTTGATTGCGTTGAAAATGAGTCGCTAAACTCCAGAAAACCGAATTCGGTCGTGCTCCAGATGATTAAGTCCTCGCTCAGACGGGAGAGATGCAAACCGATCATGGCGAGGCAAAAAAGAAATTCGCAGACAAAATCGCGATCGCCGACGGCATCGACGCTATTTTGGCTTACGTTCGAAAAACCGAGGTCGCGCGCGATGCGTTCGCGATCGAGAACAATGGTCGATCCGGCGAGCGCTCCGGATCCGAGTGGGAAAACGTCCGTTCGCGCGAGGCAATCACGAACCCGAGTTGCGTCGCGCTCAAATCCTTCCATCTGCCCAAGTAAGTAATGCGAAAAAGTGATCGGCTGCGCGCGCTGCAAATGTGTGTAGCCGGGCATTACGACGTCAGCGTGTCGCTCGGCAAGATTGAGTAGAGCACTCTGCAAACTTCGCAAACAGCCTGACACTTCCGCGATCTCAGCTTTTACATAAAGCCGTAAATCGAGCGCAATCTGATCGTTCCTGCTGCGTGCGGCGTGCAGCTTCGCGCCGGCAGCGCCGGTTCGTTTCGTCAGCATCGCTTCAATGTTCATGTGCACGTCCTCGAGTGATGCGTCCCATTCGAATTTGCCCGACTCGATCTCCTTCTCGATCGCGCGTAACTCGTTTTCAATTTGGTGCCGCTCTTCTGTAGTTATGATTCGCGCCCGGGCGAGGCCAGCGGCATGCGCGATCGAGCCAGTTACATCGTGGCGATAAAGTCGCCAATCGAAGGAGACGGATTCGCTGTAGCGCTGCGCGAGTTCGGCAGCGGGCTGGTTGAGTCTTCCTTTTCGCATTATCTTTCAACCACGAATCCACACGAATTCATACGACGATACGCTCCCACTCCAGTTTGCGGTGTTTGAAATTAAGAATCACTCCAATGCGCAGATTCGTGATCCGCAGATAGTTCACCATTAAGCCCCGTTCGTGATTAATTCCCACTGGGCCGCGAGGTGGCTTTCACCCGACGGAAGCAGTTCGCGTTACGGTTACTGACACGTGCTTGGCGTCCTCCAAAGGAAATTTTCGCAGTTCCACCGTAATCTTCTGAATGCGGAAAGTTTTCACCAGGTGCGTTGCCAGCCGATCGGCGAGTGTCTCGATCAGATTTGTCGATTGATCTCGCACAAAGTTCTTCGTTTCCTCCGCAACGATCGAATAATTGACCGTGTTGTCGATTTTATCGGCCATATCGCGCTGCTTGTAATACGGCCAGAAAGAAATGCTGACAGTTAATCGCTGCGGCGTGGCGCGCTCTTTTTCCGGAACTCCGATGCGGGCAGAAAGTTCGAGCTGCTCGATATGAATCCAATCGGACGGCGGATTTGGTTCGTTGGACATCGAGCAAGATTACCGCGATGCCACTCAGAGCAAACTCGTTTCGTCGCGATCAATCGCTTACTTCGGAGCGAGAGAGGCGACGATCTTCTCGAAGCGCGGGTCACCGCGCAGCGGGTCCCAGTACGGGTGCAAACGGAGCTCACCATAGCTTAAAAAACCGGGAAGCTTCGCCGCAATGGTTAACTGTTCGAAGGCAAGATCTTTCTCGCCCGTCCAGGCGTAAACAACAGCCAGGTATCTGATGAATAACGCACCTTCTATGGCATTTTTGCTGACTGGCAGCAACTCGATCGCGCGCCGGCCTTCACGAATTGCATCCTCCTTGTTGCCCAAAGCTGCGTCAGCCATTCCGATCACGCAAAGCGCTTCCGCATAGTCTGGTTGATCCGCGATCAGTTTGGTCGCTTCGTTACGCGCGCTGGAAAAGGCAGCACGCGCCGCCGCTTTATCCCCCCGCATCTGAGCGACTACGCCCTCGCACCAGGTCCGCGGAAATGGAATCAAGTCCTGGTAACACCCAGCGATCGGCATCGTAGCCAGCGCGTGAGTCGCCCCGTCGAAATCGCGCTTACAAAGAGATACTTTAAGCCAAAGTTCCGCTATGTTTTGGGCTTCGCGCGAATCTTCGGCAATGAGCGCTCGGATAGTGGAGCTCAACGGCTGCGGATCAGCATGCCAGTCAAGTTCGATATCTGCACGATACGCTCGCATGTTTGAGTCTTTGGGAGCAAGCGCGATTCCGCGGTCCAAAACGCGCTCGGCATCAGCATACTGGCGCAGACACACATAACTATCAGCAAGTTGTTTGAGGAGGCCACGGTTTTGCGGGTCAAGCTCAACTGCACGCTCGAGATTTTTGGTCGATTCAGTCCATCGTCCCTGCCGTCGATCGATATAGCCTAGTATTTCAAATACCAGCGGATCGTTAGGCAAACTCTTCTGTGCCAGTTTGAGTTCCTCGCGAGCGCGGTCGTAATCGAGATAGCCACAGTACAAATGGTTGGCGAGGGCGAGATGCGCTTCGCCCGAATCTGGAAGTAAGCGAACGAGCGATTGAATAGCTGCGTCAGCCATGGCCAACCGCGCAGGAGTATGGTCGAGACCGACGAAGTAGATCAGATCATGGGCCTGGGCGAGTTGGTAATATGCAAACGCGAAGGCGGGATCGCGTTCGATTGCTTGATTTAGTAGACCAACGGCCTCGGAAAGGCTCTCGCCTTCAGGCGTACTAAAGACAGCAGTCGCGATGAGCGTTTTGGCCCGAACGTACAAATCATACGCAGCTAGATCAGCCGTTGGTTTTTGCTCGATGGCGGCTTTTTCGCTCGGAGAGATTTTGGCTTGAAGCTGCGCGACTATCATTCCGGCTACCTCGCTTTCGATTGCGAATACGTCCGCAATATCGCGATCGTAGCGTTCGGCCCAGATCTGGCTGTCCGTCCGGGCATCGACCAACTGAGCGTTGACGCGCACTCGACCACCGGCACGTTGCACTGTGCCTTCCAACACGTGCGCTACTCCCAAGTCGGTCGCGATCTCGCGCAGATTACGCTTGGGCCCGGCCTTGTATTGCATCACCGATGTGCGGCTAATCACTTTAAGGTCGGCAACCCTGGAAAGGCCAGTGAGGATTTCATCCTGTACGCCATCAGCGAAGTAGGCATTCTCCTTCTCGCTGCTTAAATTCTCGAAGGGAAGAACAGCAATGCTCTTCTTGGGAATCGAAGCCAGCGCGCTAAGGGCTCTTGCAATAGGGGCAGATCCTCTCGGCGCCGCTCGATTGAAAAAGATCAGGGAGCTGATAACCAGCGCAACCGCGGACGCAACAAGAGCGACTAGAAGCACGATCTTGGGCCAACGGGGAGCGGTGACTGGGCGGACGCTAACAGCAGGCGCGTGTTTCCTTTTTCCTCGCCTCAGTTTTTCAGGGACCTGTGGATTGCCGAGACCATCCTTGTGGAGATTAAACAAGTGCAGGTGCAGCCCGTATTTCACCTCGCAGTCGCCCAGATCGTGCAGGTGCGGCTGCCAATGGCGGTACTCGGCCAAATCTTCAGCCACGTGCGCAGACAAAAGAATGTGTCCGGCGTCGCCACAATCCATCACGCGCTGCGCAACATTGATTCCCGAACCAGCTATGTTCGTTTTCTCGTTAACATCCGTGACTCGGCTAATTGGGCCGCTGTGAACTCCCATCCGAAGGCGGATGTGCGGATGCTCCCGCAGAGCTGTGCTAATCTCCAGAGCACATCGGGCCGGTTCTTCCGGACTGTGGAAGAAAACGAGCGCCATCCCATCGCCGGTCGGCACTCGGATGAGTTCCCCCCTCGCTTCCGCAGCGCGAAAGCATTCCGTATTTCTCACGATTTGCTTCAACGCTTGCAGCAATTCAATCTGCTCGTTCACGAGCAGCTTTGAATAACCGACCACATCGATTAACAGGAGGTGTGCAATCTCGAGTTGGAGATCGGGCGTCGGTTCCGCGGGCGAGTCTTGCGCGTTCACGCTTTTGCCCCACCTCCTTCTTCGGAAACGGCAGGGATAAGTTCTCGAAAAAAATTAAGATAATTCCGGAGCATAGCAACGGGAGCGTTAAAACGCTGGGCTATTGCCGAGTGGTGTCCAGCTCTCTGATTTATGAGATAACTTCGTGGGGTCGGAGGCTGATTCGCACACGCTCTGCGCAGATGAGATTGGGACCGAATGCCGACACATTAAGGACGATCATTATGAGCGCGAACAGGTACATTCCCATTGTCACGCCAATTCCTATATGCATCGCGCAAATGCAAATCAGCCAAACCTTCCGTGTCTTGTAATTCCAAATAAGAAATGGATATCCGATTTCCAACAGACAAATGAAGATTCCCGCGACTGGGAGAACGTACTTCCATCTTACGACTATCTCAGGATCAATCATGTTAAAGGGCGGGCGAATAAGAGCGCGCCACACACTCGAACCATTCCACCAGCCGTTGCCCAGACATTTCGTTAGGCCACTGAAAAAATAGATGAGGCACAAGTGAAGCTGAAGCACCCGGCGCCAGAACCCGAGAAACTGCGGCTCTTTCGGTCGCAATTGTCGTAATCGCCAGTCAAAAGCGTATCGATCAGGGAGCGGCGATAACATCAAGTAGAAGAGTCCAATAGTCATAAAATTGTCCATGCCATAGGACAGGAACCCGCCGCTCTTAGCCACGCATAGGTGAAGAAACCAAGCCAGAATCGCAGACACACGACAGGCAGCGCCAATCAGTAGAGCGCAGCCGACAAGAAGCAAGCAAGTCCAAGCAACGTAAAGGACTCTTCCTTCACCTAAACCAATGTGCTCTCCGAGCGCGGCGAACCAGCCCAGTCTCGGGACAAAGTGGCTTTCCACGGACAGAAGCGCTTCTGTCAGGCTACGGCTGACAAGCCCCTCGTCCGGTCCGCCGAATAGATGATTCCAGTCGCTCCGCAACGACAACGAATAAAGGGTTACCTGAAGACCGAGGCCGAGCCGAAGGATGGTTAACCAGTCATCCTTCTCCGCCGGAAACAGGAACCCGAGCACCCGTTCGCTAATACTTGCATGCTGTCTAACGATCTCTTGTTTTAGAAGGCTCATTCTGAAGGCTGAAATCGTAGGCGTATAAAAACTCGGTACCGATTCTCTTTGACCGTGCTCGAACTCACCTACGGTGGGCAAACGGATCGACCCCAACACGGCGCGAACCGTTTGTACTTCGGGATGCTCGCGCCAAATGGATCGGGCCAGGGTTTTGACCAAATATTCCCGTAGGACGTCGTGGCGGGTGCGCCCGATCGTGTCCAGCAGACCGGCTATGCGCAAGCCGGCCGCGGCGCCACTGACCGATGGCAACTCGTATTCCACTCGGCCATCGGAGTAGCGCAACTCGAAAACGACCTTGTAACTGCCGGGCACATTTGGCGCAAAGTAGCCATAACCCGTTTCGATTCCAGCAAGATGCAGATAAGTTGCGAGCGCTTGTCGGATCGGGTTTGACGAAGCCAAATGCTGGCCTAGAGCGACGGACACGGCCGTCTCCGCTTTCTGCGCAAGGCTCCTAAAGCAAGCAGGAAAAATCGTTGGTCCCTGCGCCACCAATTGCAGCGTTTCCCGACACGAAAATGAAACGATCAGCAGAAAATGCAGACTGAACCATGCCACATAGACATACTTTTGCCGTAAGACCCGTCCAGCTTTCAGAAGCGACCCAGAGAGTGACGCTGCTTATTTGAGCGCGTTGAGAACCTGCCTTACGTCGTCGATAGAAGCACTGGCAATCTTGTGCGTAGCGTTAGGATCGTTAGCCGCAGATTCTCCAGCCGCTGTGCGGTCCGCGACTTTGGATTTTGTGATTTTAACAGTCCTAATATTTAGCGAACGGTTACAAGGTTTGTACGGATGGATGGGTTGATCGCCGACTTTCACCAGAACGTTGAGATCGTAATAACCCCCATGCTGACAAATTTGTGCCAATGCATTGTCGAACTGACCCTGATGCTTCCACTCAGCGTATGTCGTCTCGGTTCCAATCACCAAAAGGGCTTGTTGGTTGGGAACTAATTGAGTGACGCAGCTGACAACCGCCAGAATCATGATTGTCACTAATATAACGAATGCGAATGTTCTAGATGGGGTTTTCATAGCACCCTCTGGTTTGACTCCGGCCCTCTTAATTGGCAAGCACAAAGTTAAGGGGTGCAGCCTGGCACCCCACCAAGGATAGGGGTTGGAAGCAGATCGGCCGCGCAACCCGCGCCTACCTTGACGTGGCGACGCGCGCATTGAGGTTGAATGCGCGATGAAAACAGTCTGGCGTGTTTTTGCTTATTTGAAGCGATATCCGTGGATGGCCGCGGGGACATTGACGCTGCGCGGTCTTGAGCACGCTGATGGTGATTGTTTTCCCTGCGACCACGAAATGGATCATCAACGACGTCGTACGCGCGCACCGGCCGGACAAGTTGCTGCCGCTAATTGCGATGGCGGCGATTGCATTTCTTTTGCAACACGGGTTCAACGCGCTGCGCATCGTCCTAAACAACACGTTTGAACAAAAAGTGATCTTCGATTTGCGCAGCGATTTGTATTCGCACATCCAACTGCTGCCACTGCGATGGTTCGATAATCGGGCCACCGGCGATCTGATGACGCGGGTAATCGAGGACGTTAACTCGGTCGAGCGCGTCTTGATCGACGGAATCGAGCAGGGCGTCGTCGCCATTCTGCAGGTGCTGATTGTTGTGGGCATGATGTTTTATTTGAATGCGAAGCTGGCGTTGTTCGCGCTCGTGCCGTTCCCACTACTTGTCGCCGGCACACTTACATACACGCTGACCGCGCATCGGCGGTATCGTTTGCAGCGCCGGAGCGTCGTCAGATATGAACGCGCTATTGCACGATAATCTGGCCGGCGTGCGGCAGATCAAGAGTTTCGTGCGCGAGAATGAAGAGCACGCGCGGTTTAACCGGGTAAGCGACCAATTGCGAAGGGCCACACTCGTGGTGATGCGGGTATGGGCGATTTACAGTCCGTCGATGTCGCTGTTTGAAGCGATTGGCGCGCTGCTCGTGCTCGGGTTTGGCAGTCACGCAGTGCTTACGGGTTCGATGCAGATCGGCGATCTGGTCGCGTTTTTGATACTAATCGCGTTTCTCTATGATCCCCTGAGCCGATTGCATCAGCTCAATCAACTTGTGCAAGCCGGACGCGCGGCGGGCGAGCGCGTATTTGAAATTCTCGACGAACAACCCGAACCGGGTTTTATGGCAGCGGATGTTCACCTCGATAAACCATTGGCACGCACTGCGCTTGTAGCCTCTGTAGGCAAAGGTGACAGCTTCCCCTACAGAAATGACGTTCCACCGCCGGAAACTCGAATTCTTGGAGACATTCGCTATCAGGACGTGAGCTTCAGCTACGTGGAGGGATTGCCTGCGCTGAGGAATGTTTCCTTTCACGTGCCGCCAGGTGCGACCGCTGCACTGGTAGGCGCAACCGGCGCCGGCAAGTCGACACTCGTGAATCTGCTCGTGCGTTTCTATGAATTCACCAGTGGGCAAATTTACATCGACGGGAAACCAATTCGCGAATATGACCTGCGTGCATTGCGCGAGGCGATCGGTGTGGTGACGCAGGAAAGTTTTTTGTTTAATGGATCGATCCGCGAAAACCTGCTGATGGGAAAACCGCGAGCGTCTGACGCCGAATTATGGCGCGCGGTAGTTGCAGCGAATGCGCAACAATTTATCCAACGTTTACCCGACGGCTTGGAAAGCGTCGTGGGCGAGCGTGGAGTGAAATTAAGCGTAGGCGAAAAGCAGCGGCTCTCTATTGCCCGAGCGCTATTAAAAGATCCACCGATTTTGATTCTCGATGAAGCAACCGCGAGTGTGGACACTGCGACGGAGCGGTTAATCCAGGAAGCGCTGGAACGCCTGATGGCGAACCGCACATCGATTGTCATCGCGCATCGGCTTTCCACAATTGTGCGTGCGGACCAAATTCTGGTACTTGATCACGGCCGGATCATCGAGCGCGGAACACATGATGAATTGCTGGCGCTCGGTGGAAAATATGCGCGGTTATGCCAGCAAAGTTTGCTCGAAACTTCTCCGCTGCGGGAAACGGAATCGCCGGCAGAAATTGCTGCTTCACAAACGCCCGAAGCAAAGGAACAATTGCCAGTCTGCTGATAGAAAGACATACGTGGGTGCGACCCACGAGACTCGCTGCCTGGTCTTTATTTAGCGGGTGCAACTTCCGGTCCGCACAACCGGCTTCGCCAGGCTTCGGCGTGGCAGGCAAATCAAAGGTCTATGTTTCGACGCGCTGAATGACCGCATCGTATTTTTCTTTTAGCTCAGCGTATCGTCGCTCGGCTTCCATCAGAGCACGGCGCTCGTCTTCCAAGCTTTGTTCGAGATCACGAATCTGCTCCTGGAGACGAAATGACATTCTTGCCACCGCCGGTCCAACAGGATCGCCCAGTTGAATTTCGGTTTGGGCATCCACGGCATCTGGTTGTCCCGTTTCCCACAAGTGGGGCATTTCCTCAATCTTGCAACGAGCACCGGTGCGAGTGTTGATGACGAGAGTTTCGCCATCGATTTCGCCGAGCCGAATAAATTCCTGGAGAGCGCCCAGGGTTGTTGGGCCATAATAATGCTCGCTTGTAAGCTCGACCAACCAGTCCATGCCGAGCTGGGTCAGCATCGGCGCTTTCACCCAAGTCTGCCGGTCGTTAGAAAGCGTATCATGTGGTGCGATTTGCGCCGCAGCCGCCCAGCGCGCGATTTGATCAAAACGCACCGGACCAAAGGTGCTTCCATCTTCGTGCTTGCGCAGAAACCAACTTTGATTCACGAGCCTTGCTTCACTCTGTTGGCGATGGCGAACTGGAAGAAGCCGGCGACGCCGCCGGGACAATAATGGTCTGTCCGGCCTGCAGCTTACGGCCATCCTCAATATGATTGGCGTTCTGCAGTTCTTCCACGCTAACCTTGTACAATTTGGCGATCGAAGTGAGCGTCTCACCGCGTGCGACGATGTGCGTATTCGCGCCTGCCGGATGTGGCGAAGACCCGGCTGCAACGGCAGCGGTGGCGTTAGCTGCCGAAGGCGTGCTTTCTCCAATCATTACGCCCGGGCGAATGTGCGCGATTTGCTGTTCCAGTTTGAGGATCTCCTGAGAAAGCGCGTCAATCTTCGCATTCTGTTCGTCTATCTTTTTTGCCAGCGCTTCAAGTTGAGTAGCATCATCTGATTTATCAGGCTTCGGTGCAGGCGTTTGAGCGGACGCAGTGCAAAGCAACCCGAAAAGGAACGTCGCACAAAAAATCACTGCGAACTTCATCGGGGCAAAACTTTGCCATCAGCAGATTTGTCTGGCAAGCATCATCAAAAGCAAAGCGTGATTCGTGATTCGTTACAACAGAGCCCGGCTCCAATCCTTTTAACGCTTCAACGATTCAACTTTTTAACGACGCGAAGCGTGCAGCTTGCCTTTCCAATTTTTGCTCTTAGATTTTTTTATGCCTGAGCGCATTCAGAAGCCGGTGGAACCGACCCCGTGGGGTCCAAAACAAGGCGATGGTGGAGGTCCACGTTCACCGGATATTTCGCGGCCGGACACGAAGGATCTATTAAAAAAAATGCGCAAGGTGGATCCCAATCAATCCAAGCGCTATCGCCAGCGCACCGGGCAATAATGGAGCGCTCCCTGGTGGCGTTTGACCAGAATTTTTCTGGTGCGGCCGGCGATTTCCCTGTGCTGCTGCGGCGCAAAGGCCTGCTTGCTCCAGCAACTGCAAATCCGGTACCGCAGGCGGGAACATCTCAGAAGATGTGGCAACAAACTGAAGCAACGACGATTCTGGCCTTCAAATTTTCAGGAGGCGTGCTGGTAGCAGGCGACCGCCGCGCGACGGCTGGCAATACGGTTGTGTACGATCGCGCGGACAAGGTTTTGGAGATCGATCGGCACTCGATCATGGCCATTGCCGGCGTGCCAGCGACAGCGTGGGAAATGGCGCGCGTGCTCGAACACTCATTTCAATATTTTCGTCGAACTCAACTGCAGGAAATGAGCGTCGATGGCAAAGTGCGCGCTTTGTCCAAGTTGTTGCGCGACAATTTCGGATTCGTCATGCAGGGCGTCGGAGTCGTGGTACCGATCTTCGCAACCTACGATTCTCACCCGAAGCCCGAAGCGCGGCTTTATTTTTACGATGCGATGGGGGCACAATTTGAAGCGACCGATTACGCGGCAACCGGATCCGGATCGCCGGCGGTGCGTGGCATTCTTTATTACGAAAACAATTGGGGCACGAAGCCACTCCAGGAATTAGGCGAAGACGAAGCGGTATCGATTGCGTTGCGGGCATTGGATACCGCTGCGGAATCCGATACCGCGACAGGCGGCGTAGATCGCAGCGGCAAGATTTATCCACTTATCAAAATTGTATCGCGCGAAGGCATCATTACTTTGCCGGAGAGCAAAATTGCTGCCGTGTTCAAGGAAACGGTCGCATGATTGAGGAACCGTATCGTTGGGTCGAAGCAATCGCCAACCGCCGCGAGTACATCGAAGCACAGCTCGCTCCGGGCAGTCCGATAGCAGCGCTCGGTTATCGCGACGGCATTTTGTTTCTCACTGTCGGTCAGGCGCGTCAGAAGATTTTTGAGGTCTACGACCGGATTGCCATGGGTGCGATTGGTCATCCAGGAGACATCGAGCGATTGCGAATGGCGGCGATCGAATTGGCCAGCACGGAAGGCTTCACCCGGTCTGCGTCAGATGTTTCATTGCGACGGCTCGTACATTACTCGCTCAGTCCGGTAATGAAGAGCGCCTTTGAACAGGTCTATGGACCACCGTACCTGGCACGAATGCTCTTCGCCGAGGTCGGAGAACGGCCCGAGGACGATTTGTTTTTACGAGTGGAATACGATGGTGAGATTGCGACCAACGGCGCAACGCACGCGCAAGCGCGGCAGGACTTCGCCGCACTTAGCGGCACACCGCAATCGAGGGAACTCATGGAAGCATTTCTCGCAACTCAGCACGCGCCGGATGCCAACCTTGAGACGGTGCTCAACTCCGCGCTCGACGCATGGAGCGTCGGGCATATGACTTTGCAAACTGACGATGCAAAAGAACCACCAGAGCCCGCTGCGATTAGGAAACATCGACAAGAACAGCTCGCCGGTGCTGGAATCGAGGTGGCATTGCTTGAGCGTGACGCCAGCCGGGCAATTCGCTATCGTTCGTTGTCAGACAAAGAATTACGTCCCTTGATCCGCGACTAATATATGGGAAAAAATCATCGTCGGGAGGTCACAAGTGAAACCACTTCGGAATATCCTGGCTCTCTCTGGCTTGTTGCTGATGATGGCGTCTTTCGTCTGGATGCAGTTCCGCCAGTCGGAAAGAGCTAAGTCCGCCGCAGAGCCGAAAGCAGCACAGCCGTCGGCTGCACCCGGTCCGTTCGCAGTAGTCGTTCTTGATCCCGGCCATGGGGGACAGGATTCCGGTGCGATGTGCGGAGGATTGCTCGAAAAAGATCTCACTCTGGACGTGGCGCGACGAATCGATCGTTTACTCGACTCGGAAGGAATGGCAACATTGATGACTCGCCTGGGAGATACTTACGTCTCGCTGGCAGATCGCGCGGCGTTCGCGAATCGAATCAGAAATTGCATTTTCGTCAGCATTCATTTCAACGAGGATAACAAGCCGGTCGCCAGTGGGGTGGAGACTTATTACGCCTCGCATCAAATCGCCACAGGTTCTTCTTTGGCTTCGTGGCTGCCTTTTTTATCGCGGCCACTTTCCGAGTCGCCGAATCCTGAAAGTCAAAGGCTCGCAGGATTCATTCAAGAAGCGCTGGTCGCCCGTACACGGGCTATCGATCGGGGCACACAACCCGGACAATTTTTTGTGATCGCAAACGTCACTTCTCCTGCCGCCTTGATCGAAGGAGGATTTCTCACGAACAAAGAGGATATTTCCAAACTTGCGAGCGAAGATTACCGCGACCAGATCGCCGCAGCTGTTGCAGACGGCATTTTGCATTATCGCGACGCGACGAGTCAGCGTAAGCCAACGCTGGCGGTGACAGATCCAGGAAAGCGCTGAATAGGCCGGAAAAGAAGGCGTCAAAAATAACATTACAATGAAGGCCAAGATCGCTGCGCTGATCTTCATCGGATCCCTCACGCTGGCGCGAGCCGACCAGACGATTGAAAGCGTGCAGCAAGCCTTGAAAGACCAAGGATTTTATTACGGTGAGATCACCGGTCAGATGAGTTCGGATTTAACCGCAGCCATTCGCCGTTATCAAATTCGCAGTGGGCTGCAGGTGACCGGTAAGCTCAATAGTGAGACGTTTCAATCACTTGGAATGAACTCTTCTGCCTCCGCACAGCCAGCGGCAAAGCCCGCATCGCCCCGCCCTGCTTTACCCAGTCCTGGCGACGAATCTCCCATTGAAGGAACGAACAGGACGCCAGCGCCGGTTCAGCCTCTCCCGAATGTGCCGCAAGATCAGCAAGTGTATCCCTCCAACCCCATCGCTCCGGGTACCTCGGCGGCGGGAGTACTTGCGCGAACGCCTTTTGAAACTGCTCCGCCCGCAGTGCAACGCAACGTAATAGTTTCTGCTCAAATCGCGCTGGCGCGACGCGGCATTTATCAAGAGGAGGTCAATGGAATCTATGGTCCAGCAATGGAGCTTTCGCTGCGGGCGTATCAAGCACGAGCCAAACTTCCGGTAACAGGCCGGCTTGATTTGCAAACGCTCGCGGCGCTCCGCTTGTTACCGCAGCCACGCGAACCATTTTACGATCCCGCGCGCAGACGTTGGCGTTCCTCGCCCGGCCCGCCGCTTCACGGTGAATGGGTTCCTGAGTAACGCCGCGCGACCGTACGGCCCGCCGCGGCGGCGAGACGCGTGTGCTATTTAGGATTGTCGAAGCGCAACGATTGTAGTTCGGCAAAAACTGTGCCGACGAAGACCTGCGCTTCAATGCGAAGTAGAAGTCGCTCCACATCATCGGACACCCAGATCGTGGCGCGACGAAATTTCCGATGCGGTTCTAATTCGCGGTGCTTGCCAATCCGCTTGAGCTGCAAATCGAGCTTAATTGCGCTGTAACTCCCAGCGTGCACCGAGATTTTTTCCCGGCCAATGACTGTGACGATAGCAAGATAAGCATTGGTCGCGGGATAGGCCACAAGGCGGTAAACGCTGTGATCTTTAAGCGGCTGACTGCGCAAATAAAGCATGGCCGAAAATAGATCGAAGAGGTTGGGGAAATTAAATTGGCGAGTCTTCGCTTCCGCTGTGCCCTTACCTTCGGTTCTCGCGCGAGTCACTCCGTTATTTGTGAAAGCGAGATGGGTGACAATTTTTTTTGATCGATAATTCTCGATTTGTTGGGTTTCGATCGGCCGCAACGTCTCGGCATTGACGGCTGCCTGATAATTCACATCCAGTTTCCACAACGCCCGAACCAGGCCAACGGTTCGTCCCGTTGCGTCGAGTTGAAACTTGCCTTCAGATGGCTTTGTGAAGTGGACATCTCCAGTAGCTGCCGTAAGACCAGACCAGCCGAAGCGATAGGACGCGCGCAATGGACGCAGCGCCAGAAAATTTCCGGCCGGGTCCTTGCTGAGCGTCGCCTCCCAATTCTCCGCGAGCGAGCTTGAGCAGAACGTAAGAAACGCAAAGATCGCCTGCAGGATTCGAAACCGGATTAGAATCGATATTTTCTCAGCCCGCAACCACCCACCCATCGTTCGCCTTTCATATGGGTCGTTGCTTTTCATTCGTACGAAAAAAATACACGCGAGTTTAGCTCGCGTGTATTTCCGAATTGTCGAATTTAAAAGTTAAGGCTTCGCAGCTCTTGCCGGAGTGGCGGATGGATTTGCTTTCGCCGTTGAGCTCGCGGCGCGTCCTGGCTTGTTGAGCACGGTGATGATGTCGTTGGTAAAATCAATGTTCTCGTGTGAGTACAGCAGGAACGGGACACCGTTAATGCTCATGCCCGATTTGTCGAACACGAGATCCATATTACTGCCTTTGACCTTCTCCATCACGACATCGGTGATTTCCTTTACGATTCCTTCTCGTACGCGCATCAACTGTTCCTGCAATTGTCGTTCGCGAGTTTGACGGAAATCGCTGATCTCGCGCTCCATGTTTTTGATGTTGGCAATCTTGTCATCCCGTTCCTTTGCCGTTTGGGTCTTCTTATCCGCACTCAGGGCCGGCGACTCCAGCTGCTTGTTCAGATTATTGATTTCATCCAAGGCCTTTTTGTAAGACTCCGCCCGGTCATCGTACTCTTTCTTGGCAGCATTTTTGGCATCATTGATTTTTACTTCGGCTTCCTTGGTCTTGTTGTATTCCTTAAACGCGCGCTGCATATCAACGGTTCCGATTTTCATTGTGCCTTGTGCAAGAGCCGCAATCGGAAAGGCTAGCGCCAACGCAAGGATTGTAGACAGGGACTTTTTCATAAAATGGAGGATACAGTGCTTGGAATCGCGTTAGACTGCAACCACATATATTCGTTCAAAATTGATAACCGACGTTGAAGTTGAAATGACCGCCACCGTGATATCCATCCCGCTGTAGTGGATACCCATAATCAAGGCGCAACGGGCCGATCGGCAGATCAAGGCGAAGCCCGATACCAACATCCGAGGCGATATGGTTGAAACCGAAAGACCACGAACTGGCGTTATCAAAGCCGGTATCGTAAAAAATTGCTCCGCGCGCTTTTTCAATGATCGGGAAGGTCCATTCAACCGTCGTGCGCCACATCGACTGTCCACCGATTGGTTCGCCATTCACATCCAGCGGACCAACTTGGCGAAACGGAAACCCCCGCAGGTTATTTGAGCCGCCAAGGTAAAGCCGCTCGTAGATTGGTACACCATTCCCGTTTCCCCACGGGCTGACAGTGGCGATTTCGCCGTTAATCACCAGGATGGTGTCCCACGGAAGGTGAAAATATTGTGATCCTTCGAAGTCCAATCCGTAGATCTGAGTGTTGCCTCCAAGAAAGCCGCCTGCAACAAAAGGCGAAAAGGTGAAGCGTTGTCCGTGGCGCGTGAGCAAGGGGTTGTCGCGCGAGTCGAACACGAGGCCGCTGAAGATCTTGCTCTCGGTAGTCGTACCTGCTTGCGATTGGATGAATGGAGATGCGCTAAGGGCGACATTAAAAAGATCCACCTCCTGCAGCTGGTACCCCAACGATGCGTATGTATATGCATTGATCGGCTTGCGCAGTTCGAAAGCAAACCCGTAGTTGCGCTGGTCGTACTCGGAACTCAGATAGTCTGCCTCGTTATAAAATGCCTGGCCATTCAGGGAGAATCGCCGATCGAGGAAGTACGGTTCGGTTATGGAGAGAATGAAGTCCTTTCGTTGTGTGCCGTACTGAATGCGTAGCCTGAATTTCTGGCCTCCTCCGGTAAATGAAGGCCAATTGAACAGATCGAAATTGCCTTGTGAGAGTTCCGCGAATCCAACCAACGCGTCGACCGTGCTGTACCCGCCGCCAAAACTAAGCGAACCGGTCCGCTTTTCCTGCACCAGGATGGTGAGATCCTTGCGCCCCGGAATGTCAGTGTCTTCCGGATAAGTCTCGACTTTTGCAAAATACCCCAGGTTCTCGAGACGTTTCTTGGTGATGTCCACGCGTACGGTGTTAAAGACGTCTCCTGGCGCGACGAGAACTTCGCGCCGGAGGACTTTGTCCTTGGTGCGCGTGTTCCCCTCGATGTTGATTCGATTTACAAACGAGCGAACGCCTTCCTCAATGTTATAGTGTACATCGATCAGAGCAGGACCGGCCGGTGTCCCTTCCGGCTGAACTACAAGGTCGACATAGCCGCCACTGCCATACGCATCAGCCACCGCCTTGGCATCATCGCGCAACTGCTTGGGCGAATAGACACTGCCTTCCTTCATTTTTAGCAGCACACGAATCCTCTGTTCCGTCGTGTTTTGATAACCTGTAATGGCCAGCTTGCGCACGTGGTACTGCGGGCCTTCAGCAACCACAATGGTGAGAACCATCGGGCCTTTCTCCATCCGTTGCCTGCGCACGTCTTTGACTTCGACGTCGATGTAGCCGTGGTCCTGATAAAATTCGCGGATTTTGTCGAGATCCTGTTGCAACTGCACCTCATCAAGGCGGCCGGATTTATCCAGGAAATAAATGGGGGTCCTGCCGCGCGTCTTCATTTGTTTGCGCAGCACCTTTTCGCTAAAATGCGTGTTTCCTTCGAAATTAATCCGGCTCACTGCGCCTTTAACTCCTTCGGTGACAGTGTAGACAACCCGCGCTGTTCCACGTTTCTCGTCGATTGGATCTATTCGAAATTGCACACTGACATCGGTGAAGCCACGCCCCTGATAGACTTCTATGATTTTCTGCCGGGCTTCTTCCAGCTGCTGTTCGTTAACCGGTTGGTTCAGTTTCAATTTGATTTCTTTGCGCAGCCTTTGTGCTTTCACGCTTTGGGCACCGTCGATTACGATCTCGCGCAGGATCGAACGCGTTTGCACAACAACGATCACTCTTAATCCATCGCCCTGAGGCTGAGCAAAAATGCGAACGTTTTGAATCGAGCCGGTCTTGTAGAGAGCGGCGATATCCTGCTCGACGACCTCGTTGGAATATGGCTGGCCCACTCTGGTCCGAATTTGTGCGAGAATTCGTTCCTTGCTGACAGTGCTCCGGCCTGTGAATTCCACGTCAATTGAACGGACAATGGGGGGGCCCTGCGGCGACGCCTGCGGTGCCTGCGCCCGCGCGACTGCGGCGCCAAGTAGCGCGCAAATGGAAGCGGCCCAAATTGCAAACGGCGGGGGGCGCATCCATCCAGAAAAATATCTCATAGGTTAAGAAGCGCGGCCCCGCGCAAGCGAGCCCACACAGGACAGGCGGCTATATCGGAAAGAAGGGGTCAGTCGTCAAGGCGAGATTTTTCACAGCGGCAGCTGGTTTGATCACCGGCAGCCGGCTCTGTCAATTCAAAAGTTCATACCAATTGTTTCGTCGCCGCGGTTCGTAACCTGCATCACGAATAAGCGATTCAATTTGCCCGGCATCTAATCGAAATGTTGTTCCGGCGCTGCTGACGACGTTCTCTTCCATCATCACCGATCCGAAATCGTTCGCGCCGTACCGGAGTGCGATCTGGCCGATCTCCGGACCCTGCGTGACCCAGGAGCTTTGTATATTCTCGATGTTGTCCAAAAAAATGCGGGCGAGTGCCTGAGTGCGCAAATACTCGGCGACTCCGGTCGGGTGCTGCACCTTCAAGACGGTATGCTGAGGTTGAAACGTCCAGCAGATGAACGCCGTAAAGCCACCGCTGCGGTCCTGCTGATCACGAATGCGCCGCAAATGTTCGACCCGCTCTTCAATACTTTCCACATGTCCAAACATCATCGTCGCGCTGGATTTCAATCCGAGTTCGTGCGCTGTTTGCATTACCTCCAACCATTGATCGCTGTTAATTTTCAATGGCGATATTTTCTTCCGTACCCGATCCACTAAAATTTCTCCGCCGCCGCCCGGAATCGATCCAAGTCCGGCCTTCTTGAATTCCGAAATCACTTCGCGCAGCGGTATCCCGAAGGTCTCCGCGAAATGCTGAAACTCCGGCGGACTGAACCCGTGAATATTAATGTGCGGATATTTTTCCCGAATGTGACGCAACAGATCGATATACCATTGGAACGGCAGTTTTGGATGATGCCCCCCCTGCATCAGGATTTGAACACCGCCGACGGAAGAAAGTTCGTCGAGTTTCTGATCGATCTGCTCGAACGAGAGGACGTAATGATCCTCATCTTTCTCCGTTCGATAAAATGCGCAGAACTTGCAGTAAACATTGCAAACGTTCGTGTAATTGATGTTTCGATCGACGATGTAGGTGACGATCTCGCGTCCACGTCCGACATAACTTTTCGCCTTTGCCAAATCGCGCCTCGCGTTGGCCAGCGCTCCCACCTCTTCGAGCGGCCAGCGATACAATTCGAGCACCTCGTCCACAGAAATTCGTTCGCCCGCGAGCACCTTCCCGGTTAGTCCATCCCGATTTAAAGAGACCATTGCCGGCCATCCTATATGACGCGGCGCCTCATTGCACGTAGATGATTCGGATGAAGCATCGGGTCGCAATCGTCGGTGCTGGCGTCTCGGGTCTAACTTGCGGTCTGGTTTTCGCTGAGCATGGATACCGAACGGCCATCTTCGCCAAGGAAATCGGCCAGCAAACAACCTCTGGAGCGGCTGCGGCGCTCTGGTTCCCCTACGATGCGGAGCCGGCGGACAAAGTTATCGCGTGGTCACTCGGGACCTACCGGACGCTTATCGATGTCGCTCGCGATCTCGATAGCGGCGTTTCGATGATCGAGCTCCGCCAATTTTCGCGCACTGGAGAAATTCAGATTCCAGATTGGTCGATTCTGCTCGGCGCGCGAGCTGTCGACCCGGGCTTGCTGCCTGTCATGTCGAGCGAAGTCGAGAACGGAGCGGCTGGGGAAGCCGCGACATGGATAGGAAGGCCGGAGGCTGAGCGAACGGGAAGTGAGCGAATCACATCTCTCAAGATATTCAAGAGTGGCTTCTGTCTGCGCGTTCCGCTGATGGACACAACGATCTATCTGGATTACCTGGCGAATCGGTTTGTCGCCGCTGGCGGATCAATCGCCGCGAGTACGCAGTTCACGCAGCTCGAAGACGTCGATTCAAAATTCGATATTGTGATTAATTGCGCGGGAATCGGCGCCCGCGAACTCGTCCGGGACGCCGACCTTGAGCCCCACCGCGGCCAGGTCGCGATTGTGCCGAGAATCAAAAATCTTCCATACGCCGTTGTTTGTGATGATGTCCCGCTGATGTACGCAATCCCGCGCAGGAATGATTGTGTTTTCGGCGGGACGAACGAGCTCAGCAACGATCTCGCTGCTGACTCCGCAATGAGCACGCGAATCGTCGCTGAGTGCACGCGTGCATTGAAGATCGAGAAACCGAACGTTCTCGCCGAGCGCGTCGGGCTACGTCCATTTCGCAAATCAGGCGTTCGCGTAGAGCGAGATCAGTTGCGCGACGACCGCATCGTCGTTCACAACTACGGCCACGGCGGCTCGGGCTTCACGCTCTCCTGGGGCTGTGCAGAAGAGGTCTTCGAGCTTGCAACCGACAGTGCCGATTAGCGCGTGCGCTACCCTATGTCAGCGCGATGCACTGAAACGAGCTAACGACGTCGTCTGGACCTTTTTCGGCAAAAAAACTTTCGTAATAGCCCGGGCCGAGATCCCAGTAAGGTCCCTTGTAGTAGTCGTCGCGATAAAATCGCCAAACGCCGCTCACCACGATCAGGCAACTGATACGGTCGTTCCAAAAATCGCCGACGTAATGGAAACTCAAGTTCGTGCGAGCATAGGCGCCTTTGAATCCAACGTGATCGTAAAGCACAATTTCCGGCAGGCGGGTTGACTGCGTCACAAGCGGTACGGGCTCTTTCCCAGCCGCAGAAGCGTGATAACTCAGCGGACCAAGTTGCCATTTCATGTCGATGATGCAGCCGTTATCCGGCGACAATTCAGTTTTGGGTATTCGTGGCATATGAGTGGACGGCAGTGGTTTTTCCAATTTGATCAAATGAAGCGAGCACTGTCGAGCAAAGATTCCCGGAATTGCGTGCGGTCAAACGCTTGGCATGAACAGCCTCTTCGATTGCGCTTCACTGGCTTTTTGCCCGCCCGATAACGCCACAGGCAACGCGCGCGCCGGAGTCGCCGGCTGGCTGGGATTTGAGATCGTCCGCTTTCGCGTGTACTACCACAGAGCGCCCAATCACCGAGCGTTGGTCATTCGTGAGCGAGATTTGATGGTCCACATATTCCAGCGTCGCCTTGCCTGACGCGTCTGCTTCGACATTTCCCATGTCCCCTACGTGCCGTTCGGGCGCATCAGGCCCCGCATGCGGTTGCTTGGTCGGATTAAAGTGAGCGCCGGCAGAAGTAGCATCGGCTGCGCTGCAATCGCCGAACTCATGGACATGAAAACCATGATTGCCAGGAGTCAGGCCGGTGATTTCCGCCCGAACCCGTACGCCATCGGCCTCTTCGGTGAAGGTAACGGTACCACTGACTTTGTTGCCTGCGGTCGGATGAAGCACCGCGACAGCTTTCAGCGGCGCCGACGGTTTTTCCGCCGGCGTTTGAGACTGCGCGCTGAAGCCAGCCGCTAATAAAAATATCAGCGCGATGAAGGAAGTTTGGAATGAATTCATAGTAGCATCTCTATTTCGCAAAGCCTGATAAGTCCAGCCGCATCAACACGTAAAACTGTGCCAGAGAGCACGAAAGAAAATCGCAACCGGGCGCACGCGCTACATTTGTATTGTGCGCAAATAGATCTCTTCCAAGCGCTGCGCCTGCACGGGCAAATCAAAATTCTTTCGAACGATCTCGGCGCCATTGCGCGCGATCCGCGAAAGGAACCCGGGATCTTTCGCTGCATCGAGCAGCGCAGCCGCCAATTTTTCATGATCACCCTCAGGCACGAGTACGCCAGAAGCGCCGTCCTCGATTGCTTCGGGAATGCCTCCATGCCTGGTAGCAAACACAGGCAGGCCGCTGGCCATCGCTTCCAACATCGAATTTGGAATGCCTTCCTGATTTCCATCATGGCCCGTCTGGCTCGGATGTAAAAAAATATGCGACGCATAATAGATTTCGCGGAGTTGTTCCTGCGAAATGAAACCTGTGAATGAAACGCGACCGTCTATCTTCAGGTCACGCGCCAAATTCTGAAGCTGGCTGAGCAATGGTCCTTCTCCTGCAACCGTTAGCTTCGCATTCGGGTGTTTCCCCAGGAAAACTGCAAAAGCGCGCAGCGTGACTGGCAGACCTTTTTTTTCGATCAAGCGACCAGCCTGCACGAATCGCCATTCGGTCGCCGCGGCCACGAAGTTTCGCTCACGAAAAGAAAATTCATTCACCGGAATCCCGGTTCGCTGGATCTCGATCTTTTTCTCGTCGCAGCCCAGATGAATGACTGCGCGCCGCAGGGAATCGGAGCGAACCAGGACCAGCTTTACTGCGTCGAGCATTTGTCTCGTGGCCTCGCGGTAAGCTGGCTTGTTCATGTCCACGGTCACGTCGGCGCCGTGAAACGAAACAAGGGACGGTTTTTTCCACGCGCGAATCAGGGGCAGCAGATGGACAGCGATTTGACCAAAGTAAATGTGCAACAGGCGAGCGTCGGTCTTCTTTAAGACGCTTTGCAATGCGCGCAGCTCGCCGTCCGAAATCTGCCATGGCGCATCACGCAATTGCCTGAACCAAAACCGTCGCAAGAAATGCCTTGCGGGCTTGGGAACTATGTAAGTTTGGTCAAAAGGGTAGCGTTCGGGTTGTTCGCGCTTCTGCGCAATCACCACTGGAATACATCGCTCCAAGCCTGTAATTTGCCGATAAATATGCAACATCTCGGGCTTGAGAAATGTCGCGCAATAACAAGCGATGACTGGGCGTGGATCAGGAGATGGAACTTCCAACGCCCAATGCTCAACGCTCAACGCTCAATGATCAACTCCTTGAAACCCAATCAGGTTGAGAACTGCGCGCGCACTTCCGCCGATACGCGCATCGGTCGACTGGTTTGTGCATGTATCGGGCACCAAAGAGTCCGAGCCTTGGACAAGAGCCGACCGTCGGGATTGCGCCGGATTTCTGTGAATCGTTCGAACGTAAGCCGGGTAGCTTTGCCCACCCACGTTCGCAGTGCGACCTCGTCGCCTAGGATGGCAGGCGCTTTATAGTCGACTTCATGTCGCAAGACAACCCAGGCGATGTTCTCCTTGGCGTCCGGGCTGGCGACCGCTCGCCAATGAGCCGTAGCAACATCCTGGACCCACCTCAGGTAAACGGTGTTGTTTACGTGATTTTGCTCGTCGATATCGCCTGGCAGCACCGGAACGATCATTTCGAAAGGCGCGGAGGACATCGGAGAATTCGGGAAAAATCAGAGTACGAATTGAAAAACGGGTGAACGACGGGTCAGCCTATATGAAATCGTCGCATTAATTCTTGCCGGGCCTCCATCGCGAGCTCTGGATTCATGCGGGTGAGAACTTTTTCACGGCGTTCCCGATCCATGGCTGCCAGGTCGCGCACCAGTTTGTTGCGCGTTCTCCATTTCGAATACTTGCTCAAACCGATGCCGATCGCCAGAAGCGCGGAGATGATCCAAACAGTGATATCTGTCGCCGTCACGGGAGAAATAAAGAAGCAAAACGTGTTAGCGACAACCCGCCAACTGTTATCCAACCTGCTACCGGGTCTTTCACAACCGTCACCTCTTGCGCAAACGGACGGAGTAGGACATCGATGAGTAATTACAGCGCCGGCTTGCGACGGCGACTGCATCGTGTGATCACGAAGAATGTATTCAGTCGAGGTCGATCGATCGAAGCGTCTCCTGGTGATCAGCGCTCTGCGACAAGTCACTGCGGAGCAGGCGAAGCTCGCCGCGCAGCAGGTGCGCGAGCTTTTGCGCGATGTTGCGCCCGGCTTCCGCGTTCTTGCTGATTTCCGGTGGTTGGAATCAATGGATTCGGCAGCAGCACACCACGTTGCCGAGATCATGGACACGCTTACGGAAAAAGGGGTCGCCTCCGTGACGCGAGTGATGCCCGATCCGCACAAGGACATTGGACTCAATATCCTGTCGCAATTCCATTACCGTCCCGAAATCCCAATCGCTACCTTCGAGACATTAGCTGATGCGCTGCAAAGTCTGATCGAGGAATAACCGTCGAAGGCAAGCCGGCCGTAGGTCGCGCTCAGATGTTGAACGTCCTCACATAGAACATCCAACGTCTAACATTGGAGCGGAAGACGCAATGTAACGTCTTCCGCTCAACTCTAGGTTGGATCAGATTCGTCGGCCTGACTTCCCCGCGATCTACTGTCCCTTCCCTGCGGCCCTGTTTCCTTCCTTGGTCGCGTCGGCCTCGGTCATGTATTTCCCCTTCTTCGTCGTGCCGTAAAAACGCGACCCTTCTCTGTGGTAAACATGTGTCTCCGTGTTAACCCACACCAGACCATGGCCTCCGCCAGGCGCAGGGGGATTAGCTGCTGCTTCGGCGCTTCTGCTCTTTGCGGCGGCGTCTGTCGCGGCTGCCGGACTGGCCGCCGCAGAACTTTTCGGCTTGAACAGACCGCCGAGCGAGAATTTGCCAGGTGACGGTGACGGACTCGTTGCTGTCTCCGCTTTTTTGCGAGTACCTTTTGTTTTGGGCCCAGCTGCGGGGGAAGCAACAGGTGAAGACGATGCAGCCGGACTAGCTGCTGCACCGGCCTCCGCTTTTTTGCGACCGCGCTTGGCTGTCGGTGAAGTCGCGGGCGCCGCCGCTGGCGAAGCGGATGCAGCGGTTTCGCCTGACGATGCCGTCGTTTCAGCTTTCTTGTGCGTGCGATGTTTGGCCGGGGGAGGAGCTCCTGCGGGCGACTCTCCCGGGGTAGGTGATTGCGCTTGCACAGCGCAAGTGGTGGCAAGTCCGATTGCAAAGGAAAGAGTTAGGAATCTTTTAGTCATAAAGGCGAGGGTAAACAAACCGCGAGATTACCGTCAACCCATTTCCAATGAGCAACCGATTTGCTGCGCAGAAAAAAAGCAAACGACTGCAACTGCGTACCTGGGCAGCGCTAGCGATAGCGGTGGCTTGACCGAGGCAGGAATCCAAAATTGGCGAGGCGCGTGCGCTTGACTCCGAAAGCTTTCGCGAGTTGAGCGCGGCGGTGGCCTGCGCTACAATCTGGGCGGGATGCTTGACACTATTTTGGGATGCCTGAAATGGGCCGCTGTCGGTTTTATCGTCGCGTTTGCGCTGATGAAGCTGTTCGAGGCCAGTCAGATTCACGACGACATTCCCAAGCCTGCCTTCAAAATACGCCAGACGAAGCGAGCGACATTCGTGCTATCGACTTTCGCCGCGACGCTGGCGGCGTTGGTGTGGCTGCTCGTGCAAAAGCTGGACTAGTTCCCGTTCGCAGTAGCCTTGGCGAAAGAAGATCAGCCCATGTAGAAGCCGCCGTTTACGTTCAAGACGTGTCCCGTGATGTATGAAGCCATCGGGGAGGCTAGAAAAAGGGCTGCGTTTACAATTTCGCTTACATCACCGAGACGGCCGAGCGGAATTTGCTTTATGAAATTCTGGGTCACTTCGTCAGGCATGCCTTTGCTCATTCCGACGTCGATGAAGCCAGGCGCGATGGCGTTTACCGTGATGTTTTGGCGCGCAAACTCGCGGGCCGATACTTTCGTGAGCGCGATGATGGCTGCTTTGCTCGACGAATAATTTGCCTGGCCAAACAGCCCGAGTTGGCCGCTGACAGACGACATATTAATGATCCGGCCGCCGTTTCGCAGAATCGCGGCAGCCTTTTGCGTGACTGTGAATGTGCCGGTCAGATTTACGCGCACCACGCTTTCAAAATTCTCGACCGACATTTTCTTAATCGTGCGATCACTGATGATCCCGGAATTGTTAACGAGAATTTCCAGGCCGCCATGTCGATCTTGTATTTGCTTCATCATCGCCTCGACCTGCACCGGTTGCGTCACATCGCATTCAATCACCAGCGCCTTATTGAGTTCACTGGCTACATTGGTGGCGTCGGTCTTGTTTTGTCCCTGCGCGTCGGCCACATAATTCACGACGCATTGCGCGCCGCATCGGCCGAATGCCTTGATCATCTCCGCGCCAATCCCGCGCGAGCTACCGGTGACGAGGGCGACTTTGCCGCTGAAATCGAGTGGATCAGGCATTTAGTGATTTAATGAGTCAGTGATTTAGCGATTGCAATGGCTAAATCAATGAATCACTAAATCTGTGCAAATGGCTTCACCCATTCGTATTTTGACGGCGGTCCCGATTTGCGACGGGCATGACAGCGCGATTAACACGATCAACCTGGAATTCATCCGGCACGGGATTGAGGTTGTCTATCTTGGCTATCATCGTTCAGTAGGCGATATCGTGCGTGCCGCCATTCAAGAGGACGTGCGCGCCATCGGCATCTCGAGTTACAACGGCGGGCATATCGAATTCTTCGCGGAAGTCATTGCTCTTTTGCGGAAGCGTGGAGCGACCGACATCAAAGTCTTTGGCGGTGGTGGCGGAACGATCACGCATCAGGACGCTGCAGCAATGAAGCGCAAAGGCGTGGACAACATTTTCTTTGCCGGAACCTCGCTCGCAGAGATGACCGATTATGTCCGCAAGCACTACGGAAAGCCGCGAGGAAAACGGTCGCGCCCACGATCGCCTGACCAGGAACTCGCCCATAAGCTGACTGAGATTGAGGACGCGTATGCAGCGGGAAGAAGACGCCCGACGCGCAACGCCCAATCAAAAATCCGTAATCCGCAATCCGCAATCCGCAATACAACGGTTGTCGGTTTTACCGGCCCTGGCGGTGCGGGAAAAACGACATTGATCGATGAGCTTGTGCTCCGTTTTTTGAATCAAAATCCGCAGGGAAGGATCGCAATTTTGTCGCACGATCCGAGCGTGATCGGCGAAGGAGCGTTGTTGGGCGACCGGGCCACCATGATCAATTCGCAAAACGATCGCGTATTCATGCGCAGCATGGCGACACGCGGCCAGGCTGGCGGACTTTCCCCTGCGACACAAGACTGTCTGGCGCTGCTCGCGCGCTCAGGGTTTGATTACGTGATCATTGAGACGGTGGGTACTGGCCAGGAGGCGATGCCATTCCAAAAAAATGGCGTTGTCGATCAGACTGTCCTAGTAATGAACCCTGATTACGGCAGCCGGTTACAGCTGCAAAAAATCGTGATGCTCGATCTTGCTGACATTGTGGTGGTGAACAAAAGCGATCTGCAGCGCGCGCGTACGGCGCACACGGAAATCGAACAGCGCTTGGAGCAAAACCGGCGTGATCAGCGACTGATCGATACGGTGGCAAAACGGCATCGCGACCCTGGCGTGGATGAATTATTCGAGCTAATTTCCAGAGGCGGCTAACGAAATCTGTCATGTCGACAGGAATTTAAGGCGCGAATCTATGAGCAAGCTCGGACAAATCGTTGAGTCGATTGAGAAGTACAACAAATTCGTTCTCGACCAGGTGAAGCGTGCGCGCACGGATGAACAATTCGGACGTGAACTGCTGGGGCGCTGGAACGACACCAAAGCGAAAATTCCAGTCACGCGTACGCCGACCGGCGTGCCACTGCCGCGTCTGGCGTTGCCCGAGATCGATGAGCCGGGCGAAATCGCGCGTTATCTCTTTGGCGAAGGATTGCCGGGTGAGTTTCCATTTCTCAATGGTGCCTACCGCGAGATGTATTTGGAGCCGATTCGCGAGGTCGAAAGCTTCGCAAAAAACGGCGAACCTCCGCAACGGTCAGCCCGGCCACCATTGCCTCAAGCCGAAGAACCAACGCGATTGTTCTCTGGCTTGATGCTCGCCGAGGATACCAACGAGCGTTTTCATTATTTGACCCGGCATCAGCGCACGCACCGGCTCAGCACCGCGTTCGATGGGCCGACGCTCTATGGCATCGATAGCGACGCCGACGGGGTCTTCGGAAAAATCGGCGAGGGCGGCGTGGCCATCGACACGGTCGAAGACATGGTGCGGCTCTATGATGGTTTTGATCTCGGCTCGCCGAATTTTTCCGCGTCGATGACTATCAGCGGTCCCGCGCCAATCATCATGGCGATGTACATCGCGGCGGCGAAACGCAGATTCGGCCCAAAGGTTGTTCCGAAGTTGCGCGGCACAATTCAGGCGGACATCTTCAAAGAAGTCCAGGCACAGAACGAAACGATTTTCCCGATCGAAGCCTCGCTGCGCTTTCTCACCGACATGGTTGAGTTCACCACGCGGGAAATGCCGCGCTGGTATCCAATTTCGATCAGCGGTTACCACATCGGCGAAGCTGGTTCGACGCCGGTGCAACAAGCCGCTTATACGCTCTCAAACGGATTCGCCTACGCGGAAATGTTTGCCGCGCGAGGAATCCCGGTCGATCAATTCGGCCCGCGTCTCTCATTCTTCCTCGATTGCGGTCTCGACGCCGAATACATCGCGCTGGCTCGTGTGTCGCGGCGCATTTGGGCAATCGGAATGCGCGATGTGTTTGGCGCCGGCCCACGGGCGCAGCTTTTCAAATTGCACACCCAGACCAGCGGTCGCTCCCTAATCGCAGCGGAATTCAAAAACAATCTTACCCGCACCGCGGCCGAATTGGTTCTCGCTTACATGAACGCGACCAATTCGTGCCACTCAAACAGCGCGGACGAACCGTTCACGACGCCGAGCGAAGAATGGATTCGGCTTGCCGCGCACGGGCAGGCAATCCTGCTGGAGGAGTCCGGCATTTTCAAGCACACCATGAACATGTTGAGCGGTTCGCCCGGGATGAAAGCGGTAGAGCGCTCCGTGGAAGCGGCGATTCTCGATGAGTTCCGCGAGATAGAGCGACTGGGCGGCGTGCTCGCAGCGGTGGAAGACCGTTATCAGCGCAGCCAGATTCAGAACGCTGCGCATCGGTACGAGCAGCAAATTTATAACGGGACTCGCCCGATCATCGGACTCAATCGTTATCGCAATGGCGCGGAAGATATGCCGGAAGTGAAACTCGCGCGTACGCCTCGGAAGAAACAACAGCTCCAGGTGGATCGCCTGGCAAAATTCAAAAAGAAAAATGCCGAGAAAGCCAAACGCGCACTCGATAAACTCGCCGACGTTGTCGAACGTGATGACAATTGTTTCCCGATGTTGCTCGAAGCAGCGGAAGTCTGTTCGTTAGGCCAAATTACTGGCCGCTTGCAGGAAGTCGTCGGACGTTTCCGCCCGATGGTGTAGC
>CAVRCO010000022.1:0-18030 GCA_963719605.1 uncultured Verrucomicrobiae bacterium
AGTTTCTAGCTAATTTACTATTGATCAAAGATGGTCGACATCGATCACAGCTTTGGCGAAAGCCTGCGGCGCTTCCTGAGGCAGATTGTGCCCGATGCCGCCCTTGACGTACCGGTATCATATTTGCCTGAGAATTTCTTGGCATAAGCACTGGGCTCGGGATGCGGCGCACCATTCGCGTCACCTTCCATAGTTATGGTCGGCACGGTGATGACCGGACTCTCGGCCAGCCGTTCTTCCAGATCGTCATATTTCGGTTCGCCTTCGGCGAGGGCTTGTCGCCAGCGGTAATTGTGGATCACTATTTCGACGTGGTCCGGATTGTCGAACGCCTGTGCGCTGCGCTCAAACGTTGCGTCGTCGAAATGCCACTTCGGAGAGGCTTGCTGCCAGATGAGCTTCGCGAAATCGTGCCGGTTTTTGTCGTAACCTGCGCGGCCGCGATCTGTAGCAAAATAAAATTGATACCACCATTCGAGCTCAGCCTTTGGTGGTAACGGAATTTTGCCGGATTCCTGGCTGCCGATCAGATAACCACTTACGGAGACCATGGCCTTGCACCGCTCCGGCCAAAGCGCCGCGATAATGTTGGCCGTCCGCGCGCCCCAATCAAAACCGGCGATGGTTGCCTTGTCGATCTTGAGCGCGTCCATCAAGGCAGTGATGTCGACAGCAACCACTGACGGTTGGCCATTGCGAACCGTGTCGGGTGAAAGAAAGTGCGTCGTGCCGTAACCCCGCAGATACGGCATGATCACCCGGTAACCTTTCGTCGCCAGTAAAGGAGCAACATCGACATAGCTGTAGATGTCGTAAGGCCAGCCGTGCAAAAGAATGACTGGAGGACCACCGTGGGGCCCGGCCTCGGCGTATCCAATATTCAGGAGGCCTGCATCAATCTGTTTCAGTGACGCGAATGATGTGTTTGTCCCGGCTTGGTTTTGGGGGCGCTTGCCGATTTCGTTTTGGTGGCTTCTGCATTCGCGGACCCGATTATGCCGAGTCCTGCGCCAGCAACGCCCATAGTCGCAAGGCCCAAAAATCGGCGTCGATTATATTTAATTTCTTCGGACATATTTCCTCCATTTTGCTACTTCGTGAAGTCACGAACGAGCTGCGCAATTTGATCCGCAGCTGTGTCTAAGGCGAAATGACCGGCATCGAGGACGTGGACTTCAGCTTTCGGCACTCCTTTCGGTATCGTTCCGGCTCGCCAAGGTCGAACGAGAGATCGTACCTACCCCAAATCACGAGGAGACGCGGCTGAGTCTTTTGCATCCAGGCCTGCCATTTCGGGTAAGCCTCGACGTTCGTTCGATAATCGTAGAAAAGATCACTTTGAATTTCGGCCTGGCCGGGCTGATTCAAAAAGTAAAACTCGTCCGTCCACAAATCCGGATCATAACGTTCCACGTTGGGATCGTTTCCGACATGTCGTGTCCGCGTTGTCGCTAGCGAAAGCAGATTGGTGCGAAGCGCGCTTTCGTTCGCCGCGCGATCTTTCCAGAATTCGCGCCGCGTCTTCCAGTTTGCGCCTAGTCCTTCGTTGTGCGCCACCGCGTCTTGAACAATGAGAGCTTCTACCCGCTCCGGATGCGCAAGTGCCATGCGAAAACCGACGGGGCCGCCGTAATCCTGCATGTAAAGCGTGTAGCGCGTGAGCCCGAGCGCTTCAGTAAATGATTCATGATCTCTGCGATATGATCGAATGTGTAAGCGAACTTTTTCGGATCCGGCCAATCGCTGTGTCCAAAGCCAGGATAATCCGGTGCAATAAGGTGATAACGATCGGAAAGCCGGCCGAAGAGCGACTCGAACATCCGCGACGAAGATGGAAGTCCGTGCAGCAGGAGTATCGTCGGTGCATCTTTAGGGCCAGCCTCTCGATAAAACATGGAGAGTCCATCTATCTGTTCCGTGCGATAAAAAGTCGGGTGTTTCATAGGACGTTCCTTTCCCTTAGCGAATAATTGAAATGATGCGACTGCAAGGGCGAAGATGAGGACAATTTGGCGTCTGATTTTCACACTTATCTTTGATCGCTTGTGATTCTGTCTTTACAGGCTTTTGGTTTGGCGTGGAGCAATTAGTCTCCCTCTTGTACTGGTTTGTTCGGTTCAGTAGTCGTTTGAATCGATAACTGGTTTTATATCGATTACCGAGGTCCCATCGATTGCCTCAATCGGACCAACATGTAGCCGGCCGCGAGTCATCCCCAAAAGCTTGACGCGGTGAAGCCCTATGGGATTGGGCCGATCTGGTGATCGAGTCGAAAATACTCCCGTGAGCGGTCGCGAGGCGTCGCCCCGCGGATGAACTTCCATTACGTTTCTTCTAGCGCAATGTAGCCGGCTGATGATAAATCTCATCTCCGACTTGAATTCGATGCAAGACTTCGTGTAAGAAGGAACCATTCGATAAATCCATTGGCGTTCCCTCGCGACCTTGCCGAGGCGCGACCTCGCGACATTTAAGTCGGAACAAATGAACCCGATTGGTTTGATTCGAAAATGTTTGTCTTTCGTCTCGCCTTCTGATTGCTACTTGTTAGTCATTGCTTTGTATGTAGCCTGACGAGGCTTTAACACACTGGAGACGAACAGCAATTATGGGTGTCATGTTGCAAGCGTTTTATTGGGACTGTCCCAAGGTGGAAAATCGCGAGCATCAATGGTGGGCTTATATCAAATCCAAACTGCCTGCGATCACTCAGGCAGGTTTTACCGCGTTGTGGCTCCCGCCCGCAAACAAAGCGGCCGGATGGAAATCGATGGGCTACGATCCCTACGACTATTATGACCTCGGTGAGTTCGACCAGAAAGGTGGCGCGCCTACCTGGTTCGGTTCCAAAGCCGAGTTGCTCGACCTTATTCAGTCCGCTCACGCGACAGGGTTACAAGTGTATGCGGACCTGGTGTTCAATCACAACAGCGGCGGCGATGCCCAGGAACTGAACCCGATCGACGGCCAGTCACGCTGGACAAAGTTCGATTCAAAGAGCGGCAAATTTCCGCGCGATTGGAAATGTTTTCATCCGAGTCAATATGAGACCTGGGATGGCGCCACTTTCGGTGACATGCCGGACCTTTGTCATCGCACACCTCTGGTTTATACCGAGCTCATCAACTGTGCCCGCTGGCTTTTGGAAGAAATCGGTTTCGATGGATTCCGCTATGACATGGTCAAAGGTTACGGCGGTTGGATGGTGCGCTCCATTCAGGAACTGCGCGCGTTGCGCGGCAGTA
This sequence comes from uncultured Verrucomicrobiae bacterium, assembly GCA_963719605.1. Classification (GTDB taxonomy): domain Bacteria; phylum Verrucomicrobiota; class Verrucomicrobiia; order Chthoniobacterales; family UBA10450; genus Udaeobacter. The sequence goes on from CAVRCO010000022.1 coordinate 3,246, forward strand.
CCAGTTTCAAACCGTACGCGGTAGGCGAATGCTGGGACAGCGAACGCACAATTGATGATTGGCTCGATGAAGCTAATGCGTGGTCGGACAATCCAGTAGGCGCATTTGATTTCCCGCTACGCTGGCGTCTGCGCGACTTGTGCGATAGCTACGGATTCAGTCTCCGCAATCTAACAGACCGCGGAGTGCTAATGTGGGACCGACCGGCGCAAGCTGTCACTTTCGTAGAGAACCACGATGTGGTACGTGACACTCCGATCATTAACGACAAGCTGCTGGCGTACACCTTCATCCTCACGCACGAAGGTTATCCCTGCGTCTTCTGGCAGGATTACTTCAACTGGGACCTCGCCCAGCCGAACAATCAAAGCGGGATCGACGCGCTCATCAAAGTTCATGAACAAAACGCTGCTGGTCCGACACAAGTGCTATACGTGAATGACGACCTTTACGTCATGCAACGTCTGGGCGACGGCGATCAAAGCGGACTGATCTTTGTGTTAAACAACCGCGATACCTGGAACGGCACGTGGGTTCAGACAAGGTGGAACAGCACGCGGCTCGTCCCGGCAGCTTGGCGCGGCCGTGATGATTCTGGCGTGCCGGAGGAGAAATGGACTAACGAGTCAGGCTGGGTCGATCTCTGGGCGCCGCCACGAGGTTATGCGGTGTATTTGCCGGCGTAAACAACAGAATTTTGGATCGCGTGTTGTAGCGGCATGTACCGTGAAGTTTCTCGATAGGCTGATGCCGCCTGTACAACTCCAAACGCTTTGAGGATCGTTGTTGCGTTGGTCCAACTCCCTTCGCCGCCTTCTATATCCCCGGAGAGCCAATATTTCTCTCTTTCGGTGTGATCTTCTCGTTGCAAGGACAAACCCAGATCCCTTTTGTTTTCTTGTTTCGCATTGCTCCCGGTGCTTACAAAACAACGCTAGTCAAAGATTGTTGACCAATGTTGGTCAAGGTTTACATCGTTTTAGAGGTTCGCAGAATCGGATGTCAGGCTAGCAGCCTGCCCGCCGGGTCAGCCAAGCTGGCCGACATCCTCAGCTGAACGCTGGAGAAGATATTCACGCATCGCCGGATCGTCTGTCAGGCTCGCGGCACGATTGAACGCTTCGACCGCTTCATCGTTCCGGTTCAGCAAACGAAGTAGATGTCCGCGCGCGGCCCAATAGGGCTGGTAATTCGCTGTTTGGTCCGCGGGAATCTGTTCAAGGGCGGCAAATCCAGTACCTGGTTCGCCTGTTTGCGCAATTGCAACGGCTCGCCCAACAAGCGAACCGATCCTGGGCGCGATTCGCACCAGGCCCTCGTAGAGCAAAGCGATTTCCTTCCAATCGATGTGTCCGGTTTTTGCTCGACTAGCGTGAACAGATTGAATCGCAGCTTCCAATTGATAACGTCCCATGCGCTTGAAGCCGGCAGCCGAGTGCAGATGTGTCTCGGCTTCATCGATCATCGATTGCGACCAAAGCGCCGTGTCTTGCCGATCGAGCGGCACAAACTCACCATCGCTTGCGTAACGTGCTTCACGTCGCGCTTCACAGTGTAACATCAGCGCAAGTAAACCGTGAGCTTCGGGTTCGCGCGGCATCAACTGCGTTAACGTTCGTCCTAACGCGATGGCCTCGGCCCGCTATCCGTGCCGCGAGGTAGGCGATTAGCCGCCCATATGAATCTTGGGCTACCGTCTCGATCGCAGCATGGGTTGCTGATTCGCTCATCAAGCTTTTGCGGATCCGAACCCTAGCAATGGACGCACCTCAATCGAGGCGAAACCGGCAGCAGGATGACGCGCAGCCCATTCCAATGCAGCATCAAGATTCGGCACATCGATGATGCCGAATCCTGCGAGAAACTCCTTCGTTTCTGCATAAGGGCCGTCATGGACTTGCCGTTTTCCGTCGCGAACCGAAACAGTCGTCGCGTTTCGAGGCGAGTCTAGTCCGGCGCCGGCAACAAATACACCCGCAGCTTGAAGCGCTTCACCGTACGCTCTGCCAGCGGCCACAGCGGCCTTGTCATTACGACGGTCGAAGTGTTCCTGTGATTGATGAACGAGTAATGCGTATTTCATAGTGTTAGTTTCAGTTATTGTTTTTGTGTTTTGTTCCTTAGCGGCCGCTCCACGGCTGCTCGCCGGCTACTTGTTTGGTCGTGGCGTTGAGACGGTTGAAGAAGTTGGTCGTCGCGATACAAAGGATCAGGGCTGCGAGCGCCTTCTCGTCATAATGCAGAGTGGCTTGGTTCCATATTTCCTCCGGTACTGGATCGGACCGGTCGCTAAGCCGCGTAACTGCTTCGGCAAGCGCCAGCGCGGCGCGTTCGGCCTCGGTAAAATAAGGCGCTTCCCGCCAGGCAGCTACAGCGAAGAGACGGTCGTCTGTCTCGCCCGCCTTCTTAAGCTCTCGGGAGCCCATATCCACACAGAGGCTACAGCCATTGATTTGGCTGGCGCGCAAGTGAACGAGATCGAGAGTGCGCTGGGGCACACCACTCTTTCTCACCGCCGCCACAACAGACATCAGAGGCTGCATCGCCTCAGGAATCAGCATCGCCGGGTTTTTCATTCGTGCTTGTATGGTTTTCATTTTTTGCTTTCTCTCCTTGTTATTGGTTATTGTTTGTCGTCGAGGCCGGAAAACTTCGCGGCCTCATAATGCTGACGTTTGCCGTCTGCGCGTTTCGACATTTTCCACAAGTTTTTCGAGCTCAGTCAAAGGCCACACTGATCAAAGGTGGAACGGTCGCCGCGGCGACTCCTCAACGCGTTGGTTAAGGATGAGTCTTGCGTCTTGGGTAATTGCCTTAGGCATCGGTCGAGCCGAACGGCCATTCTCGGGAGAAGCCGATCCATCTTCGCCCACGAGATAGCCAACCGTAACGCGAGCGCACCGCACTCATGATTCATCGCCCGGCGTAGGGCAATTTCTTCGGCCAAACGCCGGGGAATGATGAATTACTTGGACTTTCGAATCGCTATTTACAGGCTTCACGCGGCCATTCGCGGGTTTCTTCCAACGACTCGCCGGTTTCCAAAAGACTCTTGAGACTCGCAAGAATATGCGGCCATCCGCTCGACACTGCCTGGATAAGCTTCGAGTCTTCCTTCTCGATTTCGTGAATAACCGTGAGCTTGACCGATTTCCCCTCCGGCTCCAGTTGGTAAGTCAGACGCGAATAGCCCTCCGCCTTTAATTCAGGTCTGAATTCGTTGCGCCATTTTAGAACGAGCAGCCGAGGCGGTTCGATTTCGAGAACTTCACCGCTATCGGTGAGCATTCCGTCGGGAGCCACAATCTTCCAGGACGAACCCGGCTTCCATTCGGATTCCTGAGCTGTATTGCACCAGAACTTTCTCGTGAATTCCGGTTCGGTGAGCGCCTTCCACAATTTCTCGGGCGTCGTGCGAATGTACGTTACGTAAACGAATTGGTCTTTTTTCATCATGTTACTGTTTTTTGGTTTTGATTTGTTCGAGACCTTTCTTCAGATCGCTCAACGCCTGAAGGCGATGGCGTTCGTATTTGCCAATCCAACGTTCGTAGATCTCATGCAACGGCATCGGATTGAGATAATGCAGCTTCTCGCGCCCGCGCCACACGACGGCGATGAGGTTTGCTTTTTCCAGTAACACCAAATGCTTGGTCACCGCCTGTCGCGTCATGTCCAGGTGTTCACATAATTCGCTCAACGTCTGCCCATTCTCCTTGCGCAATTCGTCGAGCAATTTTCTGCGACTCCCCGTGGCGAGCGCTTTAAAGATTGCATCCATCAGTTGAGATTATGCAACCAAATGGTTGCATGTCAAACGAGGCATTTCAGGTATTTTCCGGCATGAGCTTTCTAACTCTCGAGCAGCTGCCGTTTGTCGGAATGTCGTATGAATTCGTCGGCGAAAAGCAGGGCGCGCCGTTCTCGGCCTACATCGTTACGGCGAAGCCGGGGCAGGGTCCGCCATTGCACACCCATCCGTACGTCGAGGTCGCGTTCACCCTCGAAGGCTGCGCCAGCATTACGGTTGGCGATGAAACGCTTGAAGTGAAAGCCGGCGGCATCGTCGTCATTCCCGCGAACACACCGCATCGATTCGTTAATACCGGCGACACGGCGCTGCGCCAAATCGACATCCACGCTAGCCCGCGATTTATCCAAACGAATCTCGCCTGAAGGTTTCGATTCATTCAGCAGAACCAATAAAGTGATTCTGGAGTAGGCGGTGAGAGCGTTGGTGCCGTTCTTTCACAAACTCCCGCAGCAATACAGCGATTTCATCTCCCCACTTCTTGCAAGCTTGTCTCCGTAGAACTAGAAACTCGTTTTTGAGAGTCTGCGTCAGCCCCAAGTCCGTAGGGTCCAAGTAAAGATACATTTTCATAACAGAGAAATTTATTACTCTTCGGAAACGGCGGTAAACTTTGAGCAATTCGAAAGTCGGAAATTCCATTAACAATTAACCAGCGGCTGCGAGACGTAAGTTCGCTATGCCTTCAGTCGTGTTTCTTCGTGCGGTGAATGTTGGTGGAACCAATCGGTGCCAACCAGCGCAGATCGCGAAAGAGTTAGCTAAATTCGGCGTCGTAAACATTGGCGCGGTCGGCACGTTTGTAGTGCGCGAGAATGTAAGTGAATCGGCACTGTGCGCGGCGATTGCAAAACAACTGCCGTTCAAATGCGAGATCATGGTTTGTCCCGCGCGCGACATCATCAAGCTCACATCAAAGAATCCATTCGCACAACAACTCTCGGGCGAGAACATTACCCGGTTCGTGAACGTATTAGCGAAACGACTTCCTGCGCCGCCTTCTATTCCCCTTAGTCTGCCCTCAGATAAGGACTGGCTGCTGAAAATCATCGCGATCCAAGACCGATTCGTCCTGGGTCTCTATCGTCGACAGATGAAAGCGATTAGTTACCTCGGCAAAATCGAGAAGCTCCTCGGTGTGCCGGCCACTACGCGCAGTTGGAACACGATCGAAAAGATCGCGAAAATTCTTCGCGATGGATAGCCAACCCTCACTTCGTATTCCATCTTTTGACCTCAGTCATCTTTGAATCAGGAGCGGGCCGAGAAAAGTCGCCACTCGCCGGGAACCCCTTTGAGCTCGTGAACGCCGCAATCTTGAAAATTGATTCCGGAACCTGACACCAAATCTTTGACAGTTCCGGAGACGAGCACCTCTCCCGGCTCGGATTTCGCCATGATGCGCGCGCCGGTGTGGACCGCGATGCCACCGACATTGTCGCCCATCAGCTCGCATTCGCCAGTGTGCACTCCCGCGCGTACCTCAATGCCGAGCTGTCTGACAGCCAGCGCAATTGCGAGGGCGCAACGCACCGCTCGGGCAGGGCCATCGAACGTCGCAAGAAAAGCGTCGCCCGTAGTGTTGGTTTCCTTCCCGCGAAAACGCGCCAATTCTTTTCGCACAATAGCGTAGTACCAGTTCAAAAGATTTCGCCATGGCCTGTCACCAAGCTCTGCTGCGCGCTCAGTGGAAGATGCAATATCGAGGAAGAGTACGGTCGCCAGGACACGATCGGAGGAATCTATCGGTCGCTCGCCGGTAATGAATTCCTGAATGTCTGACAGCACGGTTTCCATGTCATCAAGCATCATCGAGTGACTCTCACCCGGATATTCCTTGAATTTCGCGCCCGGAATCCGTGACGCCATGTCGCGCGCAGCTTCGACGTTCGCACACGGATCACCCGTGCGATTCATGACTAACGTGGGAGCGTGGATAGATGGGAGAATCGGACGCGTATCGATTTGCCCGTTCATTTGTTCGTACACGTACACGGCGGAGGGATTCGCAGCAGCGCGCATGTAGCGAGAAATCGAATCGATAAAAGCGGGATCTGCGTCCTTGCCCACACCCGCGCCGGGGCCGGTGATATATTCAAAGGAAGGCCAATCATTGTCGATCATCGCGATCATCTGATCGTGCTGCTCTTGCGTCTGACCCCATGGATGATCGGGGGAGACAATCCAGCGCGCCTGCGCGCCCCACACCAGAAGCGAATTCACTCGTTGTGGGTATGTGGCGGCGAAAAGACACGCCATCGAGCCACCCTCGGAGACGCCAAAAATGTTGGCGCGTTCGATGCCGACATCATCCATCACGGCGCGAATGTCGTCCGTGCGTTCCTCCAGCGTCGCCATTTTCACCGGCCGATCGGACAGACCTGTGCCGCGTTTATCGAAGCGAATCAGGCGACAAAATTGGCTGAAGCGCTCGAAGAACAGGGCTCGCTGAGGTATTTCCCAATCCAGATCAAGATGCGACATCGTGCCAGGCGCCCACACCACGTCGAACGGTCCGTCGCCGGTAATCTGATAAGCGATTCGCACATCGCCGCTGCGCGCGTATTTTGTTTTCGGCAACACGCAACCAGCTAATCGATTGTGTTGGCGCTGGCAACCTTATCTCTGACTTCTTACTTCTAACTTCTCACTTCTGATCTGTGAGGTCACCGTCCGGTCATTTGCTCCAGCTTTTCGGGGTACCGAGCGCCTTGAACTTTGATCTTTGAAGCCGCGTCTTCGATTTCGCGAAGATCATCCGACGTGAGTTCGATCGAAGCTGCTCCGATGTTTTCCTCCAAACGGTGCAACTTTGTGGTGCCTGGGATCGGAACGATCCACGGCTTTTGAGCCAGCAACCACGCGAGCGCGATCTGCGCAGGTGTCGCCTTCTTGCGTTTTGCGATTTCGCCAAGCAGATCAACCAACGCCTGATTCGCTTTTCGAGCCTCCGGGGTAAAGCGCGGAAGCGTGCTGCGTAGGTCCGAAGTGTCGAACGCAGTGTTTTCGTTCATCTTTCCCGTGAGAAAACCTCTGCCGAGAGGGCTAAATGGAACGAAACCGATTCCGAGTCCCTCAAGCGCCGGTAACACTTCCGCCTCGGGTTTTCTCCACCACAGTGAGTATTCGTTTTGGAGCGCTGTCACCGGCTGAACGGCATGCGCTCGACGAATCGTTTGCACTCCTGCTTCAGAAAGACCGAAGTGTTTGACCTTGCCTTCCTGTATCAGATCCTTCACGGCGCTGGCCACGTCTTCGATTGGCACGTCGGGATCGACACGATGTTGGTAGAACAGATCGATAACATCGGTCCTGAGTCGTTTGAGCGAGGCTTCAGCGACTTCTTTGATGTGCTCTGGCCGGCTATCGAGACCGATCTGCTCACCTTTCGGACCAAATTTGAATCCGAACTTCGTTGCGATCACTACTCGCTCGGGAAACGGAGCGAGCGCTTCGCCTACCAGTTCTTCGTTTGTAAACGGGCCGTACCCTTCGGCGGTATCGAAGAACGTGACGCCGCGTTCGACGGCTGCGCGAATCAGAAAAATCATCTCATTCTTCTCCTTCGGCGGGCCGTAGGCAAAGCTCATTCCCATGCAGCCCAGCCCGATGGCCGAGACTTCCAGTTTGCTGTTTCCAAGTTTTCGTTTTTGCATGTTTGAAAAATCCGTTTTCTGCTCTGTGATCTCCTGGCCTCTGACCCTGCTCTCAACTCTCAGCCATTAACTATCAACTTTTCTGCTCACTCCGACTTAAGAGAAGCCATGTCGATGGAGAACCGATACTTCACATCGGACTTCAGCAGTCTCTCGTAAGCTTCGTTGACTTTCTGGATCGGAATGACTTCGACATCTGCAGTGACGTTATGCTTGCCGCAAAAATCAAGCATCTCTTGCGTTTCAGCGATGCCGCCGATCGCGGAGCCAGCGAGAGTGCGCCGTCGCATGATGAGGCTGAATGCAGGAACGCGCAACGGTTCCGACGGAACGCCGACGAGCGTCAGGTTACCATCGCGGCCGAGCAGGTTGATATAGGCGTTGATGTCGTGATCGGCTGAGACAGCGTCGATGATGAAATCGAAGCTGCCTGTGTGCTTCTGCATTTCGTCGGCATTACGGGAGATAACGACTTCATTGGCGCCGAGGCGTAACGCGTCTTCCTTCTTGTTAGGTGAAGTGGTGAAAACGACGACGTGGGCTCCGAACGCGTGAGCAAATTTCACGGCCATATGGCCCAGTCCGCCGAGGCCGACCACTCCCACTTTCTTGCCGTTGCCGACTCCCCAGTGGCGCATGGGCGAGTATGTCGTGATCCCGGCACAGAGCAGCGGCGCGGCTGCGTCGAGTTTAAGATTCGAGGGGACGCGCAGAACAAAATGTTCATCGACGACGATGCTTTCGGAGTAGCCGCCGTAGGTCTTGCTTCCGAGATGCTTGTCCGGAGAGTTAAACGTGAGGACCATGTTCGGGCAGGACCGTTCAAAGCCAGCTTTGCATTGCGGACAGGTACGATCCGAGTCGACCATACAGCCGACCGCGACGACATCGCCCGGTTTGTACTTCGTAACTGCGGAGCCAACCTTGGTCACGCGGCCCACGATCTCATGACCGGGGACAATCGGATAAACAGTGGGCATGAACTCGCTCCACTCGTTGCGCACCGAATGCAGATCGGAGTGGCAGATGCCGCAGTACAAGATTTCGATCTGCACGTCGCAGTCAGTGGGATCACGACGTTTGATTTTCGTGGACGCCAGCCCTGACGTTGCACTGGCAGCGGAATAAGCTTTCGCGTTGTACGTAGTTGGATGCATAGTTGATATTACCTCCTTTTATGAAGAATCGAATCGATCGTTTCGCTCAATTTATCGATCACGATCAACTCGCGGTCGATGCGCGTGCGTGGGATTTTGTGGTGCCACGCTAGAGTTAATCCTAATTCCCACTTTAAGGTGAGAATCGAAGCGCAGTCTAACATCGCGCTTAGTTCTCGGATCGTCCGAGCCGGACTGGCACTTAACCACGGAGGGCACAGAGCACACGAGCATAGTTGACGTTGTCTCTGCGACGTCGGCGAGCTCTGAAAAACCTTGCACGCGCTCGCTTGTGCCGAACGCCCGACCGTCCCGAGCTTATCTCCGCAAGAGCGCCTGCGCCTCTTTCCACACGCGCTCTGTGATCGCGGAAGCAGACTCCGCCCGCGCGAGCGCGGCTGACTGACCAGCCCAAGCCTGCATCCGTTGGACATCGCCAGTTTTCTGGGCTTCTAACCGCATTGGTGTCGTTAGACCTCGCTGTACCGGATAGGGCGCCGGAATCGGCGCATCCGCTGCGAGCGCAGCAAATACATAATTTGTCGCAATGCTTCGAGCTGGTTTGCCGGTGAAGGTCCGGCTTACGATCGTTCGCTCGGGTGTCGTATTGGCTAGTTCGTTCGCCCATGCAGGATGCACGTTCGTTTCCGGGCAGCGCAAGAATGCCGTGCCCATCACCGCTGCACTCGCACCTAACGTCAGCGCTGCCGCCACACCGCGGCCATCAGCAATTCCACCAGCGGCGACGACAGGAATGCGCACCGCGTCGACGATCGCCGGGACCAGCGCAAACAATCCGACAAGCTGTCGTTCCGCTTTCGTCGCGTCGAACCCACCGCGATGTCCACCGGCTTCCATTCCTTGCGCGATGATCACGTCAGCACCCGTAGCTTCCGCCGCTTTCGCTTCAGTGACGGTCGTAGCTGTCGCGAACCACATAATTTGACGAGACTTCAATTCGGCAACAAACGGCGGCGGATACAATCCCATAATCGACGAGACTGCAACGGGCGCGATTCGCAGCAGTGCCTGACATTGCTCGTCGAAATTCGGCAAAACTATATCACCGGCGTCTTCAGGAACTGGCGGACCCCAACGCGATAAGAATTCGCGCATGCGAGCCTCGTGCGAGCGGTCGCGCACTGGCGGTGGTTCGGAAATCCAAAGATTAATTTGAAACGGTCCGTCTACGTTCGCGCGCACCTCCGCGGCCCAGTCTTCGATTTCCTTCGGCTGCATCAGGAGTGCGCCGCACGCACCGAAGCCACCTGCACCCATCACCGCGATAGATGATGACGGAGGACAAGCACCAGCCATCGGCGCGAGAAGAATCGGCACGCGAATACCGAAGCGATCGCAAAAAGCTACGGCGCGATTACGCGGATCGTCCATGAATGCCGTCATCGGTCACCGCTTTCCGTAAGGATAAAAGAGCTCTTTCGTACCTTCCTGCCACGGTGCCATAATCCTCCTGCGAATTTTGAATAGGTTGAAAACCAGTTGATGTCATGGGCAAGGCGAAAGAATGACTCGCCGTGTATCTAAGTCGTCACTTCGAAAATGACTTCCAGTTCGACCGGTGTGCCGAGCGGTAGGCTCGCAACGCCGTACACCAACCGGCAGGGGTTCTTCTCTTTTCCGAAGACGTCTTGTAGCAACTCGGAAGCGGCGTCAGCGACCTTCGGCTGATCGCGGACATCGCCAGAAGTAGCGATCGACACACCGAGCCGGACGATCCACGTCACTTTATCGAGCGAGCCAAATGTTTTCTCGCGACCGCGAGGACATTGAGCGCCGCGAGGTGAGCGGCGTTGCGCCCCGCGTCGACATCGAGCTCCGCACCGACGCGCCCAATGAACTTCGCCTCGTGGCCTTCCGTGGGAAGCATTTTCTTGTTTACCAATTGCCAATGTGCGCACCGCCGTCCACGTGCAGCACCTCCCCTGTGATATGGCGAGCTTCTGTCAGATAAACGACGGCGCTGGCAATGTCCTCAACGGTGGAGATTGAGCCCATCGGCGAAAGCGTTTTCAGAGAATCCTTAGAATCTTCGGCGTGAAGCGGTGTGTCGACGGCTCCTGGAGCTACGGCGTTGAATCGAATATGCTCTTTCGCGTATTCCATCGCCAGGCTTCGCGTAACGGCGTTCAGACCACCTTTAGTGATCATAGAAAGGGAAGCGGTTACGCCGGCAACCGGATTATCGGCCAGCGCTGCAGTAATGGTCACGATGCTGCCGCCGGTCTTCTGTGCCTGCATCTGCTTGACTGCAAGCTGCGTAATATAAATGAAGCCTGCGAGATTGGTCGAGACGAGCGCATAAAAGTCGTCTGCCGTGTACTCGGTGAACGGCTTCACCAAGAAAATGCCGGCGTTCGCGACCACGGCATCGATCGAGCCGAACTTCTTGATCGCGAGTTCTGCAACTTTCTGCGCCGTCTCATATTGACCTATGTCGCCGTCGATCAAGGCGAGGTGGTCGGAAGCTAAAAGCTCTTTCGATTTCGTCGCGCTTCGCGCGGTTCCTACGACATCGTAGCCGCGTGCGAGAAACGCTTTGACAACGCCCGCGCCGATGCCCTGCGAGGCTCCCGTAACGAGCACTGTCTTCCGATTAGATTCCATATATCACTACTTCTGCACGGCGATGATGATCAGATCGCGCTGAATCTGCGCGGCTTTCATTTTCATTTGAATTTGCAGACTCTCTTAAACGACACCTGAATTCAATCGAGCGGGCCATTCGCTCACGGGTTACCCGGCGGGAAGCGGGTCAGGTGGAGCTCTTTTTGCGGAGACGCCTAACGAACTTGGCGCTCATCGAACGTGTCTGAGGTCGCACCAAAGTAAAGTTACAATTTTGTTTCGGAAAGCAGCGATTTTTCTTTTGGACAGCATGCCGTAACTGTCGGGCGCATTGCTGCTGTCGAATTCGAGGAACCGCAGCTATTCGTTGATATTATGACCCGATGAAATCACTCACCGAACATCTTTGGTTTGAGGTACCGGCTCGACGCGGGTTCATCAACATCACACCGAAGATCGAGGAACTCGTTCACCGCAGCGGCGTGACCGAAGGTCTTTGTCTGGTTAACGCGATGCACATAACGGCGTCGGTGTTCATCAATGACGATGAACCGGGGCTCCATGACGATTATGAGCTGTGGTTGGAAAAACTAGCGCCGCACGCGCCGACCACCGCTTATCGACACAACCGAACCGGCGAAGACAACGCTGACGCACACCTCAAACGTCAGATCATGGGCCGGGAAGTCGTCGTCGCAATTACGAAAGGCAGACTGGATTTCGGCCCGTGGGAACAAATTTTCTACGGTGAATTCGACGGCCGGCGGCGCAAACGCGTACTGGTTAAAATAATAGGAGAGTAAACCGCGAACAGAAGGTAACGACGAGAACACTTTGAAGAAGGCCAATTGGACGTTCCACGGGGCCTCCGTGGCAAGGTTGGCGAACTGTTCGCTCAAACTGTTTCGAATCGCACCAATCGCCTCTTACTGCTAAAATGAAGGAGATAAACTGACCTCGGAAGATTCGCTATTTCCACGCGCTCTGGTTTAATTCGTTCGTGCCTTCCGAAAACATCGAGCAACGCAAACTGGCTGCCATCATGTTTACCGACATGGTGGGTTACAGCGCGCTGTCGCAGCGCGACGACCGACTCGCGTTGGAGTTGCTCGAAGAACATCGCCAGCTGTTGCGGGAGATCTTTCCGCGCTTTCATGGCACGGAAATCAAAACCATCGGTGATGCTTTCCTTGTGGAATTCGACAGCGCGTTGGAAGCAGCGCAATGCGCCATCGAAATCCAGCGCACTCTGGCCAAACGGAATCATGACGTGCCTCTCGACCGGCGGATCGAACTCAAGATTGGCATTCATATCGGCGACGTGGTCCATCGTAATGGCGATGTTTATGGCGACGGGGTGAACATCGCCTCGCGAATTGAGGCGCTGGCCGGCGCGGGCGGCATTTGCGTCTCGATGGACGTCGAGCGGCAGATTCGCAACGCGCTCGAGGCGAGGTTTGAAAAGTTCGGTACGGCGGATTTGAAGAACATCAAGCTGCCGATGGATCTGTTCCGGATCGTCCTGCCGTGGGAGAAAGGTGCTGAATCTCCGGCGAAGCGAACTTCAAAGAAATCGCCTCTCTTGGTTCCGGCCGCCATTCTCGTAATACTCGCGCTGCTTGCGGGGTGGTGGTGCATGCAGCGCTCGAGTAAAAATCAGCAGACGGTCGCAGGCTCACGTGTCGCTGGCCGCCCCAACGAAAACGCCTGATCAAAAATCCGTCGCCGTTTTGCCGTTCGTTAACCTGAGCGACGATAAAGGGAGCGAATATTTTTCCGACGGCGTCAGTGAAGAGCTCTTAACGGTGCTGCAAAAAATTCCCGGAATGCACGTTGCCGCGCGGACGTCGGCGTTTTCGTTCAAAGGCAAAAATGTGACCGCCCAGGAGATCGGACAAAAACTCGGCGTGGCGTATTTGGTCGACGGGAGCGTGCGCAAATCAGGCGACGCGGTGCGAATTGCGGCCCGGCTTGCCCGCGCTGACACCGGCGAGGAACTCTGGTCGGAAAATTTTACGCGTAATTTGAAAGACGTGTTCGCTGTCCAGAGCGAACTGGCGGAGACGATCGTGGCGCAGGTGCGTGGTCAGCTGACCGGTGGCACCGCTGCTCCTGCCGATAAAGAGAAAATTCAGGCGGAAGTGCAGGCGGCGGAAAAAGGCGGGACGAAAAATGTCGAGGCGCATCAGTTTTATCTGCAGGGCCGCTTTTATGAGAACCGCCACTCGGAAAAAAGTGCGCGCGAAGCTCTAGCTGCCTACGAACACGCGACGGCGTTGGACCCCGGGTTTGCGCCGGCGTGGGCCGGAGTCGCGGGGACGAATGGCTGGCTTGCCGCGTTTGCGACCGAAGGCGGACAAAAAACTTTCGATGCTAATTTATCGAGTGCGCGTGACGCTGCGACCCGGGCGCTCTCCATTGAGCCGAACTTGCCGGAGGGGTTACTCGCCCGCGGGTCGATCGAGACGAATTTCGATTTTAACTGGAACGCGGCAGCTCAAACGTTGAGCAAGGCATTGGCGCTGGCGCCGGCAGATCCGAACATTGTGATCGCAGCGGGTAACCTCGAGATAGCACGCGGAAACATGGATCGAGCAATCGAACTCTATCGCAAAGCAGTCGACTTGGATCCCGTCAACCCTCAAGCACGAGCATTTCTCGCGTTTAACCTGGCGGCGACGAAACGGTTCGCCGAAGCGCGCGCCGAATTTCCGCGCGTGGTAGAGTTGAATCCAGCGGCGCCTTGGGCGCACGCCGGTCTCGGGTTCTCGTATCTTCTGGAGAACAAATTCGAAGAGGCAGCGACCGCGGCGAAGCTGACGCGGGTGAATGGGCGCGGCTTCTGATTGTGGCGTGCGCACGCTGGGGTGAGAAAAAAATCCCGGAGGCAGACGCCGCGCTCGCGCAGTTGACCAAGGATTTTGCGGAAACGGCGGCATATCAAATCGCCGAGGCTTACGCGTATCGCGGGGACAAGGATAAGGCTTTCGAATGGTTGGAGCGTGCGCGCCGGCAACGCGACCCGGGTCTGGCCGGTTTGCGCAAAGACCCGCTCCTTACGAATATTTAAGACGACCCGCGGTGGAACGCGTTCCTGCACACGATGGGTCTGGCCGACGACCAATTGAAAGCGAGCGCCCATTAAATTGCCTGCTGCGATTTTTGGTTTGTCTCTGCCGGCGCCGCCGGTGAAATCCCTTCGAGCGTTAAGCCGTATCATAAGCGGCTCCTGACGCGCCGTAGGTTTACCGGAGGAGGTTAGGATGCATGCTCGCTCAGCGTTGTAGAGGCGCTCGCGGCGGCGACACTTCCTTCTGCCTCCACGCTCGCCTGCCTTCAGTCCTACTCTGTTAGATCAATCCCAACGCACGCACCGTCACCTCATCTACGACACCGGTGGCATCCAATCCGTAGGCTTGTTGGTAAGCTGTTAGGGCATTGCGAGTGTTAACTCCCAGCGAACCGTTGACATCGACAGCATAGTAGCCGAGCTCTTTGAGCGCGTTCTGCACGTTCTTTATGGATATCGTTACCTGCCTGCGCGAGTGGAGCGGCGGAAGTTCGAAGGCACTCTG
>CAVRCO010000023.1:0-14418 GCA_963719605.1 uncultured Verrucomicrobiae bacterium
GTACCACGTTCTGTTTTGTTCTTTCACGGTCATCCATGTTCGCAACCGTGCGAGGGAGCGAATCTTTCACCAGGGGCAAACACCGGATTTTCAGTCCACTGCTCTGCCAACTGAGCTACCCAGCCTTTGCTATCGCCGCTCGTCCGCCCGTGCAGGTCAGCGGGCTGCTTACTAAAGCAGAAAACGTCCAACGCTCAACACGCCGTCGCAGTTCGCGTCTGGCTAGAATTCGCGTGGCAATTCCACTGCTCTACGCAGGAGGCGCAGGTAATGGTCTCGCGAAATTTCGATACCGCCAAATTGTTGCAGGTGTGGGGTAAGCCATTGCGTGTCAAGCAAGGCGAACTTTCGAGCGCGCAAATGCTCTACCAGAGCCACCAACGCGATTTTCGACGCATCCCTCACGTGGTGGAACATCGATTCGCCAAAAAAAACGCCACCGACGGCCACGCCGTAGAGTCCGCCAGCGAGTCTGCCTTCCTTCCAGGCTTCGACGGAATGCGCGCAACCGAGCTGATGCAATCGCATGTAGCTTTCAATAATTTCGAGATTGATCCACGTATCTTCGCGGTTCGCGCACGCCTCGATGACTTTCGAAAACGCGTTATCTATTGTCGTTTCAAAAAGTTTTTTGCGCACGAGGCGTCGCAGCGCGTGAGGCACATGAAAATCTTCCAGGGGTAATATTGCGCGCGGATCGGGCGAAAACCATTGAATTGAATCGTCCTCCATCGCCATTGGAAAAACGCCGAGCCGATAACCCTGCAGCAAGAGTTCGGGATCGATCATGGAGTTAAAAAGTTAAGACGTTACAACGGAAGGGCATGAGCGTTTCAACTATTTAACCTTTTAACCAATCACTTGGTGTTGTTCCGCAATCGGCAATTGCAATGCTCCGCGGCCTTCATAAAATACGTAGATGAAACGCATGTCGATCATGCTCGCGATCGCATGCCTGGCTGTGGGTGGCTGCGCCGACCCGCTCGAACAACGCTCTACGCAAGAAGTTCAGGGACAGTTTGAACGAGGAGTGACCGGCCAGGGAACAGTCGGCCCGTTGGAGCGATCTCCGGGCGACCCAGCCGGAGAGCATGGCGTCCCACAAACTCATCCCTAGCGTGCGTTGAAGATGTCCGAGAAATCCACGCACTCAAAAATTCTCATCCTCGATTTCGGCTCGCAGTACACGCAAGTCATAGCGCGGCGAATCCGTGAGTGCCAGGTGTATTCGGAGATTCTTCGTTTCGACACGCCCGCCGCTGAAATCGCCGCATTGAAACCGAAGGGCGTGATCCTTTCCGGCGGGCCCGCCAGTGTTTACGACAAGGGGGCACCGCAAATCGACCCAAAGATTTTTTTGCTTGGAGTTCCCGTGCTCGGAATTTGTTACGGGCTGATGTTAATGGCGAATCATCTTGGCGGACGTGTCGTATTCTCCGGACGACGCGAGTATGGCGCGGGTGTCTTGCACATCAAGAACGGTTCAGAACTCTTAGGCGGTTTAGGCGAGCAGCTAGAGGTCTGGAACAGCCACGGCGACGAGGTGACGGCATTACCGAAGGGCTTTCGCGTCGCAGGGACCACCGAAGGCTGCGATTTCGCTGCGGTGGAAGACCCACAGCGGAAGCTGTACGGATTGCAATTTCATCCCGAAGTCGCACACACGCCGCGTGGCCGGGAGATTCTTCAGAATTTTCTGTTTCACATCTGCCATTGCGCGATGGACTGGACAATGGGCTCCTTCATTGAAGAAGCTTGCGATCGCGTCAGGAAACAAGTCGGCGATCAAAAGGTCGTGCTCGGTTTGAGCGGCGGCGTCGATTCTTCAGTGACGGCTGCGCTCCTGCACAAGGCGATCGGCAACCAGCTCACCTGCATTTTTGTCAACAACGGACTGCTCCGCGCGCGAGAGGAAGAAGTTGTGCAGCGCGTTTTCGGCGAGAATTTTCACGTGCGTCTAAAGTATGTGGATGCCAGCGATCGCTTTCTCTCGCTGCTCAAAGGAGTGACCGATCCTGAAACGAAGCGCAAGCTGATCGGCAATGAATTCATCAAAGTATTTCAACACGCCACCGAGGAACTGCTCGAGGAAGATCAGAAAAATGGCGCGCGCAAACTCACCGCGGCGAATCCGTCCGGTGGCCGATACGGCGGCTACAAATTCCTGGCGCAAGGAACTCTTTATCCTGATGTGATTGAGAGCGTATCGATCCAGGGCAATCCCGCGCAAGTGATCAAAAGTCATCATAACGTTGGCGGATTGCCTGAGAAAATGCATTTCGAGCTCGTCGAGCCGGTGCGCCAGTTATTCAAAGACGAAGTGCGTCAGGCAGGATTGCAGCTCGGTTTGCCGAAGGAAATCGTATATCGTCAGCCTTTCCCGGGTCCTGGTCTCGCCGTTCGCATTCTCGGAGAAGTTACGCCCGAACGTTTATCAATTCTGCGCGAGGCGGACACGATCGTGCAGAGTGAAATGGAAGCGGCCGATTGGTATTACAAAGTCTGGCAGTCATTTGCTGTTTTGCTTCCTGTGCAATCGGTTGGCGTGATGGGCGACCAGCGGACCTACGAAAACACGGTTGTCCTTCGCATCGTCGAAAGCCAGGATGGCATGACAGCGGACTGGGTACGGCTTCCCTACGAATTGCTCGCGCGAATTTCCAATCGGATCAGCAACGAAGTCAAAGGCGTCAACAGGGTTTGTTACGACATCTCAAGTAAACCACCGAGCACGATCGAGTGGGAGTAAGCGTTTCGAATGATTCTCAGCCTGTAGTACGAAACCCTACGCGCGGACAAAAAAATCTAAGAAAATCGTTGACATCGTCCGTCATCGGGTGTGCATCCTCATTCGTTCAGCCAAAGGATCAAAAATGAAAACTCGTAAATCTCTCTCCACGTTATTGGTCATAGCTTTCGCGCTCGCTCCACAACTGTTCAACAGTTCCCGCGGGGCGCTTGCTGCCTCGGGAGGCACATATTCCGCCAAGCTGATTTCGCCGACGATTGGCCAGGTTTTACACCCAGGCCAGCAAGTCAGAATTCAGTGGAAAGATACGCTTCCTAATGTGCGGTATGTCGCGTGGTGCGAGATGGAGGTTTGGTTGTCGCTCGATGGCGGCAGGACCTTCACCATGTGTATTACTCCAATACTCGCTCCCAAAACGACATACTTCGATTGGACTGTTCCGAACACGCCCACTAACGCGGCGGTCCTAGATGTTCACTTTGGGTGCGACGGGTGGTACCCGGAGAGCTACAGCCCCCAAGCTGCATCAACCTTTGTAATCGCCCAGAACTAAGCAACCCCACTGGTGTTGCATAAAGTTCGGCCGATAGGGCTTTCGCGAAGACGCTACGCGAGGCACCCGGAAAAAGTTTCCGTCAGGCGACTGAAGTCTTGCTGTCGTCGCAAGCTTCCACGCTATCTAATCAATCTGCATGACAGCGCTCAGGAACTCAGAGAAATCTTTGCCGTTGTGGGCGGCATGATTGAGCGCATCCAGGCGCGCATTCATTGCCGCTTCCGGCAACGCGACGCGGAACGAATGCGCCTGGTTTGTGAAAACGATTTCGTCCCACTGAATGGAGGAAATCTCGTCGTTGAAGCGTGCTACGGCGCGACCGCGAAAAAACGCACGCGTTGTTTCCGGCGGATTGAAGATGGACGCCTTGATTTCCTCCTCGTTTGTGACGCGGCGCATCAGACCTTTGCGCAGCAGCTCATAATATAATCCCTGATCGAGATCGAGATCGTGATATTCAAGGTCGATGGATTGCAGCCACGGGTCGCTCCACGAAAGTTTTTCCTCCTCCTGTAACGCATCCAGCAAGAATTTCTTTGCCGTCCAGTCGATCCGGTCTCGCGTCGACATAACGTCCCGCTCGAGGTCGTTGAGCACATTTTCCCACTCGCGTAATATCCATTGTCGATCTTCGCTCGGGTCGTTATTAAGTTTGCTCGCAGCGCGCAAATAAATCCTTTGCACATCGATCGCAGAGATCTTGCGCCCGTCTTTGAGTTCGATGATCCAATCGTAAGTCCGATCGCGGCTGATCGATTTGTTTGCATCAACAGGTTGCGCGATCTCCAGCTGCGGCGCTTCCCCGCGCTCAATCAAGTCGAGAATGAGCGACGTCGTCCCAACCTTCATGGCCGTCGCCCATTCGCTCATGTTTGAGTCGCCAAGAATAACATGAAACCGGCGATAACGGCTCGCGTCCACATGCGGCTCGTCACGCGTGTTGATCAGAGGGCGCCGATTCATCGTATCGATGCTCACAACCACGCTGAAGAAATCGGCGCGCTGCGAGATCTGATAGACGCCTGGCTGACCCTGAGCACTCTCGGCTTCGATCCCCATCTTGCCCGCGCCCGCGAAAATCTGGCGAGTTATGAGAAACGGCAGCATTCCAGCGACAATTCGGTCCCACGCGATATCTCGTCTCATCAGGTAATTGTCGTGACAACCGTAACTGTGCCCGGCAAAGTCGGTATTGTTTTTGTAAAGACGAACTTCAAATCCGGCGGGCAACTTCTGATTTCGGCGTCGCGCGCACTCTGCCAGAATGCGTTCCCCTGCTTTGTCCTGTGCAACGATCTGCCGAAGGGTTGTGCACTCCGGCGTAGAATATTCCGGGTGTGCGTGATCGTTGTAAAAGCGCGCGCCATTTGAAAGCACGAGATCGCTTTTTATTTCCTCAAAGCTGAGGGGGCGACGTTTATCGATCTCGTAATAGGCCGATTCGTCGGTGTCCTGAAGCAATTCTCGCGCGCGAAACCCTCGGGCGTCGAGGTGCGGATCCTCCAGTTCGTAATCCCATTTCATCAACGCACCGTTCTCGGTATAACGCCGCACCAGTTCGATCGACTCGGCCACGACATCGACACTCTCGGCACCGCTGAGCGTAATGCCATATTCCGTCTCCAACCCAAAGACGCGTTTCATCGGGTCCTGCTCTTTTCCGATGTCACCCGGCCAAGACACAGATGGAAATCGAGCTAAAGCGGCGCGACGCAGTGGTCATTTTCTCTTCGCAGCTCAGATCACACCAACGGTTGCACGCGCTCGCGCGTCGGAAACCGGTCTAACAGGCGAAATTTTGACAACGTTCTCTGGATCGTAATCAATCAACTTGAGCCAATCTTCCGTGATGTCGGTGGTCGGAAAAATATCGTTCTCCACGTACTCGGCGTTAAAGGCGAGCTGCAAATCCGTTTCGCGAATTCCTTGCTCCTGTTGGGTGGCAATGGCCCTCTTAATCGCCATCGCTTTTGCCCGCTCGACAATCGAGTCGATGATCGCACCACTGATAAGATCGCTGCGGTAAAGTGTCTCCTTGCGCCCACTCCGCAGCGTTACGTCCAGGAATTTGTTTTCGTCGCGGCGCGTAAACTGCCAGTCTACGAAGCGCTCAATCAGACGCTCGATCGACGCGCCCAGGCCGTCGGCTTCCTTTGCAAGCACACCGTCATAAGGGAGATCATCTGTGAGGTAGATGCGGTAGATTTCTCGCGCGCCATGTTTATCTGGCCGGTTAACTTTTATTTTTCGATCGATTCGGCCCGGGCGCAAAATTGCCGGGTCGATCAGATCGGCGCGATTGGAAGCCAGGATGATGACTACGTCGTTGAGCGAATCGATCCCGTCCATCTCCGAGCAAAACATCGGGACCAGCGTCGAAAGAATGTTCGAATGACGCGACGCGCGGCGCGTGCCAAGAATCGATTCGGCTTCATCGATAAATAGAAACGGCATAAAACCCTCGCTGCGTTTCTCACGAGCGGTGGCAAAAATCTCGCGCACCATTCGCTCCGATTCGCCGACCCACATGTTCAGAATCTCGGGGCCTTTGACGTGCATGAAATATTCCTGCATCTCGGCGCCCGTTTTTTCGCGAAGCTGTTTGGTCAAATTATAAGCAGTCGCCTTTCCGATCAGCGTCTTGCCGCAGCCCGGTGGACCGTAAAGCAGAAAGCCCTTTGGTGTGGCGTGCTGAAATTTCTGGAAAAGATCAGCGTGTAGAAGCGGGAGCTCGATCGCGTCCTTGATCGCCTGCAGCGCTGCCTCCTGTCCACCGACCTTTTCCCACGGCAGCTCGGGTACATTGTCGAGATAATGCTCGTGAGATTTGGGGCTCGAGAGCGTTTCCAACGCCATCCGGTAGTTCGAATCAACGCGGACGTCGTCGCCGGATTTCAAAGTGGAGTCGGCAAGATCGGCAGAACGCTGCAACACCATCGATTGCAATCCGTGCTCCGAACCCACCCGCAGCCGATCTTTGCCGAGGACCTCGGTGATTTTTGTCACCGGGCCCGCCGTTTCGAATCCGAGATCGCCAACGATGACGAACGCTTCGTTCACCAGGACGCGCGTCCCCTTTTTCAGTTTCGCAAGTGGAATGCGCGGATCGACGTTGCAGTAATAATCAGCGCCGCCCACCACGATATGCGCCGTATCCTTTGAAGTGGCGCCGAGAAATGTGCCGATCCGGTTCGCAGGCGAAGTCACTTTTTTGACGACTTCTTCCAGCTTCTCGATCATTCGGCGCGCTTCGACCATCGTCTCTTGTTGGTCGGAAATCTGCGGCCGCAGTTCCAACAGATCGCGTCGCACCGGATCGCCCGGAGGCAAGGACGCGATCACTTGATCAAATGAATCGAGGAGATTGTCCGGACCCGAGTCCCCAACCCCGCCCTGAAGTCCCTCGCTGCGCTCGTCACTCATTTATGGTTTGGGTCAATCCGCCGAACCGTGTGTCTCATTATAGCGTTATCAGGCGCATCCGCAATGTTCACTCGCGAAATCTTTCGGGGTTCGACGCTGCAATATACAAAATGTTCAACCATGAGGTCGATTTGGTGTTGCACAAAAGTTTCTGGCACTAGCGTGAACGCGTAGTTCCTGCCTGTCGGCCGTACTCCATGCCCGGAAAGTATGAGAAAAAAGCTAAGACGCCATTTGGACATGCAGACACCGAATTGGCTTGCAGAATTGCTTAAGACACAGGGAAACGAACAAGATTGCATAGGCAACTGAACCCTGAAGGCAGCCGTAGGCCTTCGACTGACAACAAGTTTCAGGTCGTTGCGTCGTCGACGAATAGTTGCGACTGAAGAGAGCCGCCTCTACAGTTTCTCCTTCTCGGGGAGTCTTAGCTCAATTGGTTAGAGCGCCGCCCTGTCACGGCGGAGGTTGCGGGTTCGAGCCCCGTAGACTCCGGATTGTTTTCTTTCGTTAACGCGATGCGGTCGGCCATCGAGATCTGGTCCTTCCCCGCATTAAGGCGGCGTCGACTGACCAGCGCCCGGCGCCGACGATCAGCAGAAAGAGCAGACCGAGCCACATGGAGAAATCCGTACGTGCCTCATGCATCATGCTCCAGAAACCATATCGCGGCAGCTTCATCAGAGAAAACCCCCAGAAGCCGTGACCCAGAAGCACCGGAATTTTGGTTGAAACGATCGCAACGCTAATGTCGAGAAGCAGCACAATCGCTGCGAGGCGGGTTAGTAATCCGATGATCAGCAGACCGCCGCAAACGACTTCGCAACCGCCGATAAACGGGCCCATGGTGTCGGGAGCGGGAATTCCGATTTTGGCAAGGCGCCCAGCGGCCAGCTCTTCCGGATAAAGAAATTTCTGAATTCCCTCGGACAGAAAGACGCTACCAACCATAATTCGCACAAGAACGGTCGCCGCAGGTGCATCGGTAATGAGAAGTTCGCGCATATAATTTCGAAAATGCGACTCTTAGCAACCAGTGACGTTCATTTTACCGTCACAACAATTCGTCCCGCAACGAATCATCGTCGCATGATGTGGATGGCTAAAATCCGATTCTGATGACGTGCCAACAGGTAATCGATGAAATCACCGATGATCGAGTTGGGTTTATTGCCGAGCTTTGTCACAACCCGGCAAATGAGCGTGCTACTCCGCGCATGCCATTCCAGATTAATTGCTCCGTGAAGATCTCGAGCGCTGTGTATCTTCGCCCAGCCATGCGGACGGCTCGGTTGTTTGTGCCAGACTTTGATGAAACCGAATTTTTTCTCCAGTTGCGGATCGCTCATGATTTTGTTCCGTAACGATCCGCGGCCGGTCGCGATTACCTGAATCACCGTTTGCATTTAACTCGAGTCATTTAGCCAATTCGGCCTAACGAACGCAAAACGCAAACCAAAAACGAAATCCATTCTTCGTTCGCAGCTACCGATGTTCGGGCTACAGAAGCGAGCGAAACATGACGTACACGTCGACATATCCTTTTTCGAGATGACGAAATGCACCCGGCAAAGTGCCAACAATCTTGAAACCAAGTTGCCTCCACAAACGAATCGCGGATTCGTTAGTCGAAACAACGAAATTGAACTGCATCGCCCGAAAACCGAGTCGGCATGCTTCGCTCAGGCAATGTTCGCCCATCGCGCGACCAATTCCCTGACCACGCGCATCCGGAGCAACCATAAACGCCGCGTTTGCAACGTGCGCGCCGCCGGCCGACTGGTTAGGCCGCAAGATGTAAGTGCCCACAATACGGCCAGCACTCTCTGCTACGTAAGCCTGAATATCTGCTCCAAACCAATACGCCAACGCGTCTTCGCGGGAGATGTAAGGATCGATTGCATACGTATCGCCGGTCGCGACCACTGCGTGGAAAATTCTCCAAATGGGATCGTGATCTGGCTCCGCTGCCGCGCGAATTTTCATGGTGCGAATCAAAGCTTCAAATATCTCGTGCAAGTCTCCATGTTATCGAGGGGCCGCGCGCCGTCTTCGCTCATAGTGCATGAGAGGAATGAACACGCTGCGCGGCCTTAGCCGAGAATGGCTCTTCCTTGCTCAGGCCCATCTTTTGCGAAGGCCTCGGCCGTCGCAACGGAGGATGCCGTATATAAGGAGCGATCGCCAAAAAACCGCACAAAGCGGCTTCGCGTCGGCCGTTCACTTCTGCAACTGAAAATAAAGACCAGTGCCACCACGAACGCGCCTCCGCGCCAGCAAGGTTGTTGCAATACTCGAGGCAGAACCCATCGTCACGCTGTAACATCGAACCAGCCGCGTTCCAGGTCCGCGCTGTAGCCACCGACCTGTAGGCGGTCACAGTTAGATGGCGCACGTGCAAAAAATGGACGGCTCACAAAGGCGCGGTTGCAAACGCGCGCCGCGACTTAGGGAACGATGAAGATCTTATCGGTCCAAGGATCCTTTACCTTGGTGCCGGACGCAAAGCCGCTTACATCGACATATCTTTCACTAGTAAACGGGCTGAATACATATCCCGGTTTCCCGGGAACCGGTTTCCCCGTCGGAAACGAAGGCGTTGGTGCGGAAGCGCGCGACGACGAGATTCCCGTTGATGGCTGCGCTGTCTCCCGATGCGTCGTGCGCTGGTCAGCGTCCGATGATGACCGGCGCTGGCCCCGGCTTTCGACGTCACCGCGCGACTGCGCTTGCGACGCAGAAGCCATTTCGGGCGGCGGAACTGTTTGGCCGGGATTGGTAACGTCAGATGGCACCGTCTTCGTCACCGCAGTCGACGATGATGATTCGCTGCCCCCTCGCCGCGTGGCATAGTGCACTGGAGCACTGGCAACACGATATGAACCCACCGCAACAGCTCGAGCCACTTTGTAAGAGCCTACCGCTGCGCCGCGAGTCACGTGGTAGGAAGTAGCAGCTACGTCCTGGGTCGCCCGGCATCCGCCAAGAAGGATGGGAGCAAGCATCAAAACTCGCACAAGCGCATTCATTTTACCTGCATACAGATCTCACTGATCGCTATTCGTTCAATGATTTAAGCTAACGTCACGAATGAAATCGCCGATATCACTCTCGGTGGTCGCCCAGGAACACATCAGACGGTAAACATCTGGCTCGATAAATTTGTAAAAACGCCACCCGCGCGCTTGGATGCCGCGCGCGACTTCGTCGTTCATCCGCACAAACACTGCATTTGCCTCCACCGGGAATACAACTTCAAGGTTCGCTTTGTTTGCAGATAATGCGCAAGCTGGTGTGCCGCGCGATTGGCGTGCCGAGCGTTTCGCAGCCACACGTCGCCTGCCAAAAGCCCGATCCACGGTGCGGCCAGGAAACGCATCTTCGACCCGAGCTGTCCGGCTTGTTTCACTCGATAATCGAACTCGCGCGAGATCTTTTTGTTAAAAAATATCACCAACTCACCAGCCGCCGTCCCATTTTTTGTGCCGCCGAAGCAGAGAACATCAACTCCAACCTCCCAAGTGATCGTTTTTGGTGCACAGTTGAGCGACGCGACCGCATTCGCGAAACGCGCACCGTCCATGTGCACAAACAGTTCGTTGGCACGCGCGAGGTCAGCGATTGCCGCAATTTCGTCGCGCGTATAAGCCGTTCCGAACTCGGTCGCTTGTGCAATACTGATCACGCCCGGCTTGTGCGAATGCAGCTCGTTCTGGCGCATGAGTAGCGCTTCTGTCTGTTCAATATCGATCTTCCCATTTCCGCCCCCGACCAAAAGGAGTTTCGATCCTCCGGTGAAGAACTCCGGCGCGCCGCATTCGTCGGTCTGAATATGAGCGTTCTGATGGCAGATGATACTGCGAAATGACCGGCACAGTTGCGCGAGCGCCAGCGCATTGGCCGCCGTGCCAGTAAAAACAAAATAAACCTCGCAATCGGTCTCAAAAATTTCACGGATCCGATCGCACACGCGCGCCGTCCAACGGTCCTCGCCGTATGCTGTGGCGTAGTCCGTATTGGCTTCCTGCAATGCCGCCCAGGCCTCCGGACAAATCGGCGCGGTGTTGTCGCTCGCAAATTGGTGGTGTTCTACGGTCATGACACTGGTTGCTACCCGAGTTTCTGCCCTCGATCAATCAGTACAAAAAGAGATTGCCTGACAGATCCGAGCCCTGGGCCTCCGGAATCTGCCAGGCAAATCTCCTCCACTTGCTCCTCAAAATTGCTTCAAGCAATTTCATTCTATTTTCGGAAACCGGCGGCAAACTGACCGTGTCCGGACGTAAATTTTTTTTTGAACCCATGAAGGCGACTGGTTCCGTCTTTGCTTAACGCATGGGGGCGAACTAATTTCGTGAAATGACGTCGCTCCAAAGCGAAATCGAGAAGCGCGGCAGGGGCATCTTCGAGTTGGTTGATAAACACCCCGAGTCGCTCTTCAGCAAGGCCGGATTCTATCAGCGACTAATGACGCTCTCAATGCGCGATGAGCAGCTCAAATTGCAATTGTTTCGCTTTGTCGCTGTTCTCCCCTCGCTCCATACCTCAGGCGAAATTATTGAGCATCTCCAGGAATATTTCGCCAACGCGCACGATTCACGAAAGCTCTCGGAATTTCTAGGGGCTGGCGTTCGTCTGGCGGGCATCGCTCCATGGATTAGCGGACCGATCCTGCGCTGGAACGTTTCCGAAATGGCGCGCCAGTTCATCGCCGGACGAAATCCGAACGACGTAATGCGGACACTGCGCAAGCGTCGCAGCCAAAAAATTGGATTTACTGTCGATCTTTTGGGAGAAGCTGTCGTCAGTGAAACCGAGGCCGATGAATATGCGGCGCGGTATCTCGATTTGCTCGAGGGCCTCGCGCGCGAAACGAGAGACTGGCTCGAGCCGCTGGGCACAAATTCGGACCTTTTCCCGGTTGTAAATCTCTCGGTCAAAATTTCTGCGCTTTATTCGCAAATAAGTCCGGACGACCCGGCGGATACAATCGCCAATCTCGCGCCGAAGCTGCGGCCGCTCTTGCGCCGTGCGCGAGAGCTGGGCGCATTCATCAATTTCGACATGGAAAGCTACGCGCACAAAAATGTTACTCTTGAACTCTTCAAAACCGTTTTCACAGAGGAAGAATTTAAGGATTGGCCCCATGCGGGAATCGTTATCCAGGCGTATTTGCGAGATTCTGAGGCGGATCTGCGCGACCTGATTGAGTGGGGCGGCGCCCGCGGAACGCGATTCGCGGTCCGGCTTGTTAAAGGCGCATACTGGGACTACGAAACAACGAAATCGCGCCAGAACGGCTGGGATTGTCCGGTTTATCTTCAGAAACCAGAGAGCGATGCGAATTTCGAAACGCTCACGCGGTTACTGTTGGAAAATGAATCCATTGTTACCTCCGCATTTGGCTCGCACAATGTTCGAAGCATTGCGCATGCACAGGCGCTCGCGGAGGAACTCGGGATCGATCGCAGCCGTTTCGAGTTTCAGTTGCTCTATGGGATGGCTGGACCAATCAAGCGCGCGTTGGTGGAAACGGGTTATCGCGTTCGCGAATATTGCCCAGTCGGTGAACTGCTTCCCGGGATGTCGTATCTGGTGCGACGTCTGCTCGAGAACACGTCGAATGAAGGATTTTTGCACGCAAAGTTTTCCGAGAACGTCCCCGCAGAAGATTTGCTGCGCGATCCATACGAAATTTTGCGCGGAAGCCGAAATGGCGTTCGACCGCCATCAAATGCTACAACAAATATGACAACAACCACACCAAAGACACACCCGGGCGCTCCCTATGAAAATGCGCCCCTAACGAATTTTGCGTTGCCCGAGAACCAGGAGAAAATGCGGACTTCGCTGCGCGAACAGCGCAAGCAATTTGGGCGCAAAGTTCCGCTCACGATCAACGGCGAAAAGATCTGGACCGACAACACCTTTTCCTCGGTCAATCCGAGCCAGCCAGACCAAATTGTCGGCTACGCCGCCGAAGCCGGAATTCCCGAAGCTGAACGCGCCGTCGCCGCTGCGCGCGCAGCGTTCGAGAAATGGCGTCGCACTTCGTTTGAAGAGCGCTGTCAATTGCTGGAACGCGCCGCCGAAATTCTCGAACGCCGCCGGTTTGAGCTTTCTGCGCTCGAAGTCTTTGAGGTCGGCAAGCCGTGGGCGGAAGCAGACGGCGACATTCGTGAAGCCATCGATTTCTGTACTTTTTACGCCCGCCGAATGCGGTTGATAGGCCGGCCCCGGCTCACGCAAAATGTGCCCGGCGAAGAAAGCTATCAGCATTACTGGCCGCGCGGCGTCGCGCTGGTCATCGCGCCGTGGAATTTTCCGATGGCGATCTTGTGCGGCATGGTCAGCGCCGCGCTCGTCACGGGGAACGCCGTGATCATGAAACCGTCCGAGCAATCGGTCATCATCGGCGCCATGCTCATGGAAATTTACGAAGAAGCCGGCGTGCCGCCTGGCGTATTGAATTTTCTCAACGGCAAAGGCTCGGTCATCGGTGCGCACATGGTTGATCACAAAGATGTCGATTTGATCGCCTTCACGGGGTCGCGCGAGGTGGGGCTAAGGATTTGGGACAGCGCCGGCAAAACGCGCGAAGGCCAGCGCGAGCTCAAACGCGTCATTTGCGAGATGGGCGGCAAAAATGCCATGATCGTCGATTCCGACGCCGATCTCGATGAGGCGATTGTCGATTCGATTTATTCCGCGTTCGGTTTTCAAGGTCAGAAATGTTCCGCGCTCTCGAGGCTGATCGTTCTCGAAGAAAACTACGACCGCGTGGTAGAACGATTGCTCGCTGCCGCCGCCAGCGTGCGCGTCGGCAATCCGGAAGAACCGGGCGTCGTGGTTGGGCCAGTAATTGATGAAGCCGCTTACGGCGCATTTGGAGTACATCGAGGTCGGCAAAAGCGAGGCGACGCTGGCTTACCAGGCCAAAGAAGTGCCGCCGCACGGTTACTTCATTTCGCCTACGATTTTCACCGATGTAAGACCAAGCAAACGGATCGCGTGCGAAAGATTTTCGGCCCCGTGCTGAGTGTATTAAAAGTGCGCGACCTGGATGAGGCGATCAAGTCGCCAACGGCACTGATTACGCGTTGACCGGCGGCTTTTTCTCGCGCAGCCCAGCCAACATCGATCGGGTCAAAGCGCAGTTGGAAGCCGGCAACGTTTACATCAACCGCCCGTGCACCGGTGCGATCGTCGGCCGTCATCCCTTTGGCGGATTCAAAATGAGCGGCAGCGCACCAAAGCCGGTGGCGAAGATTATCTGCTGAACTTCCTCATCGCGCGCGTCGTGACCGAAAACGTCGCACGCCACGGGCTTGCTCCGGAAAAAACGCCCGAATACCACGACGAATTTCTCTGGCCAAGAGGATAGCTACGGACGTCGTGCCGGCTGGGAAAGGAGACTCGCTACTGGTCTATCGGACGACCCCTGCTCAGCAGTTTCACGACTGTTACTACGATGGAGAAGCACCGGCCACGCCGAGGTCAGAACAATCAACGAAAGACCGCCATTTCCCTGGCACGTTCCCGCGCGGCCTCGATACGGAATTCGCGTCCTAAATCGTAAAAATTCCTGAACCATATTTTTCCTCTCCGTTGTAAGGCGAAAAATAGCCGCCATGCCATTGGCCAAAGCCAGAATGAAAAAAGTAGTCGGTGCGCGGAAATTGCCCCTTAC
>CAVRCO010000024.1:0-33741 GCA_963719605.1 uncultured Verrucomicrobiae bacterium
CGAGCCCCGTAGACTCCGGATTGTTTTCTTTCGTTAACGCGATGCGGTCGGCCATCGAGATCTGGTCCTTCCCCGCATTAAGGCGGCGTCGACTGACCACCGCCCGGCGCCGACGATCAGCAGAAAGAGCAGACCGAGCCACATGGAGAAATCCGTACGTGCCTCATGCATCATGCTCCAGAAACCATATCGCGGCAGCTTCATCAGAGAAAACCCCCAGAAGCCGTGACCCAGAAGCACCGGAATTTTGGTTGAAACGATCGCAACGCTAATGTCGAGAAGCAGCACAATCGCTGCGAGGCGGGTTAGTAATCCGATGATCAGCAGACCGCCGCAAACGACTTCGCAACCGCCGATAAACGGGCCCATGGTGTCGGGAGCGGGAATTCCGATTTTGGCAAGGCGCCCAGCGGCCAGCTCTTCCGGATAAAGAAATTTCTGAATTCCTTCGGACAGAAAGACGCTACCAACCATAATTCGCACAAGAACGGTCGCCGCAGGTGCATCGGTAACAGAAGTTCGCGCATATAATTTCGAAAATGCGACTGTTAGCAACCAGTAACGTTCATTTTATCGTCACAACAATTCGTCCCGCAACGAATCATCGTCGCATGATGTGGATGGCTAAAATCCGATTCTGATGACGTGCCAACAGGTAATCGATGAAATCACCGATGATCGAGTTGGGTTTATTGCCGAGCTTTGTCACAACCCGGCAAATGAGCGTGCTACTCCGCGCATGCCATTCCAGATTAATTGCTCCGTGAAAAACTCGAGCGCTGTGTATCTTCGCCCAGCCATGCGGACGGCTCGGTTGTTTGTGCCAGACTTTGATGAAACCGAATTTTTTCTCCAGTTGCGGATCGCTCATGATTTTGTTCCGTAACGATCCGCCGCCAGTCGCGATTACCTGAATCACTGTTTGCATTTAACTCGAGTCAATTAGCCAATTCGGCCTAACGAACGCAAAACGCAAACCAAAAACGAAATCCATCTTCGTTCGCAGCCACCGATCTTCGGGCTACAGAAGCGAGCGAAACATGACGTACACGTCGACATATCCTTTTTCGAGATGACGAAATGCACCCGGCAAAGTGCCAACAATCTTGAAACCAAGTTGCCTCCACAAACGAATCGCGGATTCGTTAGTCGAAACAACGAAATTGAACTGCATCGCCCGAAAACCGAGTCGGCGTGCTTCGCTCAGGCAATGTTCGCCCATCGCGCGACCAATTCCCTGACCACGCGCATCCGGAGCACCATAAACGCCGCGTTCGCAACGTGCGCGCCGCCGGCCGACTGGTTAGGCCGCAAGATGTAAGTGCCCACAATACGGCCAGCACTTCTCTGCTACGTAAGCCTGAATATCTGCTCCAAACCAATACGCCAACGCGTCTTCGCGGGAGATGTAAGGATCGATTGCATACGTATCGCCGGTCGCGACCACTGCGTGGAAAATTCTCCAAATGGGATCGTGATCTGGCTCCGCTGCCGCGCGAATTTTCATGGTGCGAATCAAAGCTTCAAATATCTCGTGCAAGTCTCCATGTTATCGAGGGGCCGCGCGCCGTCTTCGCTCATAGTGCATGAGAGGAATGAACACGCTGCGCGGCCTTAGCCGAGAATGGCTCTTCCTTGCTCAGGCCCATCTTTTGCGAAGGCCCCGCCGTCGGCAACGGAGGATGCCGTATATAAGGAGCGATCGCCAAAAACCGCACAAAGCGGCTTCGGGTCGGCCGTTCACTTCTGTAACTGAAAATAAAGACCAGTGCCACCACGAACGCGCCTCCGCGCCAGCAAGGTTGTTGCAATACTCGAGGCAGAACCCATCGTCACGCTGTAACATCGAACCAGCCGCGTTCCAGGTCCGCGCTGTAGCCACCGACCTGTAGGCGGTCACAGTTAGATGGCGCACGTGCAAAAAATGGACGGCTCACAAAGGCGCGGTTGCAAACGCGCGCCGCGACTTAGGGAACGATGAAGATCTTATCGGTCCAAGGATCCTTTACCTTGGTGCCGGACGCAAAGCCGCTTACATCGACATATCTTTCACTAGTAAACGGGCTGAATACATATCCCGGTTTCCCGGGAACCGGTTTCCCCGTCGGAAACGAAGGCGTTGGTGCGGAAGCGCGCGACGACGAGATTCCCGTTGATGGCTGCGCTGTCTCCCGATGCGTCGTGCGCTGGTCAGCGTCCGATGATGACCGGCGCTGGCCCCGACTTTCGACGTCACCGCGCGACTGCGCTTGCGACGCAGAAGCCATTTCGGGCGGCGGAACTGTTTGGCCGGGATTGGTAACGTCAGATGGCACCGTCTTCGTCACCGCAGTCGATGATGATGATTCGCTGCCCCCTCGCCGCGTGGCATAGTGCACTGGAGCACTGGCAACACGATATGAACCCACCGCAACAGCTCGAGCCACTTTGTAAGAGCCTACCGCTGCGCCGCGAGTCACGTGGTAGGAAGTAGCAGCTACGTCCTGGGTCGCCCGGCATCCGCCAAGAAGGATGGGAGCAAGCATCAAAACTCGCACAAGCGCATTCATTTTAGCTTCATACAGATCTCACTGATCGCTATTCGTTCAATGATTTAAGCTAACGTCACGAATGAAATCGCCGATATCACTCTCGGTGGTCGCCCAGGAACACATCAGACGGTAAACATCTGGCTCGATAAATTTGTAAAAACGCCACCCGCGCGCTTGGATGCCGCGCGCGACTTCGTCGTTCATCCGCACAAACACTGCATTTGCCTCCACCGGGAATACAACTTCAACGTTGGCTTTGCTTTGCAGATAATGCGCAAGCTGGTGTGCCGCGCGATTGGCGTGCCGAGCGTTTCGCAGCCACACGTCGCCTGCCAAAAGCCCGATCCACGGTGCGGCCAGGAAACGCATCTTCGACCCGAGCTGTCCGGCTTGTTTCACTCGATAATCGAACTCGCGCGAAATCTTTTTGTTAAAAAATATCACCAACTCACCAGCCGCCGTCCCATTTTTTGTGCCGCCGAAGCAGAGAACATCAACTCCAACCTCCCAAGTGATCGTTTTTGGTGCACAGTTGAGCGACGCGACCGCATTCGCGAAACGCGCACCGTCCATGTGCACAAACAGTTCGTTGGCACGCGCGAGGTCAGCGATTGCCGCAATTTCGTCGCGCGTATAAGCCGTTCCGAACTCGGTCGCTTGTGCAATACTGATCACGCCCGGCTTGTGCGAATGCAGCTCGTTCTGGCGCATGAGTAGCGCTTCTGTCTGTTCAATATCGATCTTCCCATTTCCGCCCCCGACCAAAAGGAGTTTCGATCCTCCGGTGAAGAACTCCGGCGCGCCGCATTCGTCGGTCTGAATATGAGCGTTCTGATGGCAGATGATGCTGCGAAATGACCGGCACAGTTGCGCGAGCGCCAGCGCATTGGCCGCCGTGCCAGTAAAAACAAAATAAACGTCGCAATCGGTCTCAAAGATTTCACGGATCCGATCGCACACGCGCGCCGTCCAACGGTCCTCGCCGTATGCTGTGGCGTAGTCCGTATTGGCTTCCTGCAATGCAGCCCAGGCCTCCGGACAAATCGGCGCGGTGTTGTCGCTCGCAAATTCGTGGTGTTCTACGGTCATGACACTGGTTGCTACCCGAGTTTCTGCCCTCGATCAATCAGTACAAAAAGAGATTGCCTGACAGATCCGAGCCCTGGGCCTCCGGAATCTGCCAGGCAAATCTCCTCCACTTGCTCCTCAAAATTGCTTCAAGCAATTTCATTCTAATTTCGGAAACCGGCCGCAAACTGACCGTGTCCGGACGCAAATTTTTTTTTGAACCCATGAAGGCGCCTGGTTCCGTCTTTGCTTAACGCATGGGGGCGAACTAATTTCGTAAAATGACGTCGCTCCAAAGCGAAATCGAGAAGCGCGGCAGGGGCATCTTCGAGTTGGTTGATAAATACCCCGAGTCGCTCTTCAGCAAGGCCGGATTCTATCAGCGACTAATGACGCTCTCAATGCGCGATGAGCAGCTCAAATTGCAATTGTTTCGCTTTGTCGCTGTTCTCCCCTCGCTCCATACCTCAGGCGAAATTATTGAGCATCTCCAGGAATATTTCGCCAACGCGCACGATTCACGAAAGCTCTCGGAATTTCTAGGGGCTGGCGTTCGTCTGGCGGGCATCGCTCCATGGATTAGCGGACCGATCCTGCGCTGGAACGTTTCCGAAATGGCGCGCCAGTTCATCGCCGGACGAAATCCGAACGACGTAATGCGGACACTGCGCAAGCGTCGCAGCCAAAAAATTGGATTTACTGTCGATCTTTTGGGAGAAGCTGTCGTCAGTGAAACCGAGGCCGATGAATATGCGGCGCGGTATCTCGATTTGCTCGAGGGCCTCGCGCGCGAAACAAGAGACTGGCTCGAGCCGCTGGGCACAAATTCGGACCTTTTCCCGGTTGTAAATCTCTCGGTCAAAATTTCTGCGCTTTATTCGCAAATAAGTCCGGACGACCCGGCGGATACAATCGCCCATCTCGCGCCGAAGCTGCGGCCGCTCTTGCGCCGTGCGCGAGAGCTGGGCGCATTCATCAATTTCGACATGGAAAGCTACGCGCACAAAAATGTTACTCTTGAACTCTTCAAAACCGTTTTCACAGAGGAAGAATTTAAGGATTGGCCCCATGCGGGAATCGTTATCCAGGCGTATTTGCGAGATTCTGAGGCGGATCTGCGCGACCTGATTGAGTGGGGCGGCGCCCGCGGAACGCGATTCGCGGTCCGGCTGGTTAAAGGCGCATACTGGGACTACGAAACAACGAAATCGCGCCAGAACGGCTGGGATTGTCCGGTTTATCTTCAGAAACCAGAGAGCGATGCAAATTTCGAAACGCTCACGCGGTTACTGTTGGAAAATGAATCCATTGTTACCTCCGCATTTGGCTCGCACAATGTTCGAAGCATTGCGCATGCACAGGCGCTCGCGGAGGAACTCGGGATCGATCGCAGCCGCTTCGAGTTTCAGTTGCTCTATGGGATGGCTGGACCAATCAAGCGCGCGTTGGTGGAAATGGGTTATCGCGTCCGCGAATATTGCCCAGTCGGTGAACTGCTTCCCGGGATGTCGTATCTGGTGCGACGTCTGCTCGAGAACACGTCGAATGAAGGATTTTTGCACGCAAAATTTTCCGAGAACGTCCCCGCAGAAGATTTGCTGCGCGATCCATGCGAAATTTTGCGCGGAAGCCGAAATGGCGTTCGACCGCCATCAAATGCTACCACAAATATGACAACAACCACACCAAAGACACACCCGGGCGCTCCCTATGAAAATGCGCCCCTAACGAATTTTGCGTTGCCCGAGAACCAGGAGAAAATGCGGACTTCGCTGCGCGAACAGCGCAAGCAATTTGGGCGCAAAGTTCCGCTCACGATCAACGGCGAAAAGATCTGGACCGACAACACCTTTTCCTCGGTCAATCCGAGCCAGCCAGACCAAATTGTCGGCTACGCCGCCGAAGCCGGAATTCCCGAAGCTGAACGCGCCGTCGCCGCTGCGCGCGCAGCGTTCGAGAAATGGCGTCGCACTTCGTTTGAAGAGCGCTGTCAATTGCTGGAACGCGCCGCCGAAATTCTCGAACGCCGCCGGTTTGAGCTTTCCGCGCTCGAAGTCTTTGAGGTCGGCAAGCCGTGGGCGGAAGCAGACGGCGACATTCGTGAAGCCATCGATTTCTGTACTTTTTACGCCCGCCGAATGCGGTTGATAGGCCGGCCCCGGCTCACGCAAAATGTGCCCGGCGAAGAAAGCTATCAGCATTACTGGCCGCGCGGCGTCGCGCTGGTCATCGCGCCGTGGAATTTTCCGATGGCGATCTTGTGCGGCATGGTCAGCGCCGCGCTCGTCACGGGGAACACCGTGATCATGAAACCGTCCGAGCAATCGGTCATCATCGGCGCCATGCTCATGGAAATTTACGAAGAAGCCGGCGTGCCGCCTGGCGTATTGAATTTTCTCAACGGCAAAGGCTCGGTCATCGGCGCGCACATGGTTGATCACAAAGATGTCGATTTGATCGCCTTCACGGGGTCGCGCGAGGTGGGGCTAAGGATTTGGGACAGCGCCGGCAAAACGCGCGAAGGCCAGCGCGAGCTCAAGCGCGTCATTTGCGAGATGGGCGGCAAAAACGCCATGATCGTCGATTCCGACGCGGATCTCGATGAGACGATTGTCGATTCGATTTATTCCGCGTTCGGTTTTCAGGGTCAGAAATGTTCCGCGCTCTCGAGGCTGATCGTTCTCGAAGAAAATTACGACCGCGTGATAGAACGATTGCTCGCTGCCGCCGCCAGCGTGCGCGTCGGCAATCCGGAAGAACCGGGCGTCATGGTTGGGCCAGTAATTGATGAAGCCGCTTATCGGCGCATTCTGGAGTACATCGAGGTCGGCAAAAGCGAGGCGACGCTGGCTTATCAGGCCAAAGAAGTGCCGCCGCACGGTTACTTCATTCCGCCTACGATTTTCACCGATGTAAGACCAAGCAAACGGATCGCGTGCGAAGAGATTTTCGGCCCCGTGCTGAGTGTATTAAAAGTGCGCGACCTGGATGAGGCGATCGAAGTCGCCAACGGCACTGATTACGCGTTGACCGGCGGCTTTTTCTCGCGCAGCCCAGCCAACATCGATCGGGTCAAAGCGCAGTTGGAAGCCGGCAACGTTTACATCAACCGCCCGTGCACCGGCGCGATCGTCGGCCGTCATCCCTTTGGCGGGTTCAAAATGAGCGGCAGCGGCACCAAAGCCGGTGGCGAAGATTATCTGCTGAACTTCCTCATCCCGCGCGTCGTGACCGAAAACGTCGCACGCCACGGGCTTGCTCCGGAAAAAACGCCCGAATACCACGACGAATTTCTCTGGCCAAAAGGATAGTCGTAGGGACGTCGTGCCGGCTGGGAAAGGAGATTCGCTACTGGTCTATCGGACGACCCCTGCTCAGCAGTTTCACGACTGTCACCACCATGTAGAGCACCGGCCACGCCGAGGTCAGAACAATCAACGCAAACACCGCCATTTCCCTGGCACGTTCCCGCGCGGCCTCGATACGGAATTCGCGTCCTAAATTGTAAAAATTCCTGAATCCATATTTGTCCTCTCCGTCGTAAGGCGAAAAATAGCCGCCATGCCATTGGCCAAAACCAGAATGGAAAAAGTAGTCGGTGCGCGGAAATTGCCCCTTACCGCCCGTCGAAGGACTCCTGGGTTTCATAGCCAAAACCTCGTGTACGAACCGCCAACTATGATACCACGTTCAAAAAAGGAATCAGCCTGAAAAATAGCCTTCCTATGGCGAGTCAGCGAAACACTCAAGCAGTGCGACTCAAAATGACATCTTATCGCGCTGCAAGGCTGTTGGTAAGACTGCTGTTTGGCTGTGTCACGCGTGTTCAGGTAATCCGGCCCGAAAATACAAATCGGACCGGCGGATTTTTGCTGGCCGCCAATCACATCAGCCATTTCGATCCATTCATTATTTCGTTAGTGATTCGACGGAAAATCGACTGGTTGACGATGGCAGAATTTTTTCAGTCGCCGGTCGTGGGTTTTCTTTTGCGCGCGGTCGATGCGTTCCCAGTAGATCGAGATCGTGCGAATCGCAAAACCATCCGGACCGCGGTTGAAAGACTGCAAGACGGACGCGTCGTTGGTCTTTTCCCCGAGGGCGGGATTCGGGATGGCGCGCGATCGCTGCTCGAAGGCGCGCCGCTCCGGCCCGGCGCTTCAACACTTGCGCACATCGCCGGCGTTCCAATTTTGCCGTGCGTTATCCTTGGCACTGATCGTCTTTATTCAATAAAATCCCGAAAGCTTTCGGCGCTGCGACGCACACCAGTCTGGATCGCATTTGGAAATCCAATTTCACATTCTCCCGGTCTCGAAAAATTACAGGCACGCGAGCGAATCGAAGCTGAATTGGCGTCTGCATTCAAAAATCTCTACGCGGAACTGCAACAAACATTTCGCCTGACGAGGGATGATCTGCCGCACTCGCCGCGAGAACGAATGAAGGGCCGGGTCGGACCGTCAGCCCGACCGGACGCCGCAGCGCCGCGTCCCTCCCATAAAGTTCAGATGCGGATTGGCAAAATCAATGGCAACGGATTTCGCCGCTTCGCTGCGAAGGGAATCGATGCATTTCTATGCGCATCAATCAACGTCCTGCATGCCCGACACCGGCTAAATGGGCGCAGCCGTGAGGAGATGGAGCGCTACGTGGAAGAATGCGAACGGCTCACGGCCGATCAATATTATGCCTCGCCGCACGATGACAATCTTGCTGAAGCACTGGGAAACGGTCACCCGACTATCACATGGCGCAGCCCGCTCGAGACCCAATTCCCAGCGAACAATATCGCGCACGCAGATTTTTTTCCGTCAGAACGTGTTCGCAGCGCACCGACGGTTTTCATCTTGCACGCGCTGATGTCCACGAGCCCCATCGGTTATCGACGTTGCGCGGAGCACTTCAACGAACTCGGCTGGAACGCATGCTTCATTCAGCTGCCATACCATTATTCGCGTGTCCCTCGCGGGTACTGGAATGGTGAGCTTGCGATCACCTGCAACCTGATCCGCAACGCGGAGGGACTGCGCCAGGGCGTCATGGAGCTGCGCCAATTGATGAGCGCATTGCGCGAACGCGGCTCCGGCGAATTCGGCGTGCTCGCCATGAGCTATGGCGGATGGATCGGTGCGTTGCTTGCGATGGTCGAGCGCGACCTACGTTTCGCCGCCTTGATGGCGCCGATCGTAAATATCGAGCACGCGATTTGGGAGAGCCCCGCAGCGCGGTCGATCCGCCGCGAACTGCGTGGTGCCAATATCGAGCCGTCTCTCGTCGCCCGACATTTCCACCTGAGCTCACCGATCCACAACTTACCGCTATGTGACGCGTCGCGGGTATTGTTTGTTGCAGGCGAGTTCGATTCGATCGCGCCCCTTCAACAGCTTGAGACGATCCAGCAAAAATGGCATGGCTCTGAATTGCTGCGCATTCGCCAAGGCCATTTTGGTTACCGCATGTTGGGCGACACAATCTCTCGACTCAAAAAGCGTGGAGATTTGTAACCTAACATTTTGGCCACCGCGCCAGTCAATCCTGTAGCCATGGCGATGTGTCGCCGTGCCTATGGGAGCAACATCGGCAATGCGTCTCGACACAACGAGGCGCTACAACTGAAGCGCAGTGTCAGCGACAGTCACTTAAGTCCAAGAAATTCCAGACTTGGTCCAAGATCGCGAAACGCGGCTTCTGCGAGAACATTGTGACCTTCGACCGAAGCATGCCAGCCATCGATCGGGTGAAGCAGTTCAACGCGACTCAGGTCAGCTGTTGCCAAGGCATCCGAATATTGCAATTGGATATTGGAGTTGTCAGCGAGGTCGCCGTTCAAATCACTCACCATCGCGCGCAACTCCTCATTCACCATCCTTGCAAGGCGGATCAGATTGGCGCGGTATGCTGGCCGGAAGGATCTCAAGTATTTGTAAGTGGTTGGCAAATGCGGATAGCGAGATGCGTCGTTCGCCCGCAGGCGCTCTGCGATTTCACGCCCTCGAAAGTATGACCCGAAATTGACAAGACCATATACGACGATTGCGATCCGGTGACGTTGCGTGCGGGCGACACCAATCAGCCGACAGATCTCTCGCGTGAAATTTTCACGGAAACGCCGGCTAAGTTCTCGCAAACGATTCTCCGGCTGCTCAAGTTCCGCGGGAACGCACCACCACGTCCAATCAACGTTGTTGTGTCCGATCGAGATGAGCGTCAAATCGGGAAAACGTTTCATCGTCAGCAAGTCGCCGATTTGCCCGGAGAAATTGCGCGTCCGAAGGATTCTTCGGAGAAAATTCTGCCGTTGACCTTCATGATCGACGAGCGCGCCGATGCCTGCGCATTCAATTGCAACAAATGGAGTGAACTTCTCGAGTCTTTTCGAAACGCTCTGAATCCCTGCTGGCGCCGGGTTAGTGTCGAGAAACCAGTTATTGCCCCGGCAAGTGCGGGCGCGCCAAAACGTGCCCCAGATCGATGAGATGTAGACTCCCGTGCAAACACTGTCGCCGATCAAGGCGACGTGCGGCAGCCGCGCGATCAACTCATTCCAGCTAATCTCCTGATTCCGGTAAGCCAGGTAATCAGAATGAAGTGGTGACGACGGTTCAGAGATCCGTCTCAGAACCTCCCCGCCAATAACCCGAACAGGCCTCCTCATGAGTTCCGTCAGTTGGCCCCGAAAGCTGTCGGGGTTGATGGAATTTGTCACTGTCCATCTATCAGTCCAACCAATCCATCGCTTCGAGCAAGCGACGGAACTCCAAGTTGTCCGTCGACAGAGCAGGTAACCATTCCCCAATTGCCTCGCGTTTCCACCACGCTTTCTCGCCGATCGGAGCGAATCGATAACGATAAAGTCGCGCACGAATGTAGTGAGGTGGCGCATCCGGAAAGGGATTGTCAGCGAGGAGCGAGAGCGTGCCTGGATCGTTATGCAGAAGTTTCCAAGCAAAATGCAATGTCCATGGATATTCGTCGGGTGAACCCATCGCAGCGAACCAGATTTGCCAGTCAATCCGCGGTTGATAAGGCGCGACGAACGGCGGCCGCCGGTTTGGGTCACCAGGCTTGGCTTTGAACTCGTATTCCTTCCATTTCGTGTCGCCGGTGATGGTTGAATCTTCTGTGCCTTCAAAAATGATTTCGTCGCGCTCCCGTCCGACTGTACCGAACGCTCCGTAGGTATTTACAAGATCGAGCGGGTCGTAGGAATAATTCATCAGCTGTCGTCCTGAAACGAGATTGAGCACCGGCGCGACGCTTAGATAGACCACCAGGATCGACAACGCGAAAGC
Source organism: uncultured Verrucomicrobiae bacterium (assembly GCA_963719605.1). Classification (GTDB taxonomy): domain Bacteria; phylum Verrucomicrobiota; class Verrucomicrobiia; order Chthoniobacterales; family UBA10450; genus Udaeobacter. The sequence goes on from CAVRCO010000024.1 coordinate 10,895, forward strand.
GATCGCGTTGTTGATGCGTGACGGTTCCGATTCTCGTGCTGCGCGTTCCGCACGTTCGACCAATACCTTCGGTAGAAAATGGCGCAGGAATGTGTCGTCAAAGCACGCCAGGAACGGAACGATTGTCAGGTAATTGAGGAACGAAAGGTTGCCGCTGATGACGAGAAAGATCTGAAACGTGACGAGCAAGACACCCGCGACATGACGGACGTGTCGCGGGCCAAATGAAAACCACGGCACAATGAGTTCGATGAAATGGTTCCATGCCGCCTCAAATTTGTGGAACCAGTCTGGCGCGAAATGCAAATAACGGCTGACGGCGCTCGGGATCGGCTGGGTTTCGTAGTGATAGTAAAGACAGGTTAGATCGCGCCAGCACGGGTCCCCGCGCAATTTGATCAGACCTGCGCCGATCATGATCCGAAACCCAAGCCAGCGAAAGAGCCAGATAACGAGAATCGGCGGCCTGCATTTGGGGAAGGGACGCCCATCAATCAACGGACAAAGAAAGATCGACAAAAATCCGGACTCGAGCAATTGAATCTCCCAGCCGTAACCGTACCAAATCTGTCCAACGTGCACGATCGACATGTACATCGCCCAAAGGACGCCGAGGAGAATTGCGTTGGCGTAGCCGCCAAGAACAACCAGCGACAAGCCAAAGCCGATCCAGGCGAAGATCGACAACGCATCATCGGAAATTCCGAACCAAAAGAGCGTCGGCACTCGTAGCACCCCGGCGGTTCGCGAACCGAGTTGTGTTTGAACGCTGTCGAGAAAATGATTAGCCGGCGTTAGCCCATGCTCGCCAATAAGCGGCACCAACTGTTGGGCCGCTACCAGAAAAGCGACTGCATAAACAAAGCCGAGTAGTCTCAGAATTAGGAAACGCGTGAGCCAATACGAATTTCCGGCCGCGAAAAGTCTTTGGAGAAAACTCTCATTGTTCATTACAGCAGGCTTGTGCCAGAAGCTCATTCGATCCGCAATCGGGATTCCTCACTCCGCATTAGAGAACTGCCAGGGGGGAGATTCGAACTCCCGACCAAGGGCTTATGAGTCCCCTGCTCTACCACTGAGCTACCCTGGCGAAATCGGCGGCGACAAAGGTCAATCGCATGATTTGCGCTGTCAACGCGAACGCAAATCGCGCACTTCTTTTCCTGCTCTTTCTGTTGCTCGTGCTCTTGATCCTCCTCCAATCAACGATGTTCGAGCGAGAGCATGAGTAGGGACGGGAAGCGAGACTGTTGTTACTGCTTTGGCCCAGAAAGATACGGCTCCAAGTCTTTCTCACGGCCTTGTAACACGGCCATAAAGCAGACGCCGTTGTGTTCCGTGACTGCACCGATCCACCCTTCCTGATGAACATAACGCCATCCCGGAAAAGCCAATACGGCCCCGGTCTTGGTGTCTCTCTCTGCCGGGAAGAGAAAAAATTGCATGCGTTTTTCAGCCACCCAGATTTGAGCGATCCTCTGGGACTCGTCGTCGTCAAAAACGCGGCAGCCGATCGTGCGAAAATCGGCGAACTCGTCTGGAACGTCGTAGTGTTCAAGCCCGTGTTTCATAAAGAACAGATCACTTAATGTCCCTGCTTCGGCGCTCACCGGATCGAGCGTGACCGATCGAGTGGAGCCGGCCACGGTTAATAATTTCCGCGCTGTCGCCGAACCTGGAAAATCATTTAGTCGACCAAGCACTTGGAACGTGAACACCCCGGCGATCACCAGGAGAGCAATGCTGATCGCAAGAACGGCAGGATTGAGCACGATTCTTCTCCACGTCCACTTCGGGCCCCGAATCGCCCCCTTGTCCAAGAACCATTCGGCCGACTCGGCCGGTATCGGGACGAGACGAATCAGTTCCGCCACGGCTCGATCAAAGTTCTGTTGATTAACAAATCCATCAGAACCGTCTTCACGCGATACCGCAGCGCGCATGGAACGGTCAGCTAAATGGTCGTGGCTTATGGGCGCGCAATTCAAAAGAGCGCGGCGCCGACGTAATAGCCGCAGGGTCCTCATGCCTTGGGTGCTCCGCAGTGCTTAGCGTCCAGCCATGCCTGCAACTGTCGCCGTCCCTGCGACAAGCATCGCGACAGCGTGCTCAGTTTGAGCTCGGCGATGTCGAGAATCTCGAGGTAATTGAATTCGTCGAGATAAAAGAGTGCCAGCGCGCTCCTTTGAGGATCGGGCGCGGCGGAAATCCAAATTGCCAGTTGCGTGGGGTCGAGCTGCTTGATCTGTGACGCAGCCTGTGGAGCTATATCGTGCTCCTCGATCTCGAGCGATTCCGGTTGCAGGTCCGTCTTACTTGCCTCTAAACAACGCCAGCGCGCCTCCCGAAAAAGCCAAAAGGGCTCCCTGGGTAATTCTCCCTGTGCAGCGCGCACAGCCGCTTCGCGCAACGTCGTGTTAAAGACTTCCTGCGCCGTGCGCGAGTCGCCCAGCATCAAGAAACAAAAGCGATAAAGTTGTGGCAAATTTTGCTTTCGATCCGACACTCTCCCATCCTTCGTCTTTGCAAAATTTAGCGCACTTTACGCAGCTACCTACTATCGACAAGAGGCGATTCGCTTATCTTGCACGAGCGCTTCCCGCGCCTTGAACAAAAGCGACTACGACTTCTGTAACCGGCGCGCTACTTCCTCCGCGTTCTCCCGGCTGTTGAACGCCGAAATGCGAACATAACCTTCGCCTTGTACGCCAAAACCGGCGCCGGGTGTGACGACAACATTCAACTCCCGCAACATCCGATCGAACATTTGCCAACTCGTTAGGCCATTGGGCGTTTTTACCCAGATGTACGGCGCGTCTATACCGCCGAAAACCTCGAGACCGGCCTTCGCGGCGGCGTTGCGAAGAATCTTTGCATTGCCCATGTAATGCTCAATTAGCGCGCGAGATTGTTTGCGGCCTTCAGGCGAGTAAATCGCTTCCGCGCCGCGTTGCACCGGATAACTCACGCTGTTCGATTTCGTGCTCCAACGCCGCTGCCATAGCGGATGGAGGGCAAGTCGGCGACCATTCTCCGTCCGCGCAAGAACGGATTTCGGCATGACTGTAAATCCGCAGCGCACGCCGGTGAACCCGCCGTTCTTGGAAAAACTGCGCAATTCAATCGCGCAGTCGCGCGCGCCCGGAATTTCGAAAATGGAATGCGGAGCGTCTGGATCAGAAATATAGGCTTCGTACGCGGCATCGAAGAGCAGAAGCGCTTCGTGCTTGCGCGCATAATCGACCCAGCGCGAAAGCTGGTCACGCGATGCAACGGCCCCCGTTGGATTATTGGGAAAACAAAGATAAACAAGGTCGGCGTGTTCTGCCGGTGGATCGGGAACAAATCCGTTTTCAGCTGTGCACGCCAAATAAAGAATTCCTTCGTAGCTGCCATCTTTTCTTGCCAGTCCACTGTGGCCAGCCATCACGTTCGTATCGACGTAAACCGGATATACCGGGTCGGGCACCGCAACTTTATTTTGATCACCGAGGATATCGAGGACGTAACCGCAATCGCATTTTGAGCCGTCAGAAACAAAAATTTCGTCGTCGGCAATGTCGATGTTGCGATCGCGATAATCGTGCCGAGCGATTGCCGACCTTAGAAATTCGTAGCCCTGTTCGGGGCCATAGCCGCGAAACGTCTCGCGATGGCCCAGTTCTTCGATAGCCCGCTGCATCGCATCAATTGCCGCACGCGGCAGAGGCTCGGTGACGTCCCCGATTCCGCAGCGAATCAATCGCTTGGCCTCTTCCGGATTCGCTTCGCAAAATTCGCGCACCCGCCGCGCGACCTCTGGGAAGAGATAGCCTGCCTGAAGTTTAAAATAGTTTTCGTTTAGGTAAGCCATGCGAGTGTGGCGGTGCGCTTTTGATCGCAGAACCGGTACAAGTTTAGCGGCGGTCACCGACCGCCGCTACAGCAGAACTGGCCAACGCCAATCAGTAATTCTTCGCGACTGCGTCCCAGTTTACCACGTTCCACCAGGCTTTGACGTAATCGGGCCGTCGGTTTTGATACTTAAGGTAATAGGCGTGCTCCCAAACATCGACGCCGAGGATTGGCGTGTTGCGGTCCATTAGAGGGCTGTCTTGGTTTGGCGTGGAAATGATTTCGAGCCTTCCATTCTTATTCTTAATCAGCCATGCCCAGCCACTGCCAAAACGCCCCGCGCCAGCGGCAGCGATTTTCTCTTTGAAATCATTAAAGCTGCCGAACGTTGATTTGATGTCGTCGGCGAGTTTGCCTTTCGGTTTGCCCCCGGCATTCGGTCCCATTATTTTCCAAAAGAACGAATGATTTGCGTGACCTCCGCCGTTGTTCCGTACAACTGTGCGAATGTCTTCTGGCACCGATTTGAGATCACTGATCAAATCTTCGACTGATTTCTTTTCGAGTTCAGCATTGCCTTTGATCGCGTTGTTCAGGTTGTTGACATAAGTCTGGTGATGCTTGGTGTAATGGATCTCCATCGTCTGCGCATCGATATGCGGTTCCAAAGCATCGTAGGAGTAAGGTAATTTTGGTAATTCGTAAGCCATAATCTTTACAGTTAGATCGAATTACGCCGCGCGACAGGTTTTATTTTTCAGAAAGCCGGCCAGCTTGTGAGTCGGCATTCAGGCTGCCAGCTTGAGATTGCAACACAGATGTTCGACAGGCTGGCAGCCCCTCCGTCGACTCAGGCTTGCAGCCTAACCTCCGTCGCAGCGATAAAAACTCCGATGATATCCTACGCCACTGCGATAATTAACATAAGTCGCAAGAGCGAGCAGCGGGAAATTCTGGCGATACATGTCGTACTTCAAATAGAACACGCGTGGAAAACCGGTGCCCGTAATTTGCTCTTCATCCCATGATCCATCGGGCTTTTGCGAACTAAGCAAGTAGCGCAAACCTCGCTGGATACTCGGTCGATCGAGATCGCCGCACGCACAGATGCCCATGATCGCCCAAGCCGTTTGCGACGCCGTGCTTTCGCCGATGCCTTTGGTCGATGGGTTTTCGTAGGTGCCGCAAGTCTCACCCCAACCGCCGTCGCTATTTTGACAACTTTCAAGCCAATCGCGGCCGCGCAATATCCAGTCCTGCGTCATGTCCTGATCAATCGCGCGCAAACCGCGCAGCACCTGCCAGGTGCCATAGATGTAATTGACGCCCCAGCGCCCGTACCAGGAGCCGTCCTTGTCCTGGGTATCGACCAAATACTGGATGGCGTCGCGGACGGATGGCGTCGTCGGATCGAACCCAATGTAACCGAGGAGCTCGAGTGTGCGCGCGGTAAGATCACTGCAGGTTGGATCGAGAATCGCATTGTGGTCGGCAAACGGCATGTCTTCCAGCCACGGTGTAGTCACGTCTTTATCAAATGCTGCCCAGCCGCCATCGCGGCACTGGAAGCTGAGCTGCCAATCCAAGGCGCGACGAAAGATTTTATTGAGCACTTGAGGATCCTCTGGCTGGATTAGCCGCAGTGCCATCAACACCATCGCCGTGTCGTCGGTGTCGGGATAATAAATGTTATTGTATTCGAATGCCCATCCGCTGGCTTGCGGGTATGAATTATTTGCCGTCCAGTCACCGCGAATGCGCACCTCTTTATCAACGAGCCACTCGGCGGCCTTTTGCAGGGCTGGATGCTTGGGAGGAAGGCCTGATTCAACCAGCGAAATGATGTTGATCGCGGTGTCCCAGACTGGCGAGAGACACGGTTGGATGCGGAAGTCCTCAGGATCGTCAATGAAGAGTCCCGCGAAGTCTTTTTCCACCTTGGCGTAAATCGGATTTGATTTTGAGTAACCGAGGGCGCGCAATGCGATTAAGCAGTTCAGCATCGCCGGAAACACGGCCGCGAGGCCATCGCTGCCCTCACCAATCCGCTCGAGCATCCATCGCTCCGCCTCTTCCAAGGCGCGCCGGCGCAGCGGGCGAATCCGAAGCGGTTGCAGGAATTTCAGAGTGTCGTCGAGCCGGAGAAAGAAATTGCGCCAGTTCCAGAAAGGTTCGCTGCGGGGTAAGCGCAAATCGCTTTGCTCGGTGCCGAGTGGATAGAGTTCGTGTAATTGCTTTTCGCCAGGCAAAACTCGGGTGGGCTTGAAATGGTTAATAATCGCCAGCGGTATGAGCATGGCGCGGCTCCACGACGACATTTTGTAAATGTGAAATGGCGCCCACCGCGGGAGCAGCACCATTTCCACAGGGATTGCTGGCAGATATTTCCAAGGAAACTGGCCGAGCAATGCAAGATAAAGCTTGCTAAACGTGTTCATCTGCGGAATGCCGCCGCGACGAATGATATTCGCGCGCGCCTCCTGCATAAACGGCGCGTCCACCGAACAGCCCGCCAGCTTTAGGGCAAAATATGCTTTGGCCGACGCATTAATCTCGCTCGGGCCGCCATGATAGATGTTCCATCCTCCGTCCGGCAGTTGGCGTCCGAGAATGTGACGCACGCAGCGCCGCTGCAATTGCGCGTCCACTTCGCCGCACCAATGCATGAAAAGGATGTAATCCGAGCAGAGAGTGCTATCGACGATTAGCTCCCCGCACCAGTGGCCATCTGGCTTTTGCTGGCGCAGCAGGTTCTCTTGCGCACGCGCGATGGCCTTCGCAATCTCTTCGTCGTTCGCCGAATAAGACTCCGAGATTTCTGGTCGCGCGCTTGGCAACGCAATGAGCTTTCCTGAAAATTCCGGCATCTCGATCCGATTCTTACGACGCTTGTGCTGCAACTTCTGCACGTTTCCCCGTCAGGTGACCGTTACCGGAGCTCACGCCATTGAAGGCGAGCACTTCGCTGCCACGGCCAGAGGGTTTCGGTTTCGAGGCGAAATTGAATCTGACCGTTTTCCAGGTGTCTCCTCGCCGCGCTTGCAGCCCCAATGTCGCTGTCGGCTCGTAACCGCAATGCACCATGCAATTTTCGCATCGGCTATCGCGCGCAACACCGTTCACAACGCCATACCGGTCCCATGCGGTCTTTTCCAGTAATTCCGCGTAGCTCGAGTAGTGTCCGTCGGTCATCAAATAGCACGGGCCTTTCCAGCCGCGGATATTGCGCGTCGGGATCGCCCATGCCGAACATGTCAGATCGCGCTTACCCGCGAGAAACTCGAAATAGATCGGCGTTCCCAAAAAAGTATAGCGACTCATCCACTTCTCCACTTTCTGAAACTTCTCGATCGTCATTGTGCGGGTAAGAAAGAAGTTTTCCGGGCGCAAATTGAGCCGCTTGATCATGTCCTTCTTGGCAGCGTCGTAATCGTATCCAGGGGTAATGGTGTGACCATCGACGCCAAGATCGGAAAGATAATCGAACATTTGTTCGATCTCCTGCATATCGGTTTCCTTGTAGACAGTAGTGTTCGTCGCGACCTGATAGCCAAGCAGCTTCGCCATTTTGATTGCCAGGATGCATTCCTTGAAAACGCCTTCGCGTTCCACGATCAGGTCGTGGGTTCGTTCCAAACCGTCGAGGTGCACGTTCCAGTACATCCATTTGGTCGGACCAATAGTTGGCTTTGCCGGGTCTTTTGGTCCCTTGCGAATTTCGGCTGCATCTTTTTCGCCGAGTAATCCCGCACCGAGCAGCGTAGCGATTTTTTCTTGCACGAATTCCGCCCGGGTCGACAACTGCGAGCCCAGCCACTCGCGCATTTTCTTGCGCATAAACATGGCGTTAGTGCAGATATAAACAATCCGCTGCTGCGCGAGCAGTCCCTGCACCAGCGCCTCGATGTGCGGGTAGATCAGCGGCTCGCCGCCGCAGATGGAAACCATGGGCGCGTTGCACTCCTTTGCCGCCCCGAGACAGTCTTCCAGGCTCATTATGTCCTTGAGCGACGTGGAATACTCTCGAATCCGCCCGCAGCCCGTGCAGGTGAGGTTGCACGTATGCAGATGGCTCGAGCTGAAGCACCGTGGCGAATTTCTTCGTGCCACGTAACTTATGCCCAATCACGTAGGCCGCGATTTTCGCTGTAAGCGGTAAAGGAAATCTCATTGGAGCGAGGATAGTATCAAGAGGCGCCGGTGTGTCAATGACCCGGACCCATCTCTCTTGGTGTCTGTTAGTCTGAATCGGGTTAGAGCCGCTATTCGGATTTGCCGGACTCTACACCAGGTTGTCAGCGGCACGAAAGCAAAATAAATGCGCGACTGCGAGGGATTTCTGTGGTTAAATAGTGACAAGTGAATCTCTAAATAAGGTAAAGAGTATGAAACGATTATTGTTAGCAGCATTTGCCGTTGGCGTCATTGGCTGTGCGAATCAGCCCGCCCCATCACTACATATCCCGGTCCGGCAGTGACAGGCGGTTATCCGTACGATCGCTACGCGCGGAGCCCGGAGGCATGGGGATATGTAAGTCCAGCTTACAAGAACTGGAGCACGGGCCAGTTGCAGAAGCGTCGCTTGGACCTATACGCCCAGACAGCCATTCACCCGGAATGCCAACGAAGTGCCGGCCTACATCTATTCGGGAATGCCGCTTCCACAGCAGGATGAGATCAAGGCGATTGAAACTGAGTTAAACGCGCGATATAAAGCCGGCGATAAAAACGCGGAGTTGAAGGAATTTTGGCCATCAGACACGCAGGCATATTGTCAGCGGCTCCGCGTGTAGAATCACTTTTTTAACTTCGAGCAACATCGAAGTGACGGAAACCGGCCAGACGCCGGAACTAAGAGGTTTGTTTAACGGCTAGCTTGTCCCCAGCAGTTAGTCACGCCGGAGTGTTCCAGCCGCGACGGATCAGACTGACAGCAATCGCAGCGAGGAGGAGCGCGACAATTTTCGATACGCCGCGTAATCCTTGCATGCCCATCCAACGCGCGAACCGATCGGCATTCCAGAACGCTAATGCGACCAAAGCGAGATTAACCAACAGCGAAACCAGCGTGAAAACTACGCCCACCGTGTCGACCAGAACGAGCAGCGCGGTGAGCAACGCCGGTCCGGCAATCAACGGCATCCCAAGCGGCACGATTCCGAATTCATCGCTGCCTCCGTGGCTCGGAGGGGCCAACATTGAGCAATTCGCGCCCGGCCAAGGCCAGGAGAATCAGTCCGCCGGCGACTTGAAAGTCTGCATCGGTAATTCCAAGCGCGTCGAAAATAATTTGCCCGAGAAAAACAAATCCGATCGCTACGAAAAACGCCGTGAAGATTCCGAGAGACGCCTGGCGTTTCCGCTGCTCTGGCGAGGCGCTGGACGCGAGACCCATAAATATCGCGACAAGCCCGATTGGATCGATGGCGACAAAGACCGGAATGAAGGCGACGAAAAATTTCTGGATCATCGTGGCGCACGTTTCCTAACGTGTCAGTGTTCAAAACGCAACATGGGACGGTTAATCATGCTTGCCTTTTGTGCGCGCCCACGGATGTTCGCCGACACTCAACGTTCATGAAATCCTTGCTTCTTTTCCTGTCGCTCGTTTTCGTCGCTTCAAGTCATAATCTTCCGGCCGCTGAACTAAAAACTGTCGATGACTTTCGCGCTGCGGCCGCGAAGGCCAATGCTGTCTTGACGCTCCCCGATTGGGAGCAAACGCCGAAAGCGGTTGAGACCACGATGAACGACGCCATCGCGAAGGCGAACAAGGCACTGGATCAAATCGGCTCGCAAGATCTGAAGAAGGCCACTTTTAAGAGCACAGTGGTGGCACTCGATGATCTCACTTACGAGGCAGGACTCGCAGCGAACAGGGCCACGATCATTAAAGAGACAAACACAAATCCAGAAATGCGCGCCGCTGGCGAGAACGCGGTAAAGGCCTTTCAGGATTGGGCTGTCGGCATCGATTACCGTGAGGACGTTTACAAGGCAATCAAGGCTTTCGCCGATACACACCCGAAGCTTTCAGGCGAGGACGAAAAACTGCTGAACGAAACGTTGCGTGATTATCGCCGCGCTGGATTAGACCTTCCGCCCGATCAGCGCAAAGAGGTTGAGCAATTGCGGAAGGAATTATCCAAACTCGGGACTGATTTCGACACAAACATCGTGAAGGCCAACGCGCCGGTGATTTTCACGAAGGCCGATTTGGATGGACTGCCGGAAAGCTTCTTCGCCTCGCCCGGCATCCGGACAGGAGACGATGCCTACACAGTGATGGCAAATGTCACGTGGCAATTCAATACCGTCGAGGAAAACGCAAAGAGCGAAGCAACGCGCAAACAGCTTTATGTCATTCGCGAGACGCTCGCCAAAGAGGCAAACGTTCCTGTTCTAAATCAAATGCTTGCGCTTCGAAACAAGATCGCGCTGCGGCTCGGTTACAAATCGTGGGACGACTATCAGACTGAAGTCAAAATGGCCAAGAACGGGGCGAACGCGGAGAAATACATTAGCGATCTGGTTACCGGAATTCAGCCCAAGTTTGAGAATGAAGTTGCGGAATTACAAAAATGAAGTCCGCCGAAACGAACGATCCCAACGCCAAGATCGAGGTGTGGGATTGGCGCTATTATGCTAACCAGCGGGACAAACAAAAATACGCCGTCGATAAGGAAGCATTGCGCGCATATTTCCCGTTTCAAAAAGTGCTCGACGGGATGTTCAACATTTATCAGAGCATCTTTGGTCTGAAGTTTGAGAAGATCGCCGCGCCTTACAAATGGATCGACGATCTCCAGCTCTATATGGTGACCGATTCCTCCACCGGCGAGCCGCTCGGGATGTTTTATCTCGATATGTTTCCGCGCGAAGGAAAATTCAATCACTTCGCTCAATTCGAAATCATCGGCGGCAAACTGTTGCCGGACGGAAAATACCAGCGACCAACGGTCGCCTTGCTTTGCAACTTTTCGCCTCCGGCAGCGGACAAACCATCTTTGATGACACACCAGGAGGTCGAGACTTTGTTCCACGAATTCGGTCACGCGCTGCATTCGATTGTCACTCGCGCGAAGTATGGCCGTTTCGCCGGAACGCATGTGCCGGGGGATTTCGTAGAAGCGCCATCGCAAATGCTGCAGAACTGGGTCTGGGACAAGAAAGTGCTCGACACGTTTGCGGCCGATTACCGTGATCCATCGAAGAAAATTCCAGCGGAAATCATCAAAAAAATGAATGACGCGAAGCTGGCGAATGCCGGTATTCTTTATCGACGCCAGTTCGCCTTCGCATCGCTCGACCTCGAGCTGCACAATCAGCATGCTGAGAATATGCCCTTCGATTGTGTGGCCATTTCAAATCCGATCCTGGAAAAGATCTTTCTCCCAATTGATCCGAGCACTACCTTCGTTTCCTACTTCGGCCACCTGAATGGCTATGACGCCGGTTACTACGGCTATGCATGGGCCGACGCCATCGCCGCAGATATGGCAACCGTTTTCGAAAAGGCAAAGGATGGCTACCTCGACAAGCAAGCTGGTATGAAGTTACGCCACGAAATCTATGAGCCGGGCGATTCGCGTGACGTTACCGTTTCCATCGAGAAGTTTCTCGGCCGCAAACAATCGATTCAACCGTTCCTGAAAAAAATTGGCATCGGCCCCCACGAGAAAAAGGAAGCACCTGCCGGATCGGCCCAAAAAGCCCGCTAACATAGCTTTCTCATCCCGAACGAAGTGAGGAACCTCACAAGGCCCGCTGGACAGTCGACAAGCCCTTCGCCAGTTCTGGCCAACGAGCATTTCATCGTAGAAGCGTGCAGCACCTGCTACATCCCCGGCTACTTGATCCTGACCCCCAGTGCTGCCGTCGAGTCTCTTTCGGAGATGAATCCCACAGCTCTTGCCGCGCTTGGGTCAACGTTGGCAATGGCTACTGCTGCAATCGAAGCCGTCGTTCGGCCACAGCGAGTTTACTGCGCTTTATTTTCGGAGGAGACACGCACCGTTCACTTCCACCTTTTTCCTCGGACAGAATGGCTAACGTCCAACTATTCTGCTGCTCATCCGCATGAGGCCGAGATTTCCGGCCCGCGACTAATGGATTGGGCACGGCGAACCTTTCAGAAGCCGATCACCAGCATGAACAGAGATGAGACCCTGGAAAAGATTCGAGCTCGACTCAGGTCGATTACGATCAAGGATAGTACTGTATGAAGGCCAAGCGTCACTGAGTTGCCTTTTAACAATTTTCTTGGGATTCACCCCGCGCACGAGACTGTGCACCTATTGCAACTGCCATCAGGCAACCAATACCTCAATCATCTCGGCACAGTTCACGCGGCTGCGCAGCTCGCGCTCGCAGAAGCTTCAAGCGGCGAGTTTTTGCTCAGGCATTTTGGATCCGCTGATGATCTTTTTCCGGTCGTGCGACGTATGGAGGCAAAATTCCGCAAGCCTGCGAATGGCAGCATAGTGTCCACTGCGAGTGCAGCGCCAGAAGCTCTCGCTCGGCTCGAGGCGGAGCTTTCTTCGAAAAGCCGTTCGATGATTTCAATTACAGTAGAGATATACGACGAATCGAATGCGCATACGCTTTCCGCGACGTTTGAATGGGTTATTCAGCGTAAGAAAAGAATCTGACGGCGCTTCTCGATATTGCGTCAATAAAGTGGCCAGGCGCCAGAGCGATGCGAGGACGCGTGCGCACTCCCAAAGCTTGCGCGAAATAGGATCAGCCGCGAGTAGAGCGAGCCTGTAGCCATCGCGAAATCTTCTACGGGGAGAACGCACAGTTACGTGGCCAGAGCATTTGCGGCCCTCATAGAGCGCCGCTACAGAAAGAGCATGAAAATTTCGCGCTGGTTGGTCGCACTCTTTCTTACCGCTGCGACTTCGCTTTTCGCTGTGGATGAATTGGCGTTGCGCTTGGAACCGGCTTTGGAGGCAATCACGCCGGACGGTTTGCTGGCGCACATCAAGGTTCTTGCGTCGGATGAATTCGAAGGACGCGCGCCGGGGACAAAAGGCGAAGAACTTTCCGTTAATTACATAACCGATCAGTTCAAGAAAATCGGGTTGAAGCCGGGAAACCCAGACGGCAGTTACACGCAGGAGGTTCCGTTGGCTGGAATCAAAAGCGAACCACGAATGTCGTTCGCGGTACGCGACGGGACGATCGATCTGAAGTACCCCGACGATTTCATAGCGTCCTCTGCGCGTCTTCAACCGGAAATCAAGATCAACAATTCGGAAGTCGTCTTCGTTGGGTATGGCATCGTCGCATCGGAATACGGATGGGACGACTACAAAAATGTCGATGTTCGCGGCAAGACGCTGCTGATGTTGATTGGCGATCCACCGATTCCCGATCCGAAAGATTCATCCAAACTCGATGAAAAAATGTTTAAAGGGAAAGCGATGACCTACTACGGTCGCTGGACTTACAAATACGAGATCGCTGCACAAAAAGGCGCTGCAGCCGCTGTGATCATCCATCAGACCCAGTCGGCCGGATACCCTTATTCAGTGGTAAAAACGAGTTGGGGCAAGGAGAACTACGAGATCGATTCGCCAAATAAAAACACAGACGCCCTCGAAGCGCGCTCGTGGGTCACGCTCGATACCGCGAAGAAATTGCTGACCGCTTGCGGTCAGGATTTCGATGCGCTGACGAAGTCGGCGATCACAAAAGAGTTCCGGCCGGCGGTGCTCGATGCAAAGGCTAATATCGACATCAAACAACAGCTTCGCTCCTTCAAATCGCACAACGTCATCGGCAAACTCGAGGGAAGCGATCCGAAATTGCGCGACGAATATATCATTTACACGGCGCACTGGGACCACCTCGGGCGTAATCCCAGCTTGCAGGGCGATCAGATCTATAACGGCGCGATCGATAATGCCTCAGGCGTCGCTTCGCTTATCCAGCTCGCGGCGGCATTCGCAAAATTAAATCCGCCGCCGAAACGGTCGGTCTTATTCATAGCCACGACTGCCGAAGAAGCAGGATTGCTCGGCGCGAAGTTTTACGCGCAACATCCGCTTTATCCTCTGGAGAAGACGTTGGCGGACATCAACATCGATACCATCAATCCCTGGGGCAAGACGCGCGACATCGAAGACCTGAGCAATGACAATTCAACCCTCGATGATCTGCTAACCGCTGCCGCTAAGCGTAACGGCCGAGTGATGAAACCGAACAGTCAGCCGGAGAAGGGCGGTTTCTATCGTGCCGATCATTTCGAATTTTCCAAGCGCGGCGTGCCCTCACTCTACACTGGCGGCGGAAAGGATTTTATCGGGAAACCACCAGATTTCGGCCAGCAAAAGAAAGACGATTACACCGCGCATCACTACCATCAGGTCTCGGACGAGGTTAATCTAAACTGGGACCTCTCCGGCGCAGTGCAGGATGTTCAACTTCTGTTTGAAGTCGGCTATCAGGTCGCGAATGGCGACAAATTTCCAGAGTGGAAACCTGGAAGCGAGTTTAAAGGGAAGCGAGACGCAATGCTAAAGAAGTGATGTTATCCAGCAATGTGAGAACTGGGTTGCATTGCAGCGCATCTGATGGTTAAATCGGAACTCGCGAATTTGAAAAATCTGAATGGGCTCTCTCAAGAAAAGACGTAAAGCGAAAATTGCCAAGCATAAGCGCCGTAAGCGCATGAAAGCGAATCGGCATAAGAAGCGGCTCCGGTACAAGGCATAACAGAAGTTTGTACCGAGTCTGTAACGGGCCTATCGCCCGCATCCATGAGAAGTGTGGCCGGCACGTTCGCCTCTACAGGTTTGGGTAAGGTTTGCGGAGACTTTGCCGAAAGCTAACATTTAAGGTGTGAGGAAGCCCAAAAAGCGGAGCATTTCGCTACGCCGCTGGTTTTTCATTGCGTTCGCTCTTCTCCTTAACGCAAGTGCAGTAGTCGCCCGAACGCCGAAATCTTCATCGGCAGCGACCAAAAAGACTGGTCGCCAGGACGATTCGCTCTATTCCAAACCAGCTGCCGATCTCGCACTACGTTCGGAAGGCGCACATAAGGCGGATGCGCTGACCCATTTTGTCGAGGGAATGTCACTCGAAGAAAATGGCGAGATGGATCGCGCGCTGGAGGCATATCGCAAAGTGTTGAATGTCGATCCCGGCCAATCGCAACTCGCCTCGCGTGTGGCGGCTTTGCTCATAGAACAGGAAGATTTCCCACAGGCGATTGATGTGTTGAAGGATGCAATCAAGGCGAATCCGAAGGATGCCGACCCATATCAACAACTCGCATTCATTTATGCGAAGTATCTTAAGAAAACCGATCAGGCTATCGATTATGCCAACCGGGCAATTACCCTGAATCCTGGGGACATCGAAGGCTACCAGCGCCTGGTGGAAATCGAAGTTGCGGCCGGACAAGAGAAGAAGGCGCTGGAAGTTCTGGATCGCGCCACGAAGGTTCGCAGCAACGACGCCAACTTTTGGATGCGGCTAGGCAAGCTTTACGTGGCAATTCTTTTCAAATCCGATGCACAGCCCAAGCCCGACGAGCTGAAAAGGACCAACGAAATTTTCAAAAAGGCAGCAGAACACGCCGGCGATGACCCTACGATTCTGAAGGATGTCGCCGACTACTATGCAGCCTCCCAGCAATTGAAAGAGGCAATTCCGCTTTATCTACACGTTCTCGAACTGCAACCGGACGACGCAAACGCGCGAGAGAAACTGGCAACTGGTTTTATCCTGACGAATCAGCGCGGCAAAGCAGTTGAGATGCTTGAGCAAATCATCAAAGAGCATCCTGACAAGTACCAACCCTACGACTTACTGGCGCAGGTGCTGGATGATGAAGCGCGATCGCTCCAACGCGCAAAGAGAGTTGAAGAAGCAAAAGCGACCTTTGCGAAAGTGGCGGCAAATTATGAGCAAAGCCTGCTCATTAATCCAAATCATGTGGGCACATATTTGCATCTGGCAGAGCTGCTGCTTGGACCTTTAAAAGATGCCGATCGCGCGGTCCGATTGTTAACAGAAGCGCGGCGCCGATTCCAGGACGCGCCGGAGATTGTTTACTATCTGGCCATTGCCCAGAGCGAAGCGAAACAGACTCAGCAAGCGGTAGCGACCTTTGAAGAAGCCTTGCACGAAGCGGAACTCGACCCGGGCAATGACATGATAAATGCCAAGTTCTATTTCAACTATGGTGCGACCGCTGAGCAGGCAGGCCTGTACGAAAAGGCAGCTAATCTCCTTCGCAAATCTATCACACTAGATCCGGCGAATTCTGCGGAAGCCTGCAATTATCTCGGCTACATGTGGGCTGATCACAACATGAACCTGGACGAAGCCGAAACGATGATTAAACGTGCCCTTGAGATAGAGGCGAATAACGCTTCTTACCTGGATAGCCTTGGTTGGGTAGAGTTCCGAAAAGGCAAATTTGATCAAGCTTTGAGCAACCTGGTCCGTGCTGCAAAAACTGCCGATCACGATGATCCGGTCATCTTTGAGCACATTGGCGATGCCTATTTCAAAATGAATCGCGTTTCGGAAGCGCTGGAATCCTGGCAAAAGGCGCTGGCGCTCGATCCAAAAAATAAGAACCTGGCAACCAAGATCGAAAGAACAAAGGCGCCAATTGGCAACGGCCCACCAACAAAGACAAATCCAACCCAGTGACCTCCGACGTTCTCGCCACAAACATGAGCGATTATCCCACGCCGTGGCAGCGCAAGGTGATGTGGGCGGCGCTCACAGCTTTCTGTGTCGTTCTTCTCATTGTGATCATCGGCACCGTGATTTGGGCCAGCGCCAATATCATTAGCTTCCTGCAGCCGATCCTGATCCCGGTGGCCATTGCTGTAATTCTTACTTATCTGCTGGACCCGCTGGTGACGAAAATGTCTCGCGGGACACTCAGTCGCACGAAGGCGGTGGCTCTTGTCTTCGCTATCGCCTTTTTTGCGCTCGGTGGATTGGCCGCGTGGCTCGTCCCGACCGTCTCGATACAAAGCGCGAATTTCGCGAAACAAGTCCCTGCTTATACTGAACGAGCCCGCGACTACCTTGTGGATCTAATCTATCGATTCGATCAAACGTTCGGTTTTCTCGGCGGCGGACGCGGAAAATCTGCATCGACAAGTTTTGCAAACTGGCTGATCGGACTGGCGCCGTCTGCTTCTCCTCATGCACAACCGACTGCCTCCCCCATCCCAAAAGCGTTTGAAACGGCGCCCGCGGCCGAAACAATCGCGCCGAGCCAGCCAAAGCTGACCACCGCCGAACGCCAGCGCATTCAGGCGTACGTTGAAAAACAAATGCCTAATTTGCAGCAGGCGCTTCCAACACTGATGGAAAAGTTCTGGGATATCCTTAAGAAGAGTATTGGCGGCTTTCTTGGCGTCACAGGTTTTTTGCTCAGTCTGATCCTGGTGCCGATCTATTTATTCTTTCTACTGAATGAGAAACCGCGGATCGAGCAGCACTGGAAGGAATATCTGCCTCTGCGGGCATCGCCTCTTCGAGACGAAGTGGCGGAAGTATTATCGCAGATCAATTCGTACGTGACCGCATATTTTCGCGGCCAACTTCTGGTGTGTCTGGTTGATGGCATACTCATCGGCACGACGCTGACACTATTCGGCCTCAATTTTGCGCCGGTGATTGGGGCCATGGTGGTCGTGCTTACCATGATCCCCTACATCGGGATCATCATCTGCTGGGTGCCGGCCGTTCTGATTGCTGCTTTTCAATGGGGCGATTGGACGCATCCGCTCATTGTGACCGGCATTTTCATCGCAATACAAAACCTGGAAGGCATATTTTACGCCCCGCGAATCGTCGGGAACTACGTTGGGTTGCATCCGATGACGGTGATCGTATCGATCTTCGTCTGGGGTTTGATCATTGGCGGGATAATCGGTCCCCTTCTGGCCGTCCCGCTTACAGCCACCGTAAAGGTATTGTTGGGACGATATGTTTGGGGCCGGCGTTTGAGGGAAAAGATCGAGGACTCGGTGAAGTCAATTCCTGTAGTTGAAGAGCCAGAGGTAGCCACGCGCCCTTAGCCTCGGTAGTCGGCACGTGTGTAATGGGAAGGAACGAGCGGATCATTGCGCCTCGAGAGATGGGATGAAAATCGCGGAACGAACTGAAGAGGCTGGACATAGAAGAATCCGCCAATCGCTCTTTGGTATGGAGTCCTTCCTTCAACGACAGCTCTGGCCAGCTCGTGTTGCTCTTGTAACTGCTGGATTAGCAATTGCTCTTGTGCTTGGCGTTCTTTTTTTCAGGTACGGCTTAAAACTATATGAAGACTGGCGCCAAACTCACTTGTTACACGAAGCCGCTTCGATGTTGCAGCAGGGAAAATTCAGCGAAGCAACGCACAGCGCGCGAGAACTCCTGGCGCAACATCCCGATTCTTTGGCGGCCCTCTACGTACTAGCGGAAGCAACGGAGAAACAGAATCTCGAAGAAACGATTTCATGGCGTGAACAAATTGCGCGCCTGCGCCCAAAAGATCCGGACAGTCAGCTTAATCTCGTTTCCGCGGCACTGCGCTTTGGAAAGCTCGGTCTTGCTCGAAAAGCGCTCGATCAAATTCCGGCCACTGATCGTGACCGGGCCGCCTTTCACGTTGTTGCAGGCTGGTTGGCTTGTGCCGAAGGAAACTTTGCAGAACAAGAAGAACAATTCGCCGCTGCCGTAAAAAAAGAACCTAAGAATGATCTCTACCAGTTCAATCTCGCAGCGCTGCAAATCCATTCCAGCGATGCACAAACGAATGCGAAGGCGCGCGAAAATCTCGAGCGACTCAGCAAGGTCGCTCCCTATCGGACCGGCGCGTTGCGTGCGTTGCTTAATGATGCTGTGGCACGCAATAGTCTCTCAGCCGGAGATAACTTCGCGCAGCAGCTCCAAATGTCGCAGGAGGCCACCTTCGGCGATTATCTTCTCTGCCTGAATTTTTATCGGAAGCTCGATGAGAAAAAATTCCGTCTGCTGCTGGAACGCGTAAAACCCTTTGCCGCAAAGAATCCATCCGATCTCGCATCGCTCATGGAATGGATGAACCGAAATGGACTCACTGTAGAGGTTGTCAAGTGGATCGAGAAGCTTCCGGCAGAGAAACTGACTGCGCCGTCCGCCGCTGTCGCAGTGGCAGACGCGTACGCCAATGCGAAGAATTGGATGCGTTTGAAACGATGGACCCGCAAGGGAATATGGGGCGAATCCGATTACCTGCGCCTTGCATATCAGGCAATTGCCACGCGTCAATCACGACAAGACAATGCGGACACAGAATTCCATGCGCTTTGGCGCGCCGCAGAACAATCGACACACGACCAGTCCGACCGCGAACTTGTGCTCGCGCGCCTCGCTTCGAAATGGAATCTGGAGAAAGAATCCGAACAACTGTGGCTGCGCGTCGCAGAAGATCCGCCCGCGCGACGCGAGGCGCTGGACGCGCTTCGCCGTCTTTATCGCGCGAACAATGAAACAGAAAAACTTTACGACGTTCTCCAGCGTCTACACGAAAGCTCTCCAAACGAAGCGCCGATCACCGCGGATCTCGCGCGACTCGGCCTCAACCTCGAGCGAAATGTAGAACGCTCGCATGAACTCGCCAAAGAGGCGCATGACCGCGCGCCGAAAGAAGTCAACTGCGCCGTGACTTATGCATTCTCTCTGTATCTCCTTGACCGAAACGCGGAGGCCATTGCAATTATTCAAGGATTGCCAGCGCATCAATTACGCGACCCGCACGCAGCAGTTTACGCAGCGCTATTAGTGGTCGACGCAGGCCAAATCGACGCAGCAAAGGACTACGTGGCTGCGGCGGACGACGAGATTTATCCAGAAGAACAAGCAGTGCTCGACAAAGCGAAGTCGAAAATCGCCAGAGTATCCGCGGCTCCGTCGCCAGCAGTTTCACCAGTTCTTGCCCAACCGAGTCCAATGCCAGCGGCTTCGCCACGTTGAATCTTTAAATTCCGGTCCATTGTAACATTGCAACGAATCACGCCGGCTTTTCCCGCGCTTTTTCCTCTTTCGCGACCGCCTTGTCCAATGCGCAATATCCTTGGCATTCATATGGACACGTTGCTGCAGCCTCGCATCGCGAAATCCCCGCTCTTGAATGTCCAGGAGATATTGCTTTCGCGAAAGCAACGTGCCGCGACAAATGCGGTCAGCTCCTGCAGAGCGCTTCTCCCTTCGCAACCGCGCGATCAAGGAACCCAAAATTTTCTCGCTCACGACGCGCCATCCCTCTACATCAGCACGGCTTTGTATCGGTGAAATGCACCGGACAGCTTTCAACGAATCAAAAACCACTTGAGAAAACGGCACTTCAATTGAGCGGGCCAAACGGCGCCGTGTTTGCACCGACATCCTCTTATAAAGCAAGCTTAAGTGCGGCTTGAGATCGTAATCGGACGGATTTTGTGCGGCGCTACGAATGACTTGATTGAGCTGCCGCAATTTCGAGTTCAGCCCGAATTCGACAAAGAGTGTTTTGATAAATTCATCGGAATGGCTGACCTCGAGCGCTTCGAGCACGATTGGCTCGCAATCTCGAGCGGCCTTTGAAAGCGTTGTATCAACTGCATCTGTGCTATCCGCTCCGACGTAAATCGTCACATGCGGCTCGAAAACGGGCGCATCATATCGGCGCGTGAGATCGTTAATCAGATCCTGAAAGAAGCGGTGCGCCGGCTCAGCCGGTATGAGCCAGTAAGCAATCACAATTCGTTTAGACACAGGCAGGGTGCAGAACGATTTGCGGTTCAACTCCACTTCTGCAATTCAACTATATTTCCTTCCGGATCTCGCGCGTACACGACTCGAAGGACACCGACGCGATCTACTTCTGTGGTAACAATGTTTCCGACAGTGCTGCCGCCGGCCGCAATCACTGCCTGCAACGCCTCGTCTACATCGTCCACCGCAAATGCGATATGACCGAACCCGCACTGGTTCGCGGGAGGCAGTTGGGGCTCGACCAATTGATTGTAGCTGAAAATTTCAAGCGTCGGACCATCGTCACCGTAGCCGGGCAATCGCAGATGAACGCCGCCAAGATGCGCGTTCTGAAGCGAAGTCAGCTGATCCAGCCAGGCGCCAGCCATATCGCGCTCCGGAGCCTTGGGCTCGCATTCGAAGACCTCGGAATAGAATCGAGCCAGCCGTTTCCAATCTCTGGCAATCAGATTTGTGTGAACGTATTCGGCACGAATTGGCATTATCGTCTCCTTTGCTAAAGTTTTTCAGATACTAATGCGTAATCTTCCTTTATGCCGACGAATGTTCTTGGAACTGAACTGAAATGTTGTTGCCGCGATCCGATGACCGGATTTTATCGGGACGGATTTTGTCGAACGGGCCCGGAAGACATTGGCCTTCATACGGTCTGTGTGAAAGTCACGCGGGAATTTCTCGATTTCTCGGTGCTCGATGGAAACGACCTTGTCACGCCGCATCTGGAATGGGGCTTCCCCGGACTGAAGCCGGGTGACAAGTGGTGCGTGTGCGTGACGCGCTGGAAAAGCGCGCTGGATCACAATCGCGCGGCTCCGGTTGACCTTGAAGCTACGCACGCGTCCGCGCTCGAATTCGTCACGCTGGAAGAACTAAAGGCGCACGCGCTCTCACCATAGCGTGAGCGGTTGAATTAGAGTCCGTTTGCCGCCACGCTAACGCCGAATTGAAACTGCCGTTCAGTCTTTTTCTGGCGCTGCGCTACCTGAAACCGAAGCGCACGTTCCTCTCGATCATCACACTGATCTCGATTCTCGGCGTCATGCTGGGCGTAACAGTGCTGATTCTCGTGATTTCTGTCATGACTGG
Source organism: uncultured Verrucomicrobiae bacterium (assembly GCA_963719605.1). Lineage (GTDB taxonomy): Bacteria > Verrucomicrobiota > Verrucomicrobiia > Chthoniobacterales > UBA10450 > Udaeobacter. Next base: position 32,573 of record CAVRCO010000024.1, read on the forward strand.
GTTCGATCGCGAACTGCGTCAGAAAGTAATCGATTTCGATGCACACATTCTCGTGAGCACGGAAGACGTCTTGCACGACTGGCGAACACTTAAAGCAAAAATCGACAGCACGCCGGGGGTGGTTGCGACGGCTCCATACATCCAGGGACCGGTGATCGTCGAATTTCAGAACAAGCGAGTCGCCCCGATGATTCGCGGTATCGATCCCGCAGAGGAAGAGAAGGTCATCCCTCTGAGAAAATTCATCAAATACGGCAACCTCGATCTGGAAGGCGAATCGACCGTACTCGGGATTGAGCTTGCTCGAAAACTGCAGGCAAACGTCGGTGACAAAATCACCGTCTATTCGCCCGGCAATCTGGGACAGATTCTCGATGGCATCAAAAAACTCGAAAATGCCAGGGGAGACGAAGAAAAAAAGGCGATCGACCAATTGCGCGATGTCATCCTGCCAAAGGAACTGACGGTGACCGGAATTTTTGAGACCGGTCATTACCTGCACGATTCCGAGTTTCTGCTGGTGCCGGTCTATGTCGGACAAGAGTTATACGGACTGGGAGACGGATTGCACGGCATTACGGTCAGGACTGACAACCCCTACGGGGCTGAGCGGGTGAAACAAGCAATCGAACAATTTCTTGAACCACCGCAATACGCGCAGACCTGGATCGACATGAACAGCCAGTTTTTCGAAGCGGTGCGGCTCGAGCGCACTGTGATGTTTTTCCTGTTGTTCTTCATCGTGGTCGTTGCGGCCTTTGGAATCATGAGCACGCTCATTACGGTAACGGTGCAAAAACGGCGGGAGATCGGAATCGTGAAAGCGCTCGGGGCAAACATTGCCCAAATCATCTGGGTCTTTCTTGGCCAGGGGACAATTGTCGGGCTGTTTGGAACTCTGACAGGACTAGGCCTCGGAATGACGTTAATCCGTTACCGTAACGAGTTCAGTCACTGGCTCGCATCGACCTTGCACATCGAGATCTTCCCGCGCGAAGTTTATCAATTTTCGTCGATCCCCGCGGAAGTCATCCCGCGAGATGTCGCTATCATTTGTATTAGCGCATTTTTCATCTGCTCGATCGCCGCGCTTATTCCCGCGTACTTCGCCGCCCGTCTCGATCCGGTTAAGGCCCTGCGCTACGAATAATCTGTAGCCACGGCTCCGT
>CAVRCO010000025.1:0-77060 GCA_963719605.1 uncultured Verrucomicrobiae bacterium
TAGAGATATACGACGAATCGAATGCGCATACGCTTTCCGCGACGTTTGAATGGGTTATTCAGCGTAAGAAAAGAATCTGACGGCGCTTCTCGATATTGCGTCAATAAAGTGGCCAGGCGCCAGAGCGATGCGAGGACGCGTGCGCACTCCCAAAGCTTGCGCGAAATAGGATCAGCCGCGAGTAGAGCGAGCCTGTAGCCATCGCGAAATCTTCTACGGGGAGAACGCACAGTTACGTGGCCAGAGCATTTGCGGCCCTCATAGAGCGCCGCTACAGAAAGAGCATGAAAATTTCGCGTTGGTTGGTCGCACTCTTTCTTACCGCTGCGACTTCGCTTTTCGCTGTGGATGAATTGGCGTTGCGCTTGGAACCGGCTTTGGAGGCAATCACGCCGGACGGTTTGCTGGCGCACATCAAGGTTCTCGCGTCGGATGAATTCGAAGGACGCGCGCCGGGGACAAAAGGCGAAGAACTTTCCGTTAATTACATAACCGATCAGTTCAAGAAAATCGGGTTGAAGCCGGGAAACCCAGACGGCAGTTACACGCAGGAGGTTCCGTTGGCTGGAATCAAAAGCGAACCACGAATGTCGTTCGCGGTACGCGAGGGGACGATCGATCTGAAGTACCCCGACGATTTCATAGCGTCCTCTGCGCGTCTTCAATCGGAAATCAAGATCAACAATTCGGAAATCGTCTTCGTTGGGTATGGCATCGTCGCATCGGAATACGGATGGGACGACTACAAAAATGTCGATGTTCGCGGCAAGACGCTGCTGATGTTGATTGGCGATCCACCGATTCCCGATCCGAAAGATTCATCCAAACTCGATGAAAAAATGTTTAAAGGGAAAGCGATGACCTACTACGGTCGCTGGACTTACAAATACGAGATCGCTGCACAAAAAGGCGCTGCAGCCGCTGTGATCATCCATCAGACCCAGTCGGCCGGATACCCTTATTCAGTGGTAAAAACGAGTTGGGGCAAGGAGAACTACGAGATCGATTCGCCAAATAAAAACACAGACGCCCTCGAAGCGCGCTTGTGGGTCACGCTCGATACCGCGAAGAAATTGCTGACCGCTTGCGGTCAGGATTTCGATGCGCTGACGAAGTCGGCGATCACAAAAGAGTTCCGGCCGGCGGCGTTCGATGCAAAGGCTGATATCGACATCAAACAACAGCTTCGCTCCTTCAAATCGCACAACGTCATCGGCAAACTCGAGGGAAGCGATCCGAAATTGCGCGACGAATATATCATTTACACGGCGCACTGGGACCACCTCGGGCGTAATCCCAGCTTGCAGGGCGATCAGATCTATAACGGCGCGATCGATAATGCCTCAGGCGTCGCTTCGCTTATCCAGCTCGCGGCGGCATTCGCAAAATTAAATCCGCCGCCGAAACGGTCGGTCCTATTCATAGCCACGACTGCCGAAGAAGCAGGATTGCTCGGCGCGAAGTTTTACGCGCAACATCCGCTTTATCCTCTGGAGAAGACGTTGGCGGACATCAACATCGATACCATCAATCCCTGGGGCAAGACGCGCGACATCGAAGACCTGAGCAATGACAATTCAACCCTCGATGATCTGCTAACCGCTGCCGCTAAGCGTAACGGCCGAGTGATGAAACCGAACAGTCAGCCGGAGAAGGGCGGTTTCTATCGTGCCGATCATTTCGAATTTTCCAAGCGCGGCGTGCCCTCACTCTACACTGGCGGCGGAAAGGATTTTATCGGGAAACCACCAGATTTCGGCCAGCAAAAGAAAGACGATTACACCGCGCATCACTACCATCAGGTCTCGGACGAGGTTAATCTAAACTGGGACCTCTCCGGCGCAGTGCAGGATGTTCAACTTCTGTTTGAAGTCGGCTATCAGGTCGCGAATGGCGACAAATTTCCAGAGTGGAAACCTGGAAGCGAGTTTAAAGGGAAGCGAGACTCAATGCTAAAGAAGTGATGTTATCCAGCAATGTGAGAACTGGGTTGCATTGCAGCGCATCTGATGGTTAAATCGGAACTCGCGAATTTGAAAAATCTGAATGGGCTCTCTCAAGAAAAGACGTAAAGCGAAAATTGCCAAGCATAAGCGCCGTAAGCGCATGAAAGCGAATCGGCATAAGAAGCGGCTCCGGTACAAGGCATAACAGAAGTTTGTACCGAGTCTGTAACGGGCCTATCGCCCGCATCCATGAGAAGTGTGGCCGGCACGTTCGCCTCTACAGGTTTGGCTAAGGTTTGCGGAGACTTTGCCAAAAGCTAACATTTAAGGTGTGAGGAAGCCCAAAAAGCGGAGCATTTCGCTACGCCGCTGGTTTTTCATTGCGTTCGCTCTTCTCCTTAACGCAAGTGCAGTAGTCGCCCGAACGCCGAAATCTTCATCGGCAGCGACCAAAAAGACTGGTCGCCAGGACGATTCGCTCTATTCCAAACCAGCTGCCGATCTCGCACTACGTTCGGAAGGCGCACATAAGGCGGATGCGCTGACCCATTTTGTCGAGGGAATGTCACTCGAAGAAAATGGCGAGATGGATCGCGCGCTGGAGGCATATCGCAAAGTGTTGAATGTCGATCCCGGCCAATCGCAACTCGCCTCGCGTGTGGCGGCTTTGCTCATAGAACAGGAAGATTTCCCACAGGCGATTGATGTGTTGAAGGATGCAATCAAGGCGAATCCGAAGGATGCCGACCCATATCAACAACTCGCATTCATTTATGCGAAGTATCTTAAGAAAACCGATCAGGCTATCGATTATGCCAACCGGGCAATTACCCTGAATCCTGGGGACATCGAAGGCTACCAGCGCCTGGTGGAAATCGAAGTTGCGGCCGGACAAGAGAAGAAGGCGCTGGAAGTTCTGGATCGCGCCACGAAGGTTCGCAGCAACGACGCCAACTTTTGGATGCGGCTAGGCAAGCTTTACGTGGCAATTCTTTTCAAATCCGATGCACAGCCCAAGCCCGACGAGCTGAAAAGGACCAACGAAATTTTCAAAAAGGCAGCAGAACACGCCGGCGATGACCCTACGATTCTGAAGGATGTCGCCGACTACTATGCAGCCTCCCAGCAATTGAAAGAGGCAATTCCGCTTTATCTACACGTTCTCGAACTGCAACCGGACGACGCAAACGCGCGAGAGAAACTGGCAACTGGTTTTATCCTGACGAATCAGCGCGGCAAAGCAGTTGAGATGCTTGAGCAAATCATCAAAGAGCATCCTGACAAGTACCAACCCTACGACTTACTGGCGCAGGTGCTGGATGATGAAGCGCGATCGCTCCAACGCGCAAAGAGAGTTGAAGAAGCAAAAGCGACCTTTGCGAAAGTGGCGGCAAATTATGAGCAAAGCCTGCTCATTAATCCAAATCATGTGGGCACATATTTGCATCTGGCAGAGCTGCTGCTTGGACCTTTAAAAGATGCCGATCGCGCGGTCCGATTGTTAACAGAAGCGCGGCGCCGATTCCAGGACGCGCCGGAGATTGTTTACTATCTGGCCATTGCCCAGAGCGAAGCGAAACAGACTCAGCAAGCGGTAGCGACCTTTGAAGAAGCCTTGCACGAAGCGGAACTCGACCCGGGCAATGACATGATAAATGCCAAGTTCTATTTCAACTATGGTGCGACCGCTGAGCAGGCAGGCCTGTACGAAAAGGCAGCTAATCTCCTTCGCAAATCTATCACACTAGATCCGGCGAATTCTGCGGAAGCCTGCAATTATCTCGGCTACATGTGGGCTGATCACAACATGAACCTGGACGAAGCCGAAACGATGATTAAACGTGCCCTTGAGATAGAGGCGAATAACGCTTCTTACCTGGATAGCCTTGGTTGGGTAGAGTTCCGAAAAGGCAAATTTGATCAAGCTTTGAGCAACCTGGTCCGTGCTGCAAAAACTGCCGATCACGATGATCCGGTCATCTTTGAGCACATTGGCGATGCCTATTTCAAAATGAATCGCGTTTCGGAAGCGCTGGAATCCTGGCAAAAGGCGCTGGCGCTCGATCCAAAAAATAAGAACCTGGCAACCAAGATCGAAAGAACAAAGGCGCCAATTGGCAACGGCCCACCAACAAAGACAAATCCAACCCAGTGACCTCCGACGTTCTCGCCACAAACATGAGCGATTATCCCACGGCGTGGCAGCGCAAGGTGATGTGGGCGGCGCTCACAGCTTTCTGTGTCGTTCTTCTCATTGTGATCATCGGCACCGTGATTTGGGCCAGCGCCAATATCATTAGCTTCCTGCAGCCGATCCTGATCCCGGTGGCCATTGCTGTAATTCTTACTTATCTGCTGGACCCGCTGGTGACGAAAATGTCTCGCGGGACACTCAGTCGCACGAAGGCGGTGGCTCTTGTCTTCGCTATCGCCTTTTTTGCGCTCGGTGGATTGGCCGCGTGGCTCGTCCCGACCGTCTCGATACAAAGCGCGAATTTCGCGAAACAAGTCCCTGCTTATACTGAACGAGCCCGCGACTACCTTGTGGATCTAATCTATCGATTCGATCAAACGTTCGGTTTTCTCGGCGGCGGACGCGGAAAATCTGCATCGACAAGTTTTGCAAACTGGCTGATCGGACTGGCGCCGTCTGCTTCTCCTCATGCACAACCGACTGCCTCCCCCATCCCAAAAGCGTTTGAAACGGCGCCCGCGACCGAAACAATCGCGCCGAGCCAGCCAAAGCTGACCACCGCCGAACGCCAGCGCATTCAGGCGTACGTTGAAAAACAAATGCCTAATTTGCAGCAGGCGCTTCCAACACTGATGGAAAAGTTCTGGGATATCCTTAAGAAGAGTATTGGCGGCTTTCTTGGCGTCACAGGTTTTTTGCTCAGTCTGATCCTGGTGCCGATCTATTTATTCTTTCTACTGAATGAGAAACCGCGGATCGAGCAGCACTGGAAGGAATATCTGCCTCTGCGGGCATCGCCTCTTCGAGACGAAGTGGCGGAAGTATTATCGCAGATCAATTCGTACGTGACCGCATATTTTCGCGGCCAACTTCTGGTGTGTCTGGTTGATGGCATACTCATCGGCACGACGCTGACACTATTCGGCCTCAATTTTGCGCCGGTGATTGGGGCCATGGTGGTTGTGCTTACCATGATCCCCTACATCGGGATCATCATCTGCTGGGTGCCGGCCGTTCTGATTGCTGCTTTTCAATGGGGCGATTGGACGCATCCGCTCATTGTGACCGGCATTTTCATCGCAATACAAAACCTGGAAGGCATATTTTACGCCCCGCGAATCGTCGGGAACTACGTTGGGTTGCATCCGATGACGGTGATCGTATCGATCTTCGTCTGGGGTTTGATCATTGGCGGGATAATCGGTCCCCTTCTGGCCGTCCCGCTTACAGCCACCGTAAAGGTATTGTTGGGACGATATGTTTGGGGCCGGCGTTTGAGGGAAAAGATCGAGGACTCGGTGAAGTCAATTCCTGTAGTTGAAGAGCCAGAGGTAGCCACGCGCCCTTAGCCTCGGTAGTCGGCACGTGTGTAATGGGAAGGAACGAGCGGATCATTGCGCCTCGAGAGATGGGATGAAAATCGCGGAACGAACTGAAGAGGCTGGACATAGAAGAATCCGCCAATCGCTCTTTGGTATGGAGTCCTTCCTTCAACGACAGCTCTGGCCAGCTCGTGTTGCTCTTGTAACTGCTGGATTAGCAATTGCTCTTGTGCTTGGCGTTCTTTTTTTCAGGTACGGCTTAAAACTATATGAAGACTGGCGCCGAACTCACTTGTTACACGAAGCCGCTTCGATGTTGCAGCAGGGAAAATTCAGCGAAGCAACGCACAGCGCGCGAGAACTCCTAGCGCAACATCCCGATTCTTTGGCGGCCCTCTACGTACTAGCGGAAGCAACGGAGAAACAGAATCTCGAAGAAACGATTTCATGGCGTGAACAAATTGCGCGCCTGCGCCCAAAAGATCCGGACAGTCAGCTTAATCTCGTTTCCGCGGCACTGCGCTTTGGAAAGCTCGGTCTTGCTCGAAAAGCGCTCGATCAAATTCCGGCCACTGATCGTGACCGGGCCGCCTTTCACGTTGTTGCAGGCTGGTTGGCTTGTGCCGAAGGAAACTTTGCAGAACAAGAAGAACAATTCGCCGCTGCCGTAAAAAAAGAACCTAAGAATGATCTCTACCAGTTCAATCTCGCAGCGCTGCAAATCCATTCCAGCGATGCACAAACGAATGCGACGGCGCGCGAAAATCTCGAGCGACTCAGCAAGGTCGCTCCCTATCGGACCGGCGCGTTGCGTGCGTTGCTTAATGATGCTGTGGCACGCAATAGTCTCTCAGCCGGAGATAACTTCGCGCAGCAGCTCCAAATGTCGCAGGAGGCCACCTTCGGCGATTATCTTCTCTGCCTGAATTTTTATCGGAAGCTCGATGAGAAAAAATTCCGCCTGCTGCTGGAACGCGTAAAACCCTTTGCCGCAAAGAATCCATCCGATCTCGCATCCCTCATGGAATGGATGAACCGAAATGGACTCACTGTAGAGGTTGTCAAGTGGATCGAGAAGCTTCCGGCAGAGAAACTGACTGCGCCGTCTGCCGCTGTCGCAGTGGCAGACGCGTACGCCAATGCCAAGAATTGGATGCGTTTGAAACGATGGACCCGAAAGGGAATGTGGGGCGAATCCGATTACCTGCGCCTTGCATATCAGGCAATTGCCACGCGTCAATCACGACAAGACAATGCGGACACAGAATTCCATGCCCTGTGGCGCGCCGCGGAACAATCAACACACGACCAGTCCGAGCGCGAACTTGTTCTCGCGCGCCTCGCTTCGAAATGGAATCTGGAGAAAGAATCCGAACAACTGTGGCTGCGCGTCGCAGAAGATCCGCCCATGCGACGCGAGGCGCTGGACGCGCTTCGCCGAATTTATCGCGAGGACAATGACATCGAAAAACTTTACAATGTTCTTCAGCGTCTACACGACAGCTCTCCGAACGAGGCGCCGATCACAGCGGATCTCGCGCGACTAGGCCTCAACCTCGAGCGAAATCTAGAACGCTCACATGAACTTGCCAAAGAGGCGCATGACCGCGCGCCGAAAGAAGTCAACTGCGCCGTGACTTATGCATTCTCTCTGTACCGCCTTGGCCGAAACGCGGAGGCCCTTGCAACTATTCAAGGATTGCCAGCAGACCAATTAGGCGACCCGCACGCAGCAGTTTACGCAGCGCTATTAGTGGTCGACGCAGGCCAAATTGACGCAGCAAAGGACTACGTGGCTGCGGCGGACGACGAGATTTATCCAGAAGAAAAAGCAGTGCTCGATGAAGCGAAGGCAAAAATCGCCAGAGCATCCGCGGCTCCGTCACCAGCAGTTTCACCAGTTCTTGCTCAACCGAGTCCAATGCCAGCGGCTTCGCCACGTTGAATCGTTAAATTCCGATCCATCGTAACGTTGTAACGAATCACGCGGGCTTCTCCCGCGGTTTTTCCTCTTTTGCGATCGCCCTTGTCCAATGCGCAATATCCTTGGCATTCATATGAACACGTTGCTGCGACCTTGCATCGCGAAATCCCCGTTTTAGAATGTCCATGAGATATTGCTTTCGCGAAAGCAGCGTCCCGCGGCAAATGTGGTCAGCTCCAGCAGTGCGTTTCTCGATTCGCAACCGCGCGATCAGCAGCCCAAAATTTTCACCCTCACAACGCGCCATGCCTCTACGTCAGCGCGGCTTTGTATCGGTGAAATGCACCGGACAGCTTTCAACGAATCAAAAACTACTTGAGAAAACGGCACTTCAATTGAGCGGGCCAAACGGCGCCGTGTTTGCACCGACATCCTCTTATAAAGCAAGCTTAAGTGCGGCTTGAGATCGTAATCGGACGGATTTTGTGCGGCGCTACGAATGACTTGATTGAGCTGCCGCAATTTCGAGTTCAGCCCGAATTCAACAAAGAGTGTTTTGATAAATTCATCGGAATGGCTGACCTCGAGCGCTTGGAGCACGATTTGCTCGCAATCTCGAGCGGCCTTTGAAAGCGTTGTATCAACTGCATCTGTGCTATCCGCTCCGACGTAAATCGTCACGTGCGGCTCGAAAACGGGCGCATCATATCGGCGCGTGAGATCGTTAATCAAATCCTGAAAGAAGCGGTGCGCCGGCTCAGCCGGTATGAGCCAGTAAGCAATAACAATTCGTTTAGACACAGGCAGCGCGCAGAACGATTTGCGGTTCAACTCCACTTCTGCAATTCAACTATATTTCCTTCCGGATCTCGCACGTACGCGATTCGAAGGACACCGACGCGATCTACTTCTGTGGTAACAACGTTTCCGACTGTGCTGCCGCCGGCCGCAATCACTGCCTGCAACGCCTCGTTTACATCGTCCACCGCAAATGCGATGTGACCGAACCCGCACTGGTTCGCGGGCGGCAGTTGGGGCTCGACCAATTGATTATAGCTGAAAATTTCAAGCGTCGGACCATCGTCACGGTCGCCGGGCAATCGCAGATGAACGCCGCCAAGATGCGCGTTGTGAAGCGAAGTCAGCTGATCCATCCAGGCGCCAGACATATCGGGCTCCGGAGCCTTGCGCTCGCATTCGAAGACCTCGGAATAGAATCGAGCCAGCCGCTTCCAATCTCTGGCAATCAGATTTGTGTGAACGTATTCGGCGCGAATTGGCATTATCGTCTCCTTTGCTAAAGTTTTTCGGATACTAACGCGTAATCTTTCTTTATGCCGACGAATGTTCTTGGAACTGAACTGAAATGTTGTTGCCGGGATCCAATCACCGGATTTTATCGGGACGGATTTTGTCGAACGGGCCCGGAAGACATTGGCCTTCATACGGTCTGTGTGAAAGTCACGCAGGAATTTCTCGATTTCTCGATGCTCGATGGAAACGACCTTATCACGCCGCATCCGGAATGGGGCTTCCCCGGACTGAAGCCGGGTGACAAATGGTGCGTCTGCGTGGCGCGCTGGAAAAGCGCGCTGGATCACAATCGCGCGGCTCCAATTGACCTTGAAGCTACGCACGCCTCCGCGCTCGAATTCGTCTCGCTGGAAGAACTAAAAGCGCACGCGCTCTCACTGTAGCGTACGCGGTTGAATTAGAGTCCGTTTGCCACCACGCTAACGCCGAATTGAAACTGCCGTTTAGTCTCTTTCTGGCGCTGCGCTACCTGAAACCGAAGCGCACATTTCTCTCGATCATCACACTGATCTCGATTCTCGGCGTCATGCTGGGCGTAACAGTGCTGATCCTCGTGATTTCTGTCATGACCGGGTTCGATCGCGAATTGCGTCAGAAAGTAATCGATTTCGACGCACACATTCTCGTAAGCACGGAGGACGTCTTGCACGACTGGCGAACACTCAAAACAAAAATCGACAGGACGCCGGGCGTGGTCGCGACGGCTCCCTACATCCAGGGCCCGGTGATCGTCGAATTTCAAAACAAGCGAGTCGCCCCGATGATTCGCGGTGTCGATCCCGCAGAGGAAGAGAAGGTCATCCCTCTGAGAAAATTCATCAAATACGGCAACCTCAATCTGGAAGGCGAATCGGCTGTGCTCGGGATAGAGCTTGCGCGAAAACTGCAGGCAAGCGTCGGTGACAAAATCACAGTCTATTCGCCAGGCGATCTTGGACAGATTCTCGATGGCATCAAAAAACTCGAAAATGCCAAGGGAGACGAAGAAAAAAAGGCGATCGACCAATTGCGCGATGTCATCCTGCCGAAGGAACTGACGGTGACCGGGATTTTTGAGACCGGTCATTACCTGCACGATTCCGAGTTTCTGCTGGTGCCGGTCTATGTCGGACAAGAGTTATACGGACTGGGAGACGGATTGCACGGCATTACGGTCAGGACCGACAACCCCTACGGTGCTGAGCGGGTGAAACAAGCAATCGAACAATTTCTTGAGCCACCGCAATACGCGCAGACCTGGATCGACATGAACAGCCAGTTTTTCGAAGCAGTGCGGCTCGAGCGCACTGTGATGTTTTTCCTGTTGTTCTTCATCGTGGTCGTTGCGGCCTTTGGAATCATGAGCACGCTCATTACGGTAACGGTGCAAAAACGGCGGGAGATCGGAATCGTCAAAGCGCTCGGGGCAAACATTGCCCAAATCATCTGGGTCTTTCTTGGCCAGGGGACAATTGTTGGGCTGTTTGGAACTCTGACAGGACTAGGCCTCGGAATGACGTTAATCCGTTACCGCAACGAGTTCAGTCATTGGCTCGCATCGACCTTGCACATCGAGATTTTCCCGCGCGAAGTTTATCAATTTTCGTCGATCCCAGCGGAAGTCATCCCGCGAGATGTCGCTATCATTTGTATTAGCGCATTTTTCATCTGCTCGATCGCCGCGCTTATTCCCGCGTACTTCGCCGCCCGTCTCGATCCGGTTAAGGCCCTGCGCTACGAATAATCTGTAGCCACGGCTCCGTGAGCCGTAGATGGCAGTGCAGATCGTTTTGATTGCTATCACTGTGCGCTGATCTGTGCAGGCGACGTGACGATGATTTCCGGCTTGCCGTGATACAAAGTGATTTTCCAGACACGGAAACTGTCTGCCCTTCATATTGTTGCGGGTTAGAGAACTGTGCGGCGCTGGCAGACGGGATAAAAGCGGTGGCATCGGCGAATCGCTCGACTGCTTGCTGCAATGCTCAGATGGCCGCGCGGCGCCGTTCACATCGTTCGGTTCCTTTAATCGAACGCAATCGTGCGCTCGAACTACGCAGCACGCCGGCCACGTATCCAGGCCCTGCGTCGTCGCGAAGCGCCCGACGGCGCAGGGCCCCCCCGATGCTCAAACTCAGCGCGCTGGTATTACACCTCTCCGCGCCTTCATTTCCGTGCCCGCCTCTTTTGTCGGCGGTGTGCCTCTGACGCGAGCTATGAATCCGTGGGCAATGCCGGAAGCATCGACGTAACGACCACAGATATTTCCCTGCGAACTGATTCCGTTAAGCGATGTAAAGGTTGACCCGGGATAATCGAAAGTGAAGAAGTCGTTTGGCGGGACAAAGAAGAGTCCATGAGTCACGCCTGAGCTGTCCGCATATCTGCCCACCACCCAGCGCTTGCCGTGCTGTTCATCGGCCTGACCCTGTTCGGCATCTTTGTTCCTATTGTTAACTCCAAACAGGATTGTCTCAACGGAGCCCGAAGGATCGATCGGGAAGTGCAGCGCCCCATTGGCGTCCCGGTAGTAGCCGTGAAGGATTCCTGAGCTGTCTATATAGTATCCCACCACCAACTGCTTTGAATGTCGATCCCCAGTGTGATCGGAGTCATCGCGGCCATTATTGATATCGTAAGCAAGGGTCGCGGTAGCTGCCGGGACGCTAAACGACGTTACGGTTCCGCCAACGCTGACGAACGCCTGCCCCGTCACGTCGTCGTTAGAAAACGTGCCGGTAAAGTCGCCGGCATCATTTATACTAAACACATCGGTGCTGACTGCGCCGGGAATATCGTATTCTGTGAAGGTGCCGCCCGACAGGAAAAACCCGTGATTGTTGCCATCGCTGGTGGCGTAGTCACCGACATACTGTGCCTGGGTTATTGATGCCTCGTCCTTCGGTAAAACCCACGGTATCGTTAGGGTCGACGATCGGCGCGCTAAAGCTACCATTGCTGAACCGGACAAAACCGCGCGACACCCCGAGCGAATCGAGGAAAATGCCAACGATGTCGCCTCTTTCGTTAATCTTTTGCGGCTCGGTCGAATTTCCGGTCCCGGGATAATCAAAAGTCGTGATCACTTCGATAGAGCCCGAGTTCGCTGCTTGCTGAGCGAACGTTCCCATCAATGGGAACACGAATAGAACTGCCAGAATGCTGATAAATATTTGTTTTGGTTTCATGATCCTTATTGCCTCCTTAGTTGGTTTCTTCATATTGTTTTTGTTCATATTGTACCTCCGTGTTGATTTTAATGGTTGCGCATGATGATGCGCTTTCCCTTGTACAAACGGATTCCGGAGCGCGCGCTGCACGGAATCGTAACTTTTTTCGCGGGCTTGCTTGTCTTCTGCGGTTGTGATACAAACGGCTGACGTGAAGACCCCGGCAGGGAACGGGCAGGGCCGAAGCGATTTCTTTCCTTCGACGCACTGGAGCGTGGTTGTCGCGGCTGGGGAAAGCCAGGCCGAACCGGAGATTGCGCAGGCTGCGCTCGCGGAGCTTTGCCAGACCAATTGGGCGCCGCTTTACAGTTTCGTGCGCAGCCGCGGGTACGCCATGGAAGATGCGCAAGATCTCACACAGAGCTTTTTCGCCTACCTGATCGAGCATAAGATCTACGCGCGCGCCGATCGCACGAAAGGTAAATTCCGATCCTTTCTGTTGGCCTCATTGAAGAATTTCCTGGGGCACGCTTACGACCGTGAGCAAACGTTGAAGCGCGGCGGCTCCCTCGATTTTCTGCCGTTGGACGACACGCGGGCTAAGGCGGCGGAGTCGCTTTTCCAGACGCATTTCGTTTCAGCGGAGCCGGCTGGAGAAGACCGGGTTTTTGAAAGAACCTGGGCAGAGGCACTGGTCAGGGTGGGACTGGAGCGACTGGCAGCTGAGCAGAAAGCTGAGGGCAAACATAAGCTCTTCGAAGAATTAAGAATCTTCCTTACTAGCAGCCCCAATCCGCTGCCGACTTACGATGACTTGGCTGTTCGTCTCAGTCTCCCGCCCTCCACTCTGCGCAGCCACGTGACCCGATTGCGGGCGCGCTACCGGGAGTTGTTGCGCGCAGAGGTTCGCCGAACGGTGGACACGGAAGCCGAGGTGGATGGAGAGTTGCATTGGTTGTTTCGGGTGCTAACGGGAGAATAGGGCGCACCATGAAAATATTGCCAGAATCCGTCGGTCTCTGCTCGACGTGCGGCCGGCCGTTGACCGTGAACAGCGAATGCCTGCCTTGTCTGGTGCGGATAGCGTTTGACGAACCGGCGGAAGCAGCGACAGCGCCTCCGGCTTCGTTGGTCTTCGGCGACTTTGAGGTCGAGCAACGCCCAGACGGTTTTTACTGGGAACTCGGTCACGGGGCCATGGGGGTGACCTATCTCGCCATGGACAAGGTGTTGCATCGGAGGGTGGCCCTGAAAGTGATCGAGGTGCCCGCGACCGCGCGCAGCTCACAAGCGATGCGCGAACGCTTTTTGCGTGAAGCCCGCGCCGCAGCTGCCCTGCGGCATCCGAATGTGGCCGCCGTGTTCCAGTTCGGCGCTTCGCCGGATGCCAGTCACTGCTATTACGCGATGGAGGTAGTCGAGGGCGAAACTCTGGAGGCCCGCGTGCGGAGAGATGGTCCGCTCAATGCAAAATCGGCTCTGGAAATTGCGATCCAAATCACGCGGGCATTGATGGCTGCGGCAGCCCACGGTTTGATCCATCGCGACCTGAAACCGGGCAATATCATGTTGACGCGGGGTGACACTGACACGGCGGAGCCCGAAGTGAAAGTCATCGACTTCGGCCTTGCCAAGGCGATCGCGGATGCCGGAGGAGAAACGGACCTAACGCACGGAGAATTTGTCGGCACGCCGAATTTCGCGAGCCCTGAGCAATTTGGAAGCGGTCCGGTCGATGCGCGCTCGGACATTTATTCGCTCGGGGCGACGCTCTGGTTCGCGCTCACCGGACTGGCACCACACTCTGGCAGCACGATCGAAGAGATTCGCGATCGTCAAACCCGCGACGATCTGCCAGTCGAGCAGTTGGTCGCGAGGAAAGTTCCTGAACCAATAATAAAGCTGCTGCGCTGCACGCTTGCCGTCGATCCCGCTCGGCGGCCCGCGTCAGCTCGGGAGTTGATGGAAGCCCTGGAATCCTGCCGCCGCAAGTTGTCTCATGGTATCGGTGTTTACAAGATCGCCGCCTTGATCGCAGTCTTGGCGATTGTCGCGGCAGCGTTGTTTGTAATCGGGCTAAATCGTCGAGAAATAACGTCGGCCTCCGCAAGGAACGTCGCGCCATCAGCGTCCGCACTGACGCCGTTGCCAGAAAAATCGATTGCCGTCCTTCCTCTGGAAAACCTGAGCCACGATCCGGACAACGCCTATTTTGCCGAAGGGATGCAGGACGAAATTCTGACGCGCCTGGCTAAGATCGCGGATTTGAAAGTGATTTCACGCACTTCCACCCAGAAATACAAAAGCGCACCAGACAATCTGCGCGAGATCGCGAAACAACTCGGGGTTGGAAATGTTCTGGAGGGCAGCGTGCAAAAGAGCGGTGACGCTGTGCGGGTCAACGTGCAATTGATCAACGCGCTGAACGACGCCCATCTCTGGGGGGACGTTTATGAGCGGAAGCTGACCGATATTTTTGCGGTAGAAAGCGACATTGCCAAGACGATCGCTGACACGCTGCAGGCGAAGCTGACCGGCGCGGAGAAGCAGCTGATAGCAGCCCAGCCGACGACTGACTTGACCGCCTACGAGCTTTATCTCAAAGGCCGTTCGCTCTGGAGCAAACGTGGCGGCGAAAATCTCCGACAGGCGATCGGATTTTATGAGCAGGCGATTGCGCGTGATCCGAAATATGCACTGGCTTACAGCGGGCTGGCGGAGGCTTACGTTCTCCTGCCAGCCTATACTACGACGGCACCACAGGATGCCTACCCTACGGCGAAAGCTGCCGCGCTAAAAGCGCTTCAACTGGATGAGAAACTGGCGGAGGCACACACCGCGCTCGGATTGTTGCTGTGCTTCGGCGACCTCGATATGGCTGGTTCAATATCGGAATTTCAACGGGCGATCGCGCTAAACCCCAACTACGCGACCGCGCACCATTGGTATGGAAACGGCCCGCTCGTCGCCCTCGGCCGGTTCGAGGAAGCGATCGCCGAGGGCAAACGCGCCATCGAACTTGATCCACTCTCGCCCATTATTAATGCAGACCTGGGTCAGAATCTGTACGTTGCGCGTCGATACGATAAGGCGATCGCACAGTTGCGGAAGACGCTGGAGATTGATCCGACGTTTTATTACGCACATTATAATCTGGGCATGGCTCTTCAGCGAAAAGGCGACGTGCCGGCTGCGATTGCTGAATACACAAAGGCGCAGCAGTTGAGCGACGATCTGTTTGTTCAGGTGCTGCTTGCAGCTGCCAAAGCGCAGTCAGGCGATAAAGACGCAGCTATCCAAATGCTGGCCGAACTGGAAGAGCTCAGCCAGCACCGCTACGTGACCTCATACTGGCGCACTCTGCTCTACCTAAGTCTGGGAAATCGCGACGAAGCAATTCGACGGTTGGAGCAAGCTATCGCTGATCATGAGAGTCTAACCATCACCATGATTAAAGGTGATCCGAAGCTCGATCCTCTCCGTGGCGATCCGCGTTTCGAGGCGCTGGTGCAAAAGGTGGATGGTGTTGAACATAAGTAACGGGAGGGAATCCGAAAGGATTCTTCGCTCGAAATCTCAAAGGTGATCGTCAGACCTCCTTGAAATCGCCCGCGTGCTTGTGCGTTTCCGATCACCTTGCCCGCTGCGTCGTAAACGCGAATCACGGCGTGATGTGATCGACTGCGAAACTTCGCGTAACCGATTGCGTGTGAAATTCGCCGTACCAGAGCCGACCGAACGGCAGCGTCCGGTAGCCTCCATAATCCGTTTTGGATGCCCCGCAGCCTGGGGCCGGGCAGCCCCCATGCCCACAAACGGCGTTTAGCGGCGTTTGTGGGCTACAACGCGGCAACAGGGTTTGACTACCCTATGACGATGCACGGCTCCGTGAGCCGTTCTCTTCCTAACCGCCCACAAGGCGGTGACTACAACCCGTCAAAAAAATATCCAGAGCACGAGAGGCGTAATCGTATCCTTCCGGCCATTCGCTTGCCCTTGGGCCTGCTACATTAAGGGCGTCGATCTTGTTCTCGCGGACAAAGTCGGCAATTAACTGCGCGGCCTTTTCAGTGGAAACCTTGGAGGCATCGATCAGTTCGTGCGGCCGTGGTTGCTCAACGCAGAAATGAAGCGTTTGCTCGGTTCCGCCACTCAGTTTTCCAGGGTAAATGATAACAGTCCCATCGGAATCTTTGACATTCTGCAAAGTTCGCTCAGTGAATCCACCGTTTTCCAACTCCTGAATTGGATGACGATCCGGAATTCTACCGAGTTCATCGAGACGTCCAGTTGGACACCAACCGCCGGATTCGATTCCGTATCTTAGTGCGGCATCGAGAGCTGCGCGATCCACACCCGTTTGTCCACCCGAAACAATTTTCACTGCCTTCGGCGCATTTAGTCGCCGGTAGGAACAATGTCCGCACGTTCCACCATTAGGATCACGGTGCGTTCAGGCGCGCGTGTGCGATGGCGCACACCTTTAGGCACAACGAAGCCCTGTCTCGGCGCAAGATCGACAACGCGATCCTCAAGATCGATCAGGAAATGTCCATCGAGAACAAAAAAGAACTCATCGATGTCTTTATGTTCGTGCCAATGATACTCGCCTTGAATCACCGCCAGCCTGACCACGGAATCGTTCACTTTGCATAGCGTCTGGTTGTACCATTTGTCGGGGCAAGCATCGGCCAGTTTTTGCGCATCGATTAGTTCAAGCGGTCCATGCAAAATGTTGAGATAAGTCTTGTATGGAAATTCCTGCGGAGATTTGTTGGAATTCATGATTGTAATTTGGATACAGAGCAGGCCACGGGCAAAAGAATCTCTTTCAGACCACCTACGGCATCCCCGTCTTCTGTCATTCCGAGCGAAGTCGAGGAATCTCTGGATTTCTGTTTGCAGGCCAGAGTATCGAGAGATGTCTCGTCTTCGCTCGCATGACAATTAATTACTCTTCGCCGTCGAAATAGTCCGTTTCTTTTCCCTTCACAACCACGCGATCCGCGGCTGACGACTTGTTTACCTTCCACTTGCCGCTGTCCGGAAAATAGCTCGATTCGCCGATTGGATTATCTGCGATCACGTAATAAATGAAGTCTTCTTGACCGGGATTGCTAAGTTGATGTGGTTCATCAGGGGCGAAAATGAACGCGTCTCCGGGCGCAACTTCGGTTGTACCATCCTTGTGACGAACGCTTCCTTTTCCAGAGATTACCAAGTAAAGCTCCCATTGTGCTGAATGTGCGTGGTACGGGAAATTTGCTTTCCCGGGAGGCACTCGATTCCATTCCAAATCAAATGGATGACGCTTGAACAGATCAAGCGAAGTCGGTTCGCGTCCGAGGGCTTCGGAAATTCCCTTGAACGACACGGCGTACTTTCCGCCCGGCGACTGCCACGGCTCTTCCTTAATTTCGTTTAGATTTACTTTGCGCATAACTGCCTGAACCGGCATCGGTTCATTCTTCACCATCGAAATAATCAGTCTCCGTCCCTTTCACGACGACTTCTTCCCGGCCATCTGTTGTCACCGCCCATTTTCCGCTGTCAGGATAATAACAGGAATCCCCCGTCGTGCCGCCGCTACGTGGATTATCGGCGATCACGTAATAAACGAAGTCTTCGTCATTCGAATTCCTAAGCTGATGCGCCTCCCCTGGCTGAAAGAAAAATGCGTCGTCCGGACTAACCTCGGTTGTCCCATCCTTGTCGCGTACGCTCCCACGACCGGAAACGACGAGGTAGAGCTCCGATTCAGCCGCGTGCGCGTGATAGGGACAAAGGAATTTCCCTTTAGGAATTCGGATCAGTGCGAGGTCGAATGGATGTCGCTTCGACAGATCAAGCGACTCCGGCTCGCGCCCAAGGGCAACCGAAATGTTCTTGAATGTGCGGTTAAATTTACCCTTCGGCGATTTTCGTTCCTTCTCCGGAATGTCTTTCAGATTCACTTTGCGCATAGGAGGGAATTTCTAATCTAACCAGAAGAAACTCGCCCTCTGGTTGCAATGGAAAAAACAGCTATTCCCATCCAGATCAAGTTCACAAAAGAAGAAGGGTAAGCTCGATAAAAGATAGTGTTTCCGGCCAGAAGAAGGCTGCCGACGATATTGAGAAATTGGTAAGTCGTTGAATTTCCTTCCAGTTTCCTCGAAGAAACTATCGCATAAGCGATAAGGAGAGCGGCTGCTCCCGCCCATCCGATCGCGTCAAACCATACTTGATTGTTCATGCTCTATGGTTGTTTTCGTGTGAACTCTAGACGCTCCATTTCTTCGGCAGTTTTTGTTTCAGCTTCTCGACGGACTCGAAGAGGTCGGCGAGTTTTTCGACGCGAGCGAGGACTTGATCGGAGCGGAATTTCAACAGCTCTGCTTTTTTCTTTTTCAGGCAATTTTCAACCTCGTTCCAGGCGACCGGAGTTGAAACGGTCGGCTCTTCTCTGGCACGGAGTGAATAGACACAAATAGTGGTTTTGTGTTCGTCGTTCTGGCTCCAATCGACGAACACTTTGCCTTTGCGCACTGCCTTGGACATGTTTGAGGTGACCAAATTCGCATGCTCGTGCTCCAGATATTGTGCGAGAGAGCGCGATAAATCCTTGGTTTGATCGTAAGTCACCGAAGTATTCAGCGGCACATAGACCTGCAGTCCCTTCGATCCGCTCGTTTTTGCGAACGATTTAAGTTTCATTTTGCCTAACAAATCGCGGAGCCACAATCCGACCTGACAGCATTGGACAATGTCGGCGGGCGCGCCGGGATCGAGATCGAAGACCATCGTCGTCGGACACTCGAGGTTATCCTTGCGTGAGAGCGATGTGTGCAGCTCGAGATCTGCGAGGTTTGCAGCCCAGACGAGCGTCGGCAAATCATTGGCGAGGCAATAATTCATGATCCGCTTGTTACCTTCACTCCACACTTTTGCCGTCTGTACCCATTTCGGACGATGCGACGGACAGTTCTTTTCGTAGAAAAATTCGCCGTCCACACCGTCGGGATACCGTTTCATTGTGAGCGGACGATCCCTTAGATGAGGCAAAAGAACTGGCGCGATGCGGATGTAGTAATCGATCACCTGCCCCTTCGCGAATCCGGCTTTCGGATAAAGCACCTTGTCAAGATTCGATACTTGAATCTTGCGATCTTCGACGATTAGCTCGGCTTTTTCAGGCATTACATCAAGAGATTGACTCGTTCGTCTCCCGACTCTCTCGTCGCTATCCTCGGGGCGCAACCGCCTATGTCGCTCATCCCAGTCGCTCCATTCCTCGACGTCGCTCGAAAGGACAAACGGTCACGCAAAGAACCGCTCCGGCGGGAGGAGCGGCTGCGGTTTGCAAATGCGCGCGACACACTGCTCCCAGCTTTCGTGTCCGCTAAGAATTTCAATCTCCACCCGCAAGAAATAAACAGGCACTTTTATTTCGGCGTCGGGCAAACGCGGCATGCGCACCGAATCTTTTTCCGTTGTCACAATCATCTCCAGGTCACGCCGGATACAACGTTTGATGAAACTGATTAGCTCCGCTTCAGAATAGTAGTGATGATCGATGTAACGCTTGGCCAGATCGACGTGCGCACCGAGCTTTTCCAATGCGGCTTCGAAGCTTTCGGGCGCGGCGATGGCACTGATCGAGCCGATAAAAGCGTCCCGCAATCGCTCCAGTGGCACTTTTTCCCCAGTGAAAACATTCTGCAGATAGAGCGGCTTGTGCGCGCATTCGATAATCTCGGCGATGCGATTGTAACGGCGAATCCGTTTCACGAGAGCGTCGTTGGATTCCCCTGTGTTTTTTGTGATAATGATGTAGCTGGCACGTCGAAGATTTCGTGGCGCCTCACGAAGCATGCCACGCGGAAGGAGAAATTCATTACCAAACGGCGCCTGCCGATCCACAAGCACGATGTCCAGCCGATGTTTGAGATGGAGATATTGCAAGCCGTCGTCCAGCAGTAGGGTATCGACTTTCCACTTGTCGATGGCAAGCAGGCCACTTTTGACGCGGTCTTTGTCCACGAGAACGATGACGTTCTTCAAGTTGTGCGCCAGCATGTACGGCTCATCACCAGCCGTACGCGAATCCAGCAAGAGCGAAATACCGTCGGAGACAATCCGCGGAGGATCGGGATTTCTGTCGTAGAGGCGACTTAGCAGGCTTCGTTTGCGCGGCATGCTTTTGTAGCCGCGACTTAGAATCGCCACCCGACGCCCGCCTGTCTGCAGCGCGCGGGCAATCTTTTCCACAATGGGTGTTTTGCCCGTGCCTCCGACAGTCAGGTTGCCGACGCTGATCACGAGAACGCCAAGCGCGCGCTCGCGAAAAATTCTTTTGCGATAAAAGTAAAGCCTCAGCTGCACGAGCCGATCGTAAGCGAACGAGAGCGCGTAGAGGATTCCCCGCAAAATCGAGGCGCGAACGCCCTGACGACGCTCGAGCACAACATCGATTCCAAACTGTTCCAGGTTTTCAAGCCGCCGGCCCATGGCAAATGGTGATCACTGATCGGTGATCCGTGATCGGATAATATGCGCGCCTCGGTTATCGGCACGCGTGACGATTGTAGCCGACAGTGACGATCGGCCGGCACGCTTCATCGCTGCCGCAACCCGATCTGGACGTTGCAATGTGATGGCGCAGATTGTCGAGCCACTGCCGCTAAGGAAAGCGCCAAGCGCCCCTGCTTTTTCGGCACCGGCGATGACCTCTGGAAGAAATGAAATCAGTTTTCCGCGAAACGGCTGATGCAGATAATCAGCAAAAGCGCCGCACAGCTTTTCGTAATCTTTTGAGACGAAGGCAGCTGCAATCGCACACGCGTTTGCGCAATTCGCAACCGCGGCGGCGTGCGAAATTTTCGATGGCAGAAGTTCTCGCGCTATCGAAGTTTCAATTTCAAGGTCTGGAACAAGTAAGACAAAATACAAGCGCGGAGAAACTTCGAAGCGTTGAAAGATAGGGACGCCGCGCCCCAAAAGTCCGCCAGTCGCACGGACTCGCCTGGTGGCGAGCTTTCGGGAGCCAGCGGAGCGCGTCGAACCTGCCACTACCGTAAATCCACCAAAAGCAGCCGGTGCGGCGTTATCAGGATGACCTTCCAAGTCAGCGCACAAGTGGAAAATTGTCAGCCGGTCGAGTGGATCGCCACTAAGCTGGTTGAGCGCATACAAAATCCCGAGGCGAATGGTTGCGCTGCTGCCAAGGCCGCGCGACCGCGGAATTTTTTCTACGATTGAAAAAGAAAACGGAAATGCGCGGCGATGTGCCTGTTTGAAAAACCGGCTGGCTGCCTGTGAGACAATTTGCGGATGCGGTTGTTCGCTCAGTCGACAGCAAGTAACTGTTACGCTGTTATAAATGCGCAGTGCGACACCGAGGCAATCGAAGCCAGGACCGAGATTCGAAGTGCTCGCCGGAACGCGAACGGTAACTTGCTGCATTTGGAGACGCAGTGTAGCGACGCCCAGCTCCACCGGCAACCGATCCGTTAGGCCATGCCGAATCGAAAGTATGCCCGTAGATACGGCTGACGAAAATGAGTCCTGGCTGGATTGATGCAAGCTTGTTTCGCGACTTCCAAGCCGAGGGAACGGACGCGCATCGGCTCTGCACAATAGAGGACGGCTGGGTCGAACGCTTCGGACCCGACATTCTCATCTCGTTCAAGCGAGTCCTGGTTCGCGAGCGGCTTATTCAGGAATTGAAGGAATGGGCAAACGGTATCCCTTTCAAGTTTGAACGCGTCTTCGCTCGATTCGTTCCTCGAAGAAGTGAACAACGCGAACCGCCCCGACTCATATGTGGGAACCCGGCTGAAAATCTACAGACCATCGCTACCGAGCGACGTTTGAAGTTTGGGATCGACTTCCGCGCGGGCTTCTCCGTGGGCCTATTTCCAGATCAGAGAGAAAATCGCAGTTTTGTCCGTCAAATCGCGCCCAAACGCCTGTTGAACTGTTTTGCCTACACTTGCTCATTTTCTGTGAGCGCGGCGTACGTCGGGGCAACGACTCTTAACATCGACCTTTCGAAGAAATCTCTGGCACGCGGACGCGCGAATTTTGCATTGAACAGCCTGCCAGCAATGGGCCATCGCTTCATCGCCGACGATGTGATGGCGGTATTACCGCGGTTAGGGGCTAAAGGCGAGAAATTTGACGTCATCATTCTCGATCCGCCAACTTTTTCGCGTTCGCCCAGAGGAAAAACGTTTCACGTTGAAGACGACTTCGAAAAAATATTCGTCGATTCCCTCGAACTGACAGAACGAAACAGCCACGTTCTGGTCTCGACTAATTGCTCCACATTACGTGAGCATGCGTTGGAAGTGATGGCCCGCTACGGACTCAAGGCAGCGCGCCGCGCCGGCACACTGCGCCGGTCGCCGCCTCTGCCTGATTTCCCACCCGGCACAGGCGCAAGCTCGATTTGGCTGACCTTGCGTTGACAGCTCGATGCGCGCAGAGCAGGATCAGAATCCGAATCATTAAACGAAATGGATCGATCAACTGCTGAAGTTGCCGCTGAATTTCCGGAACGCGGACTGCATTGGGTGAAAGAACAGGTAGAGACAGCTCTTAGCGAAACTGAGGATTACATTCGCGAAAAACCGGCGCAGTCACTTCTGTGCGCGTTTATGGCGGGCTACATTTTGAATCGCCTGCCGCTTGGCAGAATTTTGGGCGGTCTCTTTCGATTGCTCATTGTGGCACTAAAGCCCGCCATTCTGATTTACGGCGCCGCCAAGCTGTATCAAGCGGCGCAAGAAGAAGAATAATGCTGTAAAAGGTGCCGGCTGCGGCAGGCGCCAATCTCAGGCGCAGCGTTTGATAAAAATGCTGCCATATCAGCTCTCCAAGGTGAAACCAATCTTGAGCGTCACCTGCCAATGACTGACTTTGCCGTTTTCGATGTATCCGCGCGTCTCGGTTACCTCAAACCACCGCATGTTGCGGACGGTTTTCTCAGCGCGTGCCAGCGCATTCGTTATCGCGTCCTCAAATCCGTTCGGTGAGGAGCCAACGACCTCAATCTTTTTGTAAACATGGTCAGACATGCGCTCATTATTTCCCAACGACATGATCCAACACAACAAAAACCGGAGCTTCAGCGTGGCGGAGACGCCTTGTCTGTAAGGGTAGGCGGGCCTTAGACCTGCCGGCTAATCACCAAATTTGCTTTACAAACACATCGTAATTTCGGCAGCCTCGCCCCGTGGGGAAATTGCTGGCGATCTCAGTATCACTCCTGACTGCTTTCTCCTGCCTCCGCGCTCAGGACCAGGAGCGCAAGCTCGTCGATCGCCTGCTTAGGCCGGACATGACCCTGCAAAGCAGCGAGCAGAAGAAGAAATTCATTGCTGACGGCACATCAATAAACAAAAAGGCAAGGGTCGGTACCTTTTACGTCGAGAAAAAATCCAAATCGAAAACATTTTCGGGAACACGTGAACTCTCGACGCAGCAATTCAATTCCCGGCCTTTCCACGGTAATCGCAGTGCATTCGAGAATTCATCGCAGCAAGCCGTGGGAAATTCTCGACTTGCTTATCCAACTCAATCGGCCCGCGCGCCCCGCGATGCGTCTCAATCCGACAAAAAGGTTGCCAGCCGCGCATACGCAGAGAACCGGCCGTTTCTGGATCAGGGTAAGAGCCAAAAGTCGCTCAACCGGCAAAACGCACCGCTCACGATTGACCAGGTGCGCGAGTTGCTGAACAAAAACAAGTAGCGCGTCGGCCGGGCGCGCTATTGTTGATCATGCAACCGGATGAAGCTCTCGCGTTGCTAAAGCGCGGCGCTGCGCAACATAATCAACGAAGATGAACTGCGGGAAAAACTCGCCTGCGGCCGGCCGTTGCGAGTGAAACTTGGGTGTCGATCCAACCACCTCCGATCATGCATCTTGGTCACACAATCGTTTTGCGAAAACTGCGGCAGTTTCAAGATTTCGGGACACCAGGCCATTCTGATCATCGGCGATTTCACGGGAATGATCGGCGATCCGAGTGGTCGCTCTGTGACGCGGCCGCAACTAACGCAAAAGAGGTAGCGGCGAACGCGGCGAACTTACCGCGAGCAGGCATTTAAGATTCTCGATCCGCAGCGAGACAGAAACCGTTTGCAACGGTGACTGGTTTCGAACGCATGTCGTTTGAAGATGTGATTCGACTCAACAAGCCGCGTAACGTTGCAGCAAATATTGCAGCGCGAAGATTTCAAGACGCGGATCGATAACCAGCAACCGATCCACGCTCACGAAATTCAATATCCAATCATGCAGGGCTGGGATTCGGTAATGGTAAAAGCCGATGTGGAACTGGGGGGAACGGATCAGCTTTTTAACATCTTGATCGGGACGCGATTTCCAAAAAGAGGAAGGACTGTCGCAGCAGGTCGTTTTTCTGCTGCCGATTCTCGAAGGGCTTGGATGGCTCAAAGAAAATGAGCAAGAGCCTCGGCAACTTTGTCGGGATTAACGAACCGCCTTCTGAGATGTTCGGAAAACTGATGAGCATTTCGGACAATTTGATGGCGACGGTATTACAGCTTGCTCCTAGGTAGATGGATCCACCGCTGACTGCATCCGCTGGAGGCGAAGAAGCAACTCGCTTTCGAGATCGTGCGGACTTACCACTCCCTGATGCCGCCCAAAAAACACTCGATGAGTGGAACACCCGTTTTAGCAAGCGCGATTTGTAACACGCCGATCTGCCGGCCTTCGTCAGCGATATCAGTGGGAGTTTCGTAGCAGCCGTCGGTCCCGCGTTCCGAACGTTTATCGGAAGTATTCAATGAAAAATCGCAACGAAGGTTCGCCGACTGATCAACCAGGGAAGCGTAGAAATCGACGGCAAGAAAATCAGCGACCCAAAGCGCAGCAGATACCACTTAAGCGCGGTCAGATCTCTCCGCCTCGACAAGACACATGCGGTGCGGGTGCGTGACCGACGCGCGCAAGCAGGGCGAGCGAACGGCGCTCGCCGGCTTTCAGAGATGATTGCCTTTTCAGGCGGTAGCCGTTTGGAACATCGGCAGAACGCTCGCATGATCCAGGTAACTGGCCGCGATGCCTTCGAAGTGCGCACGGATACTGCGCAGTTCGGCGGTCACAAAATTGTCCACAAAATGTAAGCGCCGATCGAGCCAGGCAAACAGTTTGTTCTTAATCTCGTAATGAACCGCCAGCGTCACTTCAGTGCAATTTGGCCGAATCTCGGCGAAATCAACGATCCCCATCAGCGCGATATTTCCGCCGACGGACTCGAACGCGTATTGGTCAGGCGAGTCGCTCTCGACCGACAGGAGGACTGTATGGGCTTCAAAGCCCAGCGGGCCTCGGAAGCTGAAATCGACCGTCTTGGACGAAGTCACAGTCGCCCGTGTGACCATCAGAAACTGCCGCCGATACGACTGAATACTGGCAAGACGTGCTTTGCACTCTGCCACCGGTTGACTCATGTGTAAGGTTTTTTGTAAGAGCATAAAAATTAGCGCTTTTTTGAGATAAAGAGAGCAACAGCGATGCCATTCTCATCCCCCAGTGAGAGCGCACACAGAATGGCGAGCTAAGTGTTCGTTTTTTTTACAACTCTGTATCGAGGTGACACGCTACGAGTCGGTCGTCGAATTCAGCATAAGTCGCCATTCAGCAGGCAATTCGGTAAGGTTTTCCCCTAGTTCCCCAAGCACTGGAACATCAAGAATTTTTCTGAGAATATCGGCATTGGTCAAAGCGGCTATGTCGCCGACATCTTGCGCGTTATTCAATACGAGTCCCACACAACGGAGTCCGTGTCCCACGACGTTTTGGACAGTGAGCGCCGCATGATTGAGACAACCGAGCCGATTGTATGCGACCGCCAGGACTGGCAGCTTCATCGCCACAGCTAAATCACTGATGAAATAATCAGGACGAATCGGCACCATCCAGCCACCTGCCCCTTCCACGATGACGTGTTGAACCCGATTCTGAAGAGCATGAAAAGCGGCGAGGATATTTTCGATATGGACATTCGTTTTCTCAACCAGACTGCCCACGATAGGCGCCGCAGGCGTTTTTAACCAAACCGGATTGATGTCTTCGATGGTCAGACCGCCACTACCAGCGGCTAGTAGAAGCTCTGCATCTCGACGGTCTCCGCAGCAGATCGGTTTCATCCCCGCACAAGATGCGCCTGATGCGCGCAATAGCTGCAAAAGCCGGGTGGCAGTATACGTCTTGCCTACACCCGTGTCCGTCCCGGTGATGAAAAGGCTCACGCAACCTGCTTTACGCGCTCCGATCTGCGCGCCGCGCGGCTCGCGTTGATGCTTTGCACCATTGACCGGAAGATCTTCGCACCATCCATGCTGCCAAGTCGCGCATCCGACGCACGATCAGGATGAGGCATGAGTCCGAACACGTTTCGCTCGCGATTGCAGATCCCTGCGATGTTTTCGATCGATCCGTTTGGATTTGCTTTCGGCACAACGCAACCTTTGCTGTCAGCGTAACGCAAAATTACTTGTCGATTTGCGTCCAACTCGCGCAATGTCGCCGCGTCCGCGAAAAAACAGCCTTCGCCGTGAGCTATCGGCAGTCGGAGAAGCGTCCCCTTTTGGCAACCGTGAGTGAACAGTGAGTCATCTACTTCCACGCGGGTATTGACCATATCACACACGAAACGCAGCGAACGATTGCGAACCAGCGCGCCCGGCAGCAGACCAGCTTCGCACAGAACTTGGAATCCGTTACACGTCCCGAGAACGAGCTTCCCAGCACGCGCATCACTAATCACCGCCTTCATGATCGGCGAAAAGCGAGCAATGGCGCCGCAACGCAGGTAATCGCCGTACGCAAATCCACCGGGCAACACAATTGCGTCAAAATCGTCCAGCGAAATTTCCTTGTGCCAGACGTACTCGGCGTGCAATCCATCGAGTCCATTAATTGCCGCAACGCAATCCTGGTCGCAATTCGAACCGGGGAACTGAATAACCGCGAATCTCATCATCAATTCAGTGCGCGGCAGCGCGCTGCTCCGCGTGATAATCATTGACGACCAGGCACGCGTGAATAACGCCCGGAATCCAGCCCAGCAAAGTCAAAATGAGGCTGAGAAAGAAACTGGCGATGCGACCTGTCAACAAGACGGCAAGCGGTGGTAACACAACGCAGAAAAAATATCGCAGAGCCTTCATTTTCCTTTCCTCGTCTTTGGTTTGCGTAGTTGAGCGTTGGACGTTTTCCTCTGCTCTCTCCCCTCCGATTTTTTCAGCTCGTAGTCTTCAATCACAGGATTTGAAAGCAAATCGCGACAGAGACTGTGCAATCGCGTTTCAAGATCACCATTTCGCCCGCCGATATCTATCTCCATGTATTTCCCAATTCTAACGCTGCGGACTTCCGGCATGCCCAGGTGCCGCATGGCATCACGCACTGCATTACCCTGAGGATCAAGCACCGCAGCCTTCGGCATGACGATCACTTTGGCTTTCATTTGCTTAACCATATTTGCGGTCAATCAAACGACAAGGCCGAATCCCATAGAAGGTACGTGAATGCTGGCGCTTACTTCAAGACGACAATATTGAGCGCACCATCCCGGCCGAGTACGTTAAGCCCTACGTCCCCTTCATCGTGTCTGGTAAGCAGAAGATTAACGCGCGCTTCTCCTACTCGCACGTCCCGAATACTGACTTGACGAAGGAATCCGGGCAGAAGTGGCTTTGAAAATACTAGCTTTTGTTCTGGAGCTACTACGCTCAACCCAAGACAAGCTTCGAGCAAAAGTAACACTGCGCCGGACGCCCACGCCTGCGGTGCGCACGCTACAGGATACAGCGTTGGAGATTCACCTGGCCGCCTTGGGAAACCGCAAAACAGTTCCGGGAGTCGATGGAGATCGAAGAAAATACTCGCGTCGAGCAACCCTGCCAGAACGGCGATTGCAGATTGGGTCAGCCCATACCGGGCGAACCCAGCAGCAATTAAAGCATTGTCGTGCGGCCAGACTGAACCGTTGTGATACGACATCGGGTTGTAACGCGCCTCAGTTGTAGCCACCGTACGAATTCCCCAGCCGGAAAACGAACTGTCGTCCATCAGAGTCGCAGCGACACGAGGTGCATGTTCGTCGGTCGCAATCCCAGCGAACAGACAGTGGCCGGCGTTCGATGTCCGTACTCGGCAAGGCTGCTTGTTACCATCAAGCGCAAGCGCGTACGTGGAAAGGTCCTCGCACCAGAAGTGTTGCTCGAACTGGCGGCGCAAGTTTTGCGCTTGCTTCCTTAAATCTCGCGCCCGTGTTTGATTGCCCATGAGCACAGCAAGCTCCGCCGCCGCAAGTTTTGCCGCATAAACGTAAGCCTGCACCTCGCAAAGTGCGATTGGTGCTGTGGCAAATGTGCCATCGCTGTGGAAGATCGCGTCGTGAGAATCTTTCCAGCCTTGGTGAATAAGGCCTTGTTTCGCCTTGCGAGCGTATTCAACAAAGCCGTCGCCATCGGAATCGCCGTAGTGGTCAATCCATTCAATCGCGCGCTCGACGTTTGGCCAAATCGACTCAGCGAAAGCGCGGTCGCCTGTGCGCTTGTAGTATGCTCCTGCGAGAATGACAAAAAGCGGCGTCGCATCCACGCTCCCGTAATACCGTCTAAACGGAATCTCGCCTAAAAGAGCCATTTCATCCGCCCGCATCTCATGGACCACTTTGCCAGGTTGCGCATCTTGTTCCGGATTTTCCGAGTCGGCCTGGGTAGCCGCGAGGTACGCGAGAACGCCACGGGCGATAGAGGGATCAAACCATAGACATTGAAGCGCAGTGATGATTCCGTCGCGTCCAAACACAGTGCTAAACCATGGAACTCCAGCGTAAGGATACGGACCATACGGCGTATCTGTCAGCATCATGCGGAGATCGGCCAGGGAACGATTGAACCAATCGTTGAATTGCTCGTTTGCTGCGAAAATCCGGGGCTCTCGGGCATTCGCGCGTTCCTGTGCAGTCGCCGCCTTCTGGATAATTTCTTCATAGCAAGGCTTGACTTCGACCGCTGGATCGCCATCGACTTCGCACCCGATTGCGCACCGATAGCTGGCCGCTTCACCGGCCTCGAGCCGGATCTTGAACATGGCAAGCGATTCGCTCAATCGGGTAGGCGGTTGATCAAAAACAATTCGTGTCCGCCGAAGACGGTTATCCAATCCCTGATAGGCAAGCACGACCTGGTCGGGGGTCAGCAGCGTTTCCAAGCGTTGGCCGCGGCGTTCTCGCTTGGTGCCGCGCAGCTCGAAAATGTCGGCAAAGTCAGCGTCAAACTCGATTGCGAAAGAAAACTCCACAGCTGCCCGTCCGAAGTTATGGATTCGAAGTCGCTCGTAACAAGCTCGCTCCCATAGAATCTTCGATCGGAAAAAGTGCACCGTTCCGCGCGGAATCACAATTTCGCTGTCGCGCCACGTGTCGGGATTCGTGGCATCTACTGCCATGACTGCGTTATCTTCCCTTACGGTCGAACTCAGCAGCAAAGGGCGATCCTGTCCGAGCTTCAAGGTCAGCCGGGAGAGGAACCGAGTATCCTGGCAATAGAGCCCGAGTTCGCCAGTGCCGAAAGTGTCGATGTCACCGAATCGATCGAAAACGGCAAACGTATCACCTTGCTTAAGTACCCGGGTGCGCACGTCGATACGCGGCGATGACGACCGAATATAGAACGCGTCCCGGACGCGGATAACTTCCTTGGCCATTACACGAGCACCTCCAATACGTTGTCCTGCCTGTTGTTGATCAGTCGCTTATAAACCCGCACGTAACCACTAGCTCACGAGCAATTATTGTCGCTTGTCCTTAGACTTCGCGAACAACGTCGGTCGGCTTTTTATCTTCACGTAACCCAAGGAAAACCGGCGCACGGAGTTTCCCGTCGCGGGTCCACTCGGCGAATTTGATTTCACAAACGAAAACCGGATTTATCCAATGCATTTTGCGCATCATCGAAGGCGTGATGTCTTGAATCCATTGCCCATTTTGCTTTGATGGTAGATCGACAAAAGGGCAATCGTCGCGCGCTTCTTTCTGAAATTTCTTGTACAACATCGACAACGATTTCACTGTGAAGCCAGTACCAACCTTGCCGGCAAAAACGAGTTTCTTGTTCTCATAGTAACCAACGAGGATCGCGCCGAAATATTTGCGAGACCCCTGCGGCGGCGTGTATCCGCCGATAACGAATTCCTGTTCGTTGACACATTTGAGCTTTATCCACGCGCCGCTTCTGCGTCCGGGTTCGTAAACAGAGTTGCGTTGTTTCCCGATAATCCCTTCCAAACCGCGACGCTTTACTTCTTCGAGAAGTCGTTTGGCGTCGCCGCCAATCGCGCCGGAGTAACGAATCGGATCACGTGCGTCAGCGCAGAGTTTTTCCAGAACGTTTTTGCGCGCCTCCAGCGGCAATGACAGTAGACTCTTTCCATCAAGCTGGAGCAGATCGAATGCGTAAAAATAAACTGGTGTCTTTCGCCCCTCCATCTCGCGCGCTTGCAAAAGTTGAAACGAAGAACGGCCCTCCTCGTCCAGCGCAACCACTTCGCCATCGATTACGCATTCACGCGCTGGCAAAGCTTTTATCGCTTCGACGATCTCGGGAAATCGCTCAGTCAATTCGTTTTCATTTCGCGACAGCAGTGAAACTTTTTCGTCCTTTTTGACTCCGATCAGGCGGATCCCGTCGAATTTGAGTTCGTAAATCCAATCGCCAGTTGCTGGTGGTTCCGTAACCAGCTTCGCTTTCATCGGCTCGATGAAACGAGCTCTTGCCGAGGGCAAATTTGGTAGCGACGCTATTTCAGGGCGCCCGTTTCGGTCGCGCCGCTTTGCGACCGGCAGACGATGCGCCTGCCCAACAACCGTATCTTTCGCCTTTTTTTTTACCGCGGCACGGATGCGCGCTTTAAATTGTGATGTGCGGCTCTCGTCCGCCTCGCGACCGGATTCCCACTCGGCATCGCGAGCTTCCGCGATTTGTTCCATGGTGCGTCCAGTTTTGACCGAATGGTCTTCCATTTTTTTCGATATCGACTTCGCATCATCTCCCGTTTTCAGGATCAGCCACTGATTTTTTTCCTTATCACGACCGCGAATTCGCACTAGTGTCCATTCGCCTTTTGCCTTGTCGCCTTCGAGAACGAGATGAAGCTTGCCTTCCTTAAGCGATTTCACTGGTTGTTCGCCGTAAACGCGGTAAGTCCCGCGGTCCCACACCATCACCGTTCCGCCGCCATATTGCCCCTCCGGGATAATTCCTTCGAAGTCTTCGTATTCGATCGGATGATCTTCCACTTCCACTGCAAGATGTTTTTCACCTCGCTTCCAGGGAAGTCCCTTGGGCAAGGCCCATGATTTTAGTACGCCCTCCATCTCCAAGCGGAAGTCGTAGTGCAAGCGGCGCGCGGCGTGCTTTTGAATGACGAAACGCGACGCACCTTTGATTTTCTTTGGAAGCGGCTTGCCTCCAGCGGGCTCAGCAGTCTTCTTGAAGTCGCGTTTCCGCTTGTATTCGGCCAGTCCCATTCCACGGCAACTTAACCGCGGATCAGCCGCGTGCACGCGGCGTTGCGCAGGCGCTTGATAAAGCGCCTATAACTACGCTCGGCGTTCGCCGCAGCGAACGCCGCTACAACGGCCTACACCTCACTCGGTAGCGCCTCGCCAACGAGATAGCGGACAAAACGGCGGATGACGATGTTCTCGCCCAGCTCGGAAATTTTCGCATTAAGCAAATCCTTGATGGTCACATCAGGATTCTTGATGAAACCTTGCTCGAGCAAGCAAACGGTGCTGTAGAATTTGTCGAGTTTTCCTTCGACAATTTTGTCGGCGACATTTTCCGGTTTGCCTTTCACCTGAGCCTTGTAAATCTCGCGCTCAGCTTCGATAAGATTGCCCGGAACATCTGCGCGACTGACGTAAAGCGGGTGGGCTGCCGCAATGTGTAGAGTGATATCCTTCACGAACTCGCGAAAATTCTCATTCCTCGCCACGAAATCGGTCTCACAATTCACCTCCACGAGCACGCCAACCTTCCCTTGCAGGTGAATGTAAGAAGCTACGACTCCTTCTTTCGTTGCACGCGAAGCTTTCTTTCCCGCGCTGGCAATTCCTTTGGTCCGCAAAATCGTCTCCGCTTTCTCCAGATCGCCGCCGCTCTCCACAAGAGCTCGCTTGCAATCCATAAAGCCTGCGTTGGTTTTCTCGCGGAGCTGTTTAACTAGTTGGGGATCGATCTCAGCTGTTGTCTTCATGAAGTGATTAGAGCGTTAAAAGAGAATCCAGCGCAGGTTTAACTATCAACCATCGGCTATTGGGTATCGGCTGGCTACGCTGAAACGCCAGCCATTTCGACTTGCTCGCGGATGCGCGCTTCGTTGCTTGCCGAAACAATAGCATCCACCAGCTTCTGCAGAATCACGCGAATCGCGCGGATCGCGTCATCGTTGCCAGCGATCGGATAATCGATGATGTCTGGGTCCGCATTCGTGTCCACGATGGCAACCACGGGAATCCCAAGGCGCCGCGCTTCGTTGACGGCGTTTTGTTCACGAATCGTATCGATCACGACAAGGGCGTCGGGCAATTGCGACATCTCAAGTATGCCATCGAGATTGCGCCGGAGCTTTGCCGCCTCCCGATTAAGAGCAGCCAGTTCCTGCTTGCCCATCTTCTTGTATTCAGGCGATTTCTCGATCTCTTCGATGTATCTCAATCGCCCGATGCTCTTGCGAATGGTCGCGAGGTTGGTCAATGTACCGCCCAGCCAACGCTGATTGACGTAAAACTGACCGCAAGCCAACGCAGCCTCCTTTGTCGCTTCCTGCGCCTGTTTCTTGCAACCAACGAATAAAATTCTGCCTCCACGGCGTGTTACTTCCTGGAGAAATTCCGTGGCCCGCCGAAGCTGAAGCACGGTTTCATCCAAATTAATGATGTAAATCTGATTGCGCTGCTCGAAGATAAACGCCTTCATCTTGGGATTCCAGCGCTTCGTCTGATGCCCAAAATGAACGCCAGCTTCCAAAAGCTCAGGTACTAATTCTGTCGTATCTGCCATAGGAGAAAATCCGCGAGAGGGGGAACTCCGGAACGGGACGGTGAAGATGCTACAGCACGCGTCGATGTGCAACCTGAAATTCAGCGCTATTACTGCACTCATTAAGGGCCCTGTTGGGACTCGTGGAAACGAACTTTGGATGGCTGTCGGGCGCGTCCTGACACGGAAGACGCAATCGGGTCCGAAATTGACCCGAAGGGCGTGTCCTCTTTCCCAGAAGGATGTGGATCAGCAGCAAGATCGGCAAAGCCAGACCGACAGCGAGATGAATCCAACTCGTCCACGCACGCAGTCTTTCGCCGCCCGCGTAATAAAGGCCGTAGCCGGTGATAGTCAAAACGGCGAACGCACTCAGAAACAGCGAGCCGTTTGCGCGGTTACGGCCCGCGCGCCATGCGAATCTCACATGGCCGCTCAAAAGCATGCCGATCAATACCAGAATCGCCATCGCGGCCGCGCCGTGGATCTTCATCGCCCAGGTCTTCGCGCTTGTCTCGAAAGCGCCCGGCGACACAGTCAGATAATTCCAATAGGTCCATGCCACGCCGCTCAAAAAAAGCAGTGCTACCACGGCGTAGAGAAAATATCTCTGCAAGTGCTTCAATCGAATCGAGTCCGGTCGCTGGTGTCGCATGGCGAGTGAAACAACCAGGATGGCGTACCATTGCGTTCAAGCAACAATGCGTCCGCATGATACTGCGCCAGCAAGCCCGCGGCTTTTTCACGCAGCGTAAAAACAATTTTCGTCAGTGCATCCGCTACCATGCATTCCGCAGCCGCGACGCTTACGCTGATTAGTTCGCAAACAGATTGACTGTTACGCCCGTCAAGTATCGGGGCCACATACTTGCGGCGATATTTTCGACGGTCGAAATAGATTCCCGAGGTAGCCATGGCACGCTCGCGCAGCCGCACCGCTCCGGCAATGCGTGTCGGATCGGCGGGATGGCGCACATAAACAAGTTCCGAAGGCGATCCAAACGTTCGCAAATCACCGCCGGCATTTACGATTCCGGCCGAGACGGCATTATTTTTCAAGGCTCGAACAGCACGATCAACCGCAAAGCCCTTGGCAATGCCTCCCAGATCAACGATCATGCGGCGACGAAATCGAATGTTGTATTCATCATCGAGAACGATGTCGCGCCAGCTTCCGCCGCTGCAAAGCTGCGTGTCAGGTCTCGGAAGATAGTCCCATTTCACGAGTTGCTGGGCCATCGTGATGTCGAAAACGCCATCGCTTTTACGTGAAAATTCCTGCGCGGATTTCAAAACGCGCCATGTCCATGGATGAACTTTGACCGGCTGACGCGAAGCGTTGCGATTCATTCGCGCGACATCGCTGGTAGGATCGTGAAAACTCATCAGCCGGTGCACTTTTTCGATCGCGGTAAAGGCGCAATCGATGTCATAAGGCGATCCCTGGCAAGCAATCTCGACAAGCGTGCCTAGTAGTGGACGGCAGCGACGAATTTCAGTGCTTGAGTGCGATCTCATAAAAAGCCAGAAGGCGTTTCACGCCGTCGGTGATGTGGCGGCAACTCAAAGTTGCTCCACCGATGTTTTTGATGTCGCTATCGAGTTTAAGCGTCGATTTGCTGTTCTTACCGACAAATTGGGCTCGCCATTTCTGATCGCGAATCTGACCACCGTAGGTCTCGCGGTAGTCCATGATTTCAATCTGCTTGACCGATCCGTCAGGATTGAGTCCGGCTGCGTAAGTGATGAATTCGTGTTTGCCGACGACTTCATCGACGATGAACCAGCCACCACCGCTGACGCGCCACACCTGCTGCTCGTCGTGCAGGACACGCACGCCGCTCGCCTGCTCAATCGCCTTCCGTTGAATACTTGTTAACTTAACTGACGCGGCAGCGAACGATTTGCCTGGAAAGATCGCCTTCTCAGCCTGTTCGACAGTCAGATATTGAATGGCAAATGCTGAGGGCGCGATTATCGCCGAGACCGGTAACGCGATGAAAACGAATTCCGATTTCATCGCCTAGAAGTAAAATCCTACTCGCAGCCGCACGTAATATTTTTCGTGCTCATCGCCAAAAATGTAGCCATCGTGCGCGGCAAACTCCTTATTATCATGACTAAACGCCTGCCCAATTGGTAACTGACGAAGGAATCCGAGGGTGGCCCACCAGCGTTCGCCACCATAATGAATCGTCGGTCCGATAAAGTAAGCTGAATGCTCGTGGACGGTGGCATCGGCAAATTCGTGATGATTCCAGAATTCCAAACCTCCTGACCAATTGCGCACAAACCGGTAAGAAAGCCCGGTGAACCATTCGAACATGCCATCGCGCTCGAAATCGCCGCCGGCCGTTTTTTCAAACTCCAGTTCGTAATTGACGTTCAACGCCCAAACGAGCCGGTCTTCGAGCCAGTTTTTCTGCAGCAGAATTTTCCATTCCAACTCCGTTTCCTGATCCCCGACCGCTGGCTCGAAATAAACGGCGAGACCAATCGGATCCTTGTATGGACTTAGCAGACGATAAATGGCTTCGAAAGAAACTGATTCGAAGTGATAGCTGTCGAACGGGGTGGATGGATCGTGGCCGGCGTGAACATCTTCCCCGCCCGTTTCGTAAACTCCAGGAAGACGGTGACCCGGGCGATTAGGGTCTTCCGCAGGAAAGTCGTCGTTGGCGCTAACGTAATGATGATTGAGGTAAAGCGCGATCTGAAAATTATCCGTAAGGCCGTACTCAAGTTCTTCGCGGAAATCGAGCACACTGTAGGTGCCGTGTTCCTTCTCCCAACGCGACGTCACCCATTGTTCAAATTCCCATCGGCCCTTCGGCAACAAATCGGTTGTGTAAGTCCATGCGAAGATGGCTTCATCGGCACGCGCGGAAAAGGAAAACAAGAACATAACAGCAAGAGCTAGTCTGAATTCCATACCTCCGATTTCTAACATCGCCCGACGAAACGCGCTGCCGGACGGTTGCCAATTTTTGACGCTGGGTTGCAGCGCAATTCAGGGCGTGCAGAGCAATGCGCCGCTACCTGGAATTACGTGAGTCCTTCTCCGCATATCTCGCCAGGATCCAGCAAAGATCAGAGAGGCGATTCAAGTAGCGCAAAATCTCGACGTTAAAATCCAATTCGTTGAGCCTGAACGCAGCGATGTGCCGCTCAGCGCGGCGGCACGTTGTGCGAGCAAAATCGAGGGCGGCGGAAACCCGTGTTCCCCCGGGAATTACCCAGTCCTTCGGATAAAGCGATTTGTCTTTTTCGAGATCGACAATGATGCCGGTGATCCGGTCGACCACCGCTGAGGTGGTGAGTTGAAAACCATCTTTTGCGTAACGCTCCTGATCGCTCGCTGCCGTTGCCAGTTCTCCCATGACAACAATTAAATCTTTTTGTACGGCGAGGATTTCGTCTGAAATGAATTTGTCAGTGGAAACGGACCGCGCCAATCCCAGCGCGGCAGTCAGCTCATCAATACAGCCATAGGCATCGACGCGTGGATCACCCTTCGATACCCGATGGCCGTACATCAGAGACGTTTCGCCTTTATCGCCCGTTTTAGTGACGATCGACATGGCGATTTCAGGTGGAATATTGGAGTGATGGAGTAAGGGAGTAATGGGATCTGTTGTCGCCCATCACTCCATTACTCCACTACTCCGCGATCTTACCCGATGGCCGGCTGCGGCTCGGCTTCTTCCATCACCGGTGCGCCAATTGGCTCACCTTTTTCGACCAACTTGATCTCGCGGTGCTCGGGGAAACCGGTACCGGCGGGAATCAAGTGACCCATGATCACGTTTTCCTTGAAGCCGCGCAGTCTATCCACCTTACCCAGTGTAGCCGCCTCTGTAAGAACACGAGTCGTATCTTGGAACGAAGCAGCAGAGATAAAGCTATCCGTCTCGAGTGAAGCCTTCGTGATTCCGAGCAACACAGGAACGGCTTCTGCCGGCTTACCACCTTTCTCGACGACCTTCTTGTTTTCCTGCTCGAAGTCGAGCTTGTCGACCTGATCGCCCCAGAGCAACGATGTATCGCCAGGATCGGTAATCTTCACTTTTCGCAACATTTGGCGCACGATGATTTCGATGTGCTTGTCGTTGATCTCCACACCCTGCAAACGATATACCTCTTGCACTTCATTGACCAGGTGCTCTTGCAAATCCTGCGGTCCGCAGACCTCGAGGATTTCATGGGGAACGACGGGTCCCTCAGTAAGTTGCTGACCTTTCTTTACGAAATCGCCCTTGAACACGATAATGTGTTTGGTAAGCGGGATCAGGTGTTCTTCCTCGGCTCCGGTGTCGGGATCCTTCAAAATCAAGCGTCGCTTTCCGCGGACAGTGCCGCCCATCTCAACAACGCCGTCGATCTTCGCAATCTCCGCCGCATCTTTTGGCCGACGCGCTTCGAATAATTCGGCCACCCGCGGCAAACCTCCAGTAATATCTTTGGTCTTTGCGACCTTCCGGGGCGTCTTGGCCAGTAGCGCGCCACCACGCACCTTTTGGCCTTCTTCCACGATCACGTGGGCGCCAGCCGGGATCGAATAACTCGCGAGCACTTCCTTCTTGTCATCCACGATCACGATTTGTGGATGCAAATCCTCCTTGTGCTCAATGATAACAGTGCCCATCAGGCCAGTCGCCTCATCAACGTCGCGTTTGATCGTGACACCGGCGATCATATCGCGGAATTCGATCTTGCCACCTTTGTCGGTGAGAATAGGCACATTGTATGGGTCCCATTGAACGAAGGTTTCGCCCTTCTTAACCGCGCCTCCGTCACCTTTTGAGATCATTGACCCGATCACCACATTGTAACGCTCAAGTTCGCGGCCTTCGTCGTTGTGCACACTGATCGAACCGTTCTTGTTCAAAGCGATCCAACTGCCGTCCAGCGCCTGTACTGTCCGCAGGTCGTTAAAGCGCACGGTGCCGTCATTTTTAGCCTTGATGATTGGTTGCTTGAAGGTCTGACTGGCGGTGCCGCCGATATGGAATGTGCGCATCGTTAATTGCGTTCCTGGCTCGCCAATCGATTGGGCTGCGATAATCCCTACTGCTTCGCCAAGCTTAACGAATTGGCCCGTAGCCAGATTGCGCCCATAACACATTGCGCAGACGCCCCGGCCGCATTCGCATGTAAGAACCGAACGAATCTTCAAGCTCTCAACGCCCACTCGTTGAAGGTCCGCGGCGATCTTTTCATCAATCAACTGATTCGCTTTGACGATCTTCTTCTTTTTCTCCACCGGATCAGCGATCGTTTCGCAGCTTACGCGTCCGATAATGCGCTGACCAAGATCGACAACTTCTTCGTCGCCCTCGTAAATTGAGCGCACCACGATGCCGTTTACAGTGCCGCAGTCCTGTTCATTGATGATGACGTCCTGTGCAGCGTCGACCAGTTTGCGCGTTAGATACCCGGAGTCAGCTGTCTTTAGCGCAGTGTCAGCAAGACCCTTGCGAGCGCCGTGAGTAGAAATGAAATACTCGAGCACGCTCAGCCCTTCGCGGAAGTTCGATGTGATCGGTCGCTCAATGATTTCGCCTGAAGGTTTCGCCATCAAACCGCGCATACCTGCGAGCTGACGGACCTGCTGCCGGTTGCCACGTGAACCGGAATCGACCATCAAGAAAACAGGATTCAACTCCTTACGGCCGTCATTGTGTTCCAGAGTGCGGAACATGGCACTGGAAATTTCGTCACCGGCGTGCGTCCAGATATCGATAATCTTATTGTAGCGCTCGCCATCGGTGATGATGCCCTTGCGATATTGCTGATCAACCTGTCGAATCTGCTTATAGGCGTTTTCCAGCTCCGTCTCTTTCTCTTTCGGAATGATCATGTCTGAAATCCCGATGGAGATGCCAGCTTTGGTGGCCTCGGCAAAACCGAGCTCTTTTAATTTGTCCAGAGTCGCGACAGTCTCCGCTGGTC
This sequence comes from uncultured Verrucomicrobiae bacterium, assembly GCA_963719605.1. Taxonomy (GTDB): domain Bacteria; phylum Verrucomicrobiota; class Verrucomicrobiia; order Chthoniobacterales; family UBA10450; genus Udaeobacter. Next base: position 38,874 of record CAVRCO010000025.1, read on the forward strand.
CTGCAATTTGATAACAGCGCCAGATGATATCACTAAGTTGCTTCTTGCCGGCGGCTCTGTTGAAAAATCCAAGCTGCTTGGGCCAAATCTCATTAAAAACGACGCGACCCGAAGTGGTTTCGATCGTTTTGGCTTCAGCATTTCCGTAGATCGTTTGCCTAGCGAAATCCGGGTTCTTAATCCTGATACGGTCGTGTGCGCGAATGCTTCCTTCTGCCATTGCGAATTCTACCTCGGCCGCATCGCCGAAGAGGGGGAGCCGCTGGCCATCCTTGCCGCCGCGAGGGTTTTGGGTGAGGTAGTAACAACCGAGGGTGATATCCTGGGAAGGCGTCGTGATGGGTTTGCCACTGGATGGGGAAAAAATGTTATTCGGCGCGAGCATCAGCATGCGCGCTTCCATCTGGGCCTCTACCGAGAGCGGTACGTGCACCGCCATCTGGTCCCCGTCAAAGTCCGCATTGTAAGCCGTGCAAACCAGCGGATGAATGCGAATGGCTTCGCCCTCGATCAATTGCGGTTCAAAAGCCTGAATGGACAATCGATGCAGCGTGGGCGCGCGATTAAGCAGGACCGGATGACCTTTGGTCACTTCGTCGAGAATGTCCCATACCTCCGGCGTCTGGCGCTCAATCATCTTTTTCGCGCTACGCACGGTGTGCACGTAGCCCAGGTCTTTCAGCCGACGGATAATGAACGGCTCGAAAAGCACAAGCGCCATCTTCTTTGGCAATCCACACTGATGCAGCTTTAGCTCGGGACCGATCACAATTACGGAGCGGCCTGAGTAATCGACGCGCTTGCCAAGCAGATTTTGACGGAAACGCCCACCCTTGCCCTTGAGCATATCGCTCAGGGACTTCAGAGGCCGATTCCCCGCGCCGGTTACGGCGCGACCGTGTCTGCCATTGTCGAACAAAGCGTCCACCGCTTCCTGCAACATCCGCTTTTCGTTGCGAATGATGACGTCCGGCGTTTTTAGCATGAGCAAGTTTTTAAGCCGGTTATTACGATTGATAACCCGACGATAAAGATCATTCAGGTCCGAGGTGGCAAAACGTCCGCCCTCCAGAGGAACTAGAGGGCGCAGATCCGGCGGAATAACCGGCAATACATCCAGAATCATCCATTCCGGACGCGCATGCGAATTTTGGAAGCCTTGGATGAGCTTGAGACGCTTCGCGAGTTTCTTGCGAATCTGTTTGCTCTTGGTGGCACCCATTGCCTTCTCAAGCTCTTTGTTGAGCTTGTTGAGATCGATCTCGGCCAGAAGTTTTCTGATCGCATCCGCGCCCATGCCCGCAACGAAATCTTCGCCGTACTGCTCCTGCGCCTCGCGGTATTCGACTTCGTTAAGCAGTTGTGTTTTCTGTAGTGGCGTCTTGCCTGGATCGATGACGATGTAATCCTCGTAATAGATGACGCGTTCGAGTTGCCGGGCACTCATGTCCAGCATCAGCCCGATGCGCGAGGGCATGCATTTGTAAAACCAGATGTGCGAGACGGGGACGGCCAATTCGATATGCCCCATCCGTTCACGGCGGACGCGGGCCAAAGTAACTTCGACGCCGCACCGGTCGCAGATGACGCCCTTATGCTTGATACGCTTGTATTTTCCGCATGAGCACTCCCAGTCGCGCGTCGGACCAAAAATACGTTCGCAGAAAAGGCCTCCCTTTTCTGGTTTGAAGGTCCGATAATTGATCGTCTCAGGATTTTTGACTTCGCCTTTGCTCCACGAGCGCATCGTGTCACTCGATGCGACGCCAATCGCGACTTGATCAAAACCCACGGGGCGCTCTTCGCCCACTAACTCACGCCAGGAATGTTCGTTCATGTTTTTTTCCAAATAATTTACAATTCAAAAATTATGCGACGCTCTCCAGAAACGTAGGCGGTTGACCGCCGACCTTCACGTCGAGGCCCAGGCTCTGCATTTCTTTGATTAGAACGTTGAAAGATTCAGGTGTGCCCGCTTCAAGTGAGTTGTCACCCTTGACGATCGACTCATAAATGCGGGTCCGCCCTTGCACATCATCGGATTTAACGGTGAGCAGTTCCTGCAAAGTATAGGCAGCTCCGTAAGCTTCCAGCGCCCACACCTCCATTTCACCAAAACGCTGGCCACCGTATTGCGCCTTCCCTCCGAGCGGCTGTTGAGTGACGAGCGAGTACGGTCCTACCGCGCGAGCGTGAATCTTGTCGGCCACCAAGTGACCGAGCTTCATCATATAGATGTAGCCAACCACCACTTCCTGATCAAAAGGATCGCCGGTGCGTCCGTCGAAAAGCTTCGCCTTGCCGCTTTCCTGCACCCAGGTGAATCCCTCCTTTTTCCGGGCGTCATGCAAATATTCGCGAATCTGTTTTTCCTTAATTCCATCGAATACCGGGGTCGCGACCATGAATCCAAGTGCCTTCGCGGCAACACCCAGGTGTGTTTCGAGAACTTGTCCTACGTTCATGCGGCTCGGCACGCCTAATGGATTAAGCACAATTTCAACCGGCGTTCCGTCTGCCAGGAAAGGCATGTCTTCTTCCGGCACGATGCGGGCGACAACGCCCTTATTTCCGTGGCGCCCGGCCATCTTGTCACCGACGCTGAGTTTGCGTTTGCTCGCGATGTAAACTTTGACCTGCTTGATGATTCCCGGGTCGATATCGTCACCGCTTTCTACCCGGTCCATGGCGCGGTCGCGTTCGAGCTCGAGCTCGGCGAACTTGTGTTCATATGCGCCAATAATTTCCCGGATCTTATTGCGGATTGGGCTCGGATCGATCTCGATGTGATCGTGTGCTGTCGCCAGCTTTCGCAAGAGCGTTTTGGTGATCTTGCGATTGGCTGGAATAATGATCTCGCCGTTCTTCGCGTTGACGACGTCGAGAGGAACTTTTTCGCCGAGCAGGACATTCGAAAGCGAGTCGGTCAATTGTTCGATGAGCGTTTCTTTCTTGCGCTTATGTTCTTCACTGATGGTCTTGAGTTGCCGTCTGCTTTCCGCCGGCGTGAGTTTTTCGCGCGAAACTTCGCGGCGGGACGAGACTTTTACGTCCATCACAATCCCGTAGGTGCCTGAGGGAACAGTAAGCGACGTGTCCTTCACGTCCGCTGCTTTCTCGCCAAAAATGGCACGCAGCAAGCGTTCTTCCGGCGCCAATTCGGTTTCGCTCTTCGGGGTAATCTTTCCGACCAGAATGTCGCCCGGCTTCACTTCCGCGCCAACCCGCACAACCCCATCAGGTCCGAGGTTGCGCAGAGCTTCTTCGCTGACGTTCGGAATGTCGCGCGTGATTTCTTCGGGTCCGAGTTTGGTATCTCGCGCGCCGATCTCGAATTCATCGATGTGGATGGAGGTGTAAACATCCTCCTTGACCACTTTTTCTGAAATCATGATGGCATCTTCGAAGTTGTATCCATTCCAAGGCATGAACGCGACGAGCACATTACGTCCCAGAGCCAGCTCGCCCTGATCGGTGTTTGGACCGTCGGCGATGACTTGGCCCCGTTTCACGTGCTGACCTTTGTGCACAATCGGTTTCTGGTTCACGCACGTGCCGGCGTTTGAACGCATAAATTTGCGGAGCTCGTAAACGTGAGTTCCAGCCTCTGGATCAGTCTTGAGCTTCTTCTTGCTCTCGGGAAGATGACCATCTTTCGTGACAACGATTTGGTCTGCTGTAACCGAAGCGACCTTGCCGCTGTCGGCTGCCAGAACAACCGCGTGAGAATCTCGCGCCACTTTGTCTTCCAAGCCCGTGCCCACGAGTGGCGCCTCGGAAACCACGAGAGGAACGCCCTGGCGTTGCATGTTAGAGCCCATCAGCGCCCGGTTTGCGTCATCGTGTTCGAGGAAAGGGATGAGGCCTGCCGCCACCGATACAAGCTGTTTCGGCGAGACGTCCATGTAGTTCACCTTGGAGGGATCGACTTCGAGAAAATCGCCACGGTAGCGCACAGATACTTTTTCACCTGTGAAATGTCCGCGTCCGTCAACAGACGCATTGGCTTGTGCAACGAGAAAATTCTCCTCGCGATCCGCAGTAAGATATTCGATCTGATCGGTCACCCGGCCCTTTTCCACTTTACGATAGGGCGTTTCGATAAAGCCGAACTCATTGATGCGCGCAAAGGTGCTCATCGAACTAATCAGACCGATGTTTGGACCTTCCGGCGTTTCAATGGGACAAATGCGTCCGTAATGGGAGGGATGAACATCGCGCACCTCGAACCCGGCACGCTCCCGGCTGAGACCACCCGGCCCGAGAGCCGACAAACGCCGCTTGTGCGTTAACTCTGCGAGCGGATTCGTTTGATCCATGAACTGCGAAAGCTGTGATCGACCAAAGAAATCGCGGATTACCGCGCTGAGCGCCTTTGGATTGATAAGCTTTTGGGGGGTCATTCCATCCACATTGATGTCGAACAGAGTCATTCGCTCCTTGACCAGACGCTCCGTGCGAGCAAGACCAACACGACACTGGTTCGCCAGTAATTCACCAACGGTGCGCACGCGGCGGCTACCCAGATGGTCAATATCATCGAGAGTACCTTCGCCACGTCGCAGATTGATCAGGTATTTGATCGCGGCGATAAAATCTTTGTCGGTTAGGATCCGCTCGGTAGAATCAACGTTGATCCCGAGTTTTTGATTGATCTTGTAACGGCCGACCCGCCCGAGGTCGTATTTCTTCGGATCAAAAAAGAGCCTTTTCAGCAAAGCACGCGCATTTGCCACAGTCGGCGGATCGCCAGGGCGAAGACGGCGGTAGATGTCCTTGAGCGCTTCTTCCTGGTCGTGCGCTGGATCTTTTCGAAGGGCCTTCACGATGGTGTCATCGTTAGAGATGTCGATCACTTTCACGTCGTGAATTTTAAGCGCCATGATCTGGCGGACCGTCGCCAGGGTGAGCGGTTCAAACGCGCGCGCCACAGTCACATCGCCGTCGCGGATCTCCGCAGTCAGCACTTTAGTAGCGAGCTTTTCTTCGTCGAGTTTCTCGCTTAGCTTTAGGGTCTCGATGTTGTAAAAAAGCTTGATGACGTCTTCGTCAGATCCGTAGCCGAGGGCGCGCAGGAATGTGGTGGCAAGAAACTTCCGGCGCCGCTTGCGTCGGTCGAGATAAATGTAAAGGAGATCAGCCGTATCAAATTGGACCTCAATCCATGACCCCCGATCTGGAATGATCCGGAAGCTGTAAAGCACTTTGCCGTTTACGTGGACAGTAGATTCAAAGGCGATCCCCGGAGAGCGATGCAACTGGCTTACCACTACGCGCTCCGCGCCGTTAATGACGAAGGTCCCCTGCGGTGTCATCAGGGGGATCTCGCCCATATAGACTTTCTCTTCCTTCGTGCCTTTTTCTTCACGCAATTGGAACGTGACATGCAAGGGTGCGCTGTAGGTCTGTCCTTCCCGCTGCGCCTCCAACGCCCTTAGCTTGGGCTCCCCGATTTCATAGTGACTAAAATCGAGCACTGCTTTTTCGTCATAGCTCTCGATCGGAAAGACCTCTTTGAAAACAGCCTGGAGTCCCTGATTTTTTCGCTTTGAAAAAGGGACGTCTTTCTGAAGAAAATCAACGTACGAATTGGCCTGAACCTCAATTAGATTCGGCGGTTCGATCCCTTCCCTGATGCTTCCAAAGTAAATACGTTCCGACATAAATCACTAGCCAAGAGTTGGGCCTCGCAGCGTCCACGCACCAATCGTGGACGAAACGGGCAAGATTTTAGGGGCTCAGCAACGAGCGAAGGGCACAAACAATGCACGCAAAACAGCGGTTTGTCAAATTGACCACCGTTCAGCTGCCATTCCTGTGCTTTGCCGTTGAGCGCCGAGTTAAAAATAAGTTCTGCCTGCTTCTACCAGAAAGGAACACTAGCCTAAAATTTCTGCTCCGCAAGGAAAATGTGCCGCGGGCGGTCCATACCTCCCCTTCCCAATTATGAACGGCGACAAACAACGTCGACCTAGCGAGTCGTGCGCTATTTGATTTCGATCTTTGCACCAGCGGCCTCGATCTTTTTCTTGATCTCGTCCGCCTCCTCCTTTGTCACACCTTCCTTGATTGTCTTTGGGGCGCCTTCGACGAGCGCCTTTGCTTCAGCCAGGCCTAGTCCAGGCACCGCGCCGCGAACCTCCTTGATAACAGCAATCTTGTTCGCGCCCATTTCCTTCAGGATCACGTCGAACGTGGTTTTCTCTTCCGCTGCCGGAGCTGCTGCTCCCACAGCTGCACCTCCCGCGGCTGGGCCCGCAGCCACTGCCACTGGGGCAGCTGCGCTTACACCCCACTTTTCTTCCAGTTGCTTGACCAACCCAGCAATCTCCAGCACCGACAGGTTGCTGAGTTGCTCCACCAATTTGTCTGTGTCTGCCATTTTTATTTCCTCCAATTGCCGCTTCCGAAAGCTTTCGGAAAATTAAGGCCAATAGCCACTAGCCCGGACAGTTTTGTTTCACTTCCCGACCCGCCATCGCGAGCGGAAAAACTATTTTACGTCGTTGCTTGCGCGGCCGCGCCCTCCTTTGCTGCCTTCGCGTTCAATAGCCGCGCAAATGCGGAGCCCGGTTCGTTCAGTAATCGCACGAAGCGCGTTGCGGGAGACAAGAGCAGCCCCAGCAATTGCGCCTGCAAAACTTCGCGCGCTGGCAGGTCCGCCAGCGTTTCCAATTCTGCAGCGGAAAGAACCGCCCGATCAACAAATCCAATCTTCAGCGCGGCAATCTTGAACTCGGCCGCGAATGTCTTGAAAATTTTTGCTACTGGCGCCACATCTTTGTCGCCTGTAACAACCGCAGTTTGACCAGTCAGCGTCTCGCCTGCTTCCGGAAAACCGGAATCGGTCATGGCACGTTTGAGGAAATTATTCTTCACGACGTGCACCTCCGCACCGGCTGGCGCCAGTCGGTTCCGCAACTCGCTAAAATCACCGACCTTCATTCGCTGATAGTCGGTTACGAGCACGAACGGAGAGCGTTTCAGCTTCTCGGAAAGGTCGGAAACGATGCTGGTTTTTTCTGGTCTCATTTTATTTCGACATTGAGCCTCTTAGACTACACACTCAAATACGGCGCTGGATCAACGCGAACTCCGGGGGACATGGTCGCACTGATTGTCACGCCTTCAAGGTACCGCCCTTTCGCGCCGGCGGGACGAGCCCGAACCACTGCCTCGATCACCGCGTTTCCATTTTCCACAAGCGCGTTTTCCTCGAAGGAGAATCTTCCAACCGGCACCGCCACGTTGCCGTTCTTATCCAGCTTAAACTCCACGCGACCGGCTTTCACTTCTCGCACCGCTTTGGCTGTGTCGTCCGTGACCGTTCCGGTCCGCGGATTCGGCATCAGTCCGCGCGGCCCAAGCACCTTCCCCAGTTTCCGCACCTCTGCCATCGCTGCCGGCGTTGCGATCGCAACGTCAAAATCCTGAAAACCTTCCTGGCACTTCTGAATTAAATCCTTCATCCCAACAAACTCCGCGCCTGCTTCCTTGGCTGCCTGTGCGGACTCGCCCTCGGCAAAAACCAGCACGCGAACCTGTTTGCCGCTGCCGTGCGGAAGCGGACAGGTTCCGCGAACCATCTGATCGGATTGCTTGGGATCTACGCCAAGCCGGAATGAGACCGTCACGGTCTGATCAAACTTAGTCGGCGGAAATTTTTTCAGCGTCGAGACGGCCTCGGGGAGACTGTAAGCCTTTGCCCGATCTACCTGTTGCGGCGGCTGCGCGATAACGTTTGCTTCGATTCCTTTGCATGTCGGTGTGCAGTTCTATCGCCCCGGCCTCTCGAGAGAAAACACGGGGCTCCTGCCAAAATATTAAGCCGCTCAAGCCGGCGGCGGGACGTCCAACCTAGCGGCTATCTTTTCCTTGTCAAAACAACTTTAGTGCCTTCGACTCCACCACGGCTAGTCCGCTGGATCTCCAACTTCTGTAGGCTCGGTTGTCTTGGTAGAGCGTTGAACAATCGGCCCATTCCTGATGATTTTTCCATCTTTCATCACGAAGAACACTCGCTCTGTTGCAGTAATATCGGTAGTCGGATCGCTCGGCATCGCAATGACGTCAGCGAGCTTTCCCTTTTCCAAGGTACCAGTTTTTTGCGCGATGCCGAAGAGCTCGGCATCAGTTGCTGTAGCAGATTTCAATGCATCGATTGGCGTCATTCCAAGATCAACCATCAGCTTAAACTCTTTCGCGTTCTGACCGTGTGGAAAAACGGCGGCATCAGTGCCGAAAGAAATTCTCACTCCTAATTTTACCGCGTTGCGAAACATGTCCGAGCGCGCAGATGCCGCGGCTTTCGCTTTGGCCTGCAACGCTGGTGGATAATTCTCCAGCTTGCTCATGATCCATTCGGTCGCCATAAGCGTTGGCGTCAGGAAAACGCCCTTGTTTTTCATCCGCGTAAGCGTTTCCGGTTTCACAAATGAGCCGTGTTCTATGGAATCAACGCCGGCCTCGATCGCTTCCCGGGCAGCCTGATCGCCATGACAATGCACTGCCACTTTTTTGCGCAAACGATGGGATTCATCAACGACTGCCGCCATCTCAGCCGGCGTCAATTGTGGGGTGTCCACTTCGTCTGTTAAAGAAAGTACGCCGCCTGAAATTGCGGCCTTAATCACATCCGCGCCATTTTTGACTTCGAACCGCACCGCTTTTCGCGCGTCGTCCGGACTATCGATAATTCCATCCGTATAATCCGGCTCACGCCCAAAAAGGAAATCGCGAAATCCACTGGTCGGATCGAAGTGACCGCCGGTGGCGCCGATTCCCTTGGTCGCAACCAACATGCGAGGACCAACGACTACTCCTTTGTTAATCGAATTGCGCAGGGCAACGTCGACAAACTCGCGGCTGCCCACGAATCGGCTCCCGAGATCGCGCACGGTAATGAAACCTGCTTCGACAGTGTCGCGCGCGTGCGCCGTGGCAATGATCGCCTGCTCGGAGACGTTGAAATCGAGCTCTTTCAGTCGGCGCACATTGTAATCGCCTGAGTAATCCAGCGTCAGGTGTGTATGTGCGTCCATGAATCCCGGCGCAAGCGTCGCGTCGCCCAGATCGATCACCTGCGCATCGTTTGGAACAGCCAGATTGCTACCAACATCAACAATCTTATCGCCTTGAACGATAACGACGCCATTTGGAACGAGGGATTTCGATTTCCCATCGAACAAACGCGCTGCTTTCAGCGCAATGACATTGTCAGCCGCCCAAACTGGAATCGCTCCAATGCCCAAGGCCAGGATTGCCGGAACAAGGCGCGACCATCGATCACAAGCCAGGAGATTCATCCCCGCGCATATAAAAGGTTCGCGCAAATAAAGCAAGAGCACGCCGCGAAAATGACGAAGTCCGAATGAACAGGCGAAGCTTGAATCAGCGAATGGTAAATGAAAACTGTGCTACGGTTTCCGCGCTTTCGCCGTGCTTTCCGCCAAGCCCTGTTGCGCCGGAGCCAGATTCGGATCGAGAGCGAGCGCTTGTCTGAAAGCTGCCGCGGCCCGCTCGTGCTGATTGAATAACGCTAGATATCGTCCGCGATTGACCAGCATGCGGGTGTACGCGGGCAACACCTTGAGGTTTACGGGGTCATCTTTCTCAAATCGCACGGTCCCGTCGGCCAGGCCGCGAGTCTGAAGATACAGATCTGGCGAATCGTGAAAACTCTGGTCGCCCACGAGATTGAAAACGAGTCCTTCCGGAACAAGTTGATATTTTTGGGTAAGCCATCGGGTCAGCTCGCCGTTAACTGAGTCGGACGAGAGCAAATCGTTCGTCATGTAAGCCGGCGCGACCCTGCTCTCATTTATCACGATTGCCTGAATCATCTCTAAAAATGCCGTGCTAATCCTTTGAGTAAGCACTGCGTTCGTTTTAAACGCCTCAGGATCGCGCTCCCATTCTTTGAGGTTCTCAACAAACGCATCAATCTTGTCGCGCGATCGCTCGATCAAACCAGGATAAGCGTGGCTCAGGTAATCGAAATACCAGGAGCGCCGCAGAAGATTAATGTCCACGACCTTTACGTCGGGTCGGCGTTGTTCTATCTCCTGCGCATAGAATATCGGGGACGCGACCTGCCAATCGAGCGTGAGCAACAGGCCATTAGGTGCGATCGCGCTAAACAGATTCTCCACGTAATCGCGCGCAATGAAATAATGCCGTCGATTATTGAATGGCCAATTGCCGGCGAAGGCTATTGTGGACGTGAGCAGGACAGCCATCGCACCGACCAGATATGATCTCGTAACCGCCGCGCCCTTGGAGATGGCAAACTGGATCAACCACCGGATACCAAACGCGGCGGCAATCGCGATCGAGATAAACACAGGCAAATAGTATGCATCTTTGTCCTCGGCAATTTCATAGCTGAGGTCGTACGCGAAATTGGCAATGACGATAAACACCAGAAACCAGAAAGCTGTGTGGTCACGTTTGAAAACGCTGCCAGTGCCAGCGAGCGCAAGGACGAGCGCCACGGGGAGCCAGGACAAGCCGAATTCACGCAAAGCCAGTCTGCAGAATTCGACAAACTGTTCCCCCATTATATTGGGCGTAAATGAGAGGAACACACGGTATTGCCGGCCGGTGATATGCCACCATATTTCTTGCAGCGAACGCGGATTGCCCCAGTTAATAACGGGTGAATGCGACGCCGCAAGCGGCAGATATGTATAAACAGCGACCAGAGCGCTAATTGGAATCAGTGCAGCGTACATCAGGCGGCGACTCATGAAGAATCTGAGGCCTTCAGTCCTGTAGACGATCACGGCAACGGCCGGAAGTGTAAGCGCTACGGTAACGTGATGAACACCCAGCGCGAGCCCGAACAAGAGCGCAGCGACATAAAGCAAAGTGTCGTGGCGCGTCATCGGCGAAGCGATTCTGGCGTCTATCGCCGTGCCGAGATGCGTCCTATCGGCGACGATGCATCGCCGCCACCGAAGCATTAGAAAGAAGATGGCGACGATGAGCAGTGCATTCAGAGCATAAACCTCAGTAATCGTCGCATAAGACCAAAGCGTTCGCGAAAACGCCGTGAGCAACCCCGCGCCCAGCGCAGGGGCAAACACTAAAAGACGCGCTACGGCTGGTTCCTCGACCTTTTTATTCTGTTGCGTGCCTTTCCTTCGTCGCTTCGATGTGGCGAGATATGATGTGGTAATCATTAACTCGGCCACAACAAAGGTGAGCATCGCGCAAGCGAGCGCGGCAAAAAGGGCAGACGAAAAATTGACGCGCTCCGCGACGCTTCCAAGAGGTACAAGCGATGCAAGATGGGCAAGAATGATCCATAACGGTACGCCCGGTGGATGCGCGACCCCCAGACCGCGAGCGACGACGATCAGCTCCCCGCTGTCGGTCGGGGTAACCGTTGGCGACAGGGTCCAGCTATAAAGAAGGAGCGCTACAAAGAAAACGATGCCGGCGCAGAGTAGCTCGGCTTGGGACAACGAAATTGTTCCAGTATTCATTTGCGCGTCTGGCTTTGATGCCGGCACGCGGCTGGTGGCCTTCTCCCGAGTCTTCTCTTTGTCAGGTTGCGTGTTCTTCGAAAGTCCGCGCGTCATGGCCTATCGTCTCGCAAACTGGCCTTCCTGCAAACGATGGCCTGTTGCTTGCACCTCCTCCGATTGCCAGCCAACCAAAAGTGACCCGTAATCAACGTTCTTGCCTTCCTGCTCCTCCTCGCTTGAATCCGACAAGGTGAAACTCCGAACTTCTTCGCTAGCCACGATTATTTCCAGGGCGGCGATCCTGGCTACAACACTGTACCTGCTGTTCGCCGCGAAGATCGTCGCGCAAACCGCAAGTCCCACATCATCGCCATCCCAACCGCCGGCTGATTACGATCTCCGCTGGGCCGTAAAGATTCCCATGCGCGACAAGGTCGAACTAAATGCGACACTGTATTTGCCGAAAACGCCGGATGGATCGTCAGCGAAGACGCCGATCATCTTCACACTGACGCCCTACATCTCTGACAGCTACCACCCGCGCGGAGCTTACTTCGCATCGCATGGCTATGCATTTGCGCTCGTCGATGTTCGCGGTCGAGGAAATTCCGGCGGCGAATTCGAGCCGTTTGTAAACGATCCACGGGACGGGCACGACTTGGTTGAGTGGTTCGCAAAACAACCGTACTGCGACGGCAAGGTTGCGATGTGGGGCGGTTCGTACGCGGGATTCGATCAATGGGCAACTGCAAAAGAATTTCCGCCACATCTGGCGACGATTGTTCCCGCCGCAGCCGCTCATCCCGGTCTCGACTATCCTTCGACCCAGAACGTCGGTCTGACTTACGACATGCAATGGTACACTTTCACCAGTGACCGCACCGGACAGCTAAATCTTTTCGCCGATCAAAAATTTTGGCGAACGAAGTTCCTCGATGCTTACAAGAAACATATTCCGTTTAAATCGCTTGATTCGTTCGTTGGAAATCCGTCGGTGAACTTTCAACGCGTCCTCAAACATCCAACAGTCGACGAGTACTACGACGCACTGGTGCCAACACGCGAGCAGTTTCAAAAGATTACGATCCCGGTCTTAACAATCACCGGACAATACGATGGAGATGAGCTTGGCGCGCTTGCCTATTACCGGGATCATCTTGCAAATGCCTCATTAGAGACACGCGCAAAACATTTTCTAGTGATCGGCCCGTGGGACCACGCGGGCACGCGCACGCCTTCGGATGAAGTCGCCGGGATAAAGTTCGGACCCGCGGCCGTTATCGATCTTAACGATCTCCATCGGCAATGGTATGACTGGACAATGAAAAGCGGCTCCAGGCCGGAATTTCTGAAAAACCAGGTCGCCTACTATTTGCTTGCACCGGGAAACAGCGGCGCAAACGGAGAATGGAAATACGCCGATAGTGTAGAAACTCTCGTCGCGAATCCGAAGACATTTTATCTCGCGACCGGACCCGTGCTGGGAAATGGCGTCTTTCGGTCTGGGTCTCTTAATGAGACACGCCCCAAAGAAGGTGAAGGAATGATTCCGGCGGGTAAATTCACCTACAATCCGCTGGATACCACGCGCGGAGAAACAGTTGACGGGATCGATCCGAAGGAAAAAACGGCAGGCATCGATCAAACGTATGCGTTGAGCATCGGCCAGGATGGTTTGGTTTATCACACGGAGCCGCTGGCCAAGCAGACGCCGCTCGTAGGCTGCCCAGCGGTAGCGTTATGGGTATCAATCGACACGCCCGATGTCGATCTCTCGGCCAACCTGTACGAAATCCAGCCCGATGGCACGAGCATCGCAATTTGGAGCGATACTCGACGCTTGCGTTATCGTGAATCGTTACGCGAGGAGAAGTTGGCGAAACCAAGCGAAATCGTGCGATGCGATTTCAATCCAGGGTTATTTGTCGCGCGCCGTTTGATGAAAGGCAGTCGGCTGCGGCTTGTCGTTTCGTCGCCTAACTCCATCCACCTGGAGAAGAATTACTGTTCGGGCGGAGTCGTCGCGGAAGAAACAGCCAAAGACGCACGCACCTGCCACGTGCAGGTGTATCATGAGGCGAACCATCCCAGCACGATTCAACTTCCGCTGCGATGATGGGGCGCGTTCTTCGAATTTTGGTCCTCACTGGCACGTCTTTGCTGCTTGGGACACCGGCGCGAGGCGCTTCGGAAATCGTAACCGCAATCCGTTATCTGCAAGGGGAGGGGACGAGCCACTCCCATCTCTATTTGTTTCGCGAGGACGGAAAACTGCTTCGGCAATTAACGAAGGATAACTCTGGACAAGACTCCGCTCCAATTTTTGCGGCCGATGGCAGCATGATTGTCTTCACACGCGAAAAATCCAATAACGCTCGCGAATTTTGGAGCGTTGATCCACTCGGCAAAGAACTGAAAAAATTGGAGGCGGCGCCGGATTGGTACGTCGCTGCGAAAAGCTCGCCGTATTTCACAAACGTCGAGCGTGAGGAATCGGCATCTCCCAACCCATCAGCTTCACCTGAGGAAACTGTATCCCCCACTGCTACGCCAATACCCACTTACAAATCGCCTGATGGTTCTGTCGAATTGATCTTACGCGAAGATCCAAACGACGAAGATGATCAGATCGACGGGCCGGGGCATGGAAAACATTACCTGCTCCGCGATCTGAAAACCGGAAAGGAAACGGAATTTGGAAGGTTACCCGGATTTTATGGCATCTTTGGATTGCTGCACGACAATCAGTACAACGATCAGCATTTTCTTTTTGAAGCGCCGCTGCGACTGGCGTTTTTCGACCTACATTTAAACAGCACCGACGGCGACACTGTTTTTGCGCTCGACCTCACGGCCCCGCGCTTCGTCCGGCTATCACCTAACTGGGCTGCTCCAATTCCGCTGCCTGGCGAAGCGGCTTTTCTTACATTTACAGAGAATCGTTATGTTCCCATCGCCGGCAGCAAAAAGACGGCAAACTGCTCTTACATGGAGCGCTGGGACGAAAAACTGAACAAGATTCGTTATGCGCGCGAAAAATCCGCGGCGCTTTGTTACGGCGCGTCAATCTATCGGCCCGGCAAAAATCCTGGTGTGATCACGCTGCGGCGGAGCGCCGAGTAATCCGTGATGAAGAAGAGTTGGACGGCTGTTTTCCTGATGGCGTTGTTGTTGGCTGATGCTTCGGTTGCAGCTGAATCGCTGGATAAACTGGCGAACGATTTTTGGATCTGGCGTGCAAAATACGCGCCATTTACGGGGGACGACGTCAATCGAATGGAGCGGACTGCCGGGACTCGCGATTGGTCGCGAGCCAGCATCGACAAACAGCGAAAGAATCTTGCCGAGTTCGAAGCGCGTTGGAAAAAGATCGACCCGGCGCAATGGCCGATTGCCAAGCAGGTCGATTACAAATTGATCGGTTCGGCTTTGGCGAGGGTGAGCTGGGAACTTGACGTCAATCCACGATGGAAACGCGATCCCAATTTTTACATCGCGCAGACGCTCACGCCGATAGTCGAAGCGCTCACTGTCCCAGGACCGTATGATGCAGCGCGTAGTAGAGAAATTCTCACGCGCATCGAAAATATTCCTTCGATACTGCAGCAAGGCGCCGAGAACATGGATAAGCCGTCGGCACCATTTGCCACGGTGACAATTCAAGCGCTGGAAAATATTCGACCCCGCCTGCATCAAACGGCGACGGCATTGCTGAAATCCACAACTCTCAACGAGCAGGAGTTGAACAGCGCGACCGATCGCGCGGCGGACGCGCTCGAGCACTTTCGCGAAAAACTCCGAGCAATGTTGCCGTCGCTGCCGAGCCAGAGCGCTCTTGGAGGCGACGCCTACATTTTCTTTCTCAAGAATGTCGCGCTGATCCCCTATTCGCCCGAAGAACTTCTGGCGATGGGCAGACAGGAATGGAACCGAGCCGTCGCTTTCGAGGCATTCGAGAAGAACCGTAACAAGAATGTGCCACCGCTTAAGATCGCCGACAACATTGACGATTGGATCAAGGACGCGGCAGCCAAAGAAGTTCAAATTCGAAAATTTCTCGAGGAGCAAAGCATACTGACGGTCCCCAATTGGGTTCAGCATTACACGCTGCGGCGGATGCCGGAATTTTTGCGCGCTTTGCAAGGCTTCGGCGAGACGGACAACTTCACGTCGCCGTCGCGGTTGAATGAGGATTGCATCCGCTACGTGACCGAGCCTTCAGGGAAGCTAGGTTACTTCTGGCAGGCAACGGCGGAAGACCCACGGCCAATCACTGTTCACGAAGGAATCCCAGGTCATTATTTTCAGCTTTGTCTTTCCTGGAAAGATGAAGACCCGATCCGGCGCCATTATTACGACTCAGGCGCAAACGAAGGTATCGGTTTTTATGCAGAAGAAATGATGTTGCAGGCCGGTCTATTCGATGACAGCCCCCACACGCGCGAGATTATCTACAATTTTATGCGATTACGTGCGCTGCGCGTTGAAGTTGACGTGAAACTTGCGCTCGGCGAATTCACGCTCGATCAAGCCGCCAAATATCTACAGCAAAAAGTCCCGATGGACGAAGAGACCGCGCGCCAGGAAGCAACTGCTTTCTCCACGGGTCCTGGCCAAGCCATCACCTACCAAATCGGCAAACTGCAGATCATGAAATTTCTGGCTGAAGCGCGGAGGCAACAGGGTGAAAAATTCAATCTCCGCGCCTTTCACGATTTCGTTTGGAAAAACGGCAATGTGCCGATCGCGCTGCAGGAATGGGAATTTCTCGGCGACGCAAGCAGCGTTCCGAAGTAGCGACTGATCTAATCGACAATCTCAAGCCCCATTTGGCGGGCGGTGCCGGCGATGATGCGGAAGGCCGCTTCGTCGTTGCGTGCGTTGAGGTCTTTGCGCTTGGTGTTTACGATGTCCATCACTTGTTTGCGCGTGACTTTGCCTACTTTTGTCTTGTTAGGTTCCTTTGAGCCTGCGGCGATGTTGGCGGCTTTCTTCAAGAGAACCGCGGCGGGTGGACTTTTCGTGATGAAAGTGAACGATTTGTCTTTATAAACAGTGATGACGACCGGGAGGATATCACCGGCTTGCTTCTGAGTCGTGGCGTTAAATTCCTTGCAGAATGCCATGATGTTGACGCCGCGCGGGCCGAGCGCAGTTCCAACCGGCGGTGCAGGGTTAGCCTGTCCTGCGGGAATCTGGAGTTTGATTTCTGCTACTTTCTCTTTTGCCATTTCGAAAAGTTGTTAGTTGATTGTTGATAGCTGTGGATCTTAGCCCCGTTCCACCTGCCAGTATTCCAATTCCACTGGAGTTGCGCGACCGAAAATCGTGACGGAGACGCGGAGTTTGCCGCGTTCGGGATCGATTTCTTCGACGATTCCGGTCTGGTTTTGGAATGGGCCATCGGCGACTTTCACCGACTCGCCGACCTCAAAGCTGACTTTCGGTTTCACCTTTTCTTCGCGCTCTTTCATTTGAGCCAGCATGCTGTCCACTTCTGATTGCCGCATTGGAATCGGCTTGTCCTTGGTGCCGGCAAACCCAATCACGCCGGGTGTGTCGCGAATGAAATACCAGGTGCGCCCGACAAGCTGATTGTTCTCGTCGAGCAAATGCATGTTAACAATCAGATAACCGGGAAAAAATTTCCGGGTGGTCTCGCTCTTTTTCCCTTTCTTGATTTCCGAGACGCGTTCGGTGGGGACGAGCACTTCATAGATCAAGTCGCCCATTTCTTCCGTTTTGACGCGCTTCAAGATGTTTTCGCGCACCTTGTTTTCCTGACCGGAAAGCACATGCACGACGTACCATTGATCTTTCCCTGCGAGTGTTTGTGCCATAGATCAGTGCAACCGGGTGAAAAAGTGAACGACGTTCACCAAAACGAGATCGAAAAGCGCGACATATCCACCGAGCAATAACATTGCGATAACGACCACAACAGTCGAGTCACTCAGTTCCTTGTACCGGCGGAATCCTTTCTCTTTCGGGTCCCAAGGCCAGGAGCATTTCTGCAGCTCGACCTTCACTTCGCCGAAGAAGTTTTTAACTTTGGTGATCATCTAAATCAAAACAACATCCAACATCCAACGCCCAACGTCCAACTTATGCATCTGCTGTCGTTTCGAATTCAGAGTTCGATATTGAAACGTTAGGCATTCGCAGTCTGTTTAACCACGCCAGGAGGGACTCGAACCCCCAACCGACGGTTTTGGAGACCGCTACTCTACCAATTGAGCTACTGGCGTTCTTAATCTTCCTCTTCCGCTTCCTCTTAATCTCCTCTTACTTCGTCATCCGCTCAAGAAAGCACAGTGAGAGGTAGAGGAAGAATTTTAATCCAGAATATCGCTCACGCGACCGGCGCCGACCGTCTTGCCGCCTTCACGAATGGCGAAGCGAATCGTTTTTTCCATCGCGATTGGCGTGATCAACTCGACTTCGATTGAGATGTTATCGCCGGGCATGACCATTTCTACGCCCTCAGGCAATTTAACGGTGCCAGTAACGTCCGTGGTACGGAAGTAAAACTGCGGCCGGTAATTTGTGAAGAATGGGGTATGACGTCCGCCTTCCTCTTTACTCAGCACATAGACTTCCGCCTTGAATTTCTTATGGGGCGTAATCGAACCAGGCTTCGAAATCACCTGGCCACGTTCGACTTCTTCCTTCTTTAAGCCGCGCAATAGAACGCCAACGTTATCACCCGCACGCGCTTCATCGAGGAGTTTGCGGAACATTTCAATGTCGGTCGCCACGGTTTTTGCGGTAGGACGAATGCCCACGAGCTCAACTTCTCCCATTTTCTTGAGAATACCGCGCTCCACACGACCCGTTGCAACTGTGCCGCGGCCTTCAATGTTGAACACGTCCTCGATCGGCATCAGGAACGGCTGATCGATCGGCCGCTCCGGCACTGGGATGTAATCGTCGATGGCCTCGACGAGGGCGAGCACTTGTTTTTCCGCGTCGGCGTCGCCATTAAGCGCCTTGAGGGCGCTGCCTTTAACAATCGGGATCTTATCTCCCGGAAATTCGTACTGCGTGAGGAGATCGCGCACTTCCATCTCAACGAGATCGAGAAGCTCCGGATCATCGACCATATCGACCTTGTTCAGGAACACGACAATCGAGGGCACACCAACCTGACGCGCCAGCAGGATGTGTTCGCGCGTTTGCGGCATGGGTCCATCCGCTGCCGAGACAACCAGGATCGCGCCATCCATTTGCGCCGCGCCTGTGATCATGTTCTTGACGTAATCGGCGTGGCCGGGGCAATCGACGTGAGCGTAGTGACGTTTGTCGCTCGAGTACTCCACGTGTGCCGTGTTAATTGTAATGCCACGCTCTTTTTCCTCCGGAGCGTTGTCGATTGACTCGTACGCGCGTACCTCGGCCATGCCCTTCTTCGACAGCACCATCGTAATCGCTGCCGTCAGGGTTGTTTTGCCGTGGTCCACGTGCCCGATGGTGCCGACGTTCACGTGCGGCTTGTCGCGTTTAAATGCTTCCTTAGCCATTTCAATTCTCCTGGTTAACTAAACTGTCGTATTTTCTGTAATTGTCTGCTGCCGGTCCTGAGGCTGCTCTGGAGCCCATGACCGGGATTGAACCGGTGACCTCGTCCTTACCAAGGACGTGCTCTACCAACTGAGCTACATGGGCTGCTTTTCGCCAACCCAGCGCCTCTGCGGCAACCCGAGCGGCAAACCGGTTTCGCCTCCTGCCAGAGATTCAAAAGTCCCAAAGCCGCGTCAAATTTGCAATTTGAACGACCATGGGACCGCCTCGTTCCAGCAAAAAGCGTCCGCAAGCTAACCGCGCTCATTGTCGTGTCAAAGAAATTTCTTGTCAGTAACCGGGCATTTCGCAAGGGGCTGTAGAGTGCGCTGTCCTCAGCGTATCCGGTCCGAATCGCAGCGACAACGACTCCGCTGAGGACAGCGGACACTACGGCACCTGAAAACTCACTGGATTCTACTGCTGGTCTGTTCGGCTTTTCCTCGCGTAAGCAATCGCACGACGATAGCGATGATAATGAGAATTGCGATCGTAATGCCGACATTGAGAGGGGTGATCAACCGCGGACCGGGCGTAGGAGTGGGAGTAGCCGAAGGAGGAGGCGGTGCGTTTTTCGCTGCGAGCATCGACTGCACATATTGCAGGCGCTGCACCGTGTCGTAGTCATCGGGCTTTAGTTTTAGCGCCGCCTGGTAATCAGCGACGGCCTTCTCATACTGCTGCAAGGAAGTGTACGTCGCGCCTCGCTTTACCAAGTGCTCGGCATCGTTTGGGTCCTTCTCGATCAACAACGTGTAGTCCGCCACGGCCGCGTCGTAGTTTTTCAGGTTCCTGTTTGCCCATGCGCGTCGGTCATAATTCTGTGGATCGTCCGGCTGTTTCTGAATCGCGATAGTGAAGTCCGCGGCCGCCTTGTCCCATTGGTTGAGACCGATCTCGGCGAAACCACGAAACTTGTAGGCATACGGATCATCGGCCTTGAGTTCGATGGCCTTATCAAAATCCGGAAAAGCTACATCGAACTGATTCTGCATTACCGCGGTCATCCCGCGCTCGCGATAGGCCACTTCATCTTTTGGAGAAAGTTCGATCGCCTTTGAAAAATCGGCCGTGGCAGCTGAATATCTTGTGGCCGCCCCACCCGCATCTCCGGCAGCCTGAGCCGCCTGTGCCGCTTGGCGATAAGCTGTGCCCCGATTAGCGTAACCGCGCGGATCTTTCGGATTCGCTTCAATCGCCTTTGTAAATTCCGCAACGGCAGCGTCGAAGTTTTTTTGTTCAGCGAGCTCGATCCCCCGCTGCATGTGGCTCGCGGCCCCCGCTGCTGGTTTGGCTGGTTTGGTCAGACACACGTTACTGCCTGCAAAACAGAGAAGTGACGCGGTTGCGATGATAATTGTTCGCTTGTTCAAGATATTCATTCTCCTTTCAGCCTAACTGTTGAGCGATTTATGCTTGTAGGCGAGCAAATTAACGCGCGGAACGCTTAAATGAACCAAACAAATTCGATTGCACGATTCGTCGGTCGACACCGTCGCACCAGCATGTCTGAAGGCTACGCTGCTGTCTTTGCCACCGTGCTTATTTGGTCCACGCCATCACTATTCATGTATTATTTGAATCGCTATTACGATCCGTGGGCACAGAATTTTTATCGTTATTTTGTTGCGTGTCTCGCTATCGCACCGCTCGTGTTTTATCGGGTCCACCGGGGCGGGCCGGGGATCGACCTGCGCGCCGTTGGGCTTTGTCTTCTACCCTGTCTGCCGAACGTCGTCCATCAAGTGACGCAAGTGATGGCTCTCTTCTACATGGGCCCCGGTGTCTATACGATTTTCATTCGCTCTTCGGTCATCTTTACCGCACTGCTCGCGCTCGCATTTTTTCCAGAAGAACGCGTCGTCATCCGGCAATGGAAATTTCAAGCCGGCACTATGCTTGGCTTGATCGGGGCCTTCGGCGTGATCTGGTTCCAGCCCAACGTGCAATCCCAGGAGCGACATATCGCGTTGCCTGGATTACTCATTGCTTTTGCCGCCTCATTTTGTTGGGCGCTCTACGGCGTTTTGATTAAGCGCCCATCGGCACAGCTAGGGTCGATCCGCAGTTTTGGTTTGGTCAGCTTTATCACTTCCGCGCTGCTTCTTCCCCTCACCCTCGCGTTTGGCAAAATCGATACGCCTCTTCACGCAGGCGCGGACGTGAACGTGATTCTGGTCATTTCGGCCGTGACCTGTATCACGCTCGCCCACGTTTTGTATTATGTCGCGATCCACCAAATCGGAGTCGCGCTCGCCCAAACCGTCCAGCTTCTTTGCCCTGCCGGCGCCATGGGACTCTCCGCCTGGATTTTCCACGAACGCCTTACCGGCATGCAACTCTGGAGCGCAGCGATTCTGCTCGTCGGCGCATTTCTCGCTATGCGCGTGAAACCGATCGCCACGACTGAAACGGCAGAGAACATCTGACCAAAGCTAAGCGTTACCAGGAAGAATGACGCACAGTGCGACGTTAACAACGATGTCATTCTCAGCGTTTTGACATTTCGGAATGTTTGATACTGGACACTCCGCGCTGGATTGCGCTATCCAGTAAGGAGAATCGAGCATTCAGCATCCGCTTCCGTCCCGTGAATCTCAAAGAGTATCTTCGGATCCGCCAAAAAGTGATCGACCGCGCGCTGGATCAGCTATCTGCCGAAAACGAGCACGAAACCTGTCACGCTCCACAAGGCGATGCGATACAGTCTTTTTGCCGGCGGCAAACGATTGCGGCCGATCCTTTGTCTTGCTGCCGCTGAGGCTTGTCGCGGCAACATCGACAATGCGCTTCCCCTGGCCTGTGCCTTCGAATGCATCCACACCTACTCGCTGGTGCACGACGATCTTCCCAGCATGGATAACGACGATTTCCGGCGTGGCCGCCCCACCTGCCACAAAGTTTTCGGCGACGGCATTGCCGTACTGGCGGGAGACGCGCTGTTAACGATCGCGTTTGAAATTGTTTCGAACGCGAAATCGACGCCGCGTTACGACATTTCAATTTTGTTGCGCGAAATTGCGGTCGCAGCCGGAAGCAAGAGACTAATCGCTGGACAGGTAGCCGACCTCGAAGCAGAAGGGAAGAGAGTTAAGCGCGATCAGTTGCGATTCATCCACGAGAACAAAACCGCGGCCATCTTGAAAAGCTCAGTCCGGCTCGGCGCGATGAGCGCTAACGCAGACCCCAGGAGACTTTCCGCAATCACACAGTTCGGGAAGCGGCTTGGTCTCGCTTTCCAAGTCATCGACGATATCCTCGATGTAACACAAACATCGGAGATACTGGGCAAGAGCGCCGGCAAAGATGTCGCAGCAAAAAAGGCGACTTATCCTGCGGTCATTGGCTTGGAGAAATCACGCGCTGAGGCCAGGCGGCTCACGCGCCAGGCGCACGATGCTCTGTCCGTGTTTCGGGAATACGACGCTGAAGCGCTTCATGCGCTCGCAAATTATCTTCTCGAACGCGAATACTGACTGGTAGGGACGGCTCGCCGAGCGATCCGGGCGCGCCCCGCGGTCGCGCCCTACTTAGCAAGCGCCAAATTCGGATCGATCTCTTCAGTGACTCTAGATTGAAACCCACCCTGCAATCGCAACAACCCGGCAAACGCGATCATAGCCGCGTTATCCGTGCACAACCACGGCTCGGCATTTTTGAATTCAAATCCGCAATGCTCGCATGCCTCGCCCAATTGCCTTCGCAATTCCTGGTTGCAACTGACGCCACCGCTAACCGTGACAAGGTCGACGCCGTATTTCTGCGCTGCTGCAATCGTCTTGCGCACCAGGACGTCGATAATTGCCTGCTGAAAAGAAGCGCAAAGATCGGCGAGAAAGTCGTCCTTCAACTTCGGCAGCAAATAGCGCACGGCAGTTTTCAACCCGCTAAAACTGAAGTTCTCCGAATCGAGCATGCTGCGCGGCAAATCAAAACGATTGGGATCGCCGCTTCGTGCATGTTTTTCAATCTCTGGCCCGCCCGGATAACCGAGCCCGAGCATCTTGGCGACCTTATCGAATGCTTCGCCCGCAGCATCATCGACGGTTCGGCCGATTAATTGATAATCGCTCAAGCCACGCACGAAGATCGACATCGTGTGTCCGCCGCTGACGATGAGCGAAATGTGGCATCGACTTCCAGCCGACGTTCCCGGGATCGGCAAAATGCCGATGCCACTTCCAAAAAAAGGCGAGAGCAAATGTCCTTCGAGATGATTGATAGCAAGATAAGGTTTGCCGAACCCGATCGCCAATCCTTTGGCAATCGATGCACCGATCATAAGCGAGCTCGCCAGACCGGGTCCGCTAGTTGCGACAAACGCGTCGATTTCTGACAAACCAATGTTCACTGAGCTCGCGGCGCGACCGAGCAGCCGCGGTGCGTAGATGAGGTGATTTCGCGACGCGATCTCAGGCACGATCCCACCGTATTTTTCATGGGCAGCGATTTGCGATGCCACTTCGCTGGCAAGCAAGTCCGACATGGAGTCACCATTATGTCCCCGCAAGATGGCCACAGCGGTTTCGTCGCAGGAGGTTTCGACCGCCAATACTGTTTTCACCACAAATAAAGTACGCGGGTCATTCTGAGCGAAGCGAAGGACCTCGCAAAGACTGATGAATAACACTTGTCACATCGCGTGACGTTATCTGCTTGTGAGAGATCCCTCGACGGCTTCGCGACTCCTGATGACAGTTCCTATTTCTTTACCCCTTGCGCTCTTGGTGCGTTCTCTTGCGCGTAGATCATGACGCCCTTGAGCGCATCGATTGCCCGCAACATCTGCGGGTCTCTCGCCTTAATAACGCTTTTTTCGTCCTCGGGTTTCATATTTCCCGCATTACGCAGCGCAAAGAGAGAACGCTCCTGCTCGGCAGTCATGGCAACACGAATATTCGGCGTCACGCCATTACCTTGAATGACCTGTTTGCTCGGCGTGTAGTATTTTGCTGTGGTAAAACGCACCGCCGAGCCATCCGGCAATTGCATCACATTCTGGACGGAACCCTTTCCAAATGTTGTTTCGCCGACCAGCACGGCCCGATGCAAATCCTTTAGCGCTCCGGCAACGATCTCGGCTCCGCTTGCGCTGCCCTCGTTGATCAACACCACCATTGGAAAACTCGGGCGCTCCTTTTTCGCGCCGGAAGTTGAATAATCATGCTGTTGCGAAGCAACCCGGCCCTGCGTTGAGACAACTTTCGTATTGACCGGCAGGAACTGCGTGCAGACATCGACCGCGCTATTCAGCAGACCACCTGGATTGTTCCGTAGATCGAGAACGAGCGCCTGCATCCCTTGTTTCTGCAATTCATCGAGCGCTTTGGATAGTTCGTCGGCGGTCGGCTCGTTGAACTGCACCAACCGGATATAACCTATTTTGTACGGGCCGGTCAGCTCCGGGTCGAGCAATCTTGCTCCCTTGACACTTTGGATTTTGATCTCGGCGCGTTGCAGCGTGTATTCCTTGATTTCTTTGGTCGAAGGCCGCAGGAGCGTAAGGGTAAGCTTTGCTCCGGCAGGTCCGCGCAAAACATTGATGGCGTCCTGGAGATCCATTCTTTCGGTTGAAATGCCGTTGATGCGTAAGATCTGGTCGCCGGAGAGGATTCCAGCCTTGGCGGCAGGCGTGTCCTCCATCGCCGTAATCACTGTAGGCAGGCCGTTTTTCATCGAGACCTCAATCCCGAGGCCATTGAAACGACTCCGCGTGTCATCCTGCATATCACGGAAGTCGTCCGGATCCATGAACTGGCTATGTGGGTCCAGCGAGGAAAGCATCCCTTTCATCGCCGCGCTGATGAGATCATGGTAACTCGTCTTGTTCTCATCCACGTAATCCTGCCGGATCAATTCGAGCGCTTTTGCGAAAATTGAAATTTGCGCGTAGCCGTTATCCTCTTCACTCTTTCCCGGCTGCTCTTCCTGCGCGAACACTGCGGGGAAAAGACCCAGCAGGAGACAAGCCACCAACGGCAAAATCATGAAGCGCCTCATACTTCGACCCGAACTTGAAGAACAGGCTCACCATCGCTCACGGCGAATTTTTGGCAACATCCAAGGCAAGCCGCTGTCTTAATGTTGCTCCGCCAATGAAACCAGTATCTTGCATTAAGGTTATACCGTTCATTCTTTTGCTCGCCGCGCTGTGTCTCCTGCCTGGAGACAATCGAGGTCTCGCTGCGGGAGCGGAAGACGGTGAGTATGAGGCCGTCGCCGAGGAATACATTAAAGGTTATCTAGGCGCTCATCCCTTAGAGGGCACCGCTCTCGGGCTTCATGAATATGATGGCAAAATCACTGATTACAGCCGTCTCGCGCTCGATGCCGAGCTTTCGCGGCTACGGCGCTTCGACGATCGGCTGACCAAGTTCGATCCGGGCAAACTGAGTTCCCGCCAATCCATCGATCTGCGAATTCTGCAGGCTGCAGTCAAGAAGGACCTCTTTGAAATGCAGGACATGTCGGTATTCGAACGGAATCCCATGGTCTACGCGCGCGCTGCCGATGTGAATGTTTATATCAAGAGGAATTTCGCGCCGCTTGAGGATCGCGTTCGCAGCTTGGTCGCGATCGAATCTCAAATCCCAAATATTCTCATTGCCGCGAGGACAAACCTCAATGACGTCCTTCCCAAACCCTATGTGGAGCTCGCCATCCAGATCGCAAAAGGTTCCGCGGATTTTCTAAAGAAGGACCTTATTGCCGCCGTCGGCAACCTCAAAGACGAACAGCTTCGCGTCGCATTTCATGAGGCCAATCGCAAGGCGGCAAATGCACTCAACGATTACGCAGCATGGCTGGAGCGCGAGAAACTTCCGAAAGCCTCGCTCGATTTCGCCTTAGGCGAAGAAAAATTCAGGCATTTCCTGGCGCAGACCGAACTCGTCGATCTTCCTCCGCAAAAAATCCTCGAGATTGGCATGGCACAATTAAAGGCGGAACAGGAAGCGTTCGCCGAAGCCGCAAAAAAAATCGATCCGAACAAGTCGCCGATCGAGGTTTTCAAGCAAATCCAAAGCGAACATCCCACACCGCAAAATCTCATCCCCGACGTGGCCAAAGATCTGGACAAGATTCGCAAATATGTCTTAAGCCGTCGTTTGGTCAGCATCCCATCTGAAGTCCGAGCGAAGGTGAAGGAGACGCCGCAATATCTCCGGGCCACCTCTTTTGCTTCAATGGACACGCCCGGTCCATTCGAGAAACGCGCCAACGAGGCCTATTACTACCTCACGCCCACAGAGAACGACTGGCCAGAAAAACAAAAAGAAGAATGGCTCACCGCCTTCAATTATTACACGTCCGACGTCGTCTCGATCCATCAAGCTTACCCTGGTCATTATGTGCAGTTCCTGTGCCTGAACGCATCGCCTGCGAGCAAGGTTGAAAAAATCTTTGGCAGCTACGCGTTCGTCGAGGGATGGGCGCATTACTGCGAAAAAATGATGCTCGACGAAGGCTACGGCAGTTCCACCAACTCTACTCCCAGCGAAGATGACCTGAAACGCGCGGCTAAATATCGCATGGCTCAGGTCGACGAAGCGATGCTCCGTCTCTGCCGATTATGTGTGTCGATTAAAATGCACACGCAGAAGATGTCGCTCGACGAGGCAACCAAGTTTTTTCGGGACAATTGTTATTATGAAGAAAAACCGGCGCGAAGCGAAGCGATGCGTGGTACTTACGATCCTGGTTATCTCAATTATACCCTGGGCAAATTGCAGATTTTGAAGTTGCGCGACGATTACAAAGCCCAGCAGGGCGACGATTTCTCACTCCAAAAATTCCACAACGAGCTGCTCAATCACGGTATGCCACCCATTCGTCTGCTTCGCGAAATCATGCTCAAAGACCAGACCAAATGGGACCAAGTGCTCTGAGGAAGAGTTAAAAAAATTAAGAAGTCGAAAAGTTCTGGGCGAGGCAGTTGTCCCCCTTTTTAACTCTTTTAACGTTGTAACTCTTTAACTCTTCCCTTCACCACGAAATCTCTTTGCGATCACGCAAAAATTTGCCAGTCAGCTTCGGCGGCGCGCCGGCAGCAAGCCACACAATCGTGTCCGCGCCTTCCTCCACTGAGCGCGTAGCGCCTTGGCCGCCCATATCCGTGCGTACCCACCCGGGGCAAACGGAATTCACGGCAAATTTCGGCAACGCAGTGGCGAGCTGCGATGTCACACCGTTGAGTGCAGTTCTCGAAATGCAGTAAGCCGGCGACCAACCATCAGCGCCGCCTGTCAACTGCCCGGCACCACTGGAAACGTTGATCACACGCGGCGCTTTGCTTTTTCTGAGCAGAGGCACGAACGCGCGTGTCACGCGCAGCGCGCTGGGCGCATTTGTCTCAAGTGTCTTTCGCAATAGCTCATCGCTGATCTCCAGAATTCCATTGTCTCCGTCAACAATGATTCCCGCGTTATGCACGAGGACGCCCAAGTGATCGGCAGCTTAGCAAACTCGCCCGCCGTGCCGGTGACGCTCGCATTATCTGCGACATCGATCTCCAGAAACGTCGCTTTCCCACCTGTCTTCGCGATCTCACCCGCCGCTTTGCGACCGGCGCCCTGGTTACGCGCGCCGATGAAGACGTGAAATCCCTTTCTCGCTAGCTGGCGCGCGACTTCATAGCCAATCCCCTTATTCGCTCCCGTAATAACCGTTTTCATGCGCGGCGATTCGATAGCCCTTAATCAGCCCGACCGTTGTCATTTTCGCCTGGCAACAGGTTCCTCAGCATTGGCTGTGGATTGGAGGGCAATTCCTCAACATCGCGCAATTTTTTGGTGATAACGCGCGAGCGAACGTCGACATCTTCCATTTTTCGCGAGGCCTGGTCGATCTTCTCCTTCACTGCCGACAGTGCTTCACCGAATTTTCCGAACTCGGTCTTGACGGCCGCCAGCAGATTCCAGACCTCACCGGAGCGTTTTTGGATCGCCAGCGTGCGAAAACCCATTTGTAGGCTGTTGAGCAACGCAGCGAGCGTGGTCGGCCCTACAAAAGTAACCCGGCAATCACGCTGCACGTTTTGAACCAGACCGATTCTGCGAATCGCTTCGGCGTAAAGGCCCTCACTCGGCAAAAATAAGAGCGCAAAATCGGTTGTTCTTGGCGGATTGATATACTTCTCGCAAATATCTTTTGCGCAGCGCTTCAACTGCGCCTCGAGGGTTTTCATCGCCGCTTCCACCGCTGTCGGATCGCCATTCTCCTGCGCGGTGGTCAACCGCTCGTAGTGTTCCATCGGAAATTTAGCGTCGATTGGCAGCCATACGGGCGCGCCGTTCTCATCGCCCGGCAACTTGATCGCAAACTCAACGCGCTCATCGGTGTCATCGCGCGTCTTCATGTTCTTGGCGAACTGCTCGGGCGTGAGCATTTCTTCTAACAAGACACCGAGCTGCCACTCGCTCCAGCCGCCGCGCGTTTTCACGTTCGTGAGCACGCGTTGCAATCCGCCCACGTCGCTAGCCAGTTGCTGCATTGCACCGAGACCCTGATGCACCTGCTCAAGTCGATCGCTCACCAGCTTGAACGATTCGCCGAGGCGTTTTTCGAGTGTGCCCTGCAATTTCTCATCGACAGTCGCGCGCATTTTATCGATCTGCGTTGCGTTGTCCTCTTGTAATTGTTTCAAGCGCAGATCGACAATGGATCGCACGCCTTCGAGAGACTTCGTCAATTCTTCGCGTTGCGCTTTTGCGATATTCGCACCCTCTTCGCGGCTGCGTGCCATCTCTTCTCGAAGCATCCGCTCGCTTCGCTCCTGGGCGCGTTCGAGTAAGTCGATCTTTCCGGCAATCGCCCCATCATCAGATGGGCCGCGCCGGGCCAGCAGCAAGACGATTGCGACAAGCAGGCCCGTTCCAAGCACGCCGATGACGAGGTATAGAACGTTCATTATTCGCGGTGAAATCCCGTGATGTTAACCGTCAAGAGATTCCTCGACTTCAATCGAATGACAAGAGCGACTAGAAGCGAACTTTCACCCCTCCATACGCAGCGCGGCCGAGCGCGGGAAAGCCGAACACTTCCGAGTAGTGCTCGTTCGTCAAATTGTCGACACGCCCGAAGACCGAGAAGTGTGGCGTTACATCATACTCCGCGGCAATGTTTACGAAGGAATAATCCTCGATATCGAAGTTCGGGGCGCCAAAGTTCAGTTCCTCCCGCGCATTCACGAACTTTGCTTCGACTACGGTGCGCAGTTTCTTGAACCAAAGATACGAAGCAGAAAAATAAACTTCATTGCGCGGCCGGCGCGGCAAACGCGAGCCTTTCGGTTGCGAAACATCGCTATTGTCGGTCTTTTCGGCGTCCAGGTAAGTGTAGCTCGCCAACAACACAAGATTGGGAATCGGTTGCGCACGTAATTCGGTTTCCAACCCCTGCGTTTCGGCTGCCCCGAGGTTGAGCGTTTGAAAGAGGCCGTTGAATCCAATCACGTTTGACAAATCGTTATGAAAGTACGTCAAATCCAACGCAACACGCTTCTCGCAAAGCTCCTGCCGGACGCCGATGTCCCAGCCGAAATCTTTTTCCGGCTGCAAATTAGGGTTGTTGCCGAATATAATGTCCTGACTGCTCGGCGGACTAAACCCTGTCGCAACGCTCGAGTGTAGCGTCGTATTTGTCTGGTCGATCTTGTAGCTGCCGGCAACGCGATAAGTCCACACGCCGCCGAACTCGTTGAAATGAGCGAACTGGCCGCCGGCGACAAAGATCAAATTCTCGATTGGCGTTAGCGTCGCCTGCGCAAAGCCCGCGATCTCCTGCGTGTGGTCGCCGATAAAGGTCGGCTGTGGCCCGAACGCTTGCGAAACGAACGGGCGCTCCTGTCCCGCATTAACGCGGCTGTAGAAAAATCCTGACGTGAGCGTCAGCCACGACGTTGGCCGCAAATCGTTTTGATAATCAATTTGCGTCCGTTCAAAGAGAGCGCGTGTGGGGCCGACAAAGCCATCTTCGTTTGGATCGTTTAGTTGCCGCTCGTGGTCGTAACTGAAAATGAATTTATGGTCCCACCAGTCGGTTGGTCTCCAATCAATGTGAGGACCAATTAACCAGCGTTCCGTTAGAAAGTGATCAATGGGACGCGGATCGAAGATCGTGTTGGGATTTCCGGTATCGCTTACCGAGTAAGTAAACAGGCTGCCGATCCGTAGTTGTTCGTCAGGCGACCAGCCAACGTTCGCAATCCCGGCAGAGTTGCGATAATTATTGTTGGGACGCGCGTTGTCGGTATCGAGCCGGCTGCCGCCGATCGAATAATCGAAGTCGCCGATTTTACCGTCGCTCTGGCCCCATTCCCGAAAAGAGTCGTACGATCCTCCCTCGGCAGCAACCATCGCGCCGGGAGTTGCTGTGCCTTGTTTCGTGAAGATTTGAATCACTCCAGCGAGTGCGCGCGGCCCGTAGATCGTGCTTTGCGGCCCCCGCACAACCTCGATCCTGTCGATATCGTCAGTGGTGATATCGGCGAAGTTCATTGCGCCAGATAAACCCTGGTTAATCGGAATGCCGTCGAGCAGCACCTGCATGTCTTCACTGGGCAGCCCGCGCATGAAAACCGAAGTCAACTGGCCGGCCGTTCCCGTTTGCACCACGGAAAGCCCGGGCACTTCGCGAAGCGCATCGCTCACGCGCTGGATCTGTTTTTGCTCGATATCTTCCGAGGAAATTACACTCACAGTGGCGGGCGATTGATCGAGTGGAATTTCGAAACGCGTTGCGGAAACGACGATCGGCTCTGCCTCCGCTTCGCTCGGCGACGGACTCGGCGAGGTTTCCTGCCCGAAGCAAACGATCGGCGCGAAGATGAGCAGCGCAGCGAGCCGGATTGGGTGGCGCGCGCATCCCGCGTGCAGACGCCAGTCCGGCTCGGAATTTCGGCGTCGCGCCGAAACAACCTTTCCTAAAAACGTGCAATCGGAGAAACGCCGTGGCGTAAGAAAAGACCGCGAGCGCGAGACGCGCTCGCCAGCATCCGAGACGGATGCACTACCCCAAATAAACCAAACTGGACGATTTTTCATAACAAGTTACCTCCAACTCCGAGAGTTGGACTTGTTAGGCTCTGACTGTTTTCGGCAGTCACCGGTTGCCGCTACAGCAAGCGCATCGTCCAGCTCTCATTCTTCTTTTTGCGAAGAAGTTTTTTCGCTTGTAGCCACGGCGCTGTGTCGCCGTGTTTGAACGCCCCGACACAGCGGGGCGCCTACAGCACGAATGAGGTGGACCGGACAAATATTCTGGCTCCTGGCTTTGTTCCGGCAACCGCCGGATTCACCTTCTTCCCGCCTTCACCCCCGAAAATTCTCGAGGATTGGCCCAATTGGGAAGTCGTATCCAGTTACAGCAGCGCAACTGCTCCCGATTCACACGGGATTTCTTGCGCCGATCCACTTTTCCAAGCTCGCAAAGAACTGGATCGAGAAGTAGCGGCTTGCGCTTGTCGCTGCAAGATTTATTTAATCAACCCAGTAACCAACCCTTTCTTGTGCCATCAACTGACTCTTGCTTGAACTTCATTGTCACCGGAGGCGCCGGCTTCATCGGCTCGAATCTCACCCTGACGCTGCAGGAAAAATTCCCGGATGCGCATCTGACGGCGATCGACGATTTTCGCTCGGGTGATTTCAAGAATCTCACCGGATATCCGAGGTGATTTCGTGGCGCAAAATCTGGCGACTCTCGATTGGCAGGCCCAATTCGGCGATCAAAAGTTCGACGCCGTTTTTCACCTCGCGTCAATCACAGACACAACGAACCACGACCAGTTCGAACAAGTGCACGACAACGTAGAGAGTTTCCGGCGGATTTTGGATTTTTCACGCGACACCAAAACGCGAATCATCTATGCTTCCTCGGCAGCAACTTACGGTGCTGCGACTGAGGCGAGTGTGGAATCCAACGGCGCCGCGCCGGCAAACGTTTACGCCTTTTCCAAGGTAATCATGGACAATATCGCCAGGCACGCTGCCGCTGAATCGCCTGATTGGATCATAGTCGGCTTGCGGTATTTCAATGTATATGGACCGCGGGAAGCACACAAAGGCGTGCCCGCCAGCATGGTGTATCATTTGTCGCGGCAGATGAAGGCCGGCCAGCGGCCACGCATTTTCAAGCATGGCGAGCAGAAACGCGATTTTGTTTACGTAAAGGACATTGTTGATGGCAGCGTTCGCGCGCTCGATGCGAAAGCCAGCGGAATTTATAATCTCGGCTCAGGGCAGGCGCGCTCGTTCAACGAGCTAGTCGACGTTTTAAACACGTGTCTTGGAACAAATTTTCAGCCCGATTACATCGATAATCCGCACGCGCATTATCAAAACTTCACCCAGGCTGATCTCACGAATGCGCGCAGCGCGCTTGGGTACGAGCCGCGATTTCCCCTCGAAGACGGCGTCAGCGATTACATGCAGTGGCTGTACGGTGGAGGTCAGGCTGTCTAGCCTGACTCGGCCGATACGCAGCTTGCCTATTGCCTTTTCCGGACGCACGTTTACCAAGCTGGCAGTCCATCGGCCGAGACAGGCTGGCAGCCTATCTTCCGTCCCAGAAAAATTTCGTGGGCCGGTAGATTTCGGGCGGCAGACTTTTGTGCACCGGACAATTGAGGGCCGTCTGCTGCAGCACTTCGCGGTGCGGCGAATCGGGCGGAAGTGGAATGTGAACTTCCGACGGGAGCGCAACGATGCGGCGCGGCGCGTCCTTGGACATCTCCTTCTGCACTGAGACCGTCATTCCCTTTAAATCGATCCCCAGTTCCTGCGCCTTAATTCCCATGGTCGTGGTCATGCAAGTGGCAAGCGCAGTGGCAACAAGGTCGGTCGGCGAAAAGGCTGCGCCTTTGCCTTTGTTATCGCTTGGCGCGTCAGTGGAAATCCTCGATTGCGATGGACCATGCTCAGCGTCGCAATGCAAATCGCCGGTATAAGTGACGTCAACTTTGACCATGCGGAATTATGCGACGCATTCCGATTCTTGTCATGTCCTGGAAAATGACGAAGCACGAATGACGAATGACGACTTAATGATGAAATCGGAATCAAGATTGTTCGTCATTCTGGCTTCGGTCATTCCTTGTCATTTGTCATTTGGTATTCGTCATTTCAATCGGTTTCTCCTGAATCTTATCCGCGTGGTTTGCGAACTCCTGATGAAACACCGTTGTGAGATTAAGATCATGAAGGATGATCATGTCAGTATCGTGTTTTTTGTGGTCGTCGTTTTGCCAGCCTTCGTTCCACCAGCAAAAACCAATGACGCCGGGCCATCGATTTGAGAAAAGGTCTTCCAGCGCCGACTTCGCCCAGTTTGCTGCGTTGACACGCCGGTTGTGCAGATCGCAACCGAACTCGGCAATGATGATTGGCTTGCCAGGCGCGATCTTCACAAGGCGCGGATAAGCCTCGCGCATTTTAAACGCCAAACTCTCAGTGCCGTCGGTCATCATGGGCGTGGTTGGTCCATAGGCACTGAGAGCAACCCAGTCGCAATAGGCTTCACCTGGAAAATAATTCTCGAAACGATTCCAATTTTTCTCCGGCTCATCGAGCCAGTTCACGTGCCAAACCCACTGTAAGTTATCCGCGCCCTCGGCGCGCGTTAGATCCACAATATGTCGGTACGCTGCGACGTAACGTGCCGGACCGTCTCCGGGGCCACCGTTCCACTTGCCATTCCAACTGAACCAGTCTCCGTTCGGCTCAGTCCCCCATTCGATCAAAATCGCCGAACCAAAATTTTTTGCGTCGCGCGCCCATAAGCGAAGATCGGCATCGAACTCGCCCGCGATGATCTTCTGGAGCGAAAAAAATTTCTCCGAATGTTTCTGATCAACATCCGAGCGAAGCATCAGCCGAACATACGGAATTTTTCCAAGATCACGAATCCAGCTGCACATCTCCGCTGGAAATTTCCGCGACTCAAACCAGTTGTTTGCGAAATAGATCCACGCTGTTTGTTTACCAACCGCTTGCTCGTATCGTCCCACATCAGTCGGCGTAACATCGTGCTCAGTCGGGTCGTGCTCGTCAGTCCCAACCCCGCCCCAATACAAGCCGTGATAGAGTTTGCCAGTCGGCGGAACTGAAACACGAACGTCTTGCGCGTGCAGTGTTGCGGCACAAGTCGCCAGCAGCAGGTGAATTACCCTCACCGCACAACTGTAAGGCGCACGCTTCGCCTGCCAAATCGGCAACCGGCTCCTATGCCTTATTCGAAACACGTACGATATGAAAAAGAGAATTACCGGAAGAGATCTAACGAAAGAACCGCCACGCAGTCCGCGGCTTCGCGTTGGCGGTTACGCAATTCTTGGCCGTACAATCGATAAATGTCGCGCGTTGGTAGCGGGAAATATTGGAGAATATCATTTCGATTGTCCGCTCGATAACACTCTGTTTGGTTTCAAAGGCGTGAAAGGGGACGATTTCAAAGCGCAAATCGAACATGGCGCAAGCGACCAGGAAATCGTCGAATGGCTAAATCAAAACGGCGAAAAGAAGACCGCCGAAGAAATCAACCGTTGGGCTGAAGAGGTAGAGGCAAGCAGCCTCTACAATCATCCGGAAAAGCGCGAGTTCTTCACTGAAGAGGTTAAGAAACTCGGCCTCGATCCGGCGAAAACCACCACATTCGAGTGGCTGGAGGTCGACGATAGAGCCTCTCATCAGCAACAAGCTGCGTAAGAGTGCTGCAAGGTGGATCGGATTCTATGTCTTGATCAGCGGCGGGGGAACATCTTCGGTTGGCCCGACGTCGATGCCGCCCCGGAGTTTGCTATGGCGCACACTGTAGAGGAAATAAATGCACAGCCCGATTCCGAGCCAGATTACAAAGCGGCCCCATGTCTCCAGCGGCAAGCTCAACATCAAAACGAAGCAAAGAAAGACGCCGAGAAGCGGAAACAGCGGGACCATCGGTACGCGAAATGGACGGCGACGGTTCGCATCTTTGCGGCGTAAAATGATCACGCCAAAGCAAACAAGGATGAAGGCGAATAACGTTCCAATGTTGGTAAGATCGGCCAGCGAACCAATGTCGGTGAGCATCGCGACACCAGCGACGGCAACGCCAGTCCAGATTGTGGTGATGTACGGGGTGCGGAACCGGGGGTGAATCTTCGCGAAATACTGCGGTAGCAAACCGTCTCGGGCCATGGCCATGAAGATTCGGGGTTGGCCCAATTGGAAGACCAATAACACAGAGGTAAGACCCGCAAGCGCGCCGGCACTGATAAGGGCTTGCGCCCAGGGGCGACCAGCGAACGCCGTCGCAACAGCCGCTGAATCGCCAAAATAGTTTGTGTATTTTCTCATGCCGGTGATCACCCCTGCCATCAGCACGTAAAGAACCGTGCAAATGATGAGGCTCGCGATGATTCCAATCGGCATGTCGCGTTGCGGATTTTTTGTCTCCTCGGCAGTCGTCGAGACGGCATCGAATCCAATGAATGCGAAAAACACAATGGCCGCGCCGCTCATCATCCCACCGATTCCATTCGGCAGAAACGGCTGCCAATTTGGCGGGTGAACCATGAATGCACCGAACGCAATCACGAAAACAACGACTGCAACCTTGGTGATGACAATGGCGGTATCGTGCGTTTTCTCCCACGAATGCCGTATACTAAAAGGACAGTCACGCCTGCGACAATGAGTAGGGCGGGCAAGTTCAAGGCGATCGAGTGACCGGCGATGACCGGGAGCGTGGTTGAGGAATAATTCCCAAGGCCATCACCCCCCTGGGCGGTGATCGCTGTCGCTGTTTTGTAATCATTGACCAACCAGAGGGGAAATTTCAGGTGGAAAAGACTGCCACAGAGTTGACGAAATATCCGGACCAACCGACCGCCACCGCCATATTCCCAACCGCGTATTCCAAAATCAGATCCCAACCGATGATCCACGCGATGATTTCACCGAGCGTCGCGTACCAATAAGTGTAAGCTGACCCCGATACTGGAATCATCGAGGCAAGCTCGGCGTAACAGAGCGCGGCGAAACCACAGGCCATCGCGGCCACGAAGAGAGAAGCCGACTGCCGGGCCCGCCCCGGCCGGCCTAACGTCCGCCGCTAGAGAAGATGCGATAGGATAAAATTGAGCATTGGCGTCTCCAAGTCATGTCGAAAAGTCCCCTGCGGCGGCGGTACCGGTCAGCGCAAAAATTCCGGCTCCAATGATCGCACCGATGCCGAAACACGTAAGATCGAGCGCGGTGAGCGTGCGCTTCAGTTGACGCTCGGGCGCGGCGGCTTCGGCCATCAGATGGTCGGGACTCTTGGTTTTGAAAAGTTGCGAGCCCACCGGTCGAGATCGTCTCATCAAGCAGTTCGACGGGTCAACCCAAAGCTTGGAACGTCGATCTTAGAAGCGAGTCGAGGGGGCCGAAGTTTATCGGCTCCGTCAGCTATTCACCATTCTAAGGTGATCAGAGCTTAATTTTTATCTTGATGCTCCGAAGGCTCTCCTGAAGGTTCTGAAGCATTTGATGAGTACGATTTGTAGCCTCGTCAATTCCACGTCGAAACTCTGTCGTATCGATGAGCGTCGCGCAAAAGGGACATTTCCGACTGTCAGCCTTGAGCCAGTTGACAGTCTCGTTGATCTGCTTGCCACATTTAGAGCACGTAATTTCCAGCGGCAAATTGTCGAAAAACATGATTTCGTTCAGACGATAAACAAAACTTCTGAGTTGGCAAAGCTTGGCCTGATTATCGCGCTGATTCGGGTGCTCGAAAAAATGATCGGGCGAGCGATTCGAGAATGGCGTGATTTTTGAATCGCTAGAGAAACGAATTGTCCCACTTCAAAGTGAACGTTCAGCGGTCTTATCTCATAAAGCATGGATGCGTGGCCGGCGCGCCGGGTTGGGCTCTGCCTGACGAAGCACCTCGCGGGTTATTGGCGCGACATCCCCGTAACCACTGAGAACGTAGCGGATCATATATCGTACGGGATTGCCTTCGCTCCAATAGAAGTAAGCATGTGGCGCTTGCCCGGTTCGATCGCGCAGATATAAAGAACGCGGCTATCCCGTTTGCGACAGCAGCGCTTTCCGCGCGCAGCACTTGATGTGATCCTACTTCCACACCGCGTACGTGCAGTTCTGCCGAAAACTCGCTCGCATCAGGAACGTAGATCTCCAAAAATAACACACGATCTTCTGGTGGAATCCCGTTGTCTTCCCGTTGTTCTCGTTCCCGCTTAGAATATTCTGTGTCGTGGCAGTGCGGGGGGCGATTGGCGATGATACGCAAAGCTTTTCCGTTCTGCGGCTTGATCTATGAAGCGCTCCGCCGCGGCATCGAGAGTAATCTTGCCGGTTCGGAGCTCAGTTGTCCGGCAGACGCGAGAGACAAGGGAAACGACCACTATCGCGCTAATAAAAAACGCCGCGATCTTTACGCCGTCGGGTCGCTCGATGATGTTCACTACCGTCGTGTAAGCGAACACGACCGCAATCAGGCAAAAAGCTGCCGCTGCGGCGGCGGATCGCGTGCGCCAGACTGCTAAAGTTACTGCCACGGCCGCTGAGGTCATAACCACTAAGACGCCGGTCGCGTAAGCGCCGCCTTGCGCGTCCACTCCGGCTTTGAAGAGGAGCGTCACGGCGAAGGCTATCGCTGTGTAGATCAGTACCAGAGGGCGTGCGGCCCGAGTCCACTCAGGCGCCATCCCGTATCGGGGTAGGGACCCGGGGAACAATATTCAGCAACCCCGCCATCGCCGAGGCCCCAGCAAACCAGAGGATCGCTATGGTTGAAATGTCGTAGAGGGTTCCAAAGCCGTTTCCCAGAAAGCGGTGTGCCAGGTAGGCAAGCGCACGGCCGTTAGCCGGACCCGCCAACTCGCCATTCGGACCAGGCGAACGAAAGTCCGCCGCCGGTATCAGTAACGTCGTGACAAAGGCACTGGTAATAAGGAAAACACTCATTATAACGGCTGCGGTAAAAAGCAGGTGTTGAGTGTTACGAATCTTTCCTAGTGGGCGACTCTCGTCGTCTCCGGGTTCGCCTTTCACCAAGGGCATCATTGCGACTCCGGTCTCAAATCCAGAGAGTCCAAGAGCCAGCTTGGGGAACAGCAACAACGAAATTCCAAACATCGCTAAAGGACTGCCATGGGCAGCGAAGAGCGCCC
>CAVRCO010000026.1:0-26445 GCA_963719605.1 uncultured Verrucomicrobiae bacterium
CGCCCGGATAACCGAGCCCGAGCATCTTGGCAACCTTATCGAACGCTTCGCCCGCAGCATCATCGACGGTTCGGCCGACTAATTGATAATCGCTCAAGCCACGCACGAAGATCGACATCGTGTGTCCGCCGCTCACGATGAGCGAAATGTGGGATCGACTTCCAGCCGACGTTCCCGGGATCGGCAAAATGCCGATGCCGCTTCCAAAAAAAGGCGAGAGCAAATGTCCTTCGAGATGATTGATAGCAAGATAAGGTTTGCCGAACCCGATCGCCAATCCTTTGGCAATCGATGCACCGATCATAAGCGAGCTCGCCAGACCGGGTCCGCTAGTTGCGGCAAACGCGTCGATTTCTGACAAACCAATGTTCGCTGAGCTCGCAGCGCGACCGAGCAGCCGCGGTGCGTAGACGAGGTGATTTCGCGACGCGATCTCAGGCACGATCCCACCGTATTTTTCATGGGCAGCGATTTGCGATGCCACTTCGCTGGCAAGCAAGTCCGACATGGAGTCACCATCATGTCCCCGCAAGATGGCCACAGCGGTTTCGTCGCAGGAGGTTTCGACCGCCAATACTGTTTTCACCACAAATAAATATGCGGGTCATTCTGAGCGAAGTGAAGGACCTCGCAAAGACTGATGAATAACACTTGTTACATCGCGTGACGTTATCTGCTTGCGAGAGATCCCTCGACGGCTTCGCGACTCCTGATGACAGTTCCTATTTCTTTACCCCTTGCGCTCTTGGTGGTTCTCTTGCGCGTAGATCATGACGCCCTTGAGCGCATCGATTGCCCGCAACATCTGCGGGTCTCTCGCCTTAATAACGCTTTTTTCGTCCTCGGGTTTCATATTTCCCGCATTACGCAGCGCAAAGAGAGAACGCTCCTGCTCGGCAGTCATGGCAACACGAATATTCGGCGTCACGCCATTACCTTGAATGACCTGTTTGCTCGGCGTGTAGTATTTTGCTGTGGTAAAACGCACCGCCGAGCCATCCGGCAATTGCATCACATTCTGGACAATCCTTTCCAAATGTTGTTTCGCCGACCAGCACGGCCCGATGCAAATCCTTTAGCGCTCCGGCAACGATCTCGGCTCCGCTTGCGCTGCCCTCGTTGATCAACACCACCATTGGAAAACTCGGGCGCTCCTTTTTCGCGCCGGAAGTTGAATAATCATGCTGTTGCGAAGCAACCCGGCCCTGCGTTGAGACAACTTTCGTATTGACCGGCAGGAACTGCGTGCAGACATCGACCGCGCTATTCAGCAGACCACCTGGATTGTTCCGTAGATCGAGAACGAGCGCCTGCATCCCTTGTTTCTGCAATTCATCGAGCGCTTTGGATAGTTCGTCGGCGGTCGGCTCGTTGAACTGCACCAACCGGATATAACCGATTTTGTACGGGCCGGTCAGCTCCGGGTCGAGCAATCTCGCTCCCTTGACACTTTGGATTTTGATCTCGGCGCGTTGCAGCGTGTATTCCTTGATTTCTTTGGTCGAAGGCCGCAGGAGCGTAAGGGTGAGCTTTGCTCCGGCAGGTCCGCGCAAAACATTGATGGCGTCCTGCAGATCCATTCTCTCGGTTGAAATGCTGTTGATGCGCAAGATCTGGTCGCCGGAGAGGATTCCAGCCTTGGCGGCAGGCGTGTCCTCCATCGCCGTAATCACTGTAGGCAGGCCGTTTTTCATCGAGACCTCAATCCCGAGGCCATTGAAACGACTCCGCGTGTCATCCTGCATATCACGGAAGTCGTCCGGATCCATGAACTGGCTATGTGGGTCCAGCGAGGAAAGCATCCCTTTCATCGCCGCGCTGATGAGATCATGGTAGCTCGTCTTGTTCTCATCCACGTAATCCTGCCGGATCAATTCGAGCGCTTTTGCGAAAATTGAGATTTGCGCGTAGCCGTTATCCTCTTCACTCTTTCCCGGCTGCTCTTCCTGCGCGAACACTGCGGGGAAAAGACCCAGCAGGAGACAAGCCAACAACGGCAAAATCATGAAGCGCCTCATACTTCGACCCGAACTTGAAGAACAGGCTCACCATCGCTCACCGCGAATTTTTGGCAACATCCAAGGCAAGCCGCTGTCTTAATGTTGCGCCGCCAATGAAACCAGTATCTAGCGTTAAGGCTATACCGTTCATTCTTTTGCTCGCCGCGCTCTGTCTCCTGCCTGGAGGCAATCGAGGTCTCGCGGCGGGAGCGGAAGACGGTGAGTATGAGGCCGTCGCCGAGGAATACATTAAAGGTTATCTAGGCGCTCATCCCTTAGAGGGGACCGCTCTCGGGCTTCACGAATATGATGGCAAAATCACTGATTACAGCCGTCTCGCGCTCGATGCCGAGCTTTCGCGGCTACGGCGCTTCGACGATCGGCTGACCAAGTTCGATGCGGGCAAACTGAGTTCCCGCCAATCCATCGATCTGCGAATTCTGCAGGCTGCAGTTAAGAAGGACCTCTTTGAAATGCAGGACATGTCGGTATTCGAACGGAATCCCATGGTCTACGCGCGCGCTGCCGATGTGAATGTTTATATCAAGAGGAATTTCGCGCCGCTCGAGGATCGCGTTCGCAGCCTGGTCGCGATCGAATCTCAAATCCCAAATATTCTCATTGCCGCGAGGACAAACCTCAATGACGTCCTTCCCAAACCCTATGTGGAGCTCGCCATACAGATCGCAAAAGGTTCCGCGGATTTTCTAAAGAAGGACCTTATTGCCGCCGTCGGCAACCTCAAAGACGAACAGCTTCGCGTCGCATTTCATGAGGCCAATCGCAAGGCGGCAAATGCACTCAACGATTACGCAGCATGGCTGGAGCGCGAGAAACTTCCGAAAGCCTCGCTCGATTTCGCCTTAGGCGAAGAAAAATTCAGGCATTTCCTGGCGCAGACCGAACTCGTCGATCTTCCTCCGCAAAAAATCCTCGAGATTGGCATGGCACAATTAAAGGCGGAACAGGAAGCGTTCGCCGAAGCCGCAAAAAAAATCGATCCGAACAAGTCGCCGATCGAGGTTTTCAAGCAAATCCAAAGCGAACATCCCACACCGCAAAATCTCATCCCCGACGTGGCCAAAGATCTGGACAAGATTCGCAAATATGTCTTAAGCCGTCGTTTGGTCAGCATCCCATCTGAAGTCCGAGCGAAGGTGAAGGAGACGCCGCAATATCTCCGGGCCACCTCTTTTGCTTCGATGGACACGCCCGGTCCATTCGAGAAACGCGCCAACGAGGCCTATTACTACGTCACGCCCACAGAGAACGACTGGCCAGAAAAACAAAAAGAAGAATGGCTCACCGCCTTCAATTATTACACGTCCGACGTCGTCTCGATCCATGAAGCTTACCCTGGTCATTATGTGCAGTTCCTGTGCCTGAACGCATCGCCTGCGAGTAAGGTTGAAAAAATCTTTGGCAGCTACGCGTTCGTCGAGGGATGGGCGCATTACTGCGAAAAAATGATGCTCGACGAAGGCTATGGCAGTTCCACCAACTCTACTCCCAGCGAAGATGACCTGAAACGCGCGGCTAAATATCGCATGGCTCAGGCCGACGAAGCGATGCTCCGTCTCTGCCGATTATGTGTGTCGATTAAAATGCACACGCAGAAGATGTCGCTCGACGAGGCAACCAAGTTTTTTCGGGACAATTGTTATTATGAAGAAAAACCGGCGCGGAGCGAAGCGATGCGTGGCACCTACGATCCTGGTTATCTCAATTATACTCTGGGCAAATTGCAGATTTTGAAATTGCGCGACGATTACAAAGCCCAGCAGGGCGACGATTTCTCACTCCAAAAATTCCACAACGAGCTGCTCAATCACGGTATGCCACCCATTCGTCTGCTTCGCGAAATCATGCTCAAAGACCAGACCAAATGGGACCAGGTGCTCTGAGGAAGAGTTAAAAAAAAGAAGGGGAACACTGCTTCGCACCAGGTCAACTTTTCGACTTTTTAACTTTTTTAACTCCTCCCTTCACCACGGAATCTCTTTGCGATCACGCAAAAATTTTCCAGTCAGCTTCTGCGGTGCATCGGCAGCAAGCCACACAATCGTGTCCGCCCCTTCCTCCACTGAGCGCGTAGCGCCTTGGCCGCCCATATCCGTGCGTACCCACCCGGGGCAAACGGAATTCACAGCAAATTTCGGCAACGCAGTGGCGCGCTGCGATGTCACACCGTTGTGTGCAGTTTTCGAAACGCAGTAAGCCGGCGACCAACCATCAGCGCCGCCGGTCAACTGCCCGCCGCCACTGGAAACGTTGATCACACGCGGCGCTTTGCTTTTTCTGAGCAAAGGCACGAACGCGCGTGTCACGCGCAGAGAGCGGAGCGCATTTTGTCTCAAGTGTCTTTCGCAAGAGCTCATCGCTGATCTCCAGAAGTCCATTGTCTCCGTCAACAATGATTCCCGCGTTATTCACGAGCACGTCCAAGTGATCGGCAGCTTTCGCAAACTCGCCGGCCGTGCCGGTGACGCTCGCATTATCTGCGACATCGATCTCCAGAAACGTCGCTTTTCCGCCTCTCTTCGTGATCT
The DNA here is from genome assembly GCA_963719605.1 of uncultured Verrucomicrobiae bacterium. Lineage (GTDB taxonomy): Bacteria > Verrucomicrobiota > Verrucomicrobiia > Chthoniobacterales > UBA10450 > Udaeobacter. The sequence continues at coordinate 4,550 of CAVRCO010000026.1, forward strand.
CATCCGCCGCTTTGCGACCGGCGCCCTGATTACGCGCGCCGATGAAGACATGAAATCCCTTTCCCGCAAGCTGACGCGCGACTTCATAGCCAATCCCCTTATTCGCTCCCGTAATCAATACCGTTTTCATGCGCGGCGATTCGATAACCCTTAATCAGCCCGACCGTTGTCATTTTCGCCTGGCAACAGGTTCCTCAGCATTGGCTGTGGATTGGAGGGCAATTCCTCAACATCGCGCAATTTTTTGGTGATAACGCGGGAACGAACATCGACATCTTCCATCTTCCGCGAAGCTTGATCGATTTTCTCTTTCACTGACGATAATGCTTCACCGAATTTTCCGAATTCGGTTTTCACCGTAGCCAGCAGATTCCAGACTTCACTTGAGCGCTTTTGAATTGCCAGCGTGCGAAAACCCATTTGCAAACTGTTAAGTAACGCGGCCAGCGTAGTCGGCCCCACGAACGTGACGCGGCAATCGCGCTGAACGTTTTGGACCAAACCCACACGACGAATCGCTTCCGCGTAAAGACCTTCACTCGGCAAAAATAACATCGCAAAATCGGTCGTCTTTGGCGGATTGATATACTTCTCGCAAATGTCTTTTGCGCAGCGTTTCAACTGCGTCTCCAGAGTTTTCATCGCCGCTTCCACCGCTGTCGGGTCGCCATTCTCCTGCGCCGCCGTCAATCGCTCGTAATGTTCCATCGGAAATTTAGCGTCGATTGGCAGCCATACGGGCGCGCCGTTCTCATCGCCGGGCAACTTGATCGCAAACTCAACCCGCTCATCGGTGTCATCGCGCGTCTTCATGTTCTTGGCGAACTGCTCGGGCGTGAGCATTTCTTCTAACAAGACACCGAGCTGCCACTCGCTCCAGCCACCGCGCGTTTTCACGTTCGTGAGCACGCGTTGCAATCCGCCCACGTCGCTGGCCAGTTGCTGCATTGCACCGAGACCCTGATGCACCTGCTCAAGTCGATCGCTCACCAGCTTGAACGATTCGCCGAGGCGTTTTTCGAGCGTGCCCTGCAATTTCTCATCGACAGTCGCGCGCATTTTGTCGATCTGCGTTGCGTTGTCCTCTTGTAATTGTTTCAAGCGCAGATCGACAATGGATCGCACGCCTTCGAGAGACTTCGTCAATTCTTCGCGTTGCGCTTTTGCGATATTCGCACCCTCTTCGCGGCTGCGTGCCATCTCTTCTCGAAGCATCCGCTCGCTTCGCTCCTGGGCGCGTTCGAGTAAGTCGATCTTTCCGGCAATCGCCCCATCATCAGATGGGCCGCGCCGGGCCAGCAGCAAGACGATTGCGACAAGCAGGCCCGTTCCAAGCACGCCGATGACGAGGTATAGAACGTTCATTATTCGCGGTGAAATCCCGTGATGTTAACCATCAAGAGATTCCTCGACTTCAATCGAATGACAAGAGCGACTAGAAGCGGACTTTCACCCCTCCATACGCAGCGCGGCCGAGCGCGGGAAAGCCGAACACTTCCGAGTAGTGTTCGTTCGTCAAATTGTCGACTCGTCCGAAGACCGAGAAGTGTGGCGTTACATCATACTCCGCGGCAATGTTTACGAAGGAATAATCCTCGATATCGAAGTTCGGGGCGCCAAAGTTCAGTTCCTCTCGCGCATTTACGAACTTTGCTTCGACTACCGTGCGCAGTTTCTTGTACCAAAGATACGAAGCAGAAAAATAAACTTCATTGCGCGGCCGGCGCGGCAAACGCGAGCCTTTCGGTTGCGAAACATCGCTATTGTCGGTCTTTTTGGCGTCCAGATAAGTGTAGCTCGCCATCAACACAAGATTGGGAATCGGTTGCGCACGTAATTCGGCTTCCAATCCCTGCGTTTCGGCTGCCCCGAGGTTGAGCGTTTGAAAGAGGCCGTTGAATCCAATCACGTTTGACAAATCGTTATGAAAGTACGTCAAATCCACCGCAACACGCTTCTCGCAAAGCTCCTGCCGGACGCCGATGTCCCAGCCGAAATCTTTTTCCGGGTGCAAATTAGGGTTGTTGCCGAATATAATGTCCTGACTGCTCGGCGGACTAAACCCTGTCGCAACGCTCGAGTGTAGCGTCGTATTTGTCTTGTCGATCTTGTAGCTGCCGGCAACGCGATAAGTCCACACGCCGCCGAACTCGTTGAAATGAGCGAACTGGCCGCCGGCGACAAAGATCAAATTCTCGATTGGCGTTAGCGTCGCCTGCGCAAAGCCCGCGATCTCCTGCGTGTGGTCGCCGATAAAGGTCGGTTGTGGCCCGAACGCTTGCGAAACGAACGGGCGCTCCTGTCCCGCATTAACGCGGCTGTAGAAAAATCCCGACGTGAGCGTCAGCCACGACGTTGGCCGCAAATCATTTTGATAATCAATTTGCGTCCGTTCAAAGAGAGCGCGTGTGGGGCCGACAAAGCCATCTTCGTTTGGATCGTTTAGTTGCCGCTCGTGGTCGTAACTGAAAATGAATTTATGGTCCCACCAGTCGGTTGGTCTCCAATCAATGTGAGGACCAATTAACCAGCGTTCCGTTAGAAAGTGATCAATGGGACGCGGATCGAAGATCGTGTTGGGATTTCCGGTATCGCTTACCGAGTAAGTAAACAGGCTGCCGATCCGTAGTTGTTCGTCAGGCGACCAGCCAACGTTCGCAATCCCGGCAGAGTTGCGATAATTATTGTTGGGACGCGCGTTGTCGGTATCGAGCCGGCTGCCGCCGATCGAATAATCGAAGTCGCCGATTTTACCGTCGCTCTGGCCCCATTCCCGAAAAGAGTCGTACGATCCTCCCTCGGCAGCAACCATCGCGCCGGGAGTTGCTGTGCCTTGTTTCGTGAAGATTTGAATCACTCCAGCGAGTGCGCGCGGCCCGTAGATCGTGCTTTGCGGCCCCCGCACAACCTCGATCCTGTCGATATCGTCAGTGGTGATATCGGCGAAGTTCATTGCGCCAGATAAACCCTGGTTAATCGGAATGCCGTCGAGCAGCACCTGCATGTCTTCACTGGGCAGCCCGCGCATGAAAACCGAAGTCAACTGGCCGGCCGTTCCCGTTTGCACCACGGAAAGCCCGGGCACTTCGCGAAGCGCATCGCTCACGCGCTGGATCTGTTTTTGCTCGATATCTTCCGAGGAAATTACACTCACAGTGGCGGGCGATTGATCGAGTGGAATTTCGAAACGCGTTGCGGAAACGACGATCGGCTCTGCCTCCGCTTCGCTCGGCGACGGACTCGGCGAGGTTTCCTGCCCGAAGCAAACGATCGGCGCGAAGATGAGCAGCGCAGCGAGCCGGATTGGGTGGCGCGCGCATCCCGCGTGCAGACGCCAGTCCGGCTCGGAATTTCGGCGTCGCGCCGAAACAACCTTTCCTAAAAACGTGCAATCGGAGAAACGCCGTGGCGTAAGAAAAGACCGCGAGCGCGAGACGCGCTCGCCAGCATCCGAGACGGATGCACTACCCCAAATAAACCAAACTGGACGATTTTTCATAACAAGTTACCTCCAACTCCGAGAGTTGGACTTGTTAGGCTCTGACTGTTTTCGGCAGTCACCGGTTGCCGCTACAGCAAGCGCATCGTCCAGCTCTCATTCTTCTTTTTGCGAAGAAGTTTTTTCGCTTGTAGCCACGGCGCTGTGTCGCCGTGTTTGAACGCCCCGACACAGCGGGGCGCCTACAGCACGAATGAGGTGGACCGGACAAATATTCTGGCTCCTGGCTTTGTTCCGGCAACCGCCGGATTCACCTTCTTCCCGCCTTCACCCCCGAAAATTCTCGAGGATTGGCCCAATTGGGAAGTTGTATCCAGTTACAGCAGCGCAACTGCTCCCGATTCACACGGGATTTCTTGCGCCGATCCACTTTTCCAAGCTCGCAAAGAACTGGATCGAGAAGTAGCGGCTTGCGCTTGTCGCTGCAAGATTTATTTAATCAACCCAGTAACCAACCCTTTCTTGTGCCATCAACTGACTCTTGCTTGAACTTCATTGTCACCGGAGGCGCCGGCTTCATCGGCTCGAATCTCACCCTGACGCTGCAGGAAAAATTCCCGGATGCGCATCTGACGGCGATCGACGATTTTCGCTCGGGTGATTTCAAGAATCTCACCGGATTCCGAGGTGATTTCGTGGCGCAAAATCTGGCGACTCTCGATTGGCAGGCCCAATTCGGCGATCAAAAGTTCGACGCCGTTTTTCACCTCGCGTCAATCACAGACACAACGAACCACGACCAGTTCGAACAAGTGCACGACAACGTAGAGAGTTTCCGGCGGATTTTGGATTTTTCACGCGACACCAAAACGCGAATCATCTATGCTTCCTCGGCAGCAACTTACGGTGCTGCGACTGAGGCGAGTGTGGAATCCAACGGCGCCGCGCCGGCAAACGTTTACGCCTTTTCCAAGGTAATCATGGACAATATCGCCAGGCACGCTGCCGCTGAATCGCCTGATTGGATCATAGTCGGCTTGCGGTATTTCAATGTATATGGACCGCGGGAAGCACACAAAGGCGTGCCCGCCAGCATGGTGTATCATTTGTCGCGGCAGATGAAGGCCGGCCAGCGGCCACGCATTTTCAAGCATGGCGAGCAGAAACGCGATTTTGTTTACGTAAAGGACATTGTTGATGGCAGCGTTCGCGCGCTCGATGCGAAAGCCAGCGGAATTTATAATCTCGGCTCAGGGCAGGCGCGCTCGTTCAACGAGCTAGTCGACGTTTTAAACACGTGTCTTGGAACAAATTTTCAGCCCGATTACATCGATAATCCGCACGCGCATTATCAAAACTTCACCCAGGCTGATCTCACGAATGCGCGCAGCGCGCTTGGGTACGAGCCGCGATTTCCCCTCGAAGACGGCGTCAGCGATTACATGCAGTGGCTGTACGGTGGAGGTCAGGCTGTCTAGCCTGACTCGGCCGATACGCAGCTTGCCTATTGCCTTTTCCGGACGCACGTTTACCAAGCTGGCAGTCCATCGGCCGAGACAGGCTGGCAGCCTATCTTCCGTCCCAGAAAAATTTCGTGGGCCGGTAGATTTCGGGCGGCAGACTTTTGTGCACCGGACAATTGAGGGCCGTCTGCTGCAGCACTTCGCGGTGCGGCGAATCGGGCGGAAGTGGAATGTGAACTTCCGACGGGAGCGCAACGATGCGGCGCGGCGCGTCCTTGGACATCTCCTTCTGCACTGAGACCGTCATTCCCTTTAAATCGATCCCCAGTTCCTGCGCCTTAATTCCCATGGTCGTGGTCATGCAAGTGGCAAGCGCAGTGGCAACAAGGTCGGTCGGCGAAAAGGCTGCGCCTTTGCCTTTGTTATCGCTTGGCGCGTCAGTGGAAATCCTCGATTGCGATGGACCATGCTCAGCGTCGCAATGCAAATCGCCGGTATAAGTGACGTCAACTTTGACCATGCGGAATTATGCGACGCATTCCGATTCTTGTCATGTCCTGGAAAATGACGAAGCACGAATGACGAATGACGACTTAATGATGAAATCGGAATCAAGATTGTTCGTCATTCTGGCTTCGGTCATTCCTTGTCATTTGTCATTTGGTATTCGTCATTTCAATCGGTTTCTCCTGAATCTTATCCGCGTGGTTTGCGAACTCCTGATGAAACACCGTTGTGAGATTAAGATCATGAAGGATGATCATGTCAGTATCGTGTTTTTTGTGGTCGTCGTTTTGCCAGCCTTCGTTCCACCAGCAAAAACCAATGACGCCGGGCCATCGATTTGAGAAAAGGTCTTCCAGCGCCGACTTCGCCCAGTTTGCTGCGTTGACACGCCGGTTGTGCAGATCGCAACCGAACTCGGCAATGATGATTGGCTTGCCAGGCGCGATCTTCACAAGGCGCGGATAAGCCTCGCGCATTTTAAACGCCAAACTCTCAGTGCCGTCGGTCATCATGGGCGTGGTTGGTCCATAGGCACTGAGAGCAACCCAGTCGCAATAGGCTTCACCTGGAAAATAATTCTCGAAACGATTCCAATTTTTCTCCGGCTCATCGAGCCAGTTCACGTGCCAAACCCACTGTAAGTTATCCGCGCCCTCGGCGCGCGTTAAATCCACAATATGTGGTACGCTGCGACGTAACGTGCCGGACCGTCTCCGGGGCCACCGTTCCACTTGCCATTCCAACTGAACCAGTCTCCGTTCGGCTCAGTCCCCCATTCGATCAAAATCGCCGAACCAAAATTTTTTGCGTCGCGCGCCCATAAGCGAAGATCGGCATCGAACTCGCCCGCGATGATCTTCTGGAGCGAAAAAAATTTCTCCGAATGTTTCTGATCAACATCCGAGCGAAGCATCAGCCGAACATACGGAATTTTTCCAAGATCACGAATCCAGCTGCACATCTCCGCTGGAAATTTCCGCGACTCAAACCAGTTGTTTGCGAAATAGATCCACGCTGTTTGTTTACCAACCGCTTGCTCGTATCGTCCCACATCAGTCGGCGTAACATCGTGCTCAGTCGGGTCGTGCTCGTCAGTCCCAACCCCGCCCCAATACAAGCCGTGATAGAGTTTGCCAGTCGGCGGAACTGAAACACGAACGTCTTGCGCGTGCAGTGTTGCGGCACAAGTCGCCAGCAGCAGGTGAATTACCCTCACCGCACAACTGTAAGGCGCACGCTTCGCCTGCCAAATCGGCAACCGGCTCCTATGCCTTATTCGAAACACGTACGATATGAAAAAGAGAATTACCGGAAGAGATCTAACGAAAGAACCGCCACGCAGTCCGCGGCTTCGCGTTGGCGGTTACGCAATTCTTGGCCGTACAATCGATAAATGTCGCGCGTTGGTAGCGGGAAATATTGGAGAATATCATTTCGATTGTCCGCTCGATAACACTCTGTTTGGTTTCAAAGGCGTGAAGGGGGACGATTTCAAAGCGCAAATCGAACATGGCGCAAGCGACCAGGAAATCGTCGAATGGCTAAATCAAAACGGCGAAAAGAAGACCGCCGAAGAAATCAACCGTTGGGCTGAAGAGGTAGAGGCAAGCAGCCTCTACAATCATCCGGAAAAGCGCGAGTTCTTCACTGAAGAGGTTAAGAAACTCGGCCTCGATCCGGCGAAAACCACCACATTCGAGTGGCTGGAGGTCGACGATAGAGCCTCTCATCAGCAACAAGCTGCGTAAGAGTGCTGCAAGGTGGATCGGATTCTATGTCTTGATCAGCGGCGGGGGAACATCTTCGGTTGGCCCGACGTCGATGCCGCCCCGGAGTTTGCTATGGCGCACACTGTAGAGGAAATAAATGCACAGCCCGATTCCGAGCCAGATTACAAAGCGGCCCCATGTCTCCAGCGGCAAGCTCAACATCAAAACGAAGCAAAGAAAGACGCCGAGAAGCGGAAACAGCGGGACCATCGGTACGCGAAATGGACGGCGACGGTTCGCATCTTTGCGGCGTAAAATGATCACGCCAAAGCAAACAAGGATGAAGGCGAATAACGTTCCAATGTTGGTAAGATCGGCCAGCGAACCAATGTCGGTGAGCATCGCGACACCAGCGACGGCAACGCCAGTCCAGATTGTGGTGATGTACAGGGTGCGGAACCGGGGGTGAATCTTCGCGAAATACTGCGGTAGCAAACCGTCTCGGGCCATGGCCATGAAGATTCGGGGTTGGCCCAATTGGAAGACCAATAACACAGAGGTAAGACCCGCAAGCGCGCCGGCACTGATAAGGGCTTGCGCCCAGGGGCGACCAGCGAACGCCGTCGCAACAGCCGCTGAATCGCCAAAATAGTTTGTGTATTTTCTCATGCCGGTGATCACCCCTGCCATCAGCACGTAAAGAACCGTGCAAATGATGAGGCTCGCGATGATTCCAATCGGCATGTCGCGTTGCGGATTTTTTGTCTCCTCGGCAGTCGTCGAGACGGCATCGAATCCAATGAATGCGAAAAACACAATGGCCGCGCCGCTCATCATCCCACCGATTCCATTCGGCAGAAACGGCTGCCAATTTGGCGGGTGAACCATGAATGCACCGAACGCAATCACGAAAACAACGACTGCAACCTTGGTGATGACAATGGCGGTATTCGTGCGCGCGCTCTCACGAATGCCGTATACTAAAAGGACAGTCACGCCTGCGACAATGAGTAGGGCGGGCAAGTTCAAGGCGATCGAGTGACCGGCGATGACCGGGAGCGTGGTTGAGGAATAATTCCCAAGGCCATCACCCCCCTGGGCGGTGATCGCTGTCGCTGTTTTGTAATCATTGACCAACCAGAGGGGAAATTTCAGGTGGAAAAGACTTCCACACAGTTGCACGAAATATCCGGACCAACCGACTGCCACGGCCATGTTCCCAACTGCGTATTCCAAAATGAGATCCCAACCGATCACCCACGCGATGATTTCACCGAGAGTCGCGTACGAGTAAGTGTAAGCCGACCCGGACACCGGAATCATCGAGGCAAGCTCGGCGTAACAGAGCGCCGCGAAACCGCAGGCGATCGCTGCCACGATGAAAGAAGCCATGACTGCCGGGCCCGCGCCCGGCCGGCCAAACACCAGCTCGGTATGAGTAAGATGCGATATGATGAAATTGAGCACGGGCGTTTTCCAAAGGGATGCCTCGATTTGTTCCCCTGCAGCGGCGGTACCCGCCAGCGCAAAGATTCCGGCTCCAATGATCGCACCGATGCCGAAGCACGTAAGATCGAGCGCGCCCAGCGCGCGCTTTAGCTGACGCTCCGGCGCGGCGGCTTCGGCCATCAGATGGTCCGGACTCTTGGTTTTGAAAAGTTGCGAGCCCACCGGTCGAGATCGTCTCATCAAGCAGTTCGACTGGTCAACCCAAAGCTTTGGACGTCGATCTTACAAGCGAGTCGAGGGGGCCGAAGTTTATCGGCTCCGTCAGCTATTCACCATTCGAAGGTGATTAGAGCTTAATTTTTATTTTGATGCTCCGAAGGCTCTCTTGAAGGTTCTGAAGCATTTCATGAGTACGATTTGTAGCCTCGTCAATTCCACGTCGAAACTCTGTCGTATCGATGAGCGTCGCGCAAAAGGGACATTTCCGACTGTCAGCCTTGAGCCAGTTGACAGTCTCGTGGATCTGCTTGCCACATTTAGAGCACGTAATTTCCAGCGGCAAATTGTCGAAAAACATGATTTCGTTCAGACGATAAACAAAACTTCTGAGTTGGCAAAGCTTGGCCTGATTATCGCGCTGATTCGGGTGCTCGAAAAAATGATCGGGCGAGCGATTCGAGAATGGCGTGATTTTTGAATCGCTAGAGAAACGAATTGTCCCACTTCAAAGCTAACGTCCAGCGCTCTCATCTCATAAGGCATGGATGCGCGGCCGGCGCGCGGGGTTGTGCTCTGCCTGACGAAGCACCTCGCGGGTTATTGGCGCGACATCCCCGTAACCACTGAGAACGTAGCGGATCATATACAATACGGGATTGCCTTCGGTCCAATTGAAGTAAGCATGTGGCGCTTGCCCGGTTCGATCGCGCAGATATAACAGCAACGCGGCTATCCCGTTTGCCACAGCAGCGCTTTCCGCGCGCAGCACTTGATGTGATCCTACTTCCACACCGCGTACGTGCAGTTCTGCCGAAAACTCGCTCGCATCAGGAACGTAGATCTCCAAAAATAACACACGATCTTCTGGTGGAATCCCGTTGTCTTCCCGTTGTTCTCGTTCCCGCTTAGAATATTCTGTGTCGTGGCAGTGTCGCGGCTGATTGGCGATGATACGCAAAGCTTTTCCGTTTGCGGCTTGATCTATGAAGCGCTCCGCCGCGGCATCGAGAGTAATCTTGCCGGTTCGGAGCTCAGTTGTCCGGCAGACGCGAGACACAAGGGAAACGACCACTATCGCGCTAATAAAAAACGCCGCGATCTTTACGCCGTCGGGTCGCTCGATGATGTTCACTACCGTCGTGTAAGCGAACACGACCGCAATCAGGCAAAAAGCTGCCGCTGCGGCGGCGGATCGCGTGCGCCAGACTGCTAAAGTTACTGCCACGGCCGCTGAGGTCATAACCACTAAGACGCCGGTCGCGTAAGCGCCGCCTTGCGCGTCCACTCCGGCTTTGAAGAGGAGCGTCACGGCGAAGGCTATCGCTGTGTAGATCAGTACCAGAGGGCGTGCGGCCCGAGTCCACTCAGGCGCCATCCCGTATCGGGGTAGGTACCGGGGAACAATATTCAGCAACCCCGCCATCGCCGAGGCCCCAGCAAACCAGAGGATCGCTATGGTTGAAATGTCGTAGAGGGTTCCAAAGCCGTTTCCCAGAAAGCGGTGTGCCAGGTAGGCAAGCGCACGGCCGTTAGCCGGACCCGCCAACTCGCCATTCGGACCAGGCGAACGAAAGTCCGCCGCCGGTATCAGTAACGTCGTGACAAAGGCACTGGTAATAAGGAAAACACTCATTATAACGGCTGCGGTAAAAAGCAGGTGTTGAGTGTTACGAATCTTTCCTAGTGGGCGACTCTCGTCGTCTCCGGGTTCGCCTTTCACCAAGGGCATCATTGCGACTCCGGTCTCAAATCCAGAGAGTCCAAGAGCCAGCTTGGGGAACAGCAACAACGAAATTCCAAACATCGCTAAAGGACTGCCATGGGCAGCGAAGAGCGCCCGCTTCCACTCAATGAAGAGGTGAGGATGAGTTGCTATTTGCCCGATCCCAACCGCAATAACCACTGCGTTAAGCGTAAGGTATAGGACAACTAAGCCCACCGCGATTCCGATCGCTTCTTTGAAGCCCTTCAAGAAAACCGCTCCCAGCAGCGCCAATAGGATTAGAGTGATCGGCACCGCCTGATTATGAAAAAAGGTGGGAGCAAACGGGTTTTCGATTAGATGCGCCGTAGCGTCAGCGGCCGAAAGCGTAATCGTGATGATGAAATCGGTGGCCAGGAAGCCCAAAAGTGCCAGGACAAAGAGCTTGCCTTGCCACCAAGGAAGCAGGTGTTCAAGCATTGAGATGGACCCTTCGCCGTGGGGACTTTCTCGGGCAACGCGTCGATAAATTGGCAGGGCCCCAAAAAGCGTTAACAAAACGAGAATGAGCGTTGCGCAAGGTGACAACGCACCTGCGGCCAAAGCGGCAATGCCAGGCTGATAACCGAGAGTCGAGAAATAGTCCACTCCCGTTAGGCACATCACTTTGCACCAGGACTGTTCTTCGGATGCGCGGCGTTTCTTCTGATGAAGTCCCGGCATCTCGAATTGCTTCCGATCCGCAAGCAACCAGTTCTTAAACGATTCCGCGTTCGCTCGCATTTTTTCGGTTCTTGCGTTGTCCAAAACGGGAGTGCAGTACGAATCTAAGGTTTAGTCCATTCTTGTTGTGCGGTGAAGTTCAAAACAGTTCGCGATTTCGTATATGGAATTCAGCGAACAAACTCGGTTCACAGGGATGCGTTGCCGAAGCGCGATTCTCCCGATCAGCTCTGGGCCGCGAGTTCGGAGCTCGCCTTCTATGAGCAGTTAATGACCAAACGATGCGTGATTCGGGCGACGTTTGCGGCGCAAGGAATACGCAGTTCCAGCAAGAATTTCCCGGTCTCTTCCGCGCTGAGACGGGACCGGCTTGCTTGCGAAATGGCTAGCGTCACTCGGATTTCGCCTTCTTCGGCGATAATCCCGACCTGTACCGCTCTTCGGCTTCCGATAGCTTGCGCTTAAGCTCGTCGGATTCCAAAAGCTCTTTGCCTTTGACCGGCTCCGAATCAGTTGCTTTCTCGACTTGCTCCAATGCTTTCTTGTTAGCGTCTCGCTTTGCCACGGTTTCAATATGCCAACTTTATCGCCAGCAACAGGGGTTTCTGTTAAATCTCTCGGCTCGCAATCCGCAGTAAATAGGAAAAGCAACAAATCCCTATGAACGTACTCACGATCGCACTGGCAATCGCCATCCCTCTGGGGATAGCGGCACTAACCGCACGAATTAGTATCAAGGACGGCCCGTAGTTTCGCGGTCGCCCGAAAAGTTCGCTATTTTTTAGCTGTTTCTCAAACTTCCGCTTCCGCGTCCCCCGAAAATAATCGCCAGACCGAGCAGGATGACTGCAACCGGCACAAGCGGCGCGCTGGTGATGTAAGTGATCAGGACAAAGATGATCGCGATGACGGCGAGGATGGTTGCGATGTTGTAGTTCATAGTTTTTCTATCGTGGGTTTGCCGCCGCTACGGTGTGGGCCAACGCCGTGCATTGTGCGGTGGGGCTCAGGTCGCGTAGAGTACCGACGACTCGAATCCGTTAGTCGAGAAACAAAGACCCTGCACTACCGGGAACGCGCCTCTTGCCGTAAGCGAGTCGTAATGTCTACAAATTTCCTATACGCCCATGCGTACTGCGGTATCTCGGCTCGCGACATTGGTACCCACATCTCTAAAGTTTGTAATGCCTCTAAGATATGCGCGATGTCGGACTTAATTTGTGTGACTTCTTCCCGAAGCTTTTTGAGTTCTTTCGCATCTTCGGTGACGGAGGTCTCGTGGTGCTCGACGGCGCGCTCAATCTTGCCACTACCCTTCGCCTCCTTCACGGGCTTCAAATCCCGCACTCTGCCCCGCTGCTTCTTGCTCTTGGTTGTTTTTAGTGTCCTCCGCATTTTCGTTCACCCCCTTTGGTTGCTCCAATTATGGGATCGCACGTGTCCGGTTGCCAGGCTGCCAATAGATTAATTGAAACGGTAATGGCACGCAATTTCTGCCGTTGTCACTTGCTCGGCCTTATGCCAGCCATGGAAACCGGCGTGACCGATCACGTCTTGAGTTTGGAAGAAGTGGTTCCTTCATGATCCATGCTGCCCAGAACACTGTTGGCCCTGTGCAGACCCAGTGCTGCGTAAAGAGGAGTTGTCTTCGGGGTGCAAAACCGATTGTGAGGATGCACTACTGGTACTACCGAGGCGAAAACGGATTCGCTCAGAGCCCTCGTCTGCCTTGAATCAGCTGAATAACGAGCACGATGACGGCAATCACGAGCAGAAGATGGATCAGACCGCCGCCAAAGTGGCCGATAAAGCCCAGAAGCCAGAGCACCACTAGGATCACAATTATAGTCCAGAGCATGGTATTCCTTTCGGTTGAGTTAAACTTTCGCGGCCCATTTATCCAGAAATTCATCTACTCGCCAAGCTCTTTCAAGAACATCGAGTCGAACGGTTCTCCTTCGCTTCCGCAAAGCTGGCGAGTTCAAGGAGCCGTAGCAACCGCCATATTGGATAAGCGCGATCAGCTCGCGAATTCCGTTTTTACTTAGGAAGGAGTTCAAATCACCTGGGATGTAGCAATTGCCCCTAAAAGAGCATACAGCAAAACAAACTGGGTCTGAATTGGAAAGCAGCAGACCTCGCGCCCGTCAAGCGGCCCGAGGATTTAAAATCCGCGGCAGGCGCAATCGTGGGAGGATACCGCGCGGCAGGGCCGAGCAAGCGTGGGATGATGCGAAGGATCGTGTCAAGACAGTCCAGAAAGATGCGGAGCAATACGTGCGCAAAAACCCGACAAACGCGGTATTCACGGCACTCGGAATCGGGTTTGTCTTGGGCCTGATCTTTCGGCGTTAATCACACAACGCGCCTTGCGCAGCCTGACGGCTGCTGCTCGCTAGCGGTGTAGTCGGTTAAAAAAGGTTGCGCGCTTTCAACGCACCTGCGCGCGAGAGGGAAGACAAGCGAATTAGGTCGAATTATTCCGCTTCAAAATGCCGAATAATTCGGGACAATTCGCGTTAAACGGCTATTCTACGTTCCACAATCACGGAGCGTCAATGAATGAGTCTCCTCAGGAATGGATCCTTAAACGTCGACATAAGGATCTGAGTTTGACGGTACGGATGTGTTGGGGTCTCTACATAACCTGCCCGCCCTCATCCAGCGAGCGGACATCATAGCTAGGCACTCCTTTCGCGCACGAGCATGGCTTCACGGGGAATGACAATGTTCATTTTCATATAATCATAATCGCCTCCGATTTGGCGGTTGTCTCGCTTACGACATTCCCAACGATTCGAGCGTTGGCTCATCAATCGCTTCGGTCGTGTAGAGGCCGTGGGCCTGTTGATAATTAGCCAGGGCCGCGCGGGTCTCCGGTCCGAGCAGGCCGTCTGCCCCGCCTTGGTAATAACCCTGCGCTTGCAGCGTGGACTGAACATTTGCGATCACCTGATTGGGCGGCAGATTGTTGTAGGCGTAAATAGGGCCATTATATGGGTAATAGGCGACAGCCGGATTGTAACCCCACGCCGGAAACCAATAGCCCGCATTCCAAAAATACCAGCCACCGCTGATCAGAACAATGCGGTTGTAGTGGTTGTGCCACCAGCCTTGATCGTGCCATTCGCCCCTGTAGTTCTGGAAAACGGCGTAATTCTGGCCCTTCCAGTTCTCACTGCCCTGGATGTGATAGTTCTGTTGGAACTTCATGCTCTCGATCTTCGAATTAGGCGAATTCGCAAGGTTAAAGTGTTTCGCTTCCACCTTCCCCCTGGTGTTTGACTGCACCGCCGGCACTTTGTTGTTCGTTCCGTGATCTGACGGTTCAAACCCTGTGCGCATGCTGGCGACCTTTTCTGAGACCTTTCAAGTGAAGTGCGAAGGGTTGTTTGGTTGCGAAACCGTGTTCGCGCCATGGTGCTTAGTCGCCACCTTACCCCTGGTGTTTGACTGCACGGCTGGCACGTTGTTGTTCTGAGCGTTCAACCCGTGATGCTGGCCTTGGCCTTTCAAGTGCGAAGGGTTGTTTGGTTGCGAAGCGTTGTTCACGTTGTAGTGCTTGCCTTGGTTGCCCTGCTTTCCTGTTTGCTTCTGCGTTTGCCGACCTTGTGTCGTCTGCGTTTTCTTCTTGTTGTTATCCTGATTTGCTGCGCTGGCGACCAATGGGATCGCTAAGCAGCAAAGCAATACAAAAAATAATCTCATAATTTTATGCCTCCTGGTTTGTTCGACTTTGGAATTACGCCTCCGGTCCCTTTCTAGCCAATACTTCGTAGGCGAGGCGTCATACTTTCTAGGTATGGGAGGCGTTAGGCGCGGGCCCCAATTGATCTAGGCATCGCGAAAAAGAACGTGATCCTTTCATGCTCAATTTCTTAGAGGCCTTCCTACAATGTTCGCCGTGAATCGTTAGGTCTAGTAACTTGCTTGCTGGTGTCTTTAATCTCGCCGGACCAATCAAAAGGCAGGCTGGGCAAGCGAGTCGAGCGGAGGTTGTTCTGGTAACTGTGCCAGCGTGCGTGGATTCGGCTGGACAACCCGCACGGTCATGAAGAGCGGATTTCGGTTCGCCCAGGAAAGCGCCTCTCGCTTCGTTTCAAAAAACCGATCAATCACTACTGCATTTCGCTCATAAACGGTGCGTCCTGAAATTCGCGCCGCTTTGCGATTTCTTACCGCGGGGCCGGTGTCAACTGCCGCCGAAGTAGTGCCATCGGGAAAAATCAGCCTGCTGCCACAAGGAATGTGCCGCGTATCGACCGAGCAATCTCCGGTTTGTAGTCGCCGGTCGGTCGCGCATTGATGACGGTTGGAACCAGCATCGCCGCTGGCCCAGTAAACCGTAACACGCGCCAGCAATGACTGCTCCCCCGCGAAGGTCGCGGGCACTAGCAGCAGAGCAAGTGCAATGGTTGTGATGAGCCGTTTCATAATCGTCTCCAATCTTTCCGCGTGCAGGAAGTCGAAAACCGGAGCCTCTTACCAGAGGTTCTAGGGTCTTCTCCGTCGTTTATCCTGTGCGATCGCTTCAAGATTTGTTGTTCCCACCAGCAATTTTTCGCGCGTTACTACAGGAACTTCGGCGACCTTTGCGTCGCACATAATTTGCTCAGCCTCCGCAACCGTCTGATCTTCGAAGCAATAGTCAATGTTTGTTTCCACTTGTGCTTCTAGAGGTTCTGTCTTGGGTCGTGCCCCAAACCACCCACCTTTCGGTTCATTTCGTTGCTCGACACAGTACCTAATAATTCCCCGCGTTGATTGGTTACTAGCGCCGAATCGATTCCCCGAGCCTGCATTTCGTCTAAAGCCGTCTGTACAGAAACCTTGCCCAGAACGGTCTTCGCGGGCTGGATAATGTCCTTGACTGGGCGGGCGTCGAGATTCGCGTCTTCAGCTGGGTTAGGTTTTGTTATTGATGTATTCATATTTTACTTTTCTGGAGTTAGTTAAAGCCATCTCGGTGCATCGCGCTCACCGCTTATTGTCAGAGGCGACCCTAATCTTGTGTACGTGAAGGAACAGGCTTTCGGTGACCGTCAGTGGTTTCGAGCAGCTTCTGAGCAGCAACGCTACCAACTACGGGCGAAACAACACTCGCCTCGTCTCATCAAACGAGCGTTATCGCGACTGCCGTTTCACCTATTATTATTGAACGGTCGCGGCTTTTGTCGGTTCCCAAATTCGCCCGCTGCTCCCCGACTCTGGGATTCGCGCGGCAAGAAACGGTCAATCTTTTGCAAAATACGCGCCGAGCGCATTCACAGATGAGGTAAATTGCATTGTTGATAACGAAAAACAGAAGGCTCTACTTGCTGGCGTTCGCAGCCCTCGCGCTTGCGTCACTATGCCAAGCACAGCAAACTAGTAGGCAACAGAATTCTACGCCGCAACAGGCGTTGGATAAGAGGCAAGACGCGTTTCAAGCAGACAAGGCAAAATGAGTGCATGCTAGCTATCAGTGGGAACTCAGTGGTCCAAACGGAGGCGAATGGTGGCTGAATGTAAATGATGGAACTTACAAAATGGGTAGGGGAAAGATTGACAATCCAAATGTCACGTTTGCAGCGAGCGATGAAGACTGGGTGGCTATGTCAAATAAAACCCTTAAGGTCCCGTGGGCATACTTGACTGGCCGCTTAAAGATTCAAGGCAGCCATAGTTTGGTAAAAAAATTAGACGAGATTTTTCCTTAAGAATTGGAATAATCTATAGATGAGTTCGGGGTCTAGGCGCTGCATAGTCTGCCAATTCGCATCTGGGCAATCATCACTAAAGCCAGAATCTCGGCTGCCCAATCTTCTTAATCGCTGTGCGGGATCTCGCTTTCAAATCTATCACGCGGCTTTTTTAGCCAGCTTCGCCTGCAAAAACTTCAGGACCGCCACTTCGCTGATGCGGAGATCGACTGCCTCGCTCTCGAGCGCTTCGTCGGGTTTGCGTTTCAAACCTTCGATGATATCTCCGTCGAGATAACTTTCGAGCACGACAGGATCAATGTAACACTTTTGACAAATTGCCGGCGTGTTCCCAAGTATTTTTGCGACCGCGCCGATTGCATTTTTGATGTTTGCTTTGGCTTGTTTCTTTGTTTCAAACGCACCCGCGGCATTCAGGGCAATCGCGGCCAGAACCGTTCCCGCCCAAGTCCGAATATCTTTGGCCGTGAAATCTTCTCCCGTGATCTCGCGGAGGTAATCATTCACGTCCTGCGAAGTAATGTCCCGCGCTTCGCCTTCATCATCCAGATATTGAAACAGATTCTGTCCCGGCAAATCTTGCACTTTGGCAACGATTTTTGCGATCCGTCGATCTTGTATGTCGACGTCATGTTTGATTCCGCTTTTTCCTTGAAAACGAAAACGCAATTTCGAACCGTTTACATCCACATGCCGGTCCTTCATCGTCGTCAGGCCAAACGATTTGTTGTCGCGCGCGTACTCTTCATTACCGACACGAATAAATGTTTGTTGCAACAACTGGACAACGGCGGCGAGCACTTTGTTTTGTCGCAGGCCGGGCAAAGCAAGATCTGCTTCCACGCGTTTGCGAATCTTGGGCAAGGCCTCGCCAAAAAGCACCATCCGGTCATACTTGTTTTCGTCACGTGCGGCCCGCCAACGCTTATGATACCGATACTGCTTGCGGCCGCGCGCATCGCGCCCCGTTGCCTGGATGTGTCCGTTGGCTGACGGACAGATCCACACATCCGTGTAAGCGGGCGGAATCGCGAGACGCTTTATTCGCAGTAACCGCTGCTCGTCGCGAATCGGTTTGCCCTCGGTGTCGAAATACTCGAAGTCGTCACCCTTGGCTTTGCGCGTGTACCCGGGCTGATCGTGGCTCACGTAGCGTAATCCCGCATCCTCCGCCACTTCGATCGCATCTGTGACGATCTTAGGATCGGCAATCTTCTTTTTCTCTTGTCGAGTCATCCTGAACGGCGTGAAGGATTTTTTGCGTTGGGCGTATTCGAAAGAGTAGGGGATCACAGCATGGGTTTAATTCATTCTTATCGTTGTAATTCTGGTGTTAACTCGGGACTATTACCGAAAGGCGGTTATGGAATCGGCTACCGGTGCGCACGGAATAATCGTAAACCATACTCGTAATCCTTTTGATTCTGAATTGCACGGGCGTATGAAAAGTGCGCGATGTAGATGGAACGCTCCTCGGCAATGATTTGTTGCGAATGATTGCGGCCAGCGTGTGTGATCACCGCTTAGGCTACCAGCACGCTCGGCGGACCGACACTATCGCGGCGTTTAATTTCCTCCATCACATCTTCGCCGATGACTTCCAGCAGACGCTTTTCGCGTTCGGTCATTCGGCGTGGCTTGACATCCAGGATGCAGAGCGAGCCAATCGGAAGGTTGTTGCTGCGGAGCGGAACGCCCGCGTAAAAGCGCAGGCCGCGCTCTTTTAATAAGGGGTTGTTTGCAAATCTTCGGTCGCGTGAAAGGTCTTCGACCACGAGTAATTCGTCGTTCGCGATCACATGGCCGCAGACCGAAAGCTCGCGCGACGTCTGCTGCGCTTCGGCGATTTCTTCGGGCAGCCCGACTTGCGATTTAAACCACTGGTGATCGCGATCGATGAACGTGATAAGGGCAATCGGAACCTCAAAAATGCGCGCCAGTTTTTTCGTGATGCGGTCGAAAACTTCTTCACGCGTGCCATCCGCCAGATGCAAACGAGCCAGCTCTTCGAGGCGGTTTTCCTCGTTGTCCGGGATCGCGCCGGGGATCATCTCATCGGCAATCGAAACGGAAAACTTCGCGAGCTGCACCACTGCTTCGGCGAGGGACACCACCACTTCGTCCGCACCGGAAGACCGCAGCCGTTCTCCCGCGCCCGCCATGTTTTCGGTCGCGCCCCAAATTCCGACCACGATCTTCACGTGTGGCAATTGGGCGCGAAGTTTCGTGCTGAGATAGCGCGCATGGATCAGAGTGGAGGGTGTAACAACCGAGATGCAAATCGCTTCGGGATCCGACTTCGCCGCCATCTCGACGAGCTCGCCACTGCTGAGCGTCGCCGAGGCGTTCTCAGCATCGAAATCTTGTTGTCGAAGCAGCTGCACGAGCATCGCTCCCGCGAGTTCATCACGGTAGGCGCGAGCCGGCACACAAAGCACGCGGCACGTGGGACGGGAGAGAGGAAAGGGAGTGTGTTCGGCGACCTGCTTGTCCGCTTCCAACTGCGACTTCGACGGCGGGGCCGAGCCGAGATCTTCGATCAGATCGTGGATGTGACGATGAATCGCGGAACGATGTTCGGCGTCCAGCTCGTCGCGTTGCGCGTCCATTTCCGCGAGCGTGACCGTCGGGATCAGAACGGAATCGTAAAGAGAAGTGAGTGAATTTGTTTTCACGTACGCTTCCGCGAGGTCGTTCGCTTCATCCAAACCGAACGCGAGCAGTCGGTGATAACATTCCTCGTGCGGAGCGAGTGCTTGCTCTTCGCTGAGAAGGACGCTCAAGAATTGCAACTTCGGTACGTGCCGGCCCATCACGGCAACGCACACGGTCAGCGGGGTCGCGAGCACGAGCCCGATCGGTCCCCAAAGCCACGTCCAGAAAACCGCCGCGATGATCAGCGCGATGGACGAGACGCCGGTGCGGGATCCGTAGAGCCACGGCTCGAGCGCGTTGAAGCTGATTAATTCGAGCACGACGAAAAGACCGAGCGTCAGAAGCGGACTGAGCCAGCTCGTCGAAACTGCAAACGAAAGCAGCACAGGAACCGCGGCTGCGATCCAAACTCCCACGTAAGGCACGAATCGCATGATCGCCGCGAACGCGCCCCAGAGCGCAGCGTTCGGTACGCCGATGAAGTAGAGTCCGATCGCAATGCACAAGCCAAAACTCACGTTCACCAGAAGCTGCATCGTAAGGTAACGGGCGACGCGGCTCCCGGCGTCGTCCATCGCCCGCGTGGTCGCGCTGATCCGGCCTTGCCCGATCAGGCGAATCATTCGGCCGCGCAGGTCTTCGCGCTTCAACAGCATGAAGATGACGAGGAAAAAAACGAGGCCGGCCGTCCCGAGCGGTCCGAGCAATCCGGTCGCGGTGGTTTGCAGGATTTGCGGAAGACGGTTTTGCGATTCGACGATCCGAACCGGCATCGGCTGTTGAGCCGCAGGCACGTTGCGAGAGCGCGCGGCCGTGGTGGCTTTTGTTTCCGGCACCGGACCGGTCGCATTCGCCGGCGGCTCCAACGAATCCGGCAATTGCTTTTGCAGCTCGGAAACGCTGTGCGAAAAGCGGCCAAACGCACCGCCGGTGGGAAGTCGGATCGCGTGCAATCTGTTGTCGATGTTCGTCTGGTAATCGGGAAGCTTCGCCGCGAGGTCGATCAGTTGACGCGTTAACAACCAACCTGCTCCGCCGACGACGCTGAAGAGCATCGCCACGACGATCAGAACAGCCGCGATACGTCCGATCCAGCGTTCAACGTAGCCGACCAGCGGTGCAAGCAGGAAGGTCAGCATCGCCGCGAGCGCGAGCGGAATAAGCAGTTGGCGTCCGACGTAAAGAATCGTGACGACGAACGCCGTCAGCAAAATCATCCAGATCCCTACAAGCGCGGCGGTAGAGGCATTCTTCATCGCTCGCATGGCACGTTATCCGTCGTCCACAGTGCGGCTTCTAGCAAATGCGCGGCACGTCGCCCGCGCACCGCAGCTCAGTTCTTCGAGGCCAAGAAAGTATCTTCGGATCCCGTAGCGATCCAGACAGCGCAGCGGTTTTACGCGTCGTGAGGTATGGATATCTAGCGTTGAGCTAAAACACGCCGAGCACCTTGAGCACGATGACGATAACGACAATGACTCCGATGATGTAGAAGATGTTTCTGTTCACGGATCGTGGGTAACACGTCGCTATCTCCGGCGGCAAGCAAAACCTGGGGTGGCGTGTGATTTGCGTCTTCCTCCATAACCGGCAGTCCCCCCGGGTCATCCTAAATGATCTGTGTAAATCGGACATCTGGTAGACAAAGAACTAGGTTTCCGCCATTTTTCGTTGCCTCGTGCGCGAGGCCAGCGCAACCTAAGCGCAGCCAAATCAGCGCCTCGGCTTTCAGATTGAAATCAAAGAAGCAAAACGCCTGGCGACGAGAACTGTCTCGATCCGCCAGGCGCTGAATTGCTAGCTTGGCTTTAAAATTAACCAAGCAAACTTGCCATCTTAGTCGCGGACGTCCGTCACGATGACTTTATCAACGACCATGTTGTCGCCGTCCTTGATGTAGTGAACGCGAACTTTCGAATCTTTTCTGATTTTCGAAGCTGCGATAACCCGTCCATCTGACGTCACATATGTGACAGTCTTGCCGAACCTGTAGTGCACGGGCTGGGCTGCTTCGGTTTTTAGGATCAGCGCTTGGCCCGGAGTAAACTCCGTGACGGTGCCCGTGCTTGCGGTTGTCGTGGTCGTGGTTTCAGTTGCTCCATTGGTCCCCGTCTCAACCGTCGTGGAGGACGTGGATGTTTGCCCGTAAGCCACTAAACCCATGAGGGCTGTGGCAAACGTGACACTGAGGAATAATTTAATCATTGTTAACTTTCTATTTTACCAAGTTGCTGCAGTGATCGCAGCTAAAGGCCATCCGATTCGTGCTTCCGAATGAATTCGGCGAACCAGGTAGGTAAATGGATGCGGCAGGAACTGTGAGTACGG
>CAVRCO010000027.1:0-48750 GCA_963719605.1 uncultured Verrucomicrobiae bacterium
GCAGCCAACCGCTGGCCGGCGTACGAACAAGCTTTCCGTGACTCCAATCTTTCCTCCCGCCGCCATGCGCGCCCTCGCCAGCGGCGACTGATCTTAGTTTCGTTAGATTCTTCGCTACGATATCCACTTTGGTTTCCGCTTTTCGTTAAACGCGGCGATGCCTTCGCGCGCTTCTTCCGATTCGCGCGCTTGCATATGATACTTCAACGCAAGATCGACATCTTCCTTCACCGAACTGGACCAAAGTTCTTCGATCAATCGTTTCGTTTGCGCCATCGCGCCAGGGGCGCCTTGCAGAACCGATTGGGCAAACTTTTGCGCTTCATTCATCAAATCAGCTTGCGCGACAACTCGATTCACGAGGCCGATTTCCTTTGCGCGATCCGCGTCGATTAACTCGGAGCCTAACAACAGCTCGCGCATGTTTCGTTCACCTACCTGCCGGCGCAGGAAAGTCATCACCAGTCCGGCGACCAGTCCGCGGCGCACCTCGGGATAGCCGATTTTCGTGCCTTGTGCTGCGACAACAAAATCGCATGCCGACATAATCCCCGCACCGCCTGCAACCGCCGCGCCGTGCACCGCAGCGATCGTAATAAGACGTGTTTGGCTGATGGCTATCAAAGTGTTCGCCACCATGTCGGCGGTCGAATGCGCCTTTGTCTGGTCGGCTGCTTCCTTCAAATCCAGCCCGGTGCAAAACGCTGCGCCTGCTCCGCGCAAAATAATCACGCGCTCGTGCGGCTGATCGGAAGCGCTCTTGATGGCGGCGTTTAGTTCACTGAGGAACTCAATCGTCAACGCATTACGGCGTTCGGGTCGATTGAGAGTAAGAACAGTGATTTGCGGCGTTTGCTTTTCAATAAGAACGATGGGCATTTTGATAACCGCCGATAACGCAGAATTTCGAAGAATTGTAGGGCGTTTCTGTGAACCCCGAAAGCATTCGGGGCTGACCCACACGCCCTACAATTGCGATCTAAACCTGGATAACGCCGGTATGGAAATGTGCTTGTGGCTTCGGCCGCGTGACGTATTGCAACAAACGAATCAGAACGTCGCGGGTTTCGTGCGGCTGAATAATCGCATCCACCCAGCCGCGGGCCGCGCCGTAGCGGATGTCGGTTTGCTCTTCATAACTCTGCTTCACTTTTATGCGGAGCTCTTCCAGTTCTTCGTGTGTCGCCTTTTTGTCGCCTCGCTCCCGTGCGCGAGCGAGAATCGCAAAGACAGTATCTGACGCCTGAGCCGCGCCCATTACGGCGTACCGCGCAGTAGGCCACGCAACAATAAACCGCGGATCGTACGCCTTGCCGCACATCGCGTAGTTACCCGCGCCAAATGACCCGCCCACCACGACCGTGATCTTCGGCACGATGGAATTGCTGACCGCATTGACTAGCTTTGCGCCGCTGCGAATGATTCCGCTTTGTTCCGCGTCACGACCTACCATAAAACCGGTAACGTCCTGGAAAAAGACGATGGGCAAGGTTGTTTGATTGCAGTCCATGATAAAACGGGCTGCCTTATCTGCGCTGTCGGAATAAATAACGCCACCCATTTGAATTCCCTCTTTTTTGGTTCTGACCTGCAAACGTTGGTTGGCGACAATTCCGATGGGGCGCCCTTTAATGCGCGCGTACGCAGTTACGATTGTCTTGCCGTAGTCCGCCTTGTATTCGTCCATTGAGCCTTCATCGATGACCGCGGCTAGCAGATCGCGCGTGTCATAATTTTTCTGCCCTTCGAAGCTGATCAGATCATAAACAGTATCCGGGTCTTTCGCCGGTTTGAATGTTTCCTTCGCCGTGTTCGACGTTTTGGATTCTTCCGCTTCGGGCAGCAATCCAACGAGGGAACGAAGACGTTTGAGACAGGATGGATCGTCCTTTTCAAAAAAGTCCACCGTCCCGCTAATTTCGGCATGCATTTGCGCGCCGCCTAGTTCTTCCGCGTCGACAATCTGGCCAATAGCTGCTTTTACTAGGGAAGGACCTGCCAGGTACAAGCCGCTTCCTTTTGTCATTAGAATTTTGTCGCAAAGGACAGGAAGGTAGGCCCCGCCGGCCACACAGTTACCCATGATTGCAGCGAACTGAGGAATCCCAGCCGCTGAAATAACTGAGTTATTGCGAAAGATGCGACCGAAATCGTCCTCGTCTGGAAAAATTTCATCCTGCATCGGAAGAAACACGCCCGCGGAATCGACGAGGTAAATAATGGGAAGCGAGCATTCAAAGGCTATGCGCTGCGCGCGAATCACTTTCTTGGTCGTTTGTGGAAAGAAAGCGCCAGCTTTTACGGTGGCGTCATTAGCAATAATCATGCACGAAACGCCCTCGACGTTGCCTATGCCGGCGACTACTCCGGCCGCCGGAATTTTTCCCCACTGTTCGTACATTTTGTAAGCGGCCCAGAGGCCGATCTCGAAGAATGGCGACTCTTTGTCGAGCAACCGACTGAGTCGTTCCCGCACAGGGAGCCTGTTCATCTTTCGCTGACGTTCGTGGCCAGGCTTGCCCCCACCCTCACGCAGCACAGCCTCCTCCTTTGCAATGGCGGCGCAGTGAGCCCGCAACAATTCACTACTCGAGGATGCCGATGAACGAGACATGACGCGAACACGCTTAATCCGCGAATGCGGGTGAATCAAGCTGTAGTCGCGAACGCCGCAAAACGGAGTGGCAGTTTCCAGGCGCGTTTAATGAAGAACTGAAAAACCGCGGATTGCGCGGATAGCGCAGATTCACAAAAGCAAGGAAGGATCAACGCGATGTTACTCACGGAGTTCCTTAAAGAGCATCGCAAGGTACTGAAACAACAACAAGAAATCGATTGTCTTAGGCGGAGCTAAGAGAGCAACAAAGCTTGATTAAAAGTAAGCGCGGAGGTAGAAACAACGGAACTGGCGCTACCTGCAAACAATCCTTAAGCGATCGATCTTGTTGTCACGGTAATCCAGGTACGTATCCAACCTGGATTCAATCTTCGTTTCCCTCGTTGCCTTCTGTAACACCTCCGGCCGTTTCGTCCTTGAGCATGTCCTCGAATGGCCGATAGAAATTTGCGTAGAACGGGTAAGGCCGATCAGGTTTCGCAGGAAGGTAGCGCCAATGTTTGTACATCCAGAGCCAGGGCGCTGGGTTCTTTCGTACGTATGGTTCAAATGAATTCCAACATGCCTGGGCGATCTCTTGATGAGTCATCCCAACTGTGTTTCTGATCTTCGGATGAAAGATAAGCCGGTAACGCCCATTCGATAGCGGCTCGCAGTGTGCGGGAATTATCGGGACACCCGTGCGCTCGTTTAACCAGGCATGTGCGGAAGTCACGCTTGTTTTTAATCCAAAACAATCAATCGCGACTGCGCCCTGGCTTGGTGGCACCGTAAGATCGACCAGCAACGCAGTGCGCCCTTTTCGTCGCAGCGCCTTATAAAGCCGCATGATCCCGCGCTCGCGCGGAATAAGCTCATGGCCGGACTGCTCGCGCAGCTTTTTGAAAATCGGATCAAGTAGCGAGTTCTTAAACTCCTGTGAAATGATCGTGCCTTTGAGTTCCAGGAAACCACAGGCCAAACTGAGCCATTCGAAGTTACTGTAGTGATAGCAGGCAACAATCAAGCTGCGCTCCGGCCCGGTATTGCGCATGGTTTCTTCGAAGTTCTGCAGTTCGATATACCAAAGGAAGTTCAGTTGGGTCAGGCACGGGCTCCACAGCAAATCAACCATTGTTCGCGCGAAATGCTGAAATGATTCACGGGCAATCTTGCGTCGCTCACGGGCAGATAACTGATTGCCAAATGCGACCTCGAGGTTGCTCAGCGCAACATGGTATCGACGCCGATCGAGAAAGCTAAGCAACGCCCCGGCCACCTGGGCAAGGCGATAGCAGGCCTTTCGCGAGCATAACGGGATTAGCTTTGTGGCAAGCGAGAGTCCAAGCCATTCCAGGCGGTACCGCGTCCGCTTCCAGCGTGAGAGCATTTGTCACTTTCAATGACGAATGACTAATGTCTAATGACGAAGGAATCAGGGAAACCGAAGCAACGCACAGGCGGCCGTTCGTCATTTGGACTTTGTCATTGATTCGTCATTCCGATTCGTCACTGACCTTGCCCGGGATTGGCTACCGGGGGAAGGCCCTTGCGAAATTCTGCCTGTTGGCGTTGTGCGTCCCTCTGCTCGTCCGCCTCGCGTGTCTGCTGCTCGGGACTCGGACCTGAACTACAGCCAAACAGAAAGATGGCAAAGGCCAACTCAAGGAGAACAAGAATTGAGGGCTGTTTCATAGGGACGATGTAATCATAATCAGTTCAACCAATACAGCAATTGTCTGGGCCTGGAATCCGAGGAGCGGTGAAGGCCAGTTATTCCAATGGTTTATCCGATCTTTGCTTCAGATAATCGCGCTCCAGGGTTTTCAAGCGTTCAATAATTTCGTTCAATGCGATTTCGTTCTTCAAATTTACTTGATAATCGATTTCCGCGCGAAGCCTGTCCTTGTGAGATTGCCGATTCTGCGACATCAAAATGATCGGCGCTTGCAGCACGGCAAGCATGTTAATGGCGGTACTGAGCAGCAGGTAGGGATACGGATCGAAACGACTGTTAGCAAAGCTGTTAATCAGCATCCACAAATTAAAAAAGAACACTGCGGCGATGATGAATTTCCAACTGCCACCAAACTCCGCGATAATGTCCGAAGCGCGGTCCGCGAGTGTAAGCTGTGCCGCATCCTCCACATTGACATTGCGTATGGCGCTGTGCCGCAACAGCTCATCGGTGTGCCGCAATCGGTTTGCAAGCGCGGTGAGCATTTCCAATGCGACGTTGGGATTGCTGCGCATAAACGAAAGGAAATGCTCCCGGGAGAGCACAGCCAGCCGCGCGTTTTCAGCGACGGTCGCACTCGCCGACCGTGGTTGACCATCGAGCAGCGCCATTTCGCCAAAAAAATCGCCGCCGGCCAATTCCGTTAACGTGACGTCGTGTCCATCAGTGGCCCGCACCGAGATCCGCACTTTACCGCGCTCGATCAGATACATAGCGTCACCAACATCGCCAGCGCGGAACAAAACCTGACGCTCCGGGCAATCGAGTGTCTCGATCAACTTGCATAGTTCTTTAGCCGCCTCGTCGTCCAGCGATTCGAACAACGGCACATGGCGCAGCGTGTCGATGGTCATCCGACGTCAGATAATAGAGAGAAGACGCGTCTGCGAGAAGCGTCAATTATGATGAGATGTCGACATCCGAGTGACGAAGGACGAATGGCAAAAACCCCAAAGCGCGCTTTTGCTGGTTAGTCATTTATCATTCGGCATTTCTTTTACATCGCTTCCAATCGGTAACTTTGCTATCGCTACGGGTTGAATTTACAAATCGTAGAAGTTACAACGAAAATATGCTTCACCTCATTTGGTATCTCTTCGTCGGCTTCCTCGTAGGTTGTGTCGCCAAGGCGCTCATGCATACGCATCTGTCCATTACGTGGACGGTCGTGCTCGGTATTGTCGGCTCGATCATCGGCGGTGCGGTGACCCACCTGTTTTATCCGCCCAGTGCAGGGGGCAAATTTCATCTCGGGGGATTAATTGTATCCATCATTGGAGCGATTCTCGTTTTGTACATTTGGCACAAGTTCAGATTGCAATTGCCTCGCGGATAGGCTGAATCAAACAATTGCTCGCCATAGCGCGCTGCCCAGCATCTGAACAAATCAGATGATTGGTCGGCGCACCGCCGGGCGCGCCGCGGCAGCTCCTCGGCTCAAATTGACTTGGACCGGTTCGACTCTAGGGTTTGGAGTAGCGCTCGCTCGCGCTGTCTGAATTGTGAAAAGCGTCCTCTTTGTTTGTACAGGTAATATCTGCCGCAGCCCGATCGCGGAAGGACTTTTTCGACGCATGCTTGGGAACCGAAAAGACATCGAAGTTGTTTCGGCCGGTGTGCACGCAGTACGCGGCCAGCCGCCAAGTCTTTATGCGGTCGAAGTCTGCGCAGAAGGAGGCGTCGACATTAGCAATCTGCGCAGTCAGCCGCTTACCGCGGCGCTGGTCGATCGAGCGACACATATTTTTGCCATGACTGGCGCGCATCTTGAGACAATCCAAACATTGTTTCCTCACGGCGCTGAAAAATCGTTTTTGCTTCGCGAATTTGAAGAGCCGGGAACCACGGTATGGCGCGATGTGCCGGACCCGATCGGTCTTGGCCGCGAAGTGTACGAACATTGCGCTCGCATCATCAACAACACGCTGCCGAGCGTGCTCGCGTTCGTCGAACAGGGTGAGCTGGTGCGACCTGGTGCGACGCGCGCACGCGAGCTATCTTCTTATCCGATGGATCACCTTCCCCACCCCATCGAGAGTGGATCGACCGGTTCGAAACCTCAGCCCCGTTACGGAGACGCTTTGCGCAGAGTCGATCCGGAAATCTTCGATGCCATCATGGCCGAGGAAAAGCGCCAGCGCGAAAACATCGAATTAATTGCGTCCGAAAATTTCACCAGCCGGGCAGTCATGGAAGCCCAGGGCAGCGTGCTGACAAACAAATATGCCGAGGGCTACCCGAGAAAGCGCTGGTACGGTGGCTGTGAAAATGTAGATATTGCTGAACAGCTGGCCATTGATCGCGCGAAACGATTGTTCGGCTGCGAACATGTAAATGTGCAGCCGCACAGCGGCGCCCAAGCGAACATGGCGGTCTATTTCGCCATGCTCAAGCCGGGTGACAAGATTCTGGCCATGAATCTGGCGCACGGCGGGCACCTCACGCATGGGCATCCCGCGAATTTCTCTGGCAAATTTTACGCCGTTTCCCAGTACGGCGTTAGCGAGAGCACAGAGCGAATTGATTACGATGCGTTGCAGAAGCAGGCTGAAGAGGTTCGCCCAGCGATGATCACCGCCGGCGCGTCAGCTTATCCGCGTATCATCGATTTTCCGCGACTGCGTCAAATCGCAGATTCGGTTGGCACAGTTTTGTTCATCGACATGGCGCATATCGCAGGTCTTGTAGCAGGCGGTCAGCATCCGAGTCCGATCCCGCACGCGCAATTTGTCACGACCACCACGCATAAGAGCCTGCGTGGGCCTCGTGGCGGCATCGTGATGTGCGAAGAGAAATTCGCCAAACAGATCGATGCGACCGTTTTCCCAGGCGTTCAGGGTGGCCCGCTAATGCACGTGATCGCAGCGAAAGCCGTTTGCTTTCACGAAGCGCTCCAGCCGCAGTTCCGCGAATATCAACGGCAGGTTGTCCTGAATGCCAAAGCGCTTGCCGCCGGCTTAGCCAAACATGGTTATCGCATCGTCTCCGGCGGCACCGATAATCATTTGATGCTCGTCGATCTTCGCCCGAAGGAAATTAACGGTAAAGAAGCACAAGAAATTCTCGACCGAGCCGGCATCACAGTGAACAAAAACGGCATTCCATTTGATACCTATCCAATCTTCAAGCCGGGTGGCATCCGCATCGGGACGCCGGCTGTCACGACGCGCGGCATGAAAGAAGAGGAAATGTTAGAGATCGCAGATCTCGTCGCCGAAGCGCTCTCCAATCGAACCGACGCCGACGCGCTGGAGAAGGTCCATCGAAAAGTCCTCGACTTAACCAGAAGATTTCCGTTGCCGATCTGATCGTGGCATCGGCTTCCAGCCGATCCTGATCGAAATATCAACAAGATGTCGATGCTACGGCCGCAAATTTGCGTAGTTTGCAGACGCCATGAATCGAGCCGCTGATCAACCGGAACCAAATCCATTGCGCGAAGGCTTGTCCCCGCGCGCCGTGCCGCAGCCATGCACGATTGTGATCTTCGGCGCTACGGGCGACCTCACCCATCGCAAACTTGTCCCCGCATTGTACAATCTGGCCGCCGATGGCGAGCTGCCGCCGGCCGTGACGATCGTCGGCTTCGCTCGCCGGCCAAAAACTGACGACCAATTCCGGCGCGATCTTGAAGAAGCGACGCGCAAGTTTTCGCGACAGGCAGTGCGCGACGAAATCTGGAAGAACTTTGCGCAATCGATCTTTTATCACCAGAGCGAGTTCGGGGACGAATCTGGTTACAAGGCGTTGGCCAAACGTCTTGATGAAATCGACAAAAATCATGGCACCCGCGGCAACCGGCTTTTTTATTTTGCGGCTTCTCCCGATCAGTTCGAGCCGATTCTCAAGAATCTGAAAGCCGCCAGCTTGAACCAGACCTGCAAAGGAAGCTGGGCACGAGTAATCGTCGAAAAACCTTTCGGGACGGATCTCGCCTCAGCGCGAGAGCTCAATCGTATCATTCGCAATTCCTTTAGCGAAGAACAGACCTACCGAATCGATCACTTTCTGGGGAAGGAAACAGCGCAGAACATTCTTGTGCTGCGCTTTGCGAACGCAATCTTCGCGCCGCTTTGGAACACACACTACATCGACCACGTGCAAATTACGGCGGCAGAAACGCTCGGCGTGGAAGGTCGCGCCGGTTACTACGAAACCGCGGGCGCCCTGCGCGACATGGTGCAAAATCATCTCCTCCAGCTCCTTTGCTTGACGGCAATGGAACCGCCCACCGACCTGAGCGCCGACAGTATTCGTGACGAAAAAGTCAAGGTGGTGCGATCGTTGCGTCGGTGGCCGCGCAATGAGATCGCGGCCGATGTTGTGCGCGCTCAATACGCAAAAGGCGCTATTAACGGTGAACCGGTCGTGGGTTATCGGCAGGAGAAAAACGTCAACCCGGATTCACAAACAGAAACGTTTGTGGCGTTGCGGCTCTTCATCGACACCTGGCGCTGGGCGGAGGTGCCGATTTACATGCGCGTCGGCAAACGGCTTCCGAAATCGGCCACGGACATTTCCATTCATTTCAAAAAAGCACCGGCAGTCCTGTTTAATAAGGATTTGCGTGACCTCAATGTGCTGGTGATTCGCATTCAACCCGACGAGGGAATCTCGCTGCGCATCCATGCCAAGGTGCCAGGCACCAGCTTTCGCATCGAACCCGTAAAGATGGATTTTCATTATGGAACCTCTTTCGGGAAGGCAAGCCCTGAAGCGTACGAACGTTTGCTGCTGGATGCGATGAGCGGCGATGCCACGCTCTTTGCGCGCCGGGACGAGGTCGAGGACGCATGGGCTTTCATCGATCCCATCGAAGAAGCGTGGCACGCGAAGAAAGATGCGCCCGAGTTATTCTTCTATCCCGCCGGTTCGTGGGGACCGGAAGCCGCGGATGATTTACTTGCTCGTGACGGCCGCGCTTGGAGGAGACTCTAACCGATGCCCGCTATCGCCGAAACATACTCGCTAGGCCTCCCGGTCGAGGTAAGCAAAATAGACCAGGAGCTCAAAAAGCTGTGGCAAGAAAATCAAGGCGCAGCGACCCGCGCTTCACTCGTTAACCTTGCTGTCTACAGCGAGGACGCGGGTTCGCTGAGTAAGAACACGCAGTTAATGGCAAATATTACTGAGAACCACGCCTGCCGCGCGATCGTCATCGAAGCTGATTGCGGCGCAAAAGAAAACCATGTGGAAGCCTGGATCAGCGCGCACTGTCACGTTAGCGGAGCCGGGAACAAGCAGGTTTGTTCGGAACAAATTTCATTTCTGCTGAAAGGCGGCTGTACGACCTTGCTGCCAAGCATAGTTTTCTCGCATCTGGATTCCGACCTGCCGTTTTACCTTTGGTGGCAACAGGAATTCCGTGAACCGATGGATCCGCAACTTTGGACATGGGTCGATCGAGTCATCTATGACAGTCGGGACTGGGAAGATCTTCGCGCCCAAATGCGCCTGTTAGAATCCGCCGAACAGGAAGCCAATCAACGGATCGTCCTTTGCGACCTGAATTGGACGCGCCTGGACAATGTCCGTTTCGCGCTCGCGCAATTTTTCGATCATCCCGCTTCGCATCATCATTTTGCCAAGATTAACAGTGTGCGAATTGATTTCGCGCCTGGGTTCCGAGCGACGGCCGTCCTTTTTGCCGGCTGGCTTGCAGCGCAACTAAACTGGCGCAGTGAGAAAACAAATGCGGCGAATAAGTTTTCATTCGTTACTTCCTCTGGCCGAAAAATCGAGGTCGAACTGCGCGAACGGCCCGGAGAACCGATTAGCGAAGTCGCGATGGCAACGCCCGAGGTGGAGTTTCTGGTGGCTCACGCCAAATGCGGAGACCTCCTTGAAGTTTCACGCGGAAAGCCGGGCGAAAAACGCACACTCCAATTGATGCCCGCAGGAAAAAATGATCCGGTGAGTCTGATGAGCGAAGAACTGATGCGCGGTGGACCGCACCACGTTTACCTGCACGCAGTCAATAGGGTCCGCGATTTGCTGTAGCGGCGGCTACCTGCTCGCGAAAGCTTTCGGAGTGTCAGCCGCCTGGGAGCAGTGCACACAACTCCTGCACGTTCTTCTCAATCGAAAAGAGTTCTTGCGCGCGCTCGTAACCGGCCTGACCAAGTTTTCGCCCTAGCGACCGGTCATCAGTTATCTTTTCAATCGCTTCGGCGAGCGCCACTGCATCCTCCGGTTGCACTAGAAAACCTGTTTCATTCTCAACCACCATTTCTGGAATCCCGCCGATTCTGGTTGAAACAATCGGCAATCCCGTCGCCATCGCTTCCATGATAACGGTAGGCAAATTGTCCATGCCACCCTCAGGCTCAAGTACGCTCGGCATCACAAAGACGCTCGCACGCGCGAGGCGCTCCCTTAGCTCATGTTGCGGTTTGGGGCCAGGTAGCTGAACAAACTCCTCTAAAGTTAACTCCGTGATCTGCCCGCGTAATTGCTTTTCAAGCGGGCCCTCGCCGAAGATCTCGCACTGAAACGATCTTCCACGTTCAACGAGGAGTGCGCAGGCGCGAATCAAGTTGGCAAAGCCTTTTTTGACGATAAAACGACCAATCGCGATGATCGACGGCGGACCGGAGGAAGAAGTCGCGCGTCCGAATTCGGCAAGATTCAAGCCATTGTAAATGCGATGGATTCGATCGGCGCGTTCTGGAAAACGCTCCCGTAGGAATTTTTCCGCGTAATCGGTTTCAGTAATAATTACGCCCGCCGCGCCGACAAGCTTGTCCAAACCAGTCTCAAACTTCTTTGGCGCAAAAATGTCGTTGGCATGCGCAGTGAAACTAAAAGTGATTGGAAAAAATTTCGCGATCCAAAAAGCGGTGCGCGCCGCCATGCCAGCGAAATGTGCGTGAATATGGCTGATATTCATCTCTTGCAGGCGCAGCCCGACATAAACAGCCTGATAAAGGCGAAGAAAATCGGTGCGTCGGCCCCACTCATCGAGAGCGGCTATGATTTCTGCACTGAGTTGTCCCTTTTTCGAAGCCCCGTGGACGTTATCTAGCAGTTCCTTCTCCTCAGGCAGATAATGCACACGCTCTACGATGCGTGGGCCCCAATCTTGCGCTGGCTCGCCTTTCGGATTCCGGATTGAGAAAATCGGAGCCGCAAAACCTTGTCGATAAAGCTCTGCAACCTCGCGATAGCAAAATGTTTGTCCAAACGAGGGAAACCGCTCAAAGAGATAAGCGAATGGAGCCATCAGGAAATGACGAGGTTCTTTTAACCACGAATCAACACTAATAAACACGAATTCATTGGTAATCTCGGTCTCGTGACCTCCACTTCATTCGTGTCAATTCGTGTCCATTCGTGGTTGATTTCTCTTCACCGGAATCGGTTTCCCGTTTTCGTCGACAGCAACAAGAGTGAAGACACCGTGCGTGACGCGATGATCCTCGCCGGTCATGAAACGCGTTACCCATACCTCTACCGGGATTGTCATCGAGGTTCGCCCGATTCTCTCTACCCGCGCGTAGCATCTGACCGTGTCCCCTACCCGCACCGGTCGGAGGAACGACATTCCTTCCATTGCCACCGTAACAACGCGTGCTTGCGCGGTTTTCGCGGCAAGAATTCCGCTACCCAGGTCCATTTGCGAGGTCAACCACCCGCCGAAAATGTCTCCATTCGGATTGGTGTCCTTAGGCATGGCAATCGTTTGAATAACCAGCTCGCCTCTGGGTTGCTCGGGCATTTGGAGCCGATAATAGCACAATCTGCGACCTGGCAATCTTCCTCTTCCTCTGGCTTCTGCCTCTTTTATGTCGGTTGAAGAAGATTCAGAGAAAGCGGAAGAGGAAGAGCTACAAGATCAGCATGCAATCGCCATAGCTGTAAAAACGGTAATGTTCGCGAATTGCCTCCTGATAGGCGCGAAGTAAGAACTCGCGGCCGGCAAATGCGCTTACCAGCATGAGCAGAGTCGAACGCGGCAAATGGAAATTGGTTAGCAGTACATCAATGCCGTGAAACCGATATGGCGGATAAATGAAAATATCTGTCGTACCTTCCTGTGCCTTCAGCTTTCCATCTTCACGCCTGGCTGCCTGCAAAACTCGCACCACAGTCGTACCCACGGCCACGATTCGCTCTGCCTCATTGATTCTCGCGGCGGCGGAATGCGAAATGAAAAAGCGCTCCGCATGCATGCGATGCTCGGCAATGTTTTCCGAGCGCACAGGCAGGAAAGTCCCGGTCCCCACGTGCAGGGTCACGAATATGTGCGGAATCTCGCTTAAAATCTCTGGAGTAAAGTGAAGACCCGCGGTCGGCGCTGCCAGTGCACCAGGCGTATGAGCAAAAACAGTCTGGTAACGCGCTGCATCCTCGGTATCGCTTTCGCGTCGGACGTAAGGGGGCAGCGGCATCGATCCGCCAGAGTAAAGATCGACATCTTGGTTTAACACCACGACGCGCTCCCCATCGGAGGTAATTTTCTCGACGGACAAAATGACATTGCCGATTTCTGCGGTCGCGCCCACGCGCATTTTACGGCCGGGGTTGACGAGACATTTCCATCGCCCGGGGCCAAGCCGTTGTAGAAACAAAAACTCAATGGCGCCATCGTCGGAGAATCGCCGGGCGGGAAGCACCTGGGTATTGTTTAAAATAAGAAGATCACCCTTCTTCAAAAATCTTTTCAATTGGCGGAACTGTCGATGCTCGATCGTCTGCGTATCACGGTGCAACACCATCATTCGCGAGTCGTCACGATGCTCCCGCGGCCGCTGTGCGATCAACTCCTTTGGCAAATCGTAATCGTAATCGCTCAGCCGCGCGCTCATCTCGTGACTTTGAAGCTACAGTAACGCTCAATCCTATGCACAAGAGAGCGCGGATGCTTTCCCTCCGCTCGGGCGAACTTTGCCGTGCTGACGACCCGTCTCCATAGTTTCGCTTTTTTTAACTCACAAGGAGGCGCATATTTCTTACAATGGACTCAGCGAACCGCGATGCGGTTAACGAATTGCTTCGGACCTACGGCGAAACGGGCGGCATCAACTACCTCGACACTGCTGCCACCCTCCCCTCGCGCCTCGCCATTGAGGCGGCGTGTGCCGAATTGATGAGCCTGATGTTTCCGGGATTTCGCAGCGAAGCCCTGGTGAGCTCGGAAGATCTCGCCGACACCACTCGAATTCGCATAAGAAATCTGCACGCGCGATTGAAAACAGAAATTTGCAGAAGCCTGGGCAAAATCCCGCCGGACGAAGCGATAGAAGCAAAAGCGGAAGAGGTGTTGACTGCATTTCTAAGGGATCTGCCATCTGTGCGCCGACTTCTTTGGACAGACATCGATGCCGCATATGAGGGCGACCCAGCTGCGAGAAGTTATGAAGAGATCATACTCGCTTATCCCTCGCTCGAGGCCATCGCCATTCATCGAATGGCACACTTGCTTTACGGCAAGGTGCCGCTGATTCCGCGCATCATGACCGAATGGGCGCATAGCCGCACCGGGATCGATATTCATCCCGGGGCGGAAATCGGCTCGCATTTTTTTATCGATCACGGCACCGGTGTGGTAATCGGTGAGAGCACCGAGATTGGTTCGCGTGTGAAACTTTATCATGCCGTCACGCTGGGCGCGCGCAGCTTTCAGAAAGACGAGCACGGCAAAATCAAAAAAGGCGGAAAACGCCATCCAACCGTCGAAGATGACGTGACGATTTACCCGGGATCAACGATTCTGGGCGGTGAAACCGTGATCGGTGCCAGATCGACAATTGGTGGCAACGTTTTTCTGGTCCAAAGCGTGCCCCCGGATTCGCTTGTATATTACGAAGAGAAACAATTGCGAATCGTGCCGAAACGAAAACACAAACCAGTTACGACGCGTGATGAGTTTCGCGAATAACTGGTAGGGCGCGACCGCCGGGCGCGCCGGGCAAGGTCGCGTGGCGACGATTACGAGCATGAGCAAGAGAAAGAGTAAGAATAGGAGGTAGAGGAAGAATTCATGATTTACCTCGATTACAACGCAACGACGCCACTGTGCGACGCGGCGCGTGAGTCGATGCTGCCGTATCTCGACCGGCTCTTTGGAAATCCATCAAGCGTGCACGCAGCTGGTCGCGAGGCGCGCGCGGCCATCGATAACGCGCGCGACAAGCTGGCCGAGCTGTTGCGCGTAAAACCGCACGGATTGATTTTCACAGGTGGTGGAACAGAATCGTGCAATCTCGCCGTGCTCGGTCTCGCCCGATGTGCATCTTCTTCCGGCGGTCACATCATCTCGAACAAAGCGGAGCATCACGCCGTCCTGAACGCGCTGGAATATTTGGAAAAGCGCGAAGGCTTTGAAGTGACATGGCTGAATGTTTCGCGCGATGGAATCATCGACGTTGATCAACTTGCCGATGCGATTCGCCCTGAGACCAGACTCGTTTCGATCATGACCGCCAATAACGAGACAGGTGTAATTCAGCCGATGCGCGAAATTTCGAACATATGCCGCGAGCGCGGCGTCCTGCTGCACAGCGATATGGTGCAATCGTTCGGCAAGATCGATGCCGACTTATCCCTGGTCGATGCCGCCAGTTTCGCAGCGCACAAATTCTACGGCCCTAAAGGCGTCGGATTCCTTTTTCTGCGCAGTGGTCTCTCGATCCAGCCAATCATGTTCGGTGGCGCTCACGAGAACGAGCGACGACCCGGGACAGAAAATGTTCCCGCAATTGTAGGAATGGCAGCAGCCGCAGAATGGACATTGCGCGATCATGAGACCAGAACAGCAGCGCGAAGGACAATTACGCGACGAACTTTGGACTCGAATTGCGCAAAACGTACCTGATGCGGAACAGAACGCCGCAAACGCGCCGAGGCTGGCAAACACACTGAACGTGAGCCTGCTGGGAATCGATTCCGAAATGCTGCTCATCGCGCTGGACTTGGAAGGGGTCTGCGCCTCTAGTGGCTCAGCCTGCATGGTGGGATCGGTCGTTGCGTCCCACGTTTTGCTCGCCATGGGTCTGCCGATGGAGCGCGCGCGTTCCGCAGTTCGATTCTCACTCGGTAAATGGACAACGGCCGACGAAATCAAAGCGGCTGGAGACGCAGTGCGGAAAATTGTTGAGCGCCTGAACACGCGAAAGAGCGCGTATGCCGTTGCTTAGGCAACTCGAATTCGCATTTCGTACTGTAGCCGCGTCCCTGCGGGACGCGTCGCGCTTCGCGGAGCGAAGCGATTACAGACATGCCGATCTTGAGGCCAAAGCGCGGGAATTACTGGCCTCGCTCGGCGCCGCGCGAATCGCCGGCGAGCTTCGCGTCGAATGGAATTCGCGCCTGAAGACAGCTGCCGGACGCGCTGATTATCACAAGAAACTCATTTCGCTAAATCCACGATTATTTGAGCATCCGACTGAAATCGATCGAACGTTGCGGCACGAGCTGGCACATATTCTTGCGCAATTTCGGACTGGCCGCCGGAAGATTCCGCCTCACGGGGTCGAGTGGCAGCAGGCCTGTATCGACTTGGGAATCGCCGACGAGAAGCGATGTCACAATCTGCCGTTCCCTGCGAGAACTGTACGTAGCGCGATTCGTCTATCGCTGTCCGAATTGTCGTCAGGAGTTTCCTCGAGTCCGGCGCTTGCGTCGCGCGGTAGCTTGTCTTGCCTGCTGCCGTAAACACAACGGCGGCCACTTCGATCCGCGATTTCGGCTACGGCTTCTGAGCTCGTGCTAGATTGTCATGTCGAGCGAAGCCAAGATAGGCAGCACCTCGTTAAGTTTTTTCCGGCAGCAATGGAAAACCCGATGGCTGACTAGTCGCCGTGCCATCTGCTGCCGTTAGGTGGATCCTGCCACGCGAATCAAGCCTGACGAATGTATTTCGGCTCTCGAATAGGCCGCGCTGCCAAGGCTCCCATGGAATGCGGGTGAAGAGCTTCTGAAGGTAACGCCATGTTCTACCATGCGCAGTAATAGTCAGGCTCTCCCATTGCTGGCCTGTGGCAAGAATAAGGCTGAATTTTGTGGACGACTGTGGCGGGACAGAGGCGCTCCCGTTGCGTGTCGTCACAACAATGGTGGCGCGAGTGTCATTGTATAGGTGGATTAGCGAGGCAGGACTGCACGACTGAAGCAGCAGAATGGACCCGGTTACCGCTGCTAGCCTCAACGCACGCATAGACCTAACGAGAATTAGACGGAAATTCGCAAATCAAAGCGAACATTTCTTGGTTGTTATATTTCCTCGTCGCTTTTCTCGCCTTTGCCAGCCTTCTCCCCGCGCAATTTCGCCTGAATGAACATATCAATATCGCCATCCATCACAGCTTGCACGTTGCTCGTTTCTGCTCCCGTGCGGTGATCCTTTACCATTTGATACGGTTGAAAAACGTAGGAGCGAATTTGGCTGCCCCACGCGATATCGCCTTTCTCTCCATATTGCCGATCGATTTCTGCGCGCTTTTTGTCCTGCTCGATTTCGTAAAGCTTGGCTTTCAACATCTTTATCGCCAGCTCCCGATTGCGCCCCTGGCTGCGCTCGGCCTGACATGCGACCACGATTCCGCTCGGCTTATGCAAAATCCGCACGGCAGTTTCCACCTTGTTGACGTTCTGGCCGCCTTTTCCGCCGCTGCGAAACGTGTCAATCTCAAGATCGGCAGGATTAATTTCTATCGGAGCGGTATCAGCAATTTCAGGAACAACATCGACGCTCGCGAACGAAGTGTGGCGCCGCTTGTTTGCGTCGAACGGCGAGATGCGCACCAACCGATGTACGCCGCGCTCGACCTGGAGATGCCCGTACGCGTACTCGCCAGTCACCAGTAGAGTGACGGATTTGATGCCGACTTCTTCTCCCTGTTGAATGTCCACGGTCTGGGATTTAAAACCGCTTCGTTCGATCCAGCGGTGGTACATCCGCAGCAACATATCGGCCCAATCGCATGACTCTGTGCCGCCCGCGCCGGAGTGAATCGTGAGAAATGCATTCGCACGGTCGTTTTCGCCTGAAAGAAACTGGCGCAACTCGAATTCATCCAGCTTATGGACCAGGCGATCATGTTCCATCGAGACTTCTTTTTCTGCATGTGCGCGAGCCGTGGAATCGCTTTCTTCCGCCGCCAACTCACGTAATGCGCCAAAATCTTCGATTTCGCGCTCCAGTTCTTGAAATGGATTGATCAGCGAACGCAGTCGCGAAACTTCCTCGACATCCGCCTGGGCGCGCTCGCGATTTGACCAGAAATCGGACGCGGCCATGCGTCCTTCGATTGCGGCTAGATCTTTTTGGAGCTTTTCCACGTCAAAGAAACCTCCGCAATTCGCGGGCACGCGATTTCAAATCCTCGGCATCGGGGACGGAGACTTCAGTTGGCATGCGCAAAAAATAATTCAATTCGCCGCGAATCGCAAAGGGCTTGACCCTTATCTGTGCGAGTTCCCAGGTTTTGGTTTTGCGGCGCGCGCAGGCTCGAGACGGAAAATTGTTTCGCCTTCCTTCATCAGATCGAGACGATCGCGCGCAACCGTTTCCAAATAGGTTGAGTCAGTCTTGAGCAGATTAATCTCGCGGGTCTGATGTGCGAGTAGATTTTGTTGCTCGTTTACCTGTTGTTGCAGATTATCGATCTCCGCACGGCTCTGCGTTAGTTTTTTGTACGGCGGAACGAACAAGCTTACAATCACGAGCCAGATCGCCAGGACCAGCAGAACCCGGAGAGTTCGATTGAGTCGCTGCCACACGGTGGCTTCACGGCGCGCGCGAAAATCGGCGTAAGTCTGATCCACTTAGCGCATTGTAGCGCCGTACACTGCTTTGTCACCAAGTTCTTCTTCAATTCGCAGCAGCTGGTTATACTTTGCAATCCGATCGCTGCGGGAAAGCGATCCGGGTTTGATTTGGCCCGCGTTCGTCCCCACCGCGATGTCGGCAATGGTGGCGTCTTCCGTTTCGCCGGAGCGATGACTGATGACGGTCGTATAGTGATGTTTCTTTGCCAAATCGATCGTCGCCAGCGTTTCAGTCAACGTGCCGATCTGATTCACCTTGATCAAAATTGAATTCGCCACGTGCTCGGCGATTCCTTTCCGAAGAAATTCTACATTCGTGACAAACAGGTCGTCGCCTACGAGTTGGATCTTCCTGCCTAGTTTTGCAGTCAGTTTTTTCCAACCGGCCCAATCATTTTCGGCGCAACCGTCCTCAATCGAAACAATGGGAAAGCGGGCGCAAAGCCCGGCATAGTACTCGACCAGTTCGTCGGCAGTTTTCCTTGAGCGGTCCGATTTTTTGAAAATGTAAACGTTATTTTTGTTATCGTAGAATTCGGAGGCGGCCGGATCGAGCGCGATAAATATCTGCTCCCCAAGCTTGTAACCGGCCCTCTCGACCGCCGTTGAAATCGATTCGAGAGCGTCCTCGGCGGACCTGAGTTGGGGAGCGAATCCACCCTCATCGCCAACTGCAGTGGAAAGGCCTCGGCCTTTCAGGACAGATTTAAGCGTATGGAAAACCTCGGCGCCATAACGCAGCGCTTCCGAAAAACTTGGAGCGCCGCGCGGCATGATCATGAATTCCTGAAAATCGATCGGCGCATCAGAATGCGCGCCCCCATTCAGGATGTTCATCATCGGTACGGGCAAAACTCGCGCGTCAGGTCCGCCGAGATACCGGAACAGCGGCAGATTTTCCGCGGTAGCGGCAGCGTGCGCCACTGCCAGCGAGACCCCGAGCAGCGCATTTGCGCCCAGGTTGCTTTTGTTTGGCGTGCCGTCGAGTTCGATCAGCTTGTTATCGACCTTCGCCTGGTCCAGCGCATCCCATCCTTTAAGGGCGGGCGCGATCTTCTCGTTAACGTTGGCTACCGCTTTCTTAACGCCTTTCCCACCGAACCGATTCTTGTTCCCGTCGCGCAATTCCCATGCTTCGTGTTCGCCCGTGCTCGCCCCGCTAGGGATCGCCGCACGGCCAAGTGCGCCGCTTTCAAGACGCACATCGACTTCAATGGTCGGATTGCCGCGTGAATCCAAAATTTCGCGCGCATGAATCCGGCTGATGCTTGTACGTGCCATACTCTCTGTGCGGACTAGAACAGCTTTGTCCGGACGAGGCAAATCACGTTCATTCTTTCCCTGTTACACATGTAACAAAGGACTCACTGGGACGAAGAGCAAAAGAGCGGCCAGCAGCCTCGATCAAGGCGTGCGAGATTCATATTGGCAATTTCGCTGGGACACGCATAATCTCAGCGATGATTCGTTTAGCCGGATTAGGCGCGATTGTGTTGGCGGGCAGTATCTTGGTAACTGCTGCCGCGGAGACCGGGCAGATTCCTGCCGACCAACTGGCAAAAGCCGCCCGGACCGATTCGATCAGTATTCCTACGCCCGGTGAACTTTTCGCAGCACTCGAAAAATCAGGCAAAACAAACTGGGCGGGTCAATATCGTGGTCCAATTTCGATGACATATCGCAATCGCGCGCAGATCGCGCTTAACCTCGGCGGCTTGATTGCCGATGGCTTTATCGCCGTGGAAGCAAAGGATGGCCAGCAGGTCAAGAATATTGGGTCAGACATCATCAAACTCGCAAAAGCCCTCGGGGTCAGCGAAAAGCTGCTTAGCCGCGGCAACAGTATCAATGACTTTGCAGAGAACAGCGAGTGGGACACGCTGCAGGAAGAACTGGAAGCGACTCAGAACGAAGTAAAATCCTCGATGCAGTCGCACGCCGACCAGGATCTGGTAATTTTGGTAACGCTTGGTGGTTGGATTCGAGGCACGCAGGTAGTCACGTCGTTGATCGTGCAAAACTATGACGAACGGAACGCGAAGGTTCTGCGCCAGCCGGCGCTCGTTCATTTCATGCAGTCGAAAATCAACGAAATCTCTCCTGAGTTGCGCAATGAGCCACTGGTCAAAGATGTCAGTAACGAGCTCGGCAAAATTGAAAAGCTGGTTTCTTTCCCTCCAGGCAAAACACCTGATATTGAAGAAGTGCGCAAGGTTAACGAAGCGGTTGGCAAGATGATGGGGGAAATAGAAAGCAAAGAAGCACCAAAATGAAACGCGGGTTGCTGATTCCATTATCGTTACTTGTGCTGGCTGTCAGCGTCACTGCGCGCGGAGACACAGATGCCGAGGTGCAGGCGCGCAAAGACGCCCTCGACGTTGCCGCGGCATTTTCAAACGACGGTTTCAAGATCCGGGACGGACATTGGTGTGGGATTGTCAAACCGCATGATCACTCACTGGTCGCAGTGAACCTTTACGCCGGAAACGAATATTGGTTCTCCGTCGGCGCGACGGAACCAGCAAAGAAAGTTGCGGTTAGCGTCTATGATGAGACGGGAAAACAGATGACCACGGAAACGTACGACAACGGGGAAAAAGCTGCGGCCGGTTTTGCGCCATCGAACAGCGGTCAGTACTTTGTCTCGATCGATCTGCTCGAAGGTGAGGAGAGCAGCTGTTGCCTCGTTTATTCGTACAAGTGAACCGATCACGCGTGTTCGTACGCGCTGCGTCCGGCATCGAGTAATCAGGCAGCTCTACAGCAGGCCGATGATTTCGCTCCAGGTTTTCTATGAAGGAAATGTTCAGGGCGTCGGGTTTCGCTGGACCATGCGTCATGCGGCCAAAGGCTTTGACGTAACCGGATGGGTTCGCAACCTGCCGGATGGGCGCGTGGAACTTCAGGTTACCGGAGAAGAAGATGAAGTGCGCGCGATGCTTGACTGCATCGCGCGAGGCGAGCTTCACTCGCTGATTCATAAGCAAACGGAAAACAAGTTGGAGAAACCAGTTAGCGCCCGTGGCTTTGAAATTCGCTATGACTGACTCGCCGCGCCGTAGCCGCACGGAGGGGGGTCCAGCAGTCGCGGTTCATGGACTAACCAAAACATTTTCTGTTCCTTTGCATCCCGCTCGCGGGATTGTCGCCGTGAGGGACCTCAACCTTCGCATCGAACCGGGCGAAGTGTACGGGTTGCTTGGGCCGAATGGTTCCGGCAAAAGCACAACTCTCAAAATAATTCTGGGGTTGGTTTCTCCGACGCGAGGGCGAACGGAAATTTTTGGGCGCGACAGTCGTCTCGTGGAAAGCCGCGAAGCGGTCGGTTTTTTGCCCGAAAATCCGTACTTCTACAAGTATCTTACCGGGGAAGAAACGCTGCGTTTCTTTGGGCGGCTTTGCGGGCTGCGGGGCGCGCGACTAAAGGCACACATAGACGAATTGCTAGACCTCGTCGGTTTGACGAAAGCGCGTAAACGACGGCTGGGCATTTATTCCAAAGGCATGTTGCAACGCATTGGCCTTGCGCAAGCATTGATTCATGACCCCAGACTGGTAGTGCTGGATGAACCGACCGCAGGAGTCGA
Source organism: uncultured Verrucomicrobiae bacterium (assembly GCA_963719605.1). Classification (GTDB taxonomy): domain Bacteria; phylum Verrucomicrobiota; class Verrucomicrobiia; order Chthoniobacterales; family UBA10450; genus Udaeobacter. The sequence goes on from CAVRCO010000027.1 coordinate 21,692, forward strand.
TCCGGCAGGCTCACGGGAGATTCGCGATTTGATTCTCGATCTGAAACGCCGCGGAATCACCGTGCTGCTCTCCTCGCATTTGCTCGCGCAGGCACAGGAAATTTGCGACCGCGTTGGCATTCTTGCCGATGGCGTGCTGGTGCGTGAAGGACATCTGCAGGAGTTGATCGCAATTGAAAATCAAACCGAGCTCGTCATCTGCCGACGCGTCGGCTCAGCTAGTCAACGAAATCGAATCGGTCATCAACCGGTCAAATGCAAAGCTGATCGAACGTCGAAAATCGACGACCACACTGGAGAGGTTGTTCCTGGAGGCGACAAGCAAAAAGGACGAAGCACGAATGTCGAAGGACGAAGGAATGGGGAAACCGAAATGACCCGCCTTCGCCAAAGCTACGGCGCGGCAGCCGAATGATGAAACAGAGATGACAAACACTGAAAACGCTTCAGCGCTTCAACGCTTCAACGCTTCAACGGCGGCGAAACCGCATCGTCCTTTCTCTGTCTCGCGGATCCTCGCAATCACATTCAATACGCTCACTGAGCTGACACGTCTGAGGGTTTTTTATGTGTTGCTTGTGTTTGCCCTGCTTTTGATCGGCAGCTCGATCTTCATGGCGCAGTTCTCTTTTCAGCAGGAATTCCAAATCCTGAAAGATATTTCGCTTGGCGCGATATCGATTTTTACGTCGCTGCTGGCAATCGTTGCGACTGCGCGACTGCTTCCCCAGGACCTCGAAGACCGCACAGTTTACACGATCCTCGCCAAGCCCGTCCCCCGCTTCGAATACGTGCTCGGGAAAATTGCGGGAGTTCTTCTACTGCTGGCAATCAGCACGCTGGTGATGAGCGCAGCATTTCTACTGGTTTTGTATTTGCGCGAACAAGCGGTGATCCACGCCACGTTGGGACAAATGTCCGGCTCACCGCCTGAACAAATCGCCGATGCGCTCCGGGCGATCCGAGCTTCAGCCCTTAACATCGATATCTTTCCCGGAATCATCATCATCTATCTCAAAGCATGTTTGCTTGCCGCACTCACACTCTTCGTTTCTACATTCGCGACCACAAACATTTTCACGATTGTGGTAATGGCTTTCATTTATTTCATTGGCCATTTGCAGGCAACTGCGCGTGAGTATTGGCTGCAGGAACACAGCAGTGGCCTGCTTACCCGGGTCTTTCTCGCAATTGTCGCCTTGCTGTTTCCGGACTTGCAGGCGTTCAATCTGGTGGACGATCTCGTCGCCGGCACGGCCATTTCATTTGCGCTCTTCACCAAGACGGCACTGCTCGGCATTTTCTATACGACGATCTACACGCTGCTGGCGGCGTTCGTGTTCTACGGGAAAGAATTATGATTCGGGCTATCGTCGTGCTGGCGATTTTGGTTGCGCTCGGTGCGCTCAAATTGCCGATTGAGCGCAGACCTGGCCGCGCTGCATCGCCACGAACATTTCCGTGGAGTCGAATTTAATCTCGATCTTCGCGAAAAACTTGGCCAACTCGGTTTCATTGCCGCCTTGAGCGGCTTTCGGGCGATCGTCGCTGATGCCCTTTTCATTCAGGCACACGTCGCATGGGAACGCACAGAATGGGGCCGGATATTGTTATTGTTCCGGCACATCACAACATTGCAACCCCGGGTGCTTCTTTTTTGGGACACGGCGGCGTGGCACATGGCTTGGAATGCAAGTGTGGCAGCGATGAACGACCAGACCCAGCCGCGGCTTGCGCTGCGAGTCAAAGCGCAGCGCGAATATTTTGCGCTGGGAAAGGATTTCCTGGAGCGTGGAATCCAAAATAACCCCGATCGCCCGGAGCTCTATGAAGCGCTAGCCCGCCTCTACAAGGAGAAGTACAAGGACCACGAGCGCGCTTCGGAGTTTTACGCCAACGCGGCGGCATTGCCCGACGCCGCGAGGTTCGACCGGCGTTTCTCAGCCTACGAGCTTTCCTATTGCGAAGGACGCGAGTGGGAAGCCTATGAGCGTCTACGCGGTCTTTATGACGAGGGCGAGCAGGAACGGCTGCCGACTTTGATCACGCGGCTGAAATTTCTCGAACATAAACTCAACATCCCGCAGGATCAGCGAATTCCAGATAAAAACGGCGCTATCGTCAAGTAGTCAAAAGATTGAGTCGTTTGACGTGTTAAAGGAGCTTCAATGTGTCGGGCGCGCACTGATGCGGTCGGGCGAGCAGCGGGCGTCAAAGCGCAGAGAGGACTGAAGCTCGGCGTCTTCTTGGCGGGCATTGCTCCGTCAGCACAATATGAGACTAAGGTCCAATATCGGAGCGTTAAATCTTTTGAGCGTCCGGGCGATTTCGTTGTAAGGTTGTGACTTTTTAACGACTGAACATGGGTCTCTTATGCGCTTCGCAATTTTTAGCGATGTACACGCAAATCTCGAGGCATTAGAAGCCGTGCTGGCTGACGCACGCGCGCGCAAATGCACGCGTTTTGTGTGCCTGGGAGACGTGGTCGGCTACAACGCCAACCCGGGAGAATGTGTGGAACGCGTTCGCGAACTGGATTGTCCGGTCGTGAAAGGCAATCACGATGAGGCGGCGTCGCGTCTTTCGCCTCCTGGCGATTTTAATGAAATCGCAGAGCGTGCCATCGCGTGGACGCGTGACCACTTGAGTGACGAGCACAAGGAGTGGTTGCGCGGGTTGCCGCTGCAAACGCGTGTGCACGATTTCACCATCGTACACGCCACGCTCGATACGCCGGAGCAGTGGGGCTATGTTTTTAACAACCTCGATGCGGCCGCGAGCTTTACCTATCAACGCACCAACGTTTGTTTCTTTGGGCACACACATGTGCCCATGGTGTTTGTTCGGGATGAATGCGTCAGGCGGGAAAGGGTCGAGCACGTTCGCATCGAGCCGGGCAAAAAGTATTTCATCAACATGGGCAGTGTGGGCCAACCGCGTGATGGAAACTGGCGCGCAGCGTATTGCATTTACGATACGGAAAATAACCTGGTCCAACAGTTTCGCATAAAATATGACCTGGCGACCGTGCAAAGGAAAATTGCTGAAGCGGGTTTGCCGCGGCTCCTGGCTGAGCGCCTTGCAATTGGAAGATAGAATCGGCGGAAAGCTATGTTTGGTTGGGCAACGCGTTGAGGAGTCGTTGCGGCGACCGTCACACCCGCGTATTTGCCAAGGTCGGATCAGCATCTTCGAAAATGCCAGTCCGGCTCGGACCGATGCGAAAAGAATCACCGCAGGCGCGGTATCTGACCGCCGACCTTGAATCCGAAATCGATCCTAATCATTAAGCCGGGCTCGCTCGGTGAAATCGTTCATACGCTTCCGGCAGTCTCGCTGCTTCGTGAAGCGCATCCTCACGCGGAAATTACATGGGTCATTAACGCTGAACTCGCTCCACTTCTCCGCGGAAATCCTGACATTAATCATGTTCACTTCCTTCCACGCGGAAAGCTTCGTGGCCTCGGCGCACCGACGGGGCTGCTTCCGTGGCTAAAGAAGAGCGGGCAGATCCACCCCAATCTTGCGCTCGATTTCCAGGGATCGTTACGCAGCGTTCTCATCGCAAAAATCAGCGGCGCAAAAGAGATTTACGGGATGAGCAATTCGCTCGCAGGGAAGATTTGGTTCTACGACCGCGTGGCCGAAGTCAATCGCCGCAGTCATCCTGTCGAGCACTATCTAAAACTAGCAGAATGCGCCGGCGCCACGGTCGGCGAATCGCTTCGATGCTCGGTTCCAAGTGGTGATCCGCTGCCGCGCTTCGATGCGCATCCGCCGTTTGTTCTTCTTCACCCTTTCGCTCGGGGACAGGAGAAATCGCTCTCAAACCGCGCGATCGAGGAATTTTGCCGGTCACTCGCGCCAACTCGCGTGGTCGTGGTGGGACAAACGCGCAACAGGATCAACACACCGGAAAATTGCGTTGATCTGACCAGGCAAACTTCACTGCTTCAGTTAATCTGGCTTATTCGGGTCGCGCGATTTGTCGTAAGCCTGGAGAGCGGCCCAATGCACATTGCCGCGGCTGTGACGCCGAACTTATTGTCGATCCATACCTGGACCGATCCACTCCGCATCGGTCCCTACAATCCCGACGCCTGGGTTTGGAAACACGGTCAACTCTACCGCGTCGGCGAACTTGAAAGTGCGAAGATTCGAAAACACGGCCGTCGTTTCAGACGCAAAGATGTCGGACCCGTAGTCGAGTTGATTCGGCCGCGGGTGCCTATCGATCCGATGGTTGCTTAGCCTTCACGGCGGCGACAGGTATGCAGCTCAACTCGCGACAGCCCGGATCCGTTGCGTTAGCACAAATTCGGCAAGCGCCAAATCTTGCGGATAAGTGATTTTGAAATTGAAGTCCTCGTTCAGGACCAGAACAACCTTGCGTCCAAGTCGCTCGACCGCCGAAACCTCGTCGGTGACCGACAGATTCTGTGCGTAAACTGCACGATAGGCATCCTTGATCAACTGTCGCTCGAAGACCTGCGGCGTTTGCATTGCGTAGAGTTGATCTCGATCTACCGAGCCCGCCACGACAAGATCGTCGTCGGCGCGTTTGAGGGTGTCATTCACTGGTTCGGCCAACGCTGCGGCACCATGGGTCCGGCATTGCTCGAAGACGCGCTCGATCTGTTTCGTCGTGATCAATGGGCGAGCAGCATCGTGAACAGCCACGTATTTCACACCAGCCTCGAGATGATCCAGGCCAGCGCGGACGGAATCCTGACGATGTTTGCCGCCTGGAATGATCGACCGAACTTTTTTGAAATTCCCATCGCGAACGATCGCTTTGAACTCATCAAGTCGATCTTTGCGCGCGACAATGATGATCTCGGCAACACAGTCGGCCCGTTCAAACGCGTCGATGGTATGCGCGATGACCGGTCTGCCGGCGATCGTCGCAAACAGTTTGTCGAAACCCACGCGGCGACTATCACCGGCGGCGACGAGAATGGCAGTTAGCATGCTCACGGCGTTACATCGTGAACCGTGAAATCGTTACAATCGAATCACGGATCGCGATTCTCGAATTAAGGTAACTCAATTGCTTTTGCACTTCCGCGCTGAGGGCTTTGCCGTCAACACGGCCGCCTACTTTCGCCTGCAACGCTTTCATCACAGCGCCCATTTGTGCTCGCGAGGTTGCGCCTGCTTCGGCAATCGTTTCTCGCACAACTTTCGAAATTTCATCGGCGCTCATCGGTTGCGGCAAATATTCATTCAAAATCGAGAGCTCACTTTTCTCTTTTTCTGCCAGTTCGGTCCGGCCGGCTTTTTCGAAACTCTCGATTGAATCCTGGCGCTGCCTCGCCTGCTTGCGGATGACCTGCGCGGCCTCAGCGTCGTTCAGCTCAGCTTCGGCGTCTGATTTTGCAATGGCGGCGTATTTCAAGGCGGACTTGAGCATTCGCAAGACACCCAACTTCAGTGTGTCCCTGGCGCGCATCGCCTCTTTCATATCCGAATCCACACGTTCTAGCAGTGTCATTCGTCAAAGTTATGGCGACAAAAGGCAGTTGTCGACGTTGTAGCCACGGCTCTGTGGGCGGTTCGGTCTTACACCTGCAAAACCCACGCTCTTGATCGCCCCCAAGAGTGGTGGCTACAGCGCCTGAGCGCATTTGCGAACTGAATCTGCGTCAGCAACCGAGATCACACCGACGTCTCCGCGATTACGCCGCAACAATCCTGCCAGCACGCCGCCGGGCCCCAGTTCAATAAAGAAATCGCAACCGAATTTCGCCAGGCGCTCGATGCAATCGAGCCAGCGCACCGTGCCTGTAACCTGGTCTTGAAGCGTGCGACGAATTTCTATCGGAGTCCGCACTTCCGCACCAGTAACATTGCTGATGACTGGAAAACGCGGGGGTTGCATGGGAACGTGTTGAAGCGCGGCGCCAAGTTGTTCATAAGCGCTTTCCATCAAACGCGAATGGTACGCGCCCGCCACGTTGAGTAATGTCGCGCGACGGATCCCGTATTCTCTGGCTACGCCGACCGCTGCTTCTACTTTCGCGCGTTCGCCCGAAATGACGATCTGCCCAGGTGCGTTAATGTTTGCAATATCAACATCCTCATCAGCCGCGAGCTGGCGCACATCATTTTCGGCGCCCCCGATCATCGCCGCCATGGTGCCGTTGGTCATGGCACAGGCTTCATCCATTAATTCGCCCCGTCTTTGCACAAGCTTGAGTCCGCGTTGCAAAATCGAATGTCCCCGCCGCCGCATGTGCGGTCATTTCACCTAACGACAGGCCGGCCGTGCCGCCGATGGAAAAGTTGCCGGCGAGTTCACGCAGAACCGACAAACATGCCAGCCCGTGAACGAAGAGCGCAGGCTGACAATTCGAGGTCTTGGTCAGATCTGCAATGGGTCCATTCCATGCAATCTCGCTTAACTTGCGCCGGAGAACTTCATCCGCTTTCTGAAATAGGTCGGCTGCTGTACGAAAATTGTTCCGCCAGGTCGCGTCCCATCCCGACGGTTTGCGCACCCTGTCCAGCGAAGAGCAGCGCGATTCTTTTCATGAGAACTTCGACCATCGGTGCCCAGTTCACACGATTCAAACGCGAAAATGGTACCGGCGGCGGTTACCGAATCGTCCTGTCCCGGCGCGCCCGCTCTACCACATTACCGAAATTGCTTGCGCGCGCTGGCTCACTCGCCAGCATAAATGTCATTATCAATCGTATGCCTTTTACGACGCGTGAGATTGAATCGCCTGACCCGGTGACGCGAGTAGTGGCGGCTGATGCAGAACTGCACCACACCGATGGCGATATCGGCGAAAAAATGGTCCTCAATATGGGACCGTCGCATCCGGCCACGCATGGCGTGTTGCGACTCGTGCTTGAACTCGACGGCGAGATTATTACCAAAGCGACACCAGACATCGGCTTCCTGCATCGCGGCGACGAGAAAATTGCCGAGAACATGCAATACAACCAGTTCGTGCCTTACACCGATCGGCTCGATTATCTTGCCCCTCTTTCGAACAATGTTGCTTACGCGCTGGCCGTCGAAAAATTGATGGACTGGGACATCCCGCCGCGCGGGAAAGCGATTCGCACAATTTGCTGCGAAACGTCCCGCATCTCGTCGCACTTGTTAGGTCTCGGCGCGATGGCTCTCGATCTGGGCGCGATGACGGTCTTTTTGTACACGTTCACCGAGCGCGAGAAACTTTATGATCTTTTCGAGCTGTTGACTGGAGCGCGTTTTACTACGTCTTACACGCGGGTGGGCGGACAGATACGGGATCTTCCGGAAAGCTTCATCCCGCAGCTCAAGAAATTCCTCGATGAATTCATTCCGAGCCTGGACGAATGCGACAAATTGCTCACGCGTAATCGCATTTTTGTCGATCGAACAAGGGACGTCGGGGTGATCTCAAAAGAGCGAGCCATCGCGTACGCGCTTTCGGGCCCAAACTTCGTGGCAGCGGCATCGATCACGATTTGCGGCGCAAACATCCATACCTCGATTACGCACAATACGATTTTGACGTGGTGATTGGCAGCTGCCGGAGACTGTTACGATCGCTATTTGGTGCGAATCGAGGAGATGCGCCAAAGCGTTCGCATCCTGCGTCAGGTAATCGATAAATTGCCGGATGGCCCCATCAACGTAGCCGATTGGAAAAACATGGTGCCCCCCAAATCGCGGGTCATGACGAAGATGGAAGAGTTAATCCATCATTTTATTGTGGTGACGGAGGGACTCGACGCGCCGCCAGGCGAGATTTACTTCGCAGCGGAAAATCCAAAGGGCGAGCTAGGCTTTTATATCAACAGCAGAGGTGGCGGCGTACCTTATCGCTTGAAGATTCGCGCGCCATCATTTGTGAACCTAAGTATCCTTCCGGATCTTTTGCCGGGTTGCATGATCAGCGACGTGCCGGCTGTTCTGGGGAGTCTGGACTTCGTAATGGGGGAATGCGACAGATGAGCATGCTGCGATCGATATCCCGACTTCTGCTCGTGTTCCTGCTCGTGTTGGGCGTTTCGTGCACGCCAGGCAAACGCTTCGACAAGGCGAACGTGGATGAGGTGGAACAGGGAATGTCGAAGAAACAGGTGGAATCAATTCTGGGGCACCCTACTTCCATCACTAATGAAGCTACCATGAAACAAACGACCTACGTTTACCGCCAGGGCAAAGACTCGGTAACAATCATTTTCAAAGACGACAAGGTGCAGTCGAAGGAGAGCACATTGTCCAATTAGTCTCGCGCTATCGTGGACTCGACGAACACGCGTGTTCCCGCCGAGTTGGAGCGGAAAATGGATGCGGCAATCGCGCGCTATCCGCACGATCACCAGCGCAGCGCGGCGATGCCACTGCTTCATTTATGGCAGGAACACTTCGGTTTCATCAGCGATGACGCCGTAATCTGGATCGCTGCGAAGCTCGGGCTCCAGCCGATCAACATTCTCGAGCTGGTTACCTTTTACCCGATGTTTCGTCAGGAGCCTGCGGGCAAGACGCGCATCCGCGTCTGTCGCACTCTCAGCTGCGCAATGGCAGGCGGCTTTCAGTTGATGGAAAATTTATGCGCGGCGACTGGAATTAGGCGCGAACACCAAGGTGAGGGAATGCATAGTCCCATTTCGGTTAGTGCCGATGGAAATTACAGCGTCGAGTTCGTTGAGTGCCTTGCCAGCTGCGGCACGGCGCCTGTTTGCATGGTAAACGAGGAGCTGCACGAAAGCGTAAATCCCGACTCCGTGACGGAGCTTATCCGAAATCAAACCCGAAAAATCGGACATCGAACACCTCCGCATCTCCTGGAGCGTCGATTGATCTTCAGCAATATCGGACGCGAAGATTGGACCACAGACATCGATTGTTATCTGCGTGCTGGCGGCTACGAGCAATTGAAGCAAGCCCTAACGATGTCGCGCGCCGAGATTGTCAACAAAGTCAAGAACTCCGGGTTGCGTGGCCGCGGTGGCGCCGGTTTTTCGTGCGGGCTGAAATGGAGCTTCATCAAACCGGACGAAAAACGGCCGGTATATCTGATCTGTAATGCCGACGAGTCCGAGCCGGGAACGTTCAAGGACCGCTACATCATCCACGAGGATCCACATCAGCTATTGGAGGGAATTTTGATCTCCTGCTTCGCATTGAATGCGCGCACAGCCTACATCTATATCAGAGGTGAATTCCCGGAAGGCGCGAAAATCCTCGAACGTGCCATCGAAGAAGCGCGCGAACACAATTTTCTTGGAAAAAACATTCTTGGCTCCGGATTTGACGCCGAGGTTTATATTCATCGCGGAGCAGGCGCTTATATCTGTGGCGAAGAGACTGGGCTGATCGAATCGCTGGAAGGCAAACGGGGTTATCCGCGAATCAAGCCGCCGTATTTCCCCGCGGTACTGGGTCTCTACATGTGCCCAACGATCGTGAACAACGTGGAAACGCTTTGCAACGTGAAACACATCATCGCCATGGGCGGCGCGGAATATGCCCGGCTGGGCCGACCTAACAACACCGGCACGAGAATAGTGTGCGTGAGCGGAGACGTCCAGCGGCCCGGTTATTTCGAAATTGAAGTCGGCGCCGTGACCATGGGTCAGCTTATTTATGAAATGGCCGGCGGATTGAGACCGGGCCGAAAACTCAAGGCAGTCATTCCGGGTGGCAGCTCCGCAAAGGTTCTTCGGGCAGATGAGCGATTCAAACTCAAACAGCGCCAGCCTGACGGCTCAATGATCGAACACGAGATGTCGATTGACGAAATCCCGATGGATTTCGATTCGCTAACCGCAGCCGGTTCAATGGCCGGTTCCGGCGGTGTCATTGTGCTGGATGACTCCCGCGACGTGGTTTGGGTGCTCAATAACATCAACGAGTTCTATGCACACGAAAGCTGCGGTCAGTGCACACCTTGTCGTGAGGGCTCGCTTTGGATGAAGAAAATCACCGACCGCATGTTGCGCGGCGGCGGTGTAACAGAAGATCCGAGTACGCTAAAGACCATTGGCGACAATATCGCGGGGCGCACCATCTGTGCATTTGGCGAAGCTTGCGCGTGGCCGACGCAAAGTTTTGTCCAGAAATTTCCCGAAGAATTCGCCGCTCGCGCTCAAAAGCCGATGCCGCCGCCGCTGCCGCCTGAATATACGTCGGACGAGCTCATTGAAGAGGAGTCGATTCCTACAGTTCCCATGGCTCGTGATCCGGGCTGGGAAAAAGCGGGAGCCGCGGGCACGATCTAGCCTTTGTGAAAAGATAATGGTCGATCCAGCTACATCGCCCCAACTCCTGAACATCCAGATTGATGGCGTGTGGCATCAGTTTCCAAAAGGAACGCGAGTAATCGAAGCGTGCGAACGGGCCGGCAGTTATGTGCCACGATATTGTTATCACAAGAAACTAAGCTCGCCTGGCAATTGCCGGATGTGCCTCACGGAAATGGGATTTCCAAAACTCGGGCCAGACCGCAAACCGGAGCTTGGTCCGGATAACAAACCGATCATCAACTGGATGCCGCGACCACAAATTTCCTGCGCCCAGGATGTCGCCGAGGGAATGGGCGTCAGGACCAATTCTCCTTTGGTGAAGGAATGCCAGCGCGGCGTGATGGAGTTTCTACTCATCAATCATCCACTTGATTGTCCGATCTGCGATCAAGCGGGAGAATGCCAACTACAGGAGTTCAGTGTCGATTTCGGAACGAGCAAATCGCGTTTCCTTGAAAACAAAGTCAAGAAACCGAAAAACGTCGTGCTCGGACCGCGCGTTACGCTCGATGATGAGCGCTGCATTCTCTGTTCCCGCTGCATTCGTTTTTGTCAGGAGATCGCGCACGATGACGTCCTCGGGTTTGTCGATCGCGGCAGTTATACGGTGCTGACCGCGCATCCCGGCAAACGGCTGGAAAATAATTATTCGCTTAACACAGTCGATATTTGTCCGGTCGGCGCGCTTACCTCCACCGATTTCCGTTTCAAGATGCGTGTCTGGTTCCTGAAAGAAACCAAAAGCATCTGCACCAGTTGCGCCACGGGTTGCAACACCATCATCGGCAGCCGTGAGGATGTGATTTATCGACAAACGCCGCGTGAGAACGATCACGTCAATTCATGTTGGATGTGTGATTACGGACGGCTGAACTTTAAATACCTCGAAGCTGAAAACCGTTTGCTCGAACCGCAGATTCGTTTCGGGGAAAAACTCGTGCCAACGGACTGGCCCACCGCAATCGCGCAGGCGGCGTTTCAGCTAAAAGGGTTCTCCGGTTCGGAAATTGCCATCATTGCTTCTGGTCGGATGACGAACGAAGAGCTTTGGCTCACATCGCAATTAGCTAAATCGCTAGGTACGCAGCGAATCGACATTGTTCCGCGCCGCGAGCCCGGTGATAACATCCTGCTCAGTAACGACCGTAACCCAAATACAAATGGCGCGCGGCTCATCCTTGGATCGGAATCTGAACCGGGCGCGAACCTGCTTGCGATCGCCGACGCCGTGAAAGCCGGAAAAATCAAGGCGCTGGTGATTCTGAAAGAAAACACAATGCATTTGGGCATATCCATTGAACAACTCGCGCAACTCCCTGTGTTGATCATGATGAATGTTTTGCCGAATGAGGCGACCGAAAAAGCGACAGTGGTTTTGCCTGGATGCGGTTTCGCCGAAAAACGCGGCTCGATGGTCAATGGCAAAGGCCGACTGCAACGATTAAATCGCGCGGTGCAGCCGCCCGGTAACGCGCGCGACGATTGGGAAATTTTGCGGGACTTGCTCCAGGCAGTCGGCGGAGGGGACTCTCTTCTCTCCATCGACGATGTTTTTCGCCGAATCAGCGAGACGGTCCCGCAATTTGCTGGGTTGACGTTGAATAAAATCGGCGATCTCGGCGCGGACATCCTGCAAATGGAGGAGCTGCCGCCCGCCGATCCCAGCGACGACGAGAAAATCGAGCAAGCGGTTGCAATGCAGGCAAGACGCCGCGCAGTCCGCCCAAGATCGCCATGACTCCGGAATCCTTTTTCATCATCACTTCCCTGCTCAAGATCATCGGGATCCTTTTTGTCGTGATCCTGCCAATGGTTTCCTACGCGGTTTACGCCGAGCGGAAGGTCAGCGCGGCAATTCAGGACCGACTCGGACCGAATCGTGTCGGACCGGCCGGCCTTCTTCAGCCAATTGCCGATATGTTCAAATTGTTGCTGAAAGAAGATTTCACGCCGCGCGCGGCGAACACATTTTATTACTGGCTCGCGCCCTGTCTGGCGGTGATGCCGGCCATCATCACCATCGCCGTTGTTCCTTTTGGTAGCACGTTGTTCGGAGTCCCGATGGTAATCGCCGATGTGAACGTCGGAATTCTGTTTGTATTCGCCATCGCTTCGCTTGGCGTTTACGGGATCGTCATTGGCGGTTGGGCTTCGAATTCCAAGTATCCGTTTCTAGGAGGAATTCGTTCCAGTGCACAAATGCTCTCTTACGAACTCTCGCTCGGTCTTTCTGTCATTCCCGTTTTTTTGCTGGTGGGCAATTTGCGTCTGACCAGCGTGGTGCATTACCAGATTCAGCACGGCTGGTTCATCGCACCGTTCATCGGCGACTGGGCAAACCCATCGAAATGGTTGCTCGCCATTCCGATGATCATTTCATTCGTCGTTTTCACGATCGCAATTTTTGCCGAGACAAACCGGCTGCCATTTGATCTTCCTGAGGCCGAGCAGGAGCTGGCCGGCGGTTATAACACCGAATACAGCTCGATGAAGTTCGCTCTTTACTTCCTTGGCGAATACGCCGCCATGATCACCGGATCCGCTGTGATCGTGACTTTATTTTTCGGCGGCTGGCATTTTCCGGGAATTCCCGATGGGTCGCACGGATGGATATTCGGCCTCATCAATATCGCAGTCTTCTTCGCAAAGGTCGCCGTCATCATTTTCTTTTTTATGTGGGTGCGATGGACTCTACCCCGATTTCGCTACGACCAACTTATGCGTCTCGGCTGGCTCTTCTTCTTCGAGATCGCGCTGGTTAACATTTTCGTAGTGGCAGTGATCTTACTGTTCCTTCGATTCTAGCTTCCTCTTCCTCTCCCTCTTAATCTTAATCTAACCCAGATTTCCTCATGCCATTCCATCACGAGAAGCTTACCGTTTATCAACGCGCATTAGAATTCGCAAGCTGGTCGCCAGATCTGATCGAATCGTTGACAAAAAAGACCTCTACCCGCGATCACTTGGAGCGTTCGGGCGATAGCATTGCTTTGAATATCGCGGAGGGGAATGGCAAGTTCTCAAAGAAAGACCGCGCCCGGTTCTTCCTCGATCGCGCACGGCTCCGCTTTGGAGTCAGCGGCGTGTCTCGATCTCCTTGTTGCGCGGCGCTGCTGTCCCCGCGACGCGATTGTAAGCGGAAAGGCAATATTGGAGGAGATCGTAAAGATGCTTTTCACAATGCTCGACCAATTGGGTTGCAGGATCGCAGAGGACTCACGGGAATACGGCGAGATCGCAGACGAAGAGGAAGAGGTAGAGGAAGATTGAAAGATGGCTATCACTGTTTCACGGCCAAAGCTTAACTGGCGCGAACGATTGTATTTGCCTGCGATCGCCGCAGGGCTCGCTATCACGTTTAAGCATTTCAAAAACCTGCTGCTGGGACGCACGAAAGTTACGATGCAGTACCCTGAACAAAAATGGGACAGCAACTTGCCGGACTATTATCGCGGTGCGCCCGCGCTTGTCCGCGATGAAGACGGGCGTGTGCGTTGCGTGGCATGCCAGCTCTGCGAATTCATTTGCCCGCCACGAGCGATTAAAATTATTCCGGGAGAAATCCTCTCAACCGATCGGTTCGCCAAAGTCGAGAAACACCCTGAGGCGTTCGATATCGATATGATCCGCTGCATTTTTTGCGGAATGTGCGAAGAAGTTTGCCCCGAGCAGGCGATTTTTCTGCGCAAGGACTACGCCATCACCGGTTTTACGCGCGCGGACATGGTGCATCACAAGGAAAAGCTGCTCGAGATCGGCGGAGTAATGCATGGCGTCGGTACTGAAATGGAACGAGAAGAAATGAGCAGAACTCGGGCAACGGAGTGTGGGAGTAATGGAGTGCCGGTCGGGGATAGGAATTCATCGCTCCATTACTCCTCTACTCCCCAACTCCAATAACCGATGTCACCGTTCCTATTTTGGATCTTTGCTTTGCTGACATTGATCTTCGGCGCGGCCGTGGTCATCAACCGCAATCCCGTAGCGAGCGTCCTGAGCTTGGTGGTGTCGTTTCTGGGTCTCGCGGCGCTATTCATGTCGCTCAACGCCCATTTCATCGGGATCATTCAAGTGCTGGTTTACGCTGGCGCGGTGATGGTGCTTTTTCTTTTCATCATCATGCTTCTCAATCTGCGCGCCGAAGAAGCGCGCCGGATCAATTGGCTGGCGTCAGTGGCCGGACTTGCCGTTGCTCTGATTCTATTGGGTCAGATTTTTTCTGTAATCAGCCATCTAAAATTCGCGCAAAATCTCTTTCCGCCATTGGCTGGATCGACAATCGACGATGTTCGGAATATCGGCGCGGTCCTCTTCAAGAATTACAATCTGCCATTTCAAATCGTCGGCGTTCTCGTCTTGGTCGCGACGGTTAGTGTGGTGCTTTTGAGCAAACGCGAGCCTCGCTAGTATGGTTACACTCGGCGATTACCTCATCGTGAGCGGCATCCTCTTCGCGATTGGGTTCGCCGGAGTGATGCTGCGCCGCAATCTCATCATCATTCTCATGTCGCTTGAGCTGATGTTGAACGCAGCAAATCTGTCGCTCGTTGCGTTTTCACGATTCCGCGTCAATTCAATCGGCTTACCCGACTACAACGCGCAGGTTTTCGTCTTCTTCATTATTACTGTCGCCGCAGCTGAGGTAGCGGTCGGGTTGGCAATTATCGTTGCACTCTATCGTGCGCGCCAAACAACGGACGTCAACGACATCAGCAGCATGAGATTCTAGAATTCGATGAATTCAATTTTGCCGTGGATCACTCTACTCGCTCCGTTGGTTAGCGCGGCGGTCATCACGCTGTTCACACAGCGATGGAAACCGGTGAGCAGTTTTATCTCGATTGCGGCAGTGCTCGTCAGTTTTACGTGCAGTTGTTTGATCTTCACGCAGTCCGGCATCGCCGCGGCTGAGTTCGCCTGGATCGATATTGCCGGCACCTTCAAAGTCCCGCTCGGCTTTACGCTGGACCAATTGAGCAAGACGATGCTCGTTCTGGTTTCCGGTGTCGGAGCAACCATCCATATCTATTCGCTGGGTTACATGCGGGATGATGAAGGCAAGTCTCGTTATTTCGCTGCGCTTTCGCTCTTCATGTTCGCGATGCTTGGAATCGTTCTCTCGAACAATTTCGTCATGCTCTTCATTTTTTGGGAGCTGGTTGGCTTTACTTCTTATATCCTGATTGGTCACTGGTTCTATCGCGATCCCGCTGCAGATGCGGCCAACAAAGCATTCATTACCACCCGCATCGGCGATTTCGGATTCATGATCGGAATCCTGATGGTTTGGATGGCGACTGGCTCCGTCGTTTTTGCCGAGATCACGCCACGGATGTCAGTCCTCGCCAGTCATCCGACATTTGTCACAATCGCCGCGCTTCTGATTTTCTGCGGAGCCGTTGGTAAATCGGCACAATTTCCATTGCACGTGTGGTTGCCGGACGCGATGGAAGGCCCGACGCCGATTTCCGCGTTGATCCACGCCGCGACGATGGTCGCCGCCGGTGTTTACATGCTGGTGCGCGTCGCGTTCGTCATACAAGCGTCTCAGACTGCGCTTCTCGTCGTTGCGTGGATCGGTACGAGCACCGCCGTGATGGCCGCGTTGATTGCAACACAACAGAACGACATCAAGCGCATTCTTGCTTATTCAACGCTCTCACAACTTGGTTACATGATGATGGCTGTCGGTCTCGCCTCAAACGACGCCGCGATGTTTCACCTGTTTACTCATGCGTTCTTCAAAGCGCTTCTCTTCCTTGGGGCTGGCTCGGTCATCGTGATGCTTCATCACGAGCAGAACATCTGGCAAATGGGAGGGCTTTCTCGGAAACTTCCAATCACATTTGTCACTTTCGCTGTTGGCGCATTGGCGTTGATCGGCTGTCCACCATTCAGCGGATTTTTCAGCAAGGACGCAATCCTTGCACTCGCCTACGAACGCAACACACCGATTTTCGTCGCGGGGTTGTTCACAGCATTTCTAACGGCCTTTTACGTTGTGCGTTTGCTGGTAATTGTTTTCTTTGGCAATTCACGCAGCGAAGTCGCACGCCGAAGCAAGGAATCACCGCTCGTCATGACCGGACCGTTGATCGTGCTCGCAATTCTCGCGGCGTTGGGAGGGTTTGGATTTTTCGCGCGAAACTTTCTCGCGCTTCCGATAGAAAAAGAAGCGGCTTTCCTGGTTCCTGCCCTTGCATTCGGCGCACTGATCGTGGGAAGCGGACTGGCGATTGCCATCTACCGCAACCGAACGAGCGAACCGATCGATATCGAGGTCCTGCGCCATAAGCTTTACTTCGATGAATTTTATTCCTGGCTGATTAACTGGACGCAGGAACTGCTCGCGCGCGTCTCGGCTTTCTTTGATCGATGGATCATTGACACTGGTGCTGTTGATGGCAGTAGCCGGGCAATTTTGGGGATCGGGGCGCTGCTGCGACTGATCCAGGTTGGAAACCTGCAAGGGTACGTATTTTTATTCGGCCTTGGTGTTGTTGCCGTGGTTTACTTCGCCGTTTTCCGCTAATGGTTCTTTTCGTAATCTTTTGCCCGATTGTTGCCGCCATTTTGATCATGGTCGGCGCGCCTGCGCGGAAAACCGCCTTAGGCTCATCGGTTTTAGCGTTTGCGGCGGCGTTGTTTCTCCTCGTCTCCTTCGACAGGGGCCAACATGATTTTCAGCATGTTACCTCCTTTACCATATCTCCCGAGTGGCACCTGAGTTTCACAACCGGTATCGATGGGCTGAGCCTCGTAATGATCTTACTCGCGACGATCGTCACGCTGGCCGCGGTTTGGTTTACAGGCACGATTGAGAAGTATGAAAATGGGTTCTATGCCTGTCTCTTGTTCGTTTCCGGCGGCGCAATCGGCGCCTTTGCCTCAATCGATTTATTCTTCTTTTACGCGTTTCACGAGCTCGCACTCATTCCAACATTCTTGTTGATCGGGATCTGGGGCAGTGGAAATCGCTTCGCTGCCGCGTGGAAAATCACCATCTATCTGGCAATCGGCAGTTTCATTTTACTGCTTGGCCTGATTCTTCTTTATCAAAGCTTTCCCGCCTCTGTGCGCAGCTTCGACATTCGCGCATTAAACGCCGCCGCCCGCCTGGGTCAGATCACGCCGGACGCACAACGCCATGTTTACCTGCTGTTGCTTATCGGTTTTGGAATCCTTGTTTCGCTGTTCCCTTTCCACACGTGGGCGCCGGAGGCCTACGCGTCGGCTCCCGCGCCGGCAGCCATGTTGCATGCGGGAGTGTTAAAAAAATTTGGGTTGTACGGTCTGTTGCGTCTGGCTATTCCGTTGTTACCCGAGGGCGCGCGTCAATGGACCGATCTGCTCGTCGTGCTGCTACTTGGGAACATCATCTACGTTGGTCTGGTCACGATCGCGCAGAAACGGCTCGACTGGATGTTAGGCTACTCGAGCGTGATGCACATGGGTTACATTTTCCTGGGAATTGCGAGCGCCACTATTCTCTCCACGACGGGCGCAGTTGTTCTGATGTTTGCTCATGGCCTTTCGATTGCCCTGCTGTTTGCCTTGGCAGGAAACTGCGGAAGCGACCGGAACGTTGGTTTTTGATGAGCTGGGCGGCCTTGGAAAAGTGATGCCCTTTGCCAGCCTCGCTTTTGGCTTCGGCGTATTTGCTGCGATCGGCCTGCCTGGTCTTGCGAACTTTGCCGGGGAAATCATGATCTTTTTTGGTGCGTTCAAGAATGGCTGGGAGATGGATCGGTTTCACATCTTCCAAATCGCGACGGTGCTTGCGCTTTGGGGAGTGGTCATCTCCACGGTTTATATGCTGCGGGCCTATCGCAAGACATTCCATGGGCGCGATGAATGAGCAATGGAAAGAGATTGTCGATCTTCGTCCCGCGCTGCGAGTCCCTGTCGCATTAGTCGTTGGAGGACTTCTTTGCTATGGATTTTTTTCGCAATCTCTTGTGCGAATCGTAACACCGGTCCTGCACACTTACCTTGCCAGCGACCGCCATCTCACAGAAATGGAGTGCTGTAGCCACGGCGCTGTGTCGCCGTGCTTCACGGAGCAACATTGCCCGAGCGCCTCGACGCAGCGAGGCGGCGACAACATCTGGCAGATCGTTCGGAGATGACCATGATCACAGCGCCAGAGCTTGAGATCGCAGTGTGGTGTTGGGGATGGAATCCTCTAGTTGAAGCGTTCGCCACGAAAATTGACAAACGGTCCTGGCATTCGTGGCAATTGCCGGTCTCGGGCTGGTCTTCGTGGCGAGCTTCTTCGTAGCCCCCAGTGCGTCTACAAGCCAGGCACCGGGCTTGTGGAGCTTTTACACTGCAGATCGCTTGTCGATTTTCTTCAAACAATTTTCGTTGCCGACCACAATCGTAGTGCTGATCATGATGATCGACTACGCGCCGGTGGTAGCAGTTCCTTTCCTGGCGCCCACCGCAGGCCGGTCTTGGCGAATTTTTTGCTCTCCCCATTTTCACATGCGCCGGGCTGAATTACCTGGACTGGTTATCGATTTCATCTTCATCTTCGTTTCGCTGGAACTGGTAACGATTTCTTTTTACGTGCTGGTCAGTTTCACCCGGCGCAATCCGATCGCGCTTGAAGCAGGGACCAAATATTTCGTATTCAGCGCGCTCTCGACAGCCTTTCTTGTATACGGAATCGCGTGGATTTTCGGTGTGACCGGTCAGACAAATCTGCAGCGAATCACAGAGGTGATGGCTAATCCGGCTACGGACCGCAACGGAGCGCTGTTAGGTATGTCCTGTTCCTGGTAGCGCTCGGTTTCAAAATCGCTGCGGTGCCATTCCAAATCTGGGTGCGAATGTTTACCAAGGCGCACCGACACCGGTGACTCCGTATCTTTCCGTGGGTTCGAAAGCGGCGGGCTTCGTAGTGCTGCTCCGGGTGTTGAAGCCATTCCTGGCGCTGCCTCAAACGCAACGCCTGATTGTTCTCATCGCGCTACTCACATTGATCTACGGAAATCTCGCGGCTTTACCGCAGACGAACCTGAAACGACTACTACGTACTCGAGCATCGCGCACGCCGGTTATCTGCTGATAGGCGTAGCGTGTTTCGACGCGTAGCGATCAGTTTTTCTCTCGCCGCTTACCTGCTCATGACCTTGTTAAGCTTCGCGGTCTTGATAATCGTCGCCCAGCAAACAGGCGAGCAGATTTCGGATTTCGATGGTTTAGCGAAACGATCGCCGTTTCTCGCATTCGCAATGTTAATTGGAATGGTCTCCTTAGCAGGGGTTCCGTTCACGGCAGGATTCCTGGGAAAATTTTTTATCTTCTACGCGGCCATTGCCCAGCACCAAACAATGCTCGTCGTCGTCGGAGTGATCACCGTCGGCTGCGGCTTTTACTACTATCTTAAAGTCGTTCGCGCGATGTATTGGCAGTCCGCGACCAAAACAGACAAGATCCCTGTGAATGGCCTGTCGCGCCTGGCGATCAGCGCATTGATCCTCGCTACAATTTGGCTAGGCGTTTATCCGCAACCGATTCTCGATGCGTTGAAGCGATAATAAGGAACGACCGCTCGAAGCAGTCATTCCTTGAAAGACGCTAATCGCTCAGTTCGACGTTCCAATAAGCGAGATCTACGAAGTGTTTCCAGAGGTCGTGCTGGGGAGCCGTAAAAGTAATCTGGACAAACGGCCGCCACTTTGGCCGTTTTGGTTTGCGGATCAGGCTCATGTGCGCTTCGCGCGGAAGCGATTACCCTTGCGCGTATTACAGGCGATGCACGAGCAAACGACGTTTTCCCAGGTAGTTGTCCCTCCGCGATCACGCGGCACGATGTGATCAAGATTGAGTTCACTCCGATCGAAAATCTCGCCGCAGTACTGGCAGGTGACTTGTCGCGCTCGAACACGTTGTGCCGGGTAAATTTCACTTCCTTTTTTGGAAGCCGATCGAAAACCAGAAGCACAATCACCCGCGGGATACGAATCTTGAACGAAATCGTCGTGACTACTTCGTGATCCGGAGCGTTTGCCGACAAGTCACGCCAGCTTTCGAAATCATGTGTCAGGAAATTGTCGCCTCGTCCGATGAAACAATTTGGGCATGCCCTGGTACACCAGCGCGAAGGCCCGACGCGCCGAACAGATGTTCACCGCCTGCCAGAGGCGGTTAAGCACCAAAACCTGACTGTTTAACACAGTATGCACATCTCTGCGGGCACCGCGTTTTGCGGACTTCCACGTAAATTCGCGCGACGGTAACATTCGGGTTTTTCGCTGTCAACGGGAGGGCACACCGAAGCTCGCGATCTTCGGGCCAGATTTCATGGGAAATTGAGACTGATGTGGCTGATGCGATGTATTTTCGCAAAATCAGCTTGTTGATTTTGCATCTGCTCATAACGTCGAGAGGATGGCAGGCCAGGTTTAAGCCGGCAATGTTCTCGCGGCACTCTGCAGTTTCTTTATTCCCGGCCTCGGTAATTGCTCCAGGGGCGGTTGCTAATGGCGATTATCCAGTTTTGTCTGGCGGCGATTCTTTGGTTTTCCTGCTCGGATGGGTGATCCATCTCTCGTCCAGTCTGGACGCTGCACTTTTTAAGCCGAGCTAATAGGTCAACCACCAATTAACACCCGCTTGGTTAGAGTTTTTCGTTTGCGGTTAAATGAAAGCGCAATTTCCAGACGAGCAGACCAAGTCCGGCGAATTCCAGCGGCAGCCCGACGCGTTTCGCGAATGGATCTCTAACGACGGATCTACCTCCTACCCCGCTGCGGCAAATCGGTATCATCTTTATGTTTCGCTGGCCTGTCCGTGGGCTGGCCACACGGTGATTTTCCGGAAATTAAAAGGACTGGAGGAAGCGATCGGTATGACCATTGTCGATCCAATTCGCGACGAGGAGGGCTGGGCGTTTCGCGATCCAAGCGGCAAAATACCACCCGGTGCGCCGTTTAAATCAACCGACCCGATCAACGATTTCCAATTCTTACGCGAGGCGTACAAGGCAACCAATCCAGATTACAACGAGCGTGTCACTGTGCCGGTGCTCTGGGACAAACAAACAAAGAAGATTGTGAACAATTGCGAGGACGACATCTGCCGCATTTTCAATGGTCGGTTCAATGACTTTGCCCGTAACAAAGCCGTCGATTTTTTTCCGCGAGAGATCGAGGCCGAGCACGCAAAGCTCTCTGATTTTCTACACGACAACGTGAACAACGGCGTCTACAAGGCCGGTTTTGCCACGCGTCAGCGGCCATACGAAATTGCCTGCCGAAAATTATTTGAAGCGCTCGATCAACTGGAGGAACGCTTATCCAAAAATCGATATCTGTTCGGTAATCGCATTGTCGAAGCGGACTGGCGACTTTTTTGTACCCTTATCCGGTTCGACGTGGTTTATCACGGCCATTTTAAGTGCAACCTTCGACGCATCATCGATTACCCGAATCTTCAGGGTTACCTAATGGATTATCAGCAGCCAGGCATCGCCGAGACCGTCAATTTCGATCACATTAAGCGCCACTACTACATGACGCACACTCAAATCAATCCCACTCGCATCGTTCCAATCGGCCCCGTGCTTGACCTGGGGAAACCGCATGGTCGCGAGCGATTGAGTTAGGAAATTCGGGTCGCTGCTTGGCGCACACCATGCCTTGCTCTCCAGAAGGCTTCGATCGGTTCCGGCGTGGCCCCTTCGTTTCTGGAACAAAATAATAGGCGAAGAGCCACGACGCCACCGAGGCAAAGGCGTAGAGCAGGAATGTTGAACTCGCACCGAGTTTCTCGACCAATGTCAGAAACGTAAGCGAAACGATCAGGTTCGATGCCCAGTTGAACGTGGCCACGTGCCCTCGGCGAGCCCGCGAATTTTTAGCGGATAAATCTCGGCGATCAAGAGCCAGAAGATCGGTCCAGGACTGATCCAAATGAAGCGACATAACCCATCAGGCATATCACAGCGATGCAGGCAAGCTGTCCTGACGGATCTGAGACGCGGAAACTCAGGCCAAGCACGCCAAGCGTGACGATCATTCCAGCGATGCCGACCGAGCAACATTGGTCGGCGGCCTGCGCGATCCACCAAGAACATCGCCCCGAGCGTCATCCCGCAACATTTACGACGCCAACGACCACAGTCGCCAGGATCGCGCCGGAAGCGGAATTGAATCCAGCAGGAGTCTGAAGAATGTTCGGCGCTGTTATAAATCACCGTGTTGATGCCGGTAATTTGCTGGAAGACGGCGAGACCTAATCCAACGACAAGAGCTGGGCGAACTTGCCGGCGGAACAAATCGGTCCAGTGTCCGCTCTCAGTTTGCTGCGCCAGGCTCGCCTTGATCTCTTCGATCTCGACATTGATATCAGAAAGCTCGCGGATCCGCACGAGAACGCGGCGCGCGACTTCATGATGGCCGCCACGAATGAGCCAGCGAGGCGCTTCCGGCAGGAAAAACATGCCCGTGTCGAATACCAACGCAGGAACGACGGCCAGCCCGAGCATCCGCGCCAACCGTGAACACCCGCAACATGTAATCGGTCAGATACGCAACTACGATGCCACAGTGACAGCGAGTTGAAAGAGCGAGACGACCCAGCCCCGCGCGCAGCAATCTCTTTGTCGGGCATAGCTGTCGACCTTACTCAGTCATACGACCGCGAGAAGCTGACAACCGATCCATGATTTCTCAAAGAAATTCGGACGGCGCGGCGATTCCAGTGTACGAGTTCCCCGCAACGGCGAAGATGAACGAGGATCGAACGAGAGATTCATATCCCGATAAAAGGTTGCGTATTCTTGTCGTCGAAGATCACGGGGACACGCTGGAAGCTTTGTCTCGTCTGCTCACACATTTCGGTCACGAGATTTCCGTAGCCGACGATGCGGATAGTGCACGGAAGATTATCCATTCAAAAGAGTTCGATGTCGTTCTGGCCGATATCGCCTTGCCTGACGGCAGCGGCTACGATGTGGTTGCTGAGGCCAAGCGAAAACGACCCGTTAAGGCCGTAGCCCTGACTGGATTTGGAACACCTGACCATATTGAGCGTGGCAAAGAAGCTGGTTTTGATTTTCATTTGACCAAGCCGGTGGATTTCCACGAACTGCGCGCTGTTCTCGGCCAGATCGCTGCGTAAACGATCCCGCGAAAACTGCCTTATTAAAGAACTGGTTGCTTCGAGACTTTTCATCCTGAGTTCCTTGACGAGGAACGCCCGCAGCCATTGGCGGTTTCTTCAACGAGATTCCGCTGTCGGTTTGCCAGCGCCGTGACCAGCTTTGGTTTCGATTCGAATCAAAGTCGGTTTGTTGCAACCCTATGCTGCCTGGAGTGTCGCGGCGAATTGGAACCGTGTGCCGGGGATGACGCGATCGTCGTGATCGGCGGTCGTAATGAACGTCGCCGGATAACAACAACCTTTGGCGATGTGATAGAGCGGCGAATACGCGTAAAGATATGCGAAAACGTTTCACGGTCGTTTCGTTTTCCGGTGAAAACGATTCCGTTATGGAACACACTGAACTCAATGCCAAGGAGAACCGTTATGAAAAAGTTTGCTTTTCTACTACTGATCACCGCTGTTGTCACATACGGTCAAACGCCAGCACCGCCGAAGCCGAAGTCTGATGCTGAGAAGATAGCGTCCGCGATGGGGGCAGGTCCGAAGTTTGTTACGCAAAACGCGACCGTGCTCGACTGGCCAAGTCTGGCCCAGGCGGCGACTTCCGGGTCTCCTGCCTCCAACCAACGGGTGGACGTGTCTTCCGGGTTTTCCTCAAGCCGCCCACGATGAGCCCGGTTGCTTTGACCAGGTCTTTGGGCAGTTCATGAAGGACAGTATCGCCGCCCGTTACTGCTCAATGTGCAGAGTATCGGGGTTTCATATATGTACTGTGGCTTGTGGGCGCTGGACAATCGCACGCCTGATGGGAAACGGCAATGAATCTCCACGTTGGGCCACACATCATGATCATCGGTTTGGATCAAAAGATGTTGCAGACATTGAACCATGACGGATCGAATGGCCAGGCTTACGTCAACCATCTTGCGGGTCACTCTGAGCTATATCTGGTGATCCCGATTCGGCAATGGGATGAAAAATAGCTCGCGAGGAGAAGGAAATATCTTGTTTCAAATCGGGACATCATTTCGTTCGTGTGCACCACGTCGCGATATGCTCGGGTCAGCCGGGGGAACAAGCGACCTGCTCTCGGGTGCTTCATGACACCAAGACGAGCGGCAGCAATCCAGATTGCGCGCCCGATAGAATCGACGGCTGAAAACACAGTCCCGGCTCCAACCCGCCTTGCCGGATGTCCGCGATTATTTCCCAGCATCGTTTCACGGCTGCTTTTCCTCGCAGAGTTTTTGGAAACGCGGATCGTTCCGAAGCGGATCGAACATTGGATCGAGGCGGAGCAGCGCGGGAGTAAGCCCGATCCCCGTAGCCAGCGCGCCATCGCCCGGTATCGAAAGTATTTTCTGTAAAGCGGCAATGGCGCGACCGGGTTCCCCTGTGCGCGCTGCCACTCGGGCGAGGATTTCAATCGTCTGGGGACCTTCCATTGCGTCTTTGTCGATCGGATTCCCAGCCATGGCGCGTTCGACCAGAGTTAAGGCAGCGGCTTTTTCGCCACGGCCCATATTGATCAGCGCGAGATCTCCAATCAGGATAAAATTTTCCGGTTGTTCTTTGAGAAAAGGCTCCAGTTCGCTGCGCGCCTGTCGCCAACTTTCCTGGGCGGCGGCGTGATCGCCAGCAACCTCTTGGGCCCAGCCCAGCCAAAGCGCAACTCGCCATTGTAATAACCCAACGCCGGATCGGGCTTCGCCAGGATCTCCTTTAGTCGAGAGATAATTTGTCCAGGACGCCACTCCAGGATGCCTTGATAAGCTTGTGTTTCCAACGCAGTGGGGTCGCCGGCAGCCGGTTGGAGCGGAGAAGAAGCGTCGAGGCACGCGGCAGATCGCCCTCAGCTTGCGCAATAGCAGCCTTTTCCACAACGGTATCGGTGTCGCCTGGCGTAATATTTAGGACCTGATCGAACTTCCGCAGCGCTTCGGGAAAACGGCGAAGTGCAAGGTAGGTCTGTGCGCGCTGGGTGATCAGGTTGACGTTGCGGGGGTCGAGCCGTTCCGCTTCGTTAAGATACGACTCTCACCGCTCCCATTGGCCTCGCCGCCGCGCGATATAGGCCAGCGACTCGGGAATCCGGCTGCTATTCGGCAGTAATGGACGTGCCTGCTCAAAGTAAGGCACCGCGGTGTCGTAATCCTTCAGGCAGGCGTAGTGGTATTGTCCCTTGGCCACTAGGCTTCGCCGAGATTGGGCTTGAGCCTAGCGCGGTTTCGGCCGCCTGCTGCGCCTCTTCCCGCAGAGCGACGGTTGGTTGAAGATCGTGTGCGGTAGCCGCGCGCATCGACGTATGACAATAGCGCCCAACTAAGCGCGAACTTCGGATTTAAGCGCACAGCTTCTCGAAGATATTTCTGGGCGCCGAGGCAGTTCGCGGGTGTGTTTTGCGTTCTCAATGTGTAGGCGAGACCGCGAGGTAGGCACGTAATCTTCAGATTGTCTGTCGGTTTAGCAGCGATAACTGCTCCTGTTGGCCGATAGTTTCGCTGGTTACTGGTCGGCGATAGCTTTGGCTACCTCACTTGACCGAAAAGATATGGTCAGTTTAAGATCTGGAATCTGCCCACAGATGAGAATCATTGGCTGCTCTGATTAGCTGCTCGTCACCCGCACGGCGCCGCCTCTCTTCTACACGCTCCCTCCGAATCTGGGCGACGAAGTAGCCTGGCGATATCAGGCAAGTTTTCCGGCGCGCTCTTGTAATGCTGCGTCGATGTGCGCGAGATTACCTTCAGACCAGCGATCTTGGTTAAGCGGTCAGTCCATCTTGGATACCGTCAGCAAAGTAAGCGTTGTCTGGATCTCGGCTATCATCTCGAACGGAAGCACGGCGATGCTTTTTTCCGGCATTGTCTGTGCGGATCGCACGCGATAACGCGAAAACATTCCAATACCAGCGGCAATTGCCGCGAGCATGAGCAACGCCGCCGTCATTGCCGCCCAGCGCGCTCGGGCGCGCTTTGCCGTGAACCTCAAACTTTTGTGGGAGCTGAGCGGGACCAGCCACATCCTCATCAGGACCAGAGATCAGCCATGGCGCGGCGACCTATCTGCATCCCGTGTTTTCCTCCGCGCCCTGTACCACACACACAACGTGAGTGACGGTCGCCATTCCTCGGACTCGGCCAGATCTTCGGCGATGCGTGGCTTAACGAGCAGGATGTGGCCCGCGTAGCCGCCGTCCATCACACGTCACGCCGGGGTTAAACCGGCGCGGGCAGAGGTGTCGCGTACCGTTAACATCGATCACTCCGCTGACCGGCCCACTGTGTCCTGCCATGCGTACGCGCAAGCGCCGGTGATCTTTGAGCGCTGGCTGAGTTCCACCGCGCAGCGAACGGGCGCGTCCAGGACTGGTGTAAAAGACAGACGCCACGCCATCCCCGGTGGCGATTGTTGATCTGACGCTTTCCGACGCCTCGGCTTTTTGAAATTGCTCGGTAACGACTAACAATGTGCGTGAGCTGCATCAACAGCTGCGCGCTGCTCGTTAATCGAAAGCTTCAGTCGCCGACGATATCGAGGAACAAAACATCGGCGATTTCGAGCCTGTATTCTTTATTCTATCAACGGACATCTCGTAGTAGCAATGTAACTCTTCGTAAATTCCATAATCGCGCCTTGTAGACTGTGAGAGTGTAGCTCTGATATTCTGGTAATTTACGCGACGGATT